>DATNID010000055.1:0-134508 GCA_035604615.1 Allostellaceae bacterium | reverse complement strand
TCCTTCCATAATGCGCAAGCACGGCACCACCGCGCCGCCGCCTGCGCATCCCTTCTCCAACCAACAATGTCAAAGACCAACCCCAAACAACGGGGAACGCGCTTATATGCGCGCCAAACAACAACGTCAACCCGCTTCCGCAGAACGACCGAGCCTGTACCGTGCGCTTTGCACGGCCCTGCAACCGTTCTGACGGAAATCGGCCGAAACGCGGCCGACACCTCCATATAGCCGCCGGCGCGGCGCCTGTCCAGGGGTCCCGGCCACATTGACACGCGCCAGCCGCGAGGGGCATCGTTGCGCCAAACGCCGGCACGCCAACGAGAACGCAAGGGAGGCGACGTGAAGACCCGCCCGCAGCTCAAGACCATCGACCGTCGCAACGACGACATCGGCGAGGCGACCCGTCTCGAGCTTTATCGCCGGCAGGTCGAGATCCGCGACTGCGAGCAGCGGGCCTACGAGCTGTTCCTGCAGAACCTGGTCAAGGGCACGAGCCATCTCTCGCTCGGCCAGGAGGCGATCGCCGCCGGCTTCGCGCAGGCGATGGAGCCCGGCGATCTCAGCTTCTGCACCTATCGCGGCCACGCCCACACGCTCGCACGCGGCGTGCCGATGGAGCAAGTGCTGGGCGAGCTGATGCAGCGCGACAACGGCCTGATGCGCGGCAAGGGCGGCTCGATGCATTTGACCTCGGTCAAGCACGGCGTGATGGGCTCCTATGCCATCGTCGGCGCGCATCTGCCGATCGCCTGCGGCGCGGCCTGGCGCGCGCAATACAAGGGCGACCGTGACGTCTCGGTGTGCTTCTTCGGCGACGGCACCACCAATATCGGCGCTTTCCACGAGGCGCTCAATTTCGCCGCGGTGTGGAAGCTGCCGGTGATCTTCGTATGCGAGAACAATCTCTACATGGAATACACGCCGATCGGCAGCGTCACCGCGGTCGAGCATCCGGCGGCGGACCGTGCCGCATCCTACGGGCTCGAGCGCATCGTCATCGACGGCAACGACGCCGACATCGTCTTCCGCACCGCGCGCCAGGCCTATGTCCGCGCCCGCGCCGGCAAGGGGCCGTCGCTCATCGAATGCATGACCTATCGCCACAGCGGCCATTCTCGCGCCGATCCGGCGAAATACCGGCCGCCCGGCGAGCTCGAGGACTGGCTGAAACGCGATCCGGTCAAACTCTACCGCAGGCGCCTCCTCGATTTCGGCATGGACGCGGCGGCGATCGAGCGCATCGAGCAGGACTCGAAGCGCCAGCTCGACGCCGCGACTGAGGCATGCAAGGCCGCGCCGCCCCCGCCTGCGGACATCCTGACCACCGACGTCTATGCCGACGGAGGCTGGGCATGGCGGAACTGACCTATCGCGACGCGGTCGCGCGGGGCATCGCGCAGGAGATGGCGCGCGACCCCGATGTCGTCTTCCTGGGCGAGGACGTGGCCGGCGCGGGCGGCGTGTTCAAGGCGACCGTCGGCCTTCTCGAGCAGTTCGGGCCCAAGCGCGTGCGTGACACCCCGATTTCGGAGCAGGCGATCCTGGGCGCCGCGATGGGCGCGGCGATGACCGGGCTGAAGCCCATCGCCGAAATCATGTTCTCGGATTTTCTTGCGGTGTGCTTCGATTATATTGCCAACGAGTTCCCCAAATCGCGCTACATGTCGAACGGCCAGGTCAAGTGCCCGCTCGTCGTGCGCACTGGCAACGGCGCCGGCTCGCGCTTCGGCGCGCAGCACAGCCAGAGCGTCGAGAACTGGGCCATGATGATCCCGGGCCTCAAGGTGGTGGCGCCGTCCAATCCGCGCGACGTGATCGGACTTCTCGCCGCCGCGGTGCGCGATCCCGATCCGGTGATCTTCTTCGAGCACAAGTCGCTTTACGGCATGAAGGGCGACGTGCCCGACGGCGAGATCGTTGACCGGCTCGGCACCGCGACCATCGCGCGGCCGGGCGGCGACGCCACCGTGCTGGCGCTGGCGCTGATGGTGCCGCGCGCGCTCGAGGCGGCGGAAATTCTCGCACGCGAGCACGGCGTGGAGGTCGAGGTGATCGACCTGCGCTCGCTGGTGCCGCTCGACACGCGCGCGATCCTCGGTTCGCTCGCGCGCACCGGCCGCCTCTTCACGGTCGAGGAGAATCCGCGCTTGTGCGGCTGGGGCGCCGAGATCGCCTCGATCGCCGCCGACGAGGCGTTCTGGGACCTCGACGGGCCGATCGTGCGAATCACCACGCCGCACATCCCGCTACCGGCGGCCGACAATCTCGAGGACATGATTCTGCCCACGGTGCCGCGCATCGTCGACACGATCCGCCGCGGCCTCAAAGCGTGAGGGACGATGATGAGGAACGAGCCCGCCATCGACGCGCCGACCGATCTCTATATCGGCGGCAAGTTCCGGCCCGCCTCCGACGGCGGCCGCTTCGACGTCTATGACCCCGCGACCGAGGAGGTGATCGCCAAGGTCGCCGACGGCACCACCGAGGACGCGCTCGCCGCCGTCCAGTCCGCCGCCGACGCGTTTGACGGCTGGGGCAAGCGCACGCCGCGCGAGCGCGGCGAGGTGCTGCGCAAGGCGTTCGAGCTGTTCACCGCCAAGAAGGAATATTTCGCCCGCCTGATGACGCGCGAGAACGGCAAGGCGCTGGTGGATTCGCGCGCCGAGGCGGCCTATGCGGCGGAGTTCTTCCGCTGGTACGCGGAAGAGGCGCCGCGCAATATCGGCCAGGTGTCGCGCGCGCCGGCGACGGGTGCGCGCATCCTGGTGCAGCACAAGCCCGCCGGCGTCGCGGTGCTGGTGACGCCGTGGAACTTCCCGGCGGCGATGGGGACACGCAAGATCGCGCCGGCGCTGGCCGCCGGCTGCACCATGGTCTTGAAGCCCGCCTCGGAGACCCCGCTCACCATGCTGGCGATCGCCGAGCTTCTGGCCGAGGCGGGCGTGCCGCCGGGCGTCGTCAACATCTTGCCGTCGCGCAAGTCGGGCGCGGTGGTGCGCGCCATGCTCCAGGACCCGCACGTGCGCGTCGTCTCGTTCACCGGCTCGACCGAGGTGGGGCGGCGGCTCCTGCACGAGGCGGCCGACAACGTGGTGCGGCCGGCGATGGAGCTGGGCGGCAACGCGCCGTTCCTGGTGTTCGAGGACGCCGATCTTGACGCCGCGGTCGAGGGAGCGATGATCGCCAAGATGCGCAACATGGGCGAGGCCTGCACCTCGGCCAACCGCTTTTACGTCCACGAGAAGGTGCACGACGCCTTCGTCGCGAAGTTCGCCGCCAAGATGAGCGCGCTCAAGATGGGCAATGGGCTCGATGACGGGGTCGCGGTCGGGCCCTTGGTCAACGCCGACACGCGCGACAAGGTGGCGGCGCTGGTCGAGGACGCGCTGGGCCGCGGCGCCCGCGCCGTGTGCGGCGGCACGCGCCCCAACGGCATCGGATTCTACTATCCGCCCACAGTGCTGGTGAACGTGCCCGAGGGCGCGCGCTGTCTGAGCGAGGAGATTTTCGGCCCGGTGGCGCCGGTGCAGTCCTTCCGCACCGAGGACGAGGCGATCGCCAGGGCCAACGCCACCGAATACGGCCTGGTCTCGTATCTCTACACCAGCGACCTGTCGCGAGGATTGCGCGTCTCAGAGCGGCTCGAGGCCGGCATGATCGGCCTCAATCGAGGCGTGGTCTCGGACCCGGCGGCGCCCTTCGGCGGCGCCAAGCAGTCGGGTCTCGGCCGCGAGGGCGCGCACGAGGGCATGCTCGAGTTCCTCGAGACGCAATATGTCTCGGTGAGCTGGTAGCGCCGCCTCATGGACGTGCTCATGCCGCAGCTCGGCGAGACGGTGCGCGAGGGCAAGGTCGCGTCCTGGTTCAAGTCGGTCGGCGACAAGGTCGCGGCGGGCGACAACCTGTTCGAGGTCGAGACCGACAAGGTGACGATGGAGGTGCAGGCGACCGAGAGCGGCGTCTTGTCCGAAATTCGCGTCGCAGCCGGCGAGACCGTTCCGGTGGGCACCATCCTCGCCGTGCTCGGCGGCGGAGCGCCGGCCAAGGGTAACGGCAAGACCGCGCTTGCGCCGGCCGCCGCGCCGCCTGCGCCCATGGCCGACGCCTTCGCCGCCGTGCGCACGCCGGAGCGCTCGTTCGGCCGCGTCACGGGTCCGCTCGGGCTCAAGGTGACACCGCTCGCGCGCCGCCTCGTCACGGAGGGCGGGCACGATCTCGCCGCCATCGCCGAGGCCGTTCGCGCGCGCGGCGGCCGCCGCATCGCCGCCGCCGACGTGAAGGGCGCGCGGCCCGCCGCCGCCGTCAAGCAGCGCGACGGCGCGAGCGTCCTTCCGCTCAACCGCATCCGTGCGCAGACCGCGAGCCACCTCGCCGAATCCTGGCGCACCATCCCGCACGTGTTCCAGGCGGTGGAGATTGATTTCTCCGCCGTCGAGCGGGCGCGCGCGGCGGCCAAGGCGCGCTTTGCCGAGCGGCACGGCGCGGCCCTGACCATTCTGCCCTTCGTCGCGCGGGCGACCTGCCTTGCGATCGCCGAGTTCCCGCGGGTCAACGCGTCCTTCGACAAGGACCGGCTCGTCCTTCATCGCGACGTCAATCTCGGCATCGCCGTCGATCTCGCGCATGAGGGGCTGATCGTGCCGGTGGTGGCGCATGCCGACGAGATGACCGCCGCCGGACTCGCCAAGGCGATCGCGCGCCAGGTGGCGAAGGCGCGCGACGGCAAGCTCGGGCCATCCGACATCGAGGGCGGCACCTACACCATCTCTAACAACGGCAGCTTCGGCACGCTCTTCACCGCCGCCATCATCAACATGCCGCAAGTGGCGATCCTGTCGCTCGACGCGGTGAAGAAGCGCGCGGTCGTGGTCGAGACCGCGGACGGCGACGCCATCGCCGCGCGGCCCGTAGGATTCGTCGGCCAGAGCTTCGACCACCGCGCCTTCGACGGCGCCTATGCGGCCTCGTTCCTCCAGCGCCTCAAGGCCATCATCGAGACCCGCGACTGGGCGAGCGAGCTGGCGTGAGAAGCCTAGCAGCCCTCACCCGCCTCGCGCTGCTCGGCACCCTCTCCCGTTTCACGGGAGACGGAGAGACCCATCGCGCAGCGATGGGAGGGTGAGGGCTGTCGGCAGCATATGGCCGGCGACGTTGGCGGCAACCGCCGCCATCCTGGTCGGCATCGGGCTCGCGCGCTTCTCCTACACGCCGCTCATTCCGGCGCTGGTGACGGCGCAGTGGTTCAGCCCGGCCGACGCGGCCTATCTCGGCGCCGCCAATCTTGCAGGCTATCTGGTGGGCGCGATGTTCACCGCGCGCGCCACGGCGCGGATGAACGCCGCCCACGTGCTGCGAGCGATGATGCTGGTGGTGGCGGTGTCGTTCTTCGCCTCGGCCTTTCCGCTGTCCTTCGCGTGGTTCTTTCTGTGGCGCTTCGCCGCGGGCGTGGCCGGGGCGGCACTAATGGTGCTGGCGGCGCCGACCGCGCTGCGCGTGGTGCCGCCCGAGCGCCAAGGCTTCGCCAGCGGCATCGTCTTCATGGGCGTCGGCATCGGCATCGCCGCTTCGGGAACCTTGGTGCCGCTTTTGGTGCGCCAAGGGCTGGTGGCGGCGTGGTGCGGCCTGGGCGCGCTGGTGCTGGCGCTGACCATCGCCGCCTGGGGCGGCTGGCCGCGCGAAGCCGCAGCGGCGCAGGCGCTTCCGCACGCGCGGAAGGCGAGCCTCGGCCCCGCGCTGGTCGCGCTTTTCATCGCCTATGCGTTGAACGCGGCGGGGCTGGTGCCGCACATGGTGTTCCTGGTCGATTTCATCGCGCGCGGACTGGGCCAGGGGCTCGATGCCGGGGCGCGCTATTGGGTTCTTTTTGGCGTCGCCGCGATGGCCGGGCCGGTGATGTTGGGACGGCTCGCCGACCGGATCGGCTTCGCACGCTGCGTGCGGATGGCCTACGCGCTCCAGGCTGCGATGATCGTGCTGCCCGCGCTCGTTTCGAGCACGCTGGCGCTTGTCCTCTCGTGCCTGGTGGTCGGCGCCTATGTGCCCGCCATCACCATGCTGGTGCTCGGGCGCATCCGCGAATTGGTGCCGCAGGATGCGAGCTTGCGCAAGGCGGCGTGGAGCGTCGCCACCGTCGCCTTCGCTTTGGGCCAGGCCGCGGGAGCCTATGGCTTCTCGTTCCTCTTCGCGCACCAAGGCAGCTACGCGCTGCTTTACGCGCTGGGCGGCGCCGCGCTGGCCCTATCGCTGGCGATCGATGCGGTCGTCGCGCGGCGGTGACGTCGCCCGTCCTTCGACTACGCTTCGCTCCGCTCAGGATGAGGTAAAATTTTCGCCTCATCCTGAGCGGAGCGTGCGTCAGCACGCGCAGTCGAAGGACGCACCCCGCCGAAGCGCTGCCTCTTACTCCGCCGCGTCAGCGCGCTTCACCACTTCGCCGGCGATGGCGAGGCCGCCTTCGCCGGTGGTGACGGCGACGGTCTCGCCGTCGACGATGCGGCCCTTGAGGATGAGCTCGGCGAGCGGATTCTGCAGCTCGCGCTGGATCACCCGCTTCAACGGCCGCGCGCCATAGACCGGATCGTAGCCCGCCTCGGCGAGCCAGGCGCGCGCCTTGTCGTCGAGATCGAGCGTGATCTTGCGCTCGGCCAGGAGCTTTTGCAGCCGCACGAGTTGGATCACCACGATCCCCTTCATATCGTCGCGGCTGAGGCGCCGGAAGATCAGTATCTCGTCGAGCCGGTTGAGGAACTCGGGCCGGAACGCGGCCCGCACCATCTCCATCACCTGCCCGCGCGCGACCGACATGTCCCTGCCCTCGGGCAGCGCCGCCAGAACCTCGCTGCCGATGTTCGACGTCAGCACGATCAGCGTGTTGCGGAAATCGACCGTGCGGCCCTGTCCGTCGGTAAGACGCCCGTCGTCCAAGACCTGGAGCAGCACGTTGAAGACGTCGGGATGCGCCTTCTCGATCTCGTCGAACAGGATCACCTGGTAGGGTCGGCGCCGCACCGCCTCGGTCAGCGCGCCGCCTTCCTCGTAACCCACATAGCCCGGCGGCGCGCCGATGAGCCGCGCGACCGAGTGCTTCTCCATGTATTCCGACATGTCGACGCGGATCATCGCGCCTTCGTCGTCGAACAGGAACTCGGCCAGCGCCTTCGCCAGCTCGGTCTTGCCAACGCCGGTGGGCCCCAGGAACATGAACGAGCCGATCGGCCGGTTGGGATCCTGCAAGCCGGCGCGGGCGCGGCGGATCGCGTTCGAGACCGCCACCACTGCCTCGTTCTGGCCGACCACGCGGCGGCCCAAATTGCTTTCCATCTGCAACAGCTTGTCGCGCTCGCCCTCGAGCATCTTCTCGACCGGCACGCCGGTCCAGCGCGACACCACGGCGGCGATGTGCTGATCCGTCACCGCCTCCTCGATCATGCGATGGCCTTCGGCGGCCTCGGCGTCCTTGATCTTGCGCTCGAGGTCACGGATGACGGAATAGGTCAGCTCGCCGGCGCGGGTGAAGTCGCCGCGGCGCTGCGCCTGTTCCAATTCGACGCGGGCATGGTCGAGCTGCTCCTTCAATTTCTGCGCGCCCGCGAGCTGGTCCTTCTCGGCGCGCCACTGCGCCGTGAGCTCGGCGGATTCCTTCTTCAGGCCGGTCAATTCCTCGACCAGCTTGACGAGGCGGTCGCGCGAGGCCGGGTCGTGCTCCTTCTCGAGCGCGGCGCGCTCGATCTCGAGCTGGAGGATGCGGCGATCGAGCTCGTCGATCTCCTCGGGCTTCGATTCCGCCTCCATCCTAAGGCGCGCGGCGGCCTCGTCCATCAGGTCGATCGCCTTGTCGGGCAGGAAACGGTCGGTGATGTAGCGGTTCGACAACGTCGCGGCGGCAACGATGGCGCCGTCGGTGATGCGCACGTGATGGTGAAGCTCGTACTTTTCCTTGATGCCGCGCAGGATCGAGATGGTGTCCTCGACCGTGGGCTCGCCGACGAAGACGGGCTGGAAGCGCCGCGCCAGCGCCGCGTCCTTCTCGATGTGCTTGCGGTATTCGTCGAGCGTGGTGGCGCCGACGCAATGCAGCTCGCCGCGCGCCAGCGCGGGTTTCAGCATGTTGGAGGCGTCCATCGCGCCTTCGGCCTTGCCGGCACCCACGAGCGTGTGCAGCTCGTCGATGAAGACGATGATCTCGCCCTCGGCGGACGTGATCTCGGCCAGAACCGCCTTCAAACGCTCTTCGAACTCGCCGCGGAACTTGGCGCCGGCCACCATCGCGCTGAGATCGAGCGCGAGGAGGCGCTTGTCCTTGAGGCTGTCGGGCACGTCGCCATGCGCGATGCGCAGCGCGAGGCCTTCGACGATGGCGGTCTTGCCGACGCCGGGCTCGCCGATCAGCACCGGGTTGTTCTTGGTACGCCGCGCCAGCACCTGGATGGTGCGGCGAATTTCCTCGTCGCGGCCGATCACCGGATCGAGCTTGCCGTCCCGCGCCGACGCGGTCAGGTCGCGCGCGTATTTCTTGAGCGCGTCATAGCCTTCCTCGGCGGTCGCGCTGTCGGCGTTGCGGCCCTTGCGGATGTCCTCGATGGCGCGGTTGAGGTTCTGCGGCGTGAGGCCGTGCGCCGCGAGCGCTTTCGCGGCCGGCGTGTCCTTGGCCAAAGTGAGCGCGAGCAGCAGGCGCTCGGCGGTGACGAAGCTGTCGCCGGCCTTCTCCGCGACCTTCTCCGCCTCGGCGAAAAGCCGCGACATCTCGGGCGCGAGGAAGACCTGGCCCGCGCCGGAGCCCTCGACCTTGGGCAGGCGGTCGAGCGCGGCCTCGGTGTCGGCCAGCGCCGCGCGCGGATCGCCGCCGGCGGCGCGGATCAGATTGGCCGCGAGCCCTTCCTTGTCGTCGAGCAGAACCTTGAGGAGATGTTCCGGCGTGATCTGCTGATGACCGCGCCGCTGCGCCAGGGTTTGCGCGGCTTGCACGAATCCCTTGGAACGCTCGGTGTATTTCTCGAAATCCATGACCCACCCGTTCGCGGAACCGGCGCGCGCGTCCCTCTTGGAGGCAACGGCCCGCGCCCTTCATCACAGATATGGGTGCGTCGCTTTCCCGCCACAAGTCGGCGGCGAGAGCCAAGCGTTTGCCCGGTCAGCTACCCGTCAGTTGGTCGGGAGGTCGGGCTCCTGCGGCGCCGGCGCACTCGCGCCCGGCATGTCTTCCGCCTCGCCGTCCATCTCCTGGCCCATGCCCATCTCGGTATCCGCCGGGGTCATCGGCCGCGGTCCCTGCGGATGGGCCTCGCCGTTCGCGTTCATGACGCGGAAATAGTGTTCCGCGTGCTGATAGAAATTCTCCGCCGCGATCCGGTCGCCCGAGGTCGCCGCCTCGCGCGCGAGAGCGATGTAGCGCTCGAATACCTGATATGCGTTGCCGCGGATCTTCACGCTCGGCCCGCTGCTCTCGAACGTCTGCATCCGGTGCGGCGGGCGCGGCCGGTTGTTCGGGTTGTTACCGTTCATATTGGCGTTGGGGTTGTTATTGCGGTTACGAGACCGCTTGTTCTGGCCTGGTCTCATGACGCCTTTGAAATCGCGATGCATAGGGCACGACATTGCTGTTGTAGGTACGTCCCAGGTGGCCGTCGCTGGCAGACGGGCAGCACCATTACGGCAGGGACAAGACCGGCGCCGATGGGGGGCGCAAGAGCCACGGGCTCAATTTCGTTAGGGCGCAACCACCCTAGACGGGAAGTGTGCGCATTCCAACAGTTTTTTTCGGGCGCTCCAGCACGAGACAACGCTCGATGCCTGACAGATCGCGACGCCGGCCGGCTTCGTCAAGCCCTGCGCGGGCGAAGATTCTCGCGGCCGCGTCGGCCTGGCCGTCTCCGACCTCGATACAGGCGAAACCAGCGGGCTTCACGAGGCGCCGGAGATCGGCGGCAATCTCGCGAAAACCCCGCAATCCATCGCTGCCGCCGTCGAGCGCCAGGCGCGGCTCCCAGCGCGCCACCTCGGGCGCCAGCCCGGCGATCGCCTCGGAGGCGATATAGGGGGGGTTGGCGACCACCAGGTCGAACCCGCCGCCGACCCCTTCGCCCCACCGCCCGACCGCAAAAAAAGCCCGCGATTTCAAGCCTGTAGCTGCGGCGTTTTGCCGCGCCAGCGCGGCCGCGCCAGGGCTGAGGTCGACGCCGATGCCCCACGCCGACGGCAATTCGCTCAACAGCGCCAAAAGCATACATCCCGTGCCGGTGCCGAGATCGAGCACGGCGAGCGGCGCCGCGCGGTCGGCGACGCGCTCGAGCGCCGCCGCCACCACGGTCTCGCTGTCCGGCCTGGGGTCGAGGGTCTCGGGCGAAAGCGCGAATTCGAGGCTCCAGAACTCGCGTCGTCCGGCAATGCGCGACACCGGCTCGTGCGCCAGGCGCCGCGCCAGCATGCGCTCGAGCTTGGTGCGCGCCGGCCCTGCGATCTCGCGCTCGGGATATCCCAGCACCGCCGCGTCGTCGAGTTCGGCCGCGAGCGCCACCAGCAAGCGCGCCTCGCGCCGCGGCGCCTCGATGCCGCAGGCGGCGAGCCGCGCCGCCGCGTCGGCGATCGCGGCGCCGATGCTGGCACCGCCCGTCATTCCGCCTCGCTCAGCCGCGCCGCCTGGTCCTCGGCGATGAGCGCGTCGACGAACTCGTCGAGCGCCTCGCCGCTCAGCACCTTGTCGATCTTGTAGAGCGTCATGTTGATGCGGTGGTCGGTGACGCGGCCTTGCGGGAAATTGTAGGTGCGGATGCGCTCGGAACGGTCGCCGCTGCCGACCTGGGTCTTGCGCGAGTGGGCGCGCGCCGCGTCGGCCGCCTGGCGCTGGCGCTCGTAGAGCCGCGCGCGCAGCACCTTCATCGCCTTGGCCTTGTTCTTGTGCTGCGACTTCTCGTCCTGCTGCTGCACGACGAGGCCGGTGGGCAGATGCGTGATGCGCACCGCGCTGTCGGTGGTGTTGACCGACTGGCCGCCCGGGCCGCTGGAGCGGAACACGTCGATGCGCAAATCCTTGTCCTCGATGTGGACGTCGACCTCCTCGGCTTCGGGCAGGACCGCGACGGTAGCGGCGGAGGTGTGGATGCGCCCGGAGCCTTCGGTTTCGGGCACGCGCTGCACGCGATGGACGCCGGATTCGAATTTGAGCCGCTCGAACACGTTGCGGCCCGAGACGGCGATGATCGCCTCCTTGTAGCCGCCGAGCCCGGTCTCCGACCAATCCATCACCTCGAAGCGCCAGCCGTGCAGCGCCGCGTAGCGCTGGTACATCCGGAAGAGCACGGTGGCGAAGAGCGCCGCTTCCTCGCCGCCGGTGCCGGCACGCAATTCGAGAATGGCGTTGCGCTCGTCCGCCTCGTCCTTGGGCAGCAGCATGAGCCGCACCTGGCGCTCGAGCTCGGGGAGCCGCTTGTCGAGCGCGGCCAGTTCGCCAGCGGCGAGCGCACGCATGTCGGGATCGGCCTCGCCGGCGAGCGCCGCCAAGTCGTTGCGCTCGGCGCGCGCGGTCTTGAGGGTCGCGATCTTCTCCACGAGCGGCGTGAGGTCGCTGTATTCCTTCGACAGCTTGGCGAAGTCGCCGCCCAGCCGCGCCGGGTCCGCGAGCGCGGCGGCGAGCTCGGCATGGCGCCGCACCAGTTTGTCGAACCTGCCCTCCAACGCGCTTTCGCTCACCCTTCGTCCTCCTCGTCGGCGAGGCGAAACAGCCGGCGCAGCAGCGCCGCCATCGCAGCGGCGTCATGCTCGCCGGCCGCCAGCTCGCGCAGCGCCTCGGACGGCGCGTGCAGCAGGCGGTTCACCAGGAGCCGCGTCGCCGCCTCGGCGTCGAGCCCGCGCTCCGCCATCACCGCTTGGCGCACGGACTCGAAGTGACGCCGGAGCGCGACCACCGCCGGCACCGCGCGCCGGGCCGCGCGCCGGGCGGCGAACTCCGCGAGCTCGACTTCGACGATGCGCCACGCCTCGGACGCGGCTTCGGCCCGGGTCGCGCGCCCGGCCATCGCGGCGCGCTCGAGATCGGCGAGATCATAGAGGAACACGCCATCGAGCGCGTTGATGGCCGGATCGGCGTCGGCCGGGATCGCCGCGTCGATGACGAAGATGGGACGGAGCGGCCGTTTGCGCAACGTCGCCGCGACGAGCGGCGCGGTGAGGATGGTGCGGCCGGTGCCGAGCGATGCCACGACCACGTCGGAGGCGACCAGCGCCGCCTCGATTTCGTCGAGCGGCGCATGGTTGCAGGAAAGCCGCGAAGCGGCGCGTTCGGCGCGCTCGGCCGGGCCGCACACGACGAGCCGTCCCAGCCCGGCGCGGAGGAACTGCTCGGCCATCAGCTCGCCCATCTCGGTGGGGCCGATGAGCAGCGCGGCGCAGCGGTCGAGGTCGCCGTGAATGCCGCGCGCCAGATCGAGCGCGGCGGCGGCGATCGATTGCGGCCGCTCGGCGATGCGGGTCTCGCGCCGGACTCGGCGCGCGCAGGCGAAGGCGGCGAGGAACGCGCTCTCAAGATCAGGGCCGACGAGACCCAGCTCCGCCGCGGCGCGGTGCGCGCCCCGCACCTGGGCCAGCACGTGCGGCTCGCCGACGACGCTGCTCTCAAGCGCGCTCGCGACCGCGAAGAGATGGCGCAAGGCGGCATCGCCCTCGTGGCGGTAGAGCGCGGTGGCGACGCTCTCGGCCGGGACCGCCACGCGCGCGGCGACCAGCGCCGGAAACGACTCCGCGGCACGCTCGTCGTGGCTAACCAGCTCGATGCGGTCGCAGGTCGCGATCAGCACCGCTTCGCACGCGCCGAACGCGCGCAACTCCTCGAGCGCGCCGTCGACATCGCTCCCGACCAGCGCGAAGCGCTCGCGCAGCGGGGCCGGGCTCGAGCGATGATCGATGCCGACGACGAGGAGACTGGGAGATGACATGCCCGGCGCGGGCGACGCTAGCGAAACGCCTGGAGCCGCTCCCGGAGCGCATCGAGCGGCACCTCGATCTGTTCGCCGGTGTCGAGATCGCGCAAGGTCGCGACGCGGCGCACCAGCTCGTTGTCGCCGAGGATGATGGCGGCGCGCGCCTTGATCTTGTCGGCGCGGGAGAGGCGGCGGCGCAGATTGCCGGAATAGCCCAGATCGATGGCGAAGCCGAAGCGGCGCAGCTCGTGGGCGAGCGTCAATGCGGTCTCCTCGGCGGCGGCGCCCAGCGGCACGATGGCGATGGGTCGCGGCGGCGGCGGCGGCTCGGCGACGAGCAGCGCCAGGCGCTCGATGCCGGCGGCCCAGCCGACGCCCGGCGTCTCGGGCCCGCCCATCACGCCCATCAGCCCGTCATAGCGGCCGCCGCCCAGCACCGTGCCCTGCGCGCCGAGCGCGGTGGTCACGAACTCGAACGCGGTGTGGCAATAGTAATCAAGGCCGCGCACCAGGCGCGGGCTGAGGCGATAGGCGATGCCGACCCGGTCGAGCCCAGCCAGCACCGCGGCGAAGAACTGGCGCGCATCCTCGGTGAGATAGTCGGCGAATGACGGCGCGTCGGCATTGATGCGCTTGTCCGACGGGTCCTTCGAATCGAGGATGCGCAGCGGATTGCGCTCGAGACGGTTCAGGCTGTCCTCGGACAAGTCGCCGCGGTGCCGGCCGTAATAGTCCACGAGCGCCGCGCGATAGGCGTGGCGGCTCAGCGTATCGCCGAGTGTGTTGATCTCGAGCTCGGTCTTGGACAGCACGCCCAGCGCGTCGAGGATTTCGGCGCCCAGTGCGATGACCTCGATATCGCCCAGCGGCTGCGCCACGCCGATGAGCTCGACATCGATCTGGTGGAACTGGCGGAAGCGGCCCTTCTGCGGCCGTTCGTAGCGGAACATCGGGCCGCTCGCGAACAGCTTCAGCGGCAGGCTTTGGGTCAGGCCATTGGAAATGACCGCGCGCACGATGCCGGCGGTGTACTCGGGTCTCAGCGTGATCTCCTCGCCGCCGCGATCGTGGAATGTGTACATCTCCTTTTGCACGATGTCGGTGGTCTCGCCGATCGGGCGGGCGAAGACCTCGGTGAATTCGAAGATCGGGGTCGCGATCTCGCCATAGCCGTAGCGCTCGGCGATGGCGCGCGCGGTCTCGACGACGAAGCGGTGGCGGCGCTGCTCGGGCGGAAGAAGGTCCTGGGTGCCGCGCACCGGCTGCAAGGAAACCATGGTCTGCGCGGCGACTTCCGTCAGGACGCCGCGGCTCCTGCCGGCGCCTCCGCGGCCTCGGCGGCCAGCTTGGCCGCGTTGGCGCGCTCGATCTCGGCGGCTTTCTTCTCGACCAGGTCGACGAGATGGTCAACGATCGATTCGTCCTTGAGGCGGTGCGCGGGGATGCCGGCGAGATAGACCTGGTGAGTGCCGTGGCCGCCGCCGGTGAAGCCGATATCGGTCTCGCGCGCCTCGCCGGGGCCGTTGACGACGCAGCCGATCACCGAAAGCGTCATCGGCGTGGTGATGTGAGCGAGCCGCTGCTCCAGCGCCTCGACCGTCTTGATCACCTCGAATTGCTGGCGCGCGCAGGAGGGGCACGAGATCACGGTCACGCCGCGCCGCCGGAGGCCCAAGGACTTCAGGATCTCGAAGCCCATCTTCACTTCCTCGACCGGGTCTGCCGAGAGCGAGACGCGGATCGTGTCGCCGATCCCGGCCCACAAGAGCGAGCCCATGCCAATGGCCGACTTGACCGTGCCGCCCATCAGCCCGCCGGCCTCGGTGATGCCGAGATGAAGCGGATAGTCGCACGCCTCGGCGAGCTGCTGGTAGGCGGCGCAGGCGAGGAAGATATCGGACGCCTTGCACGAGATCTTGAACTCGAAGAAATCGTTGTCCTCGAGAATCTTGGCGTGGGTCAAGGCGCTCTCGACCATGGCCTCGGGACAGGGCTCGCCATAGCGCTCCAGGAGGTCGCGCTCGAGCGAGCCGGCATTGACGCCGATCCGCATCGAGCAGCCATGGTCCTTGGCCGCCTTGATCACTTCCTTGACCCGCGCGGCCGAGCCGATATTGCCGGGATTGATGCGCAAGCAGGCGGCGCCGCTCTCGGCCGCCTCGATCGCGCGCTTGTAGTGAAAATGGATGTCGGCAACGATCGGCACCTTCACCTGGCGCACGATCTCCTTCAAGGCGAGCGAGGATTCCTGGTCGGGGCAGGAGACGCGCACGATGTCGGCGCCCGCGCGCTCCAGCGCCTGGACCTGCTCGACCGTGGCCTTGACGTCATGCGTCAAGGTGTTGGTCATCGACTGCACGGTGATGGGCGCGTCGCCGCCGACCGGCACCGGCCCGACATGGACCGTCCGGCAGCGTCGCCGCACGATGTCGCGATAGGGACGCACGCTCATCGGAAGAACCTCGCCGTTCCTGCGCAGCAGCCGTGGTTATAGCGCGTCTCCGCCCGTGGCAAAAGCGACCCAGCCAAATCCCTTTACCGGGCGGCGCGCTTGGCGGCATGATCGGACCCCAGGGGCCGCGCGTCGACAAGCGGCCTGCATTTGGGAGGACATGCCATGAACGGTGCGGAGACCGCGCAACCTCATTCATCGTCGGCGCCGTCGCGGCGCACGGTCCTGGGCTCGATCGCCGCAGTCGGCGCGGGCGCGCTCCTGCCGACGCTGGCGCCCGACGCCAAGGCCGCGGACAAGCCGCGTCGGATCGACACGCACCATCATTTCTTCGCCCCCGAGTGGAAGGAAGCCGAGTCGGACTGGGTCGCCAAGACCCACGGCTTCATGTTTCCGGGCAACCGCGACTGGACGGTGGACAAGTCACTCGAGGACATGGAGAAGGGTGGCGTTTCCACTTCCGTCTTGTCGCTGGCGTCGATTCCCGGCAACTGGTTCGGCGGCGATCCCAATACGGCGGTGCGCCTGTCGCGCGCTTGCAACGACTACGCCGCCGGGATCGTGCGCGACCACCCCCGCCGCTTCGGCCTGTGGGCATCGCTTCCCATGCTCGACGTCGATGCGAGCCTCAAGGAGATCGAGCACGCCTTCGACGAGCTCAAGGCCGACGGCATCGGTCTCGCCACCGCTTACGGCGACAAATGGCCCGGCGACCCGATGTTCAAGCCCATTTTCGACGAGCTCAACCGGCGCAAGGCCGCAGTCTATTTCCATCCCCTGACGCCCAATTGCTGCGGCCATCTCATCCCCAATGTCGGCGATGCGATCCTCGAAGTGCCGCACGACACGGCACGGGCGGCGACCAGCCTGCTCATCTCCGGCACGCTGGCGCACGACAAGGACATCAAGTGGCTGTTCTCGCACTCGGGCGGAACGCTGCCGTCGCTCGCCGGGCGGATCAACTCGTTCTATGCCGGCGACACGCCCGACAAGAACCTGCACGATTGGGCGCCCGACGGCATCATGGCCGAGTTCGCCAAGCTCAATTTCGACACCGCGAACGGGGCCTGGGCGGCGAGCGTCGCCGGGCTGTTGAAGCTGGTGCCCGCCTCGCACATTACCTTCGGCAGCGACTATCCCTATTTCCGCGCCGCCATGACGGCCGAGGGACTATCGAAGCTCGGCTTCTCGCCGGCGCAGATCCGTGGCATCGACCACGACAACATCAGGCGGTTGTTGCCGAACCTCAAGGCCCTCTAGGGCGCGGGCTGCCGCATCAGGTGAGTTTGGGCAGCAGATCGGCGAAGATGTCGGGCTTATAGCCGACCGCGGCGAAGAGGTGGGCGCGCGATTCGTCCACCATCGCGCGGAGCCGCTTCATGTCGACGCCCAAGACCTTGCCGCGGAACTTGCGCACCCGTCCGCCGATGATGACGGTGTCGATATTGCTGCGCTCGGCCGCCTGGACCACCGTTCCGATGGCGTTGTTCGACGGGTAGAGGTTGAGGTCGTCGGTGCGGATCATGAGGATGTCCGCCTCCTTGCCGGGGCTGATGCTGCCGACCTTGTCGGCGAGCCCCGCGCACACCGCGCCGTTGACGGTGGCGCATTGGAGCACGTCGCGCACCATGACGGGCTTGGGCGGGTTCTGGTCGCCGTTGAACTTGCGGTTCTGCGCCATGGCGCGCTGGAGATAGAGCGCGACGCGCATCTCCATGAACATGTCGGTGCTGTAGGAGGTCTCGTTGTCGACGCTGAAGCCCGGCTTCATGCCGTGGTCGAGCGCGTGCTGGTAGGCGCACACGCCCTCGCCCAGCGCGTATTGCGCGTCCGAGCGCGGGCACACGTCGATGTTGGCGCCCGAATCGACCAGGAGCTGCCACGTCTTGTCGGGCAGCGCGCCACAATGGTTAAACGTGTTGTCGGGTCCGACCAGCTTGTCGGCGCCCATCGGTTCGAGCAGCGCGGCCATCTGCGGGCCCTGGAACTCGGTCGTGATCCGGATGCCGAGCTTGCGCGCGAAGGCCCAGTTGTTGCGGTCGGGGCCCGAGAACATCCTGAGCGTGACGAGCTGATCGGTCGAGGAAAAGTATTTCTTCTGCAGCCGCTCGAGGTCTTGCGGCCATTGATGGTCCCAATTGCCGGCGCCCGGCGGGCCCGAGGCGTGGACGCCGCGAATGCCGGAATCCATCAGCGCCTCGACCGCGGCGTCGGAATGCGCGGCGCTGCGCGAGTTATGCGAATTATCGATGATGCAGGTGACGCCGGCGTCGATGCAGCCGAGCGCGGTGAGCAGGTTGCCGACATAATGGTCCTGCGGCCGGTAATGGACCCCGAACGACAGGTGCGTCGCATTCATGTAGTCGGCCAGGGTCGGGGAATTCGGGTTGATGCGGCGGAGTTGGCCTTCCCAGGAATGGCGATGGCAATCAATGAGGCCCGGAACCAGGATCATGTCCGCGGCCGGGATCACCTCCGCGCCGGCGGCATTGAGGTCGGCGCCGACCGCGGCGATCTTCTTGCCCTCGATCAGCACGTCGCCCTTGGCGAGATCGCCGACCTTAGGGTCCATGCTGACGATGGTGCCGCCCTTTAGGAGGATGCGGTGCTTGGGATCGACCGCGCGCTGATGCTCGAAGCGCAGCATCGCGGCGTCGGCCGCCGCCGCCTCGCCGCCGACGAAGCGCGCCACAGCGACGCCCGCGGCAAGTCCCGCGCCGGCCTTGAAGACGCCGCGCCGCGTGACCTGGCCGTGCTGAGTGCGTTTCATGTTTTCCTCCCCGGTTATGTGTCGCCCGCGGCAACGCTAGCGCGATTCCGCCGCCGCCGTATATCGGCGCGTTGCCCACTTCGGGAGGGGTGTGACGCGCCGCGGGCGCGCCTTCGCGTGGGCTATTCCGCCCGCGCGGTGCCGGCACGCAGCCGGTCGGGGTCGAGCGCGATGGTGCGCACCGTGCCGCCCAGCTTGGGCACGGCCTTGTCATCGACTGTGATCTCGAGACCGGTCGCATTGCCGGTCCTGAGCACGAGTCCGTCCTGCACGGGGACGCGGTAGCTGTCACCCGTATGGAGCGTGCGCTGCGCCACCACGACCCCGTCCTGCGTCCCGCGGACCTGGATCCAGCAATCCTTCACCGCGCGCAGGGTGATATGCGAGGGGCCGTCGACCGCGCCGTAGACGCGCGGCGCTGCCGTATCGGGTGCCGCTGCAACCGGAACCGCGCCCGAATCGGAGGGCGAGGCGGCGTCCGGCATCGAGGTCGATGACGCGGGCGCGGGCGGCAGCGATGCGACGGTGGCGACACCTTGCGTAGGCGGCGCGGGCGGCGACGCGACCGCCGGCGCAGAGACGATCGGCACCGGCAGCGGCGTCGCGGTGACGGGCGCGGGCAAGGGCGCGGCCATCGCGGTCGTGGTGGCAGCCGGCGGTGGTGCGCTTCCCGCATCGGGCGGCGAGGACGCAGCGTCGGCGTCGGCGAGGGCCGGCGTCGCAGCGCTCGCGACGGGAGCGGGCGGGGGCGGGGGCGGCGGCATCAGGTCGGCCGGGACCGCGGCCACCCGCTCGGGCCGCGCGCGGTCGCCGGTCGAGAGATAATGCCAGATGCCGTAGGCGCAGACCGCGAGCACGAAGGCCGCCAGCACCATGCGGCCGCCGGGGATGCTGCGCGTCGTCAAGGGCATGGGGAAGGCGAGGTCGCGGCGCTGCTCCATCCCGGTCGATTCGAGCTTGAAGCGGCGCACCGCCTCCTCGCCGTCGAGCCCCAGATGATTGGCGTAAGCGCGCACGAAGCCCAGCGCGTAGACCGCGCCCGGCAGGCGATCGTAGCGCCCCTGCTCGATCGCAGCGAGATAGGCCGCGCGCATGCGCAGCGCGGCGGCGATGGTCTCGATCTCGGCGCCTTGCTCGATGCGGGTGCGGCGCAGCAGATCGCCGACCGTATCGCGCGGCCTGACCGTCAGCCCCTCGATGGCCGCGATGCGGTTCTCCGGCGGCGGCGCCGGCGCGAATTTCGCCATCGGACGATGTCCAACTCTTTCGGCGAAGCGGCGATTCGGCGTTCCTTGTACCAAATTGCGGCACTCGCCCGCAACCTCGCGTGCAGGGTGGAGCCTGGTTTATGCGGGATTTTCGCCGCTTTTGCCCGAGTCGCGCGCCCCTTCACACTTCGATGCCGTGATCGCTGCAGAAATCCCGCAGCATGTCGCGCAGGCTGTGGCTCGGCATTGCCTCCCAGGCGGCGAGCAGCTCGCGGAAGTCGCCGAGCGCCAAGCTGCGGATCATCGCCTTGACCCGGCCGAGCGAGGCGGGCGACATCGACAGCGCGCGGAAGCCGATCCCCACCAGCGCCGCGGCGTCGAGCGGCTCGCCCGCCATCTCGCCGCACAGCGACAGCTCGACCCGGTAGCGCGCGCACTGCGCCACCACGTCGCTCAAGGCGCGCAGCACCGGCGGCGACAGCGGATCGTAGCGGTCGGCGAGGCGCGGATTGCCGCGGTCGCATGCGAACAGGAACTGGATCAGGTCGTTGGTGCCGACCGACAGGAAATCGATTCGCGGCAAGAGCTTGTCGAGCTGGAACAGGAGCGACGGCACCTCCAGCATGACGCCGACCGCGATCGAGACCGGCGGCGGGTCGCAATCGCGCCGCCACGCGCGCTCGCGCTCGAGATCGAGAATGGCGCGCGCGGCTTCGAGCTCGGCCACCTCGGCGATCATCGGGAACATGACGCGCAGCCGGCGTCCGGCGGCGGCGCGGATGAGGGCGCGGAGCTGCTGGCGCAGCAGCGCGGGGCGGTCGAGCGCGATGCGAATCGCGCGCCACCCCATGGCCGGATTCTCGTCGGCGCTGTCGGGCATGTAGGGGAGGAGCTTGTCGCCGCCGGCATCGAGGGTGCGGAACGTCACCGGCCGATCGCCCGCATGCTCCAGCACGCGGCGATAGAGCAGCGTTTGCTCCTCGACCGTGGGGAAGCGGTCGCGCAGCATGTATTGCAGCTCGGTGCGGAAGAGACCGATGCCCTCGGCGCCGGTCTCGTCGAGGAACGGCAGGTCGATGAGGAGCCCCGAGTTGAGCTGCAGGCTGACGCGCACGCCGTCGAGCGTCTCGGCCGGAAAGTCGCGCAGCGCGGCGAAACGCTGGCGGTCGCCGCGCCTCACCTCGATGCGCCGCTCGATCGCCTGCTGCACGTCCTCGCTCGGCCGCACCAGCACCACCGCCTCCTCGCCGTCGAGCGCGATGAGGTCGCCGGTCTCCACCCGGTCGAGCAGGTCGTTGACCCGCCCCACCACGGGAATGTCGAGCGCGCGCGCGATGATCGCGACATGCGCCGTGGGCGAGCCTTCCTCGAGCACCAGGCCTTTGAGGCGCGCACGGTCGTAATCGAGCAGCTCGGCCGGCCCCATGCTGCGCGCGACGAGGATGAATTCGTCGGGGAGCGCGGCGGCGGCGGCGGTGACCGTGCGGCCGGCGAGGTGCTGCTGCAGGCGGTTGGTGAGGTCCTCGAGATCGATGAGCCGCTCGCGCAGGTAGGGATCGCTCGCCTGCGACAGCCGCGCATGGGTCTCGTCCTGGACCCGCTGCACCGCGGCCTCGGCGGTGAGCCCGCTGCGCACCGCCTCGGTGATGCGCTGGAGCCAGCCGCGGTCGGCCGCGAACATGCGATAGCTTTCGAGAATCTCGCGCGGCTCGCCGCCCTCCACGACGTCGGGCGCCTCGAGCATGGCGTCGATCGCCTGCTGCATCGCCGCCACCGCGCGCCGCAAGCGCTGAAGCTCGGCCTGCGGATTCTCGGCGACGACCTGACGGATGACGATGCGCGGCTCGTGCAACACCGCCGCGCCGATCGCGAGTCCGACGTGAATCCGCACGCCCTCGAGCCGCACCGGCAGCATGCCGATGCCTTCGGTCGGGCGCAGCTCCAAGGGATTGACCAGCTCGCCGCTCGCCACCAGCTCGGCGAGGATCATGGCGATCGTCTGCAGCGTCTCGACCTCGTCCTCGTCGTAGTGGCGCAAGGTGCGGTTCTGGACCACCACTACGCCCAGCACGTGCCCGCCGCGCACCACCGGCACGCCCAGGAGCGAGTGGTAGATTTCCTCGCCGGTCTCGGGCCGGTAGGCGAAATCGGGATGCGACTGCGCGTCGGCGAGCGCCAGGGGCCGGGCGGTCGCGGCAATGACGCCGACCAGCCCCTCGCCGACGCGGAGCCGGGTGCGGTGCACGGCCTCGGGACGCAAGCCCTCGGTGGCGAAGAGCTCGAGCACCTCGCCCGCGCGCATCACGTAGATGGAGCACACCTCCGCCACCATCTCGCCGGCGATCGTGTGGACGACCGCGTCGAGACGCTGCTGCGCCGTGCCCGATCCGGCCATCGTGTCGCGCAGCCGGCGCAGGACGCGGCGGGATCCGGGGACCGCCGCCGAGGGCTCCATCACGCCCCCGCGGCGGACGCGCGCGGCGCCGGTTCCGCCTGGTCGCGCCGCGCCAGCGCGTGCACCGCCTGCGAAACCAGCTCGTCGATGATCTCGGCGGTGGACTGTTCGCGCGTCACCATGCCGACGCTCTGTCCGGCCATGAGCGATCCGCGCTCGATTTCGCCGTCGATGACAGCGCGGCGCAGCGCGCCGGCCCAGAAATGCTCGATCTCGAGCTGCGCGTCTTTTTGCGGAAGATCGCCGCGATTGAAGCGCTCGATCACGTCGCGCTGCAAGGCCACGAACTCCTTGGTTCCCTCATTGAGGAGCGCGCGCACGGGGATGACGGGAAAGCGCGGATCGATCTGCGGCGACGGCACCGCATCGCGCGCGCCGGCGCGGATGAAGGCCTGCTTGAAGCGCGGATGCGCGATCGATTCGTGGGCGCAGACGAAGCGCGTGCCGAGTTGGACCCCGGCCGCGCCCATCTCGAGATAGGCCAGGATCGCCTCGCCGCGGCCGATGCCGCCGGCGACGAAGATCGGCACCTCAGCGACGTGCGGCAGGATCTCCTGCGCCAGCACGCTGGTGGACACGGGCCCGATATGGCCGCCCGCCTCCATCCCTTCGATGACGATGGCGTCGACGCCCATACGGACGAGCTTCTTGGCGATTGCGAGCGCCGGAGCGAAGCACAAGAGCTTGGCGCCGCCGTCCTTGATGCGCGCGATGGAAGCAGCCGAGGGCAGCCCGCCCGCCAGCACGACATGGCTCGCGCGGCGCCTGGCGCACACGTCGATGAGCGCCATGAGATCGGGATGGAGGGTGATGAGATTGACGCCGAACGGACGGTCGGTGAGCGCGTCGGTCGCTTCGATCTCGGCGTCGAGCAGCGCCGGCGTCATGGCGCCGCAGGCGATGACGCCGAAGCCGCCGGCATTGGAGATCGCGGCCACCAGGGTGCGCTCCGACACCCAGGTCATGGCGCCGCCCATGATCGCGGCCTCGCAGCCGAGGAAGGCGCAGCCGCGCGCCCACAGCGCGTCGAGGCGGCGGCGCGCCTGGCGAAGATCGTCAGCCGGCATCGAGACCGTAGGCCGTATGCAGCGCGCGGACCGCGAGCTCGGTGTATTCCTCGGCCACGAGCACGCTCACCTTGATCTCGGAGGTCGAGATCACCTGGATGTTGATGCCCTTGGCGGCGAGCGTCTGGAACATCTCCTTGGCGACGCCGACATGGCTCCGCATGCCGACGCCGATCACGGAAATCTTGACCACGTTGGGATCGGGCGTCAGCACGGCATAGCCGAGCTCGGCGCGGCGCCCCTCGAGCACGCTCACCGCACGCTCGAGGTCGGCCTTGGCGAGGGTGAAGGTGAGATCGGTGGTGCGGCCGTCCTCGGAGATGTTCTGCACGATCATGTCGACATTGATCGCGGCGTCGGCGAGAGGACCGAAGATCGCCGCCGCCACGCCGGGCCGGTCCGCCACCTTGCGCAAGGTGATCTTGGCCTCGTCGCGGCTATAGGCGATTCCGCTCACGATCTGCTTTTCCACGATCTCGTCCTCGTCGACCACCAGGGTTCCGGGCACGTCCTTGAAGCTCGACAGCACCTGGACGCGCACGCGGTGGTTCATCGCCAGCTCCACCGAGCGCGTCTGCAGCACCTTGGCGCCGAGACTGGCCAGCTCGAGCATCTCCTCGTAGGTGATCTTATCGAGCTTTCGCGCCTTCGCAACGATGCGCGGATCGGTGGTGTAGACGCCCTCGACGTCGGTGAAGATGTCGCACCGGTCGGCGTTAAGGGCGGCCGCCAGCGCCACCGCCGAAGTATCGGAGCCGCCGCGGCCCAGAGTGGTGATGCGGTCGTCGGGGCCGATCCCCTGGAACCCCGCCACGACCGCGACCTGCCCTTCGCGCATGCGGCGCAGGATGTGGCTCGGCTCGATGTCGGCGATGCGCGCCTTGGCGTGGACCGCATCGGTCCGGATCGGCACCTGCCAGCCGAGCCAGGATCGCGCCTTGAGGCCCCGATCCTGCAGCGCCAGCGCCATCAGGCCGGCGGTCACCTGCTCGCCCGACGCCACCACGACGTCGTATTCGCGCGCGTCGCCGAGGCGGCAGGTCTCGTTGGTCCATTGCACGAGCTGATCGGTGACGCCGGCCATCGCCGAGACCACGACCGCGACCTCATTGCCGGCGTCGACCTCGCGCTTCACCCGGAGCGCGGCCGCCTTGATCCGCTCGACGGTGGCGACCGACGTGCCGCCGAATTTCTGCACGATGCGCGCCATGGCTCGCAAAAGCTCTCGAAGGAAGGGAGCCTCCGCCGCGATTGCCGGCGTGGGGGCGCGTATTCATACTCTCAGGAACACAGCCGAGGCAAGCGATGGCGCAGGCACACGACAGCGGCGGCACAATCGACCGCGACGAGATTGCGCGCTTCGCCCGCGCGGCGCCCGCCTGGTGGGACCCGGAGGGCGAGTTCCGTCCGCTGCACCGCATCAATCCGGTTCGGCTGCACTTCATCCGCGACCGGCTGGTGGCGCAATTTGCGCGCGACCCGGGCGCGCTGGCGCCGTTCCGGGGCTTGCGCCTGCTCGACATCGGCTGCGGCGGCGGGATCGTCGCGGAGCCGATGGCGCGGCTCGGATTCGCGGTCACCGGGATCGACGCTGACACCACCGCGCTCGACGTGGCGCGGGCGCATGCGCGCGAGACGGCGCTCGCCGTCGATTACCGCGAGGCCGCGGCCGAGTCGCTGGCGGCGGCGGGCGAGCGCTTCGATGCCGTGCTGGCGCTCGAGGTGGCCGAGCACGCGCAGGACCAGGCGCTGTTCTTCGCCGCGGCGGCGCAGCTCGTCGCGCCTGGCGGAGCGCTGATCGTGTCGACGCTCAATCGCACCGCGAAATCCTTCGCCCTCGCCATCGTCGGCGCGGAGTACCTCTTGCGCTGGATACCGCGCGGGACGCATCGCTGGGACCGATTCCTGCGCCCCGCCGAGGTCGCAGCAATGCTGCGGCCGCACGGCATGACACTCCGGGGAATCGAGGGGCTGGTCTACCAGCCGTGGCGCAACGCCTGGGGGCTGGGACCCGATGTCGCCGTGAACTATTTACTAATTGCCAATAAACCAAAGTAGAAATATTGTTTGTCAATTGTGCAGCGTGGGGTCTTGAGCGTTGCACAGGGGAAGAGGGATCGCCCGCATGGAGGATGAGCACCGCTCATGCCGAGGGGAGGGCGAAGGGTCGAAAGAATGGTGCGTCCATGTCGATGAGCTCGCCGCAAGGGGAGGCGGTACGCCTTTCCGGCAAAATCAAATGGTTCAATCGTAGCAAGGGGTTCGGCTTCATCGTCCCGGACGACGGCACGAGCGACGTGTTCTTGCCGCTGGCGGTGCTGGAGCGGTCGGGCTTCGGCGAGGCGCCCGACGGGGCGAGCGTGACGATCGAGTGGGTGCAAGGCCCCAAGGGCCGTGCCGCCACCCAGGTCGTCGAACTCGACGCCTCGACCGCGCAGCCGCGTCCGCCGCGCGAGGGCCGCTTCCGTCAACGCGACGACGGCTACGGCGACAGGGGTGATCGCGGCGACAGGGGCGACAGGGGCGGCGGCCACGAGGGCGGTCCCGCCGAGTCGATTGACGGCGTGGTCAAATGGTACGACCCGGCGCGCGGCTTCGGCTTCATTCTGCCCAATGACGGCGGCAAGGACATCTTCGTTCATGTCACGGCGCTGCGCCGCTCAGGACTCGACGGGCTCGAGCCGGGCCAGCCGGTGCGGATGATGGTGTCGCAGGCGCGCCGCGGCCGCGAAGCCTCCTCGATCGAACTTCTTTAGTCATTTCCAAGCGTTAGACGGGGCTGCGGTCACGCATCATTGCGCGAGAGAAAGATTTGGCCTGAGTCGCGACTCGTGCTACTGTATCTAGTAGGCCAAGCAAGGCCGAACCCCAGGATACGGTAGGTAGCCATGGAGACGATCTGGAACCCGGAGCTCATCGACCGGCTGATCGCGCTGTGGGATGAGGGTTTGCCGACCGCCGAGATCGGCCGCCGGCTCGCGATCAGCAAGAACGCCGTGATCGGCAAGGCCCACCGGCTCGCGCTCAAGCCGCGGCCGTCGCCCCTGAAGCGGCCGCCGACCCGGCGGCGCGCGCTCGGGCTGCAGCCCGCGACCTGCACTTGGCCGCAGGGCCATCCCGGCGACAAGGATTTCCGCTTCTGCGGCGAGCGGCCCCTGCCGGGTAAGCCCTATTGCGCCAAGCACGCCTCGATGGCGTACATCCGCGCCAAGAGCCATAGCGCGGCGTAACGCTGGCCCGACCGGCCGGTTTCGTGCGAGCCTCCACGGATCAGCCGTGGAGGAGATGATGAGCCAGGTGCCGCCGGTCACCGCCCTGATCGCCGCGCGCAGCGCCGCGGTCGAGTATGGCGCGTTGCCCGAGGAGATCGTCGCGGTGGCGCGGCAATGTCTCCTCGACTGGTTTGCCGTGACGCTGGCGGGCGCGCGCGAGGATCTCTCCGGCATAATCGCGGCCGAGGCCGCGCTCGAGGGCGGCGACGGCATCGCGACCTTGGTCGGGCGCGGCCGCAAGGCGCCGCAACTTCTGGCGGCGCTGGTCAACGGCGCGGCGTCGCACGCGCTCGATTACGACGACGTGCATCTCTCCTACATCGGCCACCCGACGGTGGCGATCCTGCCGGCGCTGTTGGCGCTGGGCGAGGCGCGCGGCGCTTCGGGACGCGACATCGTCGCCGCCTTCGTCGCCGGCTACGAAACGATCTGCCGCGTCGGCGTGTGCGTGGCGCCGGGACATTACGCGCTCGGCTTCCACGCGACGGCGACGGCGGGAAGCTTCGGTGCCGCGGCAGCGTGCGCCCGCCTCATGGGTCTCGACGCGGAGCGCACCGCGACGGCGCTCGGCATCGCCGGAACCCAGGCGGCCGGGCTCAAATCAATGTTCGGCACCATGTGCAAGCCGCTCCACGCGGGGAAGGCGGCGGAGAACGGGCTGCTGGCGGCGCGGCTCGCGGCGCGCGGCTTCACCAGCCGCGCCGACGTGATTGAATGCGCGCAGGGCTTTGCCGCGACGCATGGCCCCGACTTCCATCCCGAGGCCGCGCTGGCGGAGCCGCCGGGCGGCTATTATCTGCGCGGCAATCTCTTCAAGTACCATGCCGCCTGCTACCTGACGCACGCGGCGATCGAGTGCGCCCGCGCCATCGCCCAGCGCAAGGGCTTCGTGGCCGAGAAGGTGCGCTCGATCCTGCTGCGGATCGACCGCGGCGCGGACAGTGTGTGCAACATCAAGGCGCCGCACACCGGGCTCGAGGCCAAGTTCTCGCTGCGCTTCACCATTGCGCTGGCGCTCGCCGGCATCGACACGGCGAGCCTCGGCACCTACAGCGACGCGCGCACCGCCGACCCGCGTCTTGTCGCGCTCAGGGACAAGGTCGAGATCGCGTTCATGGATGGATGGTCCACCTCGCGCTCGCAGATCGAAGTGACGCTCGCCGATGGCAGCGTGCTCGCGGCGGAGCACGATTCCGGCATCCCGGCCGCGGATGTGGCGGCCCAGGGACGCCGCATCGAGACCAAGTTCACGAGCCTGGCCGCGCCGGTTCTGGGCGAGGACGGCGCTGACCGCCTGCGCGACGCGGTCGCGGTGCTGGGAGAGCTACGCTCGGTGCGCGACCTGATGGCGCTCGCTGGGTGAGCCGCCGGCGGCTCAGCGCCGCCGCTTCGCCTTCGCCTTTGCCGGCGCTTTTTTCTTGGGCGCGGGCCGCGCCGGCGCCTTGATCCCGAGCAGGCGCGCGGCGTTGAGGCCGAGCACCAACGATTTGTCGCGCTCGCCCAGTGCCGCGCTCTCGACGAAGCGCACCGCGTTGGGCAGCGCCATGTCATAAGGATAATCGGTGCCAAGCAGGATGTGATTGCTGCCCCACACGGACGCCAGATATTCGAGCTGGTGGTGGGTGAAGACGATGGTGTCGAAATTGAGCTTGCGCAGATAGCTGGTCGGCTTCTTCTTGATCACGCGGCGGCAATCGACGCGCGCGCCATGGGCATGGTCGATGCGCCCGGAATAGGCGGGCAGGAAACCGCCGCCATGCGCCACCACGATCTTGAGCCGCGGATAATCCTCGAGCACGCCGTCGAAGATGAGGTGATGCACCGCCACCGTCGAATCGAGCGGGTTGCCGATCACGTTGATGAAGTAATGGTCGCTGAGGCGGCGCCCGTCGGTGAAGCCCGCGGGGTGCATGAAGATCAGCACGCCCAGCTCCTCGGCCTTGGCGAAGAAGGGACGGAAACGCGGCGCCGAGAGCTCGTCGCCATTGACGTTGGTGCAGATCTCGACGCCGCGCAGGCCCAGCTCCTTGACCGCGCGCTCGAGCTCGGCGACGGCGAATTCCGGCGCCTGCAGCGGCACGGTCCCGAGCCCGACGAAGCGGTCGGGATGGTCGGCGCAGATGCGGGCGATGTTCTCGTTGATGAGACGCGCGGTCTGGCGCCCGAGCTCGGGCTCGGTCCAATAGTAATACTGGCCCGGCGCGGTCGAGATCGCCTGGATGTCGATGCCGGTGCGGTCCATGTGCTCGAGCCGCGCCTCGATCGAGGTGATGGCGGTGCGGATGTTCTGCTCCTGGAGCCGGTTCACCTCGCGCGTCGCGTCGTTGGTGAACATCATCTGCGGCTGCGGCGGTGGCCGCATGCCCTTGACGAGGTCGGACGCCTCGGGCGTTTCGACGTGGCAATGGATGTCGACCGTGAAATGCTTGTTGCCGCCACGCGTCCGGCGCACTGCGATCGGGCCGGCATGAGATGCGGCCGGGCTGCAAGAGAACAACACTCGCTCCTCCCCTCGACTGGATTTGGCCGCATCATCGTGGAATTCGCGGGCCTCCGCCACAGGGCAGCGAGCGGGGCGACCGAGCCGGCCGTGCCGGCGGCAACTGACGTGCGAGCGTGCTATGATGCCTCGACGTGCAAGGAGCACCCATGGGTCTCGTCCTCGCCGATCTGCGTCTCGTGAACCCCGCCCGCCCGGAGCTGGCTGAGCTCGATGCCAAGGCTCTCGCCGATACGGGCGCGCTACACCTCTGCATTCCACAGCACGTGGCCCTTCAGCTCGGGCTCGTGCGCACGGAGCAGCGCGAGGTCAGGACCGCGGACGGCAAGTCGCATATCGTCGACTATGTCGGTCCGATTCGCGCCGAGATCTTCGGCCGGCACTGCTGGACCGGGGCGCTGGTTCTGGGCGACCAAGTGCTGCTCGGTGCCATCCCCATGGCGGACATGGACCTGGTGGTCGATCCGGCGCGGCAGCGCATCATGCCCAATCCGGCGAACCCGAACATGCCGCTGTCGACGGCCAAGACCGCAACTCACATCTTCTTCTGATAGGCCGGGCGGCGCTCGAGGAGGCGGCTCACCTTGCCTTCGCCGAGCGTGCCGGAGGTGGCGAGGCTGCCCGCCTCCACCAGACGGACCTCGACCGAAAGCCCGAGATCGGATTTGAGCCGCGCCTCGAGATGCTCCTTGAGGCCGTCGCGGCTCCCCGCGTCGTCGCGCATCTCGACATGGATCGCCAACTCCTCCCGCGCGGCGCCGTCGACGGTCGCCACATGCGCCTCGCACACCCATTCGCCGGTGGTGCGCGGATCGCTGCGGATGGCCGGGAGGCACGCCATCGGATAGACGTTGACGCCGCGCATGCGGATCATGTTGTCGCTGCGGCCGAGGAAGTGATCCATGCGCCGGTACCAGCTGCCGCAGCCGCATTGCGCCCGCGACACGATGCGGCCCAGATCGCGCAGGTTGAAGCGGATCACCGGTTGGACCGTGCGGTAGAACGCGGTGACGACGAGATTGCCGACCTTGCCGTCGGGCACCGGCGCGCCGGTCTCGGTGTCGAGCACCTCGAAGAACAACAGGTCCTCGCAGAAATGCAGACCGTCGCGCTCGCCGCACTCGCCGGCGCCGAGGCCGATTTCGTTGGTGCCGTAATTGTCGAAGGCGGGACAGCCCCACAAGCGCTCGATCTCGGCGCGAAGCGTGCCTTCCAAATCCGGCCCCAGGAAAGTCGTCAGGTATTTGGTGCGCAGCTCGCGAATGTCGCGCCCGAATTCTTCGCGCGCGGCGGCGGCAAGACGGATCAAGTATTCGGGAAAGCTCATCCAGATGTTGACACCGCAATCGAACGCCAATTCGATCTGGCGCCGGCTCGGCGTGACGATGCCGCTTCCGCTGGTGACCGGCAGGATGCCGAGATAGTCGTGGCACGCCTTGTAGAAGGCCCACCCCAGCATCGCCATCGAACAGGTCGCCGGAATTTGCATCACGTCGCCGGGCCGCGCGCCCTGGATGTACTGGCCGCAGGCGGTGCCGAGCCCGGCGATCTCCCATTCCATGGGCCCGTGCAAGGTCATGCGCGGCTTGCCGGTGGTGCCGCCGCTGGTCTGTAGCTTCAACGGCGCGCCGCCAAGGTAGGATCGGTGGTCGCGGATGCCGGTGCCGCTGCCGAACGGCGGATGCTCCTGCTGGTCGGTCTTGAGATCGTCGGTGTTGTAGGGGGGCAGTTTGACGATGTCGTCGAGGCTCCTGATGTCGCCCGGCTCGAGCCCGGCCGCCTGCCAGCGGCGGCGGAAGAACGGATTGGCCCAGCCGATTTTCATGGTCGCGAGAAAGCGCGCGTTCTGCAGCGCATGCACGCGCTCGGCCGGCCAGCGATAAACCGTCTCGGCCCAGATGTCGGGCGGCGGGTGGTCGCGCTCGAACGCGTCCCAGTCGAGCTTGCGGTAGTGGAGCGGCAGCGCGCTCTTGCCGCCCGCATGCGCCGTCCCCTTCATCGCCGCGCCTCCGTCAATGGCTCCGGGCCGAAACCCGGCCTATGATGGCGCAAATCGCAATCCGGGGGGACCGTCCAGTGCGCGACCTGCCATCCGCCATCTTGTGCCGGCTGCTGCCGGCCGCCGCCATCGCCGCGCTCGCTTGCGGCCCCGCATTCGCCGCGGAGTTCAGTCCAGAGCTCAAGGAAGTGATCGCCGCCGCGAAGACCGAGGGCGCGCTATCGCTCGTCTGGGGCGAGGGAACGCTGGGCGGCACCGCCGGCGTCAAGCAGTTCGAGCAGCAGATGAATGCCATGTTCGGCACCGACATCCACGCCACCTTCACGCCGGGCGCATCGATGCCGCAGATCGGCAACGAGATCGCGATGCGTCAGGCCGCGGGCCAGCCGTCCTCCACCGATGTCTATATCGGCTATGCCGACGTCATGTCGCGGCTGGTGCCGCGCAAGCCGTTCCTCGGCGCGGCATGGCAGAAGATGCTGCCCGGCCGCATCACCGATGGCATGGTCGACGACAATAGCACCGCACTGAAGGTGGTCACCGCGCTTCCCGGCATCGCCTACAACAGCCAGCTCGCGCCGTCGAAGCCGACGCTGCTGACCGACCTCCTGAAGCCTGAGTGGAAGGGCAAGATCGCGGCCACGCCCTACGCCGCGAATTTCGACGTGCTTGCGGCCAACGACATGTGGGGGCCGGAGCGCGCCATCGACTTCGCACGCAAGATGTCGGCCCAGACTTCGGGCCTGATGCGCTGCAACGAGGGCGAGCGCATCGCGACCGGCGAGTTCCTGGGATTCGCCATCACCTGCAGCGGCACCGACTTCATCGACACGATCCGTAAAGGCGCGCCGATCGTCCAGGTCGCGCCCGCCGACTTCCCGGCGCTGGGATATTTCTATCTCGGCGTGCCCAAGAACGCGGTCCATCCCAATGCCGCAAAGCTGTTCGCGATCTTCTGCATGACGCCAGAGGGCCAGGCGCTGACGCGCCAGACCTGGGACACCGACATGGACCTCTTCGCCGAGACCGGCACGCACAAGACCGTCGCCGACCTAGAAAAATCGCGCGGCGCGCCGTTCCACCGCATCGACATCGCCTGGTACGACGCCCATCCCGAGGCCTACGAGGCGTGGAAGCAGATCTCGAAAATCTTCACGGGGAAGCAGAATTAGGTCTCGCACGGCGGCGATGCCGGGAGAGAGCGGGCGCCGCGCCAATCCCTGGCCTGCGGTGATGATCGGCGCGGTGATCGCGGCGAGCGCGATCATCATCGTCATGCTGATCGTGGTGCTGTGGTTGGGATTCCGGGTCGGCGATGTCGGCGACCCCGCCGCGCGCTACTCGCTCGGCAATTACCGCGACATGTTCGGCGACCCGATGACCTACGCGGTGCTCGCCGACAGCTTCGGCTTCGCGCTGGTGACCTTGGCGGTGAGCCTTGCCTTCGGCGTCCCGCTCGCCTGGCTGGTCGAGCGCACCGACCTCAAGGCCAAGACCGCCGTCTTCACGATGATGACGGTCGGGCTGCTGCTGCCGGGCTTCGCCTCGGCGATGGGGTGGCTGTTCCTGATGCATCCGAGGATCGGCATGGTCAATACCGGCCTCATGCGCGCGTTCGGGCTGTCGGGGCCGGTCTTCAACATCGCCTCAGTCGCGGGCATGGGCTGGGTCCAGGGCCTGAACCTCGCGCCGGTTTCGTTCATCATGACGGCCGCCGTGTTCCGCGCCATGGACCCTGCGCTCGAGGAAGCGGCGCAGGTCGCGGGCGCGGGCTTCGGCCGGACGATGCGGGCGGTGACCTTGCGCCTCGCCTGGCCCGGCATCCTCGCCGCCTCGATCTATGTCTTCACCATCGGCTTCGCCGCCTTCGACGTGCCGGCGATCATCGGCTGGGGCAACCGGCTGTTCACGTTCTCGACGTATCTCGTGGTGCAGCTCGATTCGACGCGTGGGCTGCCGCAATACGGATTGGCGGCCGCGCTGTCGAGCTTCCTCGTCGCGATCGGCGTCATCTTGAGCTGGTGGTACAGCCGAATCCAGCGCCGCGCCGAGCGCTACCAGGTAGTCACCGGCAAGGCCTACCGCCCGCGCATCGTGGCACTCGGGCGCTGGCAGATGCCGGCCTGGGGCTTCGCCGCGATCTATTTCCTGCTGAGCCAGGTGGTGCCGCTGCTGCTGGTGGCGTGGGCGTCGCTGCTGCCTTATTTCCAGCTCCCGACCGCCGCCGCCTTCGCCACCGTGTCGCTGCAGCAATACCGCTCGCTGCCGTGGCAATTGGCCGGCGAGGGCATCGTCAACACCGCGATCCTCATGGTGCTGACGCCGACCGCGACCTTGGCCTTGAGCGTCGCGTTCTCGTGGGTGGTGCTGCGCTCGCGGATTCCGGGGCGCAGCGGATTCGACGTCATCGCCTTCCTGCCGCACGCGGTGCCCAACATCGTGTTCGGGGTCAGCGCGCTGCTGATCGCGCTTTTCGTCCTCGGCGCGGCGGTGCCGCTGTTCGGCACGGTATCGATCCTTCTGGTCGTGTTCGTGGTCGCGCGGCTGAGCTATGGCACGCGCATGACCAACAGCGGCCTCATCCAGATCCACCGCGAGCTCGAGGAAGCGGCGACGGTGAGCGGGGCCGGCACCGGCACGGTGCTGGGACGGGTGCTGGGGCCGCTGCTCGCGCCGACCTTGCTTTACGCGTGGCTGTGGATCGCGCTCCTCGCCTTCCGCGAGCTGACCTTGGCGATCGTCCTGACCACGCGGCAGAACATCACCCTGCCGGTGGTGGTGTGGAGCCTGTGGCTCAATGGCGGGCTGGCGCAGGCCTCGGCGCTTGCCCTCATCATGCTGCTGATCATGATGCCGGTGGTGGTGCTCTATTGGTACGTGGTGCGCCGCCGCGGCATCCTCGCGGCGGGTTGAGGCGGCCTCTCACACGCCCTTGGGCCGCGACAAGCGCTCGGGATAGACCCATTTCGTCGGCTCGCGCCCGTCCATGAGCGCGCGCAGATCGCGCTCCCACAGCTTGCGCAGCAGCACGATCGCGCGGTCGGAGCGGCCCAGGCATTCCTCGCCCCGGTCCTCGATCGCGCCCTGTCCGATCTGGGCCACGTGATCCTGGATCGACAGGAAATCCGGCCGGTCGGCCACGTCGAAGAGCTTCATGCGCCCGGCCAGGATGGCGCCGACGACCTCCTCCACCGGCGGCAGCGCGGCAAGCTGAGCCGCTTGCGCGTCGCGCCGCGCGCGGTACTGGGCGATCGCCTCCGGCTTCAGGGCAAGGCGCTCGACGATGAAGGTTCTGTGACTGTCGTCGTCGACCGGCACCCGCCACGAGACATAGATGCGCCAGTCGGTCTCCGCCGGGTCCAGGTTCGGCAGCGACATGCTGAGCATGTTGGGCAGCATGAGATGCTGCTCGCGCACCGTCCCGTCCGAGCGGATGCCGAAGGCGACCAAGCCCCAAGGCCGCTCCTCGGCCTCGATGCGGGGCACGTCGCGGTTGAGCTGATCGAAGCTGGTGCGGCGATGGGTGAAGGGCAAATGCGCCTCGTCGACGCCGTTCTCGATGTTCTGGTAGTAGTTGCAGGCGCGGCTATAGCAGTTGGCGTTGACGATGCCGCCCGGCGCCTCGAATTCGGGGAAGCGAAGCGGCGGCGGCGGCGCGCCCTCGGCCATATATAAGAAGATAAGGCCGAGATATTCGTGGGTCGGATAGGCCCTGATGCGGACTTTCTCCGCGAACGCCTCGCCCAGTTCGGCCGGCTGCTCGACGCATTGCCCTTGGGCGTCGTATTTCCAGCCATGATAAAGGCAGCGGATGCAGTCGCCCTCGACGAAGCCGGCCGACAGCATGGTGCGCCGATGCGCGCAGCGCTGCGCCACCGCGTGCGCGGCACCGCCGTCGCCGCGATAGAGCGTGAAATCCTCGCCCATGATGCGCACCGGCAGCGCCGTGCCCGGCGCCAGGTCCTCCGACCGCCACACCGGATGCCAGAAGCGCCGCATGTAGCGCCCGGCGAGCGTGCCCGGAGCGGTGCGCGTCACCACGTCGATGTCGAACTTGCGGCGCGTCTTGCGCGCCACGTCGCCGGAGTCGGGCATGGGCGTCGAATCCTCGGCCGATGATCGGCGCGCGAGTATAGGCGCGGCGAAACCGGCCCGACAATGCAGGCCTCAGCGTTGCAGCGCCGCCCCGTCCGGGATCGAGGCGATGCCGCGCGTGTCCTGCCGGCCCGACGCTATCTCGACGCCGACGATGAGCCACCGTCCGCTCTCGTAGACCAGCACCGGCGCGCCGCTCGTCCCCTGCTTCGCGTGCAGTCGTGCCACAACAGCGGGCGGCCATTGCCGTCCGCGGCCTTGCCCAGGACGCGGCAATGCTCGTCGGCGGTGACGACGTATTGATAGTCGCGGTTGTAGCCGCCGACCGTCACCGCCGTCCCGGCCGGGGGAAAGCGACTGTCGAATTCGAGCATCGCGCCCGGCTTCCCGAGGGCGTGGTCGAGCGTGACCACCGCCCAGTCGCTCCCGCGCGTCTTTGCCTCGTCCTCGGGATCGTACCCGTCGGCGATCGCGACCGAGACGATCTTGGCCTCGGCTACGTAGGTGTCGCGCGCCAGGGCCTGGAGGAAATGGAACTCGCCAAGCGGAAATTTGGCGTGCGTTACCGGATGGAAGAAGCAATGCGCCGCGGTCAGCACCTTGGTGGGCGCGATCAGCGCGCCGGTGCAGAAGGCGTGCAGATTGCCGATCGCGATCTGCAACTTGCCGACCGCGCGCCACGGCAGCCGGTCGACCTCGACCCGCTCGCGCGGATCAGGTCCCATGCCGTAGAGCACGGTGGGAAGCTGGTCGCCGACGCCGCGCCCCTGCTGCGCAGCGGCCGGCAGCGTCAGCGCGAAGAGCACGAGCGCGAGCGCGAGGAGGCGCATCGCCGCCTTAGGCCGCACGGCGAGCGGCGAGCCGCGCCTCGATCGCGTCCCACACGCCGACCTCGAGCGTCACGCCGTCGAGCCGGTTGATCTCCTGGAGCCCGGTCGGCGAGGTCACGTTGATTTCGGTCAGGTGCTCGCCAATCACGTCGATGCCGACGAGGATGAGCCCCTGCTGCATCAAGGTCGGGCCGATCGCGGCGCAGATCTCGCGCTCGCGCTTGGTGAGGACGGTTTTGGCGGCGCGGCCGCCGACATGAAGGTTGGCGCGCGCCTCGCCCGCCGCAGGGATGCGGTTGACCGCGCCGGCGGGCGTGCCGTCGATCAGCACGATGCGCTTGTCGCCCTGGCGGACCGCCGGCAGATAGCGCTGCACCATGATCGGCTCGCGATAGAGCTGGGTGAACATCTCGAGGAGGGCGTTCAAGTTCTCGTCCTGCGGCCCAAGGCGGAACACGCCGGCGCCGCCATTGCCGAACAGCGGCTTGAGGATGATGTCACCGTGCGCATCGCGGAAGGCGGCGATCTCGTCGCGATCGCTGGTGATCAGGGTCGGCGGCATCAAGCCCGGGAAGCGCGTAGCGACGAGCTTCTCGGGCGCGTTGCGGACGCTTGCTGGATCGTTCACCACCAACACCCTGTCGCTGACATGCTCGAGGAGATGCGTCGCGGTGATGTATGCCATGTCGAAGGGCGGGTCCTGACGCATCAGGATCACATCCATGCGCGCGAGCTCGAGCGTCTCGATGGGGCCGAGCGTGTGGCTGCGCCCGCGCTCGCGCCGCACCTCGAGCCGACGCGCCTTGGCATAGAGCCGTCCGTCGGCGAGCGAGAGATGGCGCGGCAGGTAGTGATGGAGCGCGTGGCCCCGCGCCTGCGCCTCGAGCGCGAGCACGAATGTCGAATCCGCATCGATGTTGATGGACTCCATGGGGTCCATCTGGATTGCGACCGCGAGCCCCATGCCCAACCTCTCCTGCCAAGGAGCGCGAGTATCGCGGCCGCGGCAACACCCCGCAAGATTGCGTCGGGCGCAGGTGCCCCTATTGCAGCGGCTGGACCTGGATTTCCTGGCGCGGCGTCGGCATCGACACCGCGTCGCTCGCGCCAGGAGGCGGTCCCGGCGGCGCGGCACCCGGCGGCGGCGCGCTCGGCCTGGGTGTGCCTTGGGCCTCGGCCTTGGGCGGCTCGCCGGTGCGGATGCGGACATAGGAGACGACGCGGCGCACGTCGCCGATGTTGCGCGCGTGATCGATGACGCGATCGATCTCGGCCTGGCTGCGCGCCGAGCCGATGATGTAGACCACGCCCTTGACCGTCGTGACCGTGTAGTTGATCGACTTCACGTCGGCGTCGGCGATGATCTGGGTCTTGAGCTTGCTGGTGATCGCCGTGTCGCCCATGTCCTGCCCGAAGCCTTCCTCGGGTCCAACCTGGATCTCATCATAGACCTCTTTGACCCTGTCGGTCTGCCAGGCGAGCTTCACTGCTTCGGCCCGCCACTCCTCGGTCGGCACGTCGCCGGTGATGAGCACGCGGCCCTCATAGACCGTCGTGTCGAGATCTTCGAACATCTTCACGTTGTACTTCTTCCACGCCTGGGCGATGACGGCGTGGATGCCGGCATCCCGCGCGGTGTCGGAGAGCGAGCGCTCCTGGCTCAGCGCATAGCCCCCGCCCGCGCCCGCCGCCCCAACCGCGGCGATGACGCAGCCTCCGAGCGACGCCGCACCGGCGCCGGCAAGAGCGGCGACAAGGATTGTCGTCACAAGCGAGCGATGGGCCAAGGCGCGTTCTCCTGCTGGCGGGACGGCACGATTGTGGCGCTTGGGTTGAGTCGTGGGAAGGGCCGGTTTGCGGCGATTTCGTGGCAAGCCCCGACCTATCCGTCGAGTCGCCAAGCATCGGCAAGGTGGCGGGGCAGCCGGCGCGGCACCACCAGCATAACGTCGAAGCGCGCGTCGAGGTTCCTGAGTTCGGGCCGAGCGGCGAGGAAATGCTCGAGTGCGCGGGCGATGCGGCGGCGCTGACGCGCGAGCACCGCGGCGCCCGCGGCCTCGAAATCGGCGCGTGCCTTGACCTCGATCGCGGCCAGGACGCGGCCGCGCCGGACGATGAGGTCGATCTCGCCGGACGGCACGCGGAACCGGCGCGCCAGGACGCGATAGCCCCTGAGCCGGAGATGACACAGGCACAGCAGCTCCGCCGTCCGGCCGCGGCGGTCGGCGGCGCGGCGCGCCGCCTTCACGGCGCGCGCCCGGCGAGTGCGAGCGCGCGGGCATAAACGGCGCGGCGCGGCAATCCCAGCGCCGCCACCACCACCGAGGTCGCGTCCTTGATGCTCATGCGTTCGAGCGCGGCCCGGAGTGCGTCGTCGAGCGCCGCGTCGCGCACGTCCGGGGCTTGCGCCAGCGCCTCCTCGGGCCCGCCCACCACCACCACGATCTCGCCCCGGGGCGGGCCGGCTTCGCGATAATGCTCGGCCAGCGCAGCGAGCGATGCGCGGCGCACCTCCTCGTGCAGCTTGGTCAGCTCCCGCGCCACCGCCGCCGGCCGGTCGCCGAGCTCCGCCGCCATGGCGGCCAGCGAAGCCGCGAGGCGCGGCGCGCTCTCGAGAAAGATCAGCGTCGCCGGCACGGTCTTGAGCGCGGCGAGCGCGCTGCGGCGCGCCGCGTCCTTGGCGGGCAGGAATCCGGCGAACAGAAACCGGTCGGACGGCAGGCCCGACAGCACCAGCGCGGCAAGGGGCGCCGACGGGCCCGGAAGCGTCGTCACGGCGACGCCGTGCGCGATCGCCTCGCGCACCAGCTTGAAGCCGGGGTCGGACACCAGCGGCGTGCCGGCGTCGGAGATGAGCGCGACGATCTCGCCTGCGGCGAGCCGCGCCAGGAGACGCGGCCGCATCCGCTCGGCATTGTGGTCATGATAGGCGAGGCGCGCGGTGGCGATGCCGTAGCGGCCGAGCAGTTTGGCGCTGACGCGCGTATCCTCGCAGGCGATCACATGGGCCGTGCGCAGCACCCTGAGGGCGCGCAGGGTGATGTCCTCGGCATTGCCAATGGGTGTCGCGACGACATAGAGCCCTGGCGCGATCATGCCCTCGGCCGGTTTACTTTGTGTCGCCGCGCCGATAGGCTCACGGCCCTCTTTCGCGTCGAGGGACATTGCGCGTGTGGTTCCCGCTTCGCCGCCTGCGCGGCCCGGCCGCGGCGCTCATCGTCGCCGCCGGCTGCGCGCTCGCGGGCTGCACGATAGGGGGCGGCAAGGCAACGCCGCAACCCGGGCCCAACGCGGCGCCCTCGACTATCGTTCCCGCGCCGGTGACGGCGACGCCGCTGCCGCCCGCCGGCGCCGCGCCGCCGCCCGCGCCGGCGACCGCGCCCACGGGCAACAAGGCGCCGGTGGCGCTGCTGCTCCCGCTCTCGGGACCGAGCGCGGGCCTGGGCCAGTCGATGCTCGACGCGGCGCAGATGGCGCTGTTCGACATTGCCGACGACCGCCTCCAGCTTTTGGTGCGCGACACCGGCGGCACCGCGCCGATGGCGGCGGAAGCGGCGCGCTCGGCCATTGCCGACGGTGCGAAGCTCATCCTCGGCCCGCTGCTCGCGGCCGAAGTCGAGGCGGTGAAGCCGATCGCGCAAACCGCCAACGTGCCGCTGGTCGCCTTCTCGACCGCGACCCAGCTCGCCGGCAACGGCACCTGGCTGATGAGCTTCGATGCGCGGCAGGAAATCCAGCGCGTCGTCGTCTATGCCCATGCCCACGGACGCGACCGCTTCGCGACGCTCGCACCGCTTGGTCCCTACGGCGACCTTGCGGTCAATGCGCTGCGGGATTCGGCGCAGATCGCCGGCGCAAGCATGAGCCGCGTCGCGCGCTACGATCCTGCCGCGACCAACTATGGATCGACAGTGCAGAGCATCGCCGCGGGCGCGGATTTCGACGCCATCCTGCTGGCCGAGGGCGGCGCCAAGCTCAAGGCGTTGGCGCCGCTGCTGCCGTATTACGGCATCGATCCCGACAAGGTGAAGCTGCTTGGCACCGGCTTGTGGGCGGATTCGAGCATCGGCACCGAGCCCGCGCTCGAGGGCGGCTGGTACGCCGCGCCGGCACCCGAGGTGCGCGCCGATTTCGAGAAGCGGTTCGAGGCGCTCTACAAGCACGCGCCGCCGCTGCTCGCAACCCTGGGCTATGACGGCGCCGCGCTCGCCGCGGTGCTGGCGCATGCCAGCCCGGCGCCCGACTTCTCCGCCGCCGCGCTCACCAATCCCAGCGGCTTTACCGGGCTGAACGGCATCTTCCGCCTGCTTCCCGACGGCGCGGTCGAGCGCGGTCTCGCCGTGCTCGAAGTCCACCGCACCGGCGCTACCTTGATCGACCCCGCGCCGCAGACCTTCCAACGCCTCGGATACTGACCCGGCCCATGACAGACGCCGCGCGGTCCGGCTTCGACATCGTCGTCGTCGGCAGCGGCGGCGCCGGGTTGACCGCCGCGGCCGAGGCCGCGCAGCGCGAACGCACGGTGCTGGTGATCGAGAAGGGTGCCACCATCGGCGGCACCACCGCCATTGCGGTGGGCTCGCTGATGGCGTCCTGTACCGAGATGCAGCGCCGCGCCGGGATCGCCGATTCACCGCGCCGCCACGAGGAGGAGCTGGTCGAGCTGGGCCAGGCGCTGGGGCTCGGCGACAATCCCGCGTTGCGCCGCCTCCATGTCGAGAACGTGCCCGACACGGTCGACTTCCTGGCCGCGATCGGGGTCGATTTCATCGGCCCGCTGCTGCAGCCGCCGTTCCGCACCAAGCGCTTCTACCAGGCGCTGCCGGGCGGGCGCGCCTATGTCCACCGCTTGACGCGCCATTGCCGGCGCCTCGGCGTCGCGTTCCGCCTCGCCACCGCGGCCGAGCGCCTGGTGATGCGGGAGGGACGCGTCGTGGGCGTCGAGGTGGCGCGCGACGGCAGGCGCGAAACCGTGAACGCCCGCGCCGTCGTTCTCGCCAGCGGCGATTTCAGCGCCAACCGAGAGATGCGCAAGGCGCTCATGGGCGAGGGCGCCGATCTGCTCGATCCGATCAACCCGCTCTCGACCGGCGACGGGCAGCGCATGGCGGTGGCGATCGGCGCCAAGCTCGCGCTCCGGCCCGATCTGTCGTCGGCACGGCTGGCGCAGGCTCGGTTCGCGCCGCCGCTGCGGCCGAGCCGTCTCGCCGCGCTGCCGCCATGGCGCATCGTGACGCGTGCCATGAAGCTTGCCCTGACGCATCTGCCCAGCGCCTGGACGCGGCCCCTGGTGCTGCGCGCGGCGATGACGGCGCTGGCGCCCGAGCGCGCGCTCTTCGAGGAGGGCGCGATCCTCGTCAACCGCGATGGCACACGTTTCGCCGACGAGCTGGGCCTGCCGGCCGAGGCGATCGCGCAGCAGCCATCGGGCGAGGCGTTCCTGGTCATGGATGCGCGCATTGCCGAAAAATACGAGCGCTGGCCCCATTACGTCTCGACCGCGCCCGGCGTCGCCTTCGCCTATATCGACGACTACCGCAAGGTGCGGCCTGACATTTTCCGCGAGGCGCCCGATATCGCCGCGCTGGCGCCGGCGATCGGCATTCCAGCGACGGCGCTGGCCGCGGCCGTGGCGGCGAGCCGGCTGGGCGCGGGCCCCTTTGTCGCGATGGGGCCGCTGAAGGCGTGGATGCTGCTCACCCATGTCGGGCTCGCGGTCGATACCAGCTTCGCGGTGCTGGACGAGGCGGGCGCGCCGATCCCGGGCCTCTATGCCGCAGGCGGCGCGGGCCAGGGCGGGTTCTCGAGCCTCTATCACGGCCACTCGCTCGGCTGGGCCTTGACCTCGGGACGGCTCGCCGGCCGCGCCGCCGCATTCGCCACCTGAGATGGCGCGGCCGCGCTTCGTTGGCATCGATGGAAGCCGCTCCGGCTGGATCGCGGTGATTCTCGATGAGGCAGGGCGACTCCACTGCCGGGCCCTCGCGCACATCGACGAGGTCGCATCGTTCGAGGCCGAGCGCGTGCTGATCGACATTCCCATCGGATTGCCGCCGCGCGGACGTCGCGATTGCGATCTCGAAGCGCGGACGCTTCTCGGCGCGGCGCGGTCGCGGGTTTTCCTCGACGCGCGAAGGCCGCTCCTCGATTTCGAGGACTACCACGTGGCAAACGCGTGGGCCAAGTCCGACGGCCACGGCATTTCGCGCCAGCTCTGGGCCATCCTGCCGAAGATCGCCGAGGTCGACCGCTTCATCACGCCCGCGCGCCAGGACGCGATCTACGAGGCACATCCCGAGCTTGCCTTCATGCGCCTCAACGGCGGCGGCGTGCTGCCGCCGAAGAAGAAACCTGAGGGGCATCAACGCCGCCGCGATCTCGTCCTCGCCGCGGGCATCGTCGAAATCGACGCTTGGCTCTCGCAACGCCCTTCGGACGTGGGCGCCGACGACGTGCTCGACGCCTGCGCTCTGGCCCTCGCCGCACGCGATCCGATCAGGCTGCCGTGCGCTGTCGCGACCGACGAGAAGGGTCTGCGCATGGACATCTGGTACTGATCAAACGAGGAGCCGTGCCAGCACCGCGTTGAGGCGCTGGCGGCCCGCGTCGGTAGCGCGCATGCCGGTCTCGTCGAGCACGAGAAAGCCGCCCGCGGTGAGATCGGCGATGACGCTGCGGTCGAGCGCCTCCTCGGGCTCGGCCCCGGTCTCGCGCCGGAAGCGCGCGCTGGCGACGCCTTCCTTGAGGCGGAGCCCCATCATCAGCATCTCTTCGAGCCGCTCGCGCGCCGGCACGGCGGTGCGTTCCTCGGTCGCGTGCCCGTCGCGCTCGACCGCAGCGAGCCAGGCTTCCGGGGAGCGGCGCTGCCGGGTCGCGAGCTTGGCGCCGTCGAGCGTCAGGCGGCCATGGGCGCCGGGACCGACCCCGGCATAATCGTCGTAACGCCAATAAACCAGATTATGCCGGCATTCGCCGCCGGGGCGCGCGTGGTTGGAGATCTCGTAGGCCGGCAGCCCGGCGCGCTCGAGCGCCGCTTGCGTCGTCTCGTAGAGCGCGCCGGCGAGATCCTCGTCGGGGAGCGCGAAATCGCCGCGAGCGTGGGCCGTGGCGAAGGCCGTGCCCGGCTCGATGGTGAGCTGATAGACGGAGAGATGGTCGCCCGCGAGCGCCAAGGCGTCCGCGATCTCGCGCTCCCACGCCGCGACACTCTGCCCCGGGCGCGCATAGATGAGATCGAACGAGTAGCGCTGAAACACGCGCGCCGCGATGCCGACCGCCGCGCGCGCCTCGGCGGCGTCGTGGCCGCGGCCGAGGAACGCGAGCGCGCGGTCGTCGAGCGCCTGGACGCCGAGCGAGGCGCGGTTGACGCCGGCGGCGCGGAAATCCGCGAGCCGCCCCGCCTCGACCGAGGTCGGATTGGCCTCGAGCGTCACTTCGCAATCGCGCGTCCCATGCCAGTAGAGCGCGGCGCGGTCGAGCACAGCCGCGACCGTCGCGGGCGCCATCAGCGACGGCGTACCGCCGCCGAAAAACACCGAGACGAGCCGCCGCCCGCGCGTCGCCGCGCCGTAATGGTCGAGCTCGCGCAGCAGCGCCGCGCGCCAGCGCGTGTCGTCGATCGCGCCGCGGACATGGGAGTTGAAGTCGCAATAGGGACATTTCGATTTGCAGAACGGCCAATGGACGTAGAGCGCGATGTCGCCGCTCATAGCGCCGGCCCGAGCACCGCTTCGACCAGCTTGCGGAACGCCACGGCGCGGTGGCTGATCGCGTGCTTGGCCGCGGGCTCCATCTCGCCGAAGGTCTCCGTCATGCCGCGCGCGACGAAGATCGGGTCATAGCCGAAGCCGCGGTCGCCACGCGGCGGAAAGGTCAAGCTCCCCTCGACCTCGCCGCGGAACAGCTCGACATGGCGGTCGGGCCAGGCAAGCGCCAGCACGGCGACGAACTTGGCGGCGCGGTCGCTTGCGCCCAGCTCGCGCTCAACCCGCCGCATCGCCGCCGCGAAATCGCGGCTCTCCCCGGCCCAGCGCGCCGAGTGGATGCCCGGCGCGCCGCTCAGCGCCGGCACCACCAAGCCGGAATCATCGGCCAACGCCGGCAGCCCGCTCGCTTCCGCCGTGGCGAGCGCCTTCAGGGCGGCGTTCTCCTCGAATGTCGCGCCGGTCTCCTCGGGCTCGGGGAGGCCGAGCGCGGCGGCGCTCACAGTGGCGATGCCGTAAGGCTCGACCAGCGCCGCGATCTCGACGAGCTTGCCCGGATTGTGGGTGGCGAGCGCGAGCGTCTTGCCGGCGAAGCGGCGCGCCATCGCGTCACGCCAGGCCCAGCGCCTTGCGCTGGAGCGAGAGCAGCTCGCCGATGCCGCGCCGGGCGAGCCCGAGCATGGTCGCGAAATCGCTCTCGGCGAACACCGCGCCTTCGGCCGTGGCCTGGACCTCGACCATGCCGCCGCTGCCGGTGAGCACGAAATTGGCGTCGGCCGCGGCGCCCGAATCCTCGGCATAATCGAGATCAAGCACCGCGCGACCGTCGACCATGCCGCACGACACCGCCGCCACCGCATCCTGGAACGGCATACGCGCCAGCGCGCCCGACGCCACCAGCCCCTTCAATGCGGCGTGGAGCGCCACATAGCTCCCCGTGACCGCGGCGGTGCGGGTGCCGCCGTCGGCCTGGAGCACGTCGCAATCGATCCGGATCTGGCGCTCGCCCAGGAGCGTGAGATCGGTCACGGCGCGCAGCGAGCGCCCGATCAGGCGCTGGATTTCCTGGGTCCGGCCGGACTGCTTGCCGCGCGCGGCCTCGCGGTCGGTGCGGGTGTGGGTGGAGCGCGGCAGCATGCCGTACTCGGCGGTGATCCAGCCGCGCCCGGAATTGCGCAGGAAGGGCGGCACCTTTTCCTCGACCGAGGCGGTGCACAGGACATGCGTGTCGCCGAAGCGGGCAAGGCACGAGCCTTCGGCATATTTGGCGACGCCCGGCTCGAGCGAGACCGGTCGCATCTCGTCGGGGGCGCGGCCGGACGGGCGCGGCATGGGGCGCTCCTCGCGTGGCTGAGGGAGCGCAAACTAGTGGGCAAGGGTTGGCGGGGCAAGGGGCGGCGGGGGCGAAAGGTCAGGCGCGGCTGCTGACGGCGGCCCTCTTTCGCGGCGGCTCCTCGTCGGCGTCGAAGTCGACCTCCACGGTGGCGGGCAGCAATTTGAAAATATCCAGCGCAGTCGTCGGCAGGCTCGGCTTTCGCGATCCACTTCGGCCATGCCAGAAGAGCGTGACAACCGCCTTGAGGTTTTTCCTGTGAATGAGGTCGCGGAGAGCCGTCAACTGATCGGTCGCGCCGGAATGCGGCAGAATCATCTTGAGAAGGTAGGTCACGTGATCGTCCAGGCGCGGGCTGGCGACGACGCGATCGGTCGAGAAGAACCATGTGCCGGTTTTGCCGGCCATAACCGGACTGCGGTCGCCGGGCTGGTATTTCTCTCCCTTGCGGAATGAAAAGGTGGGGACCGTATGCAAAATTTGTGTGATGTCAGCAGGGTGCAACTTGTCGCCGACCACACGAAATGTGGCAAATGCCCGTTGGGTTCCGTCGTCAGATTTCGTCATTGATGTTTCCGACCACTTGGCCATCTTCATCGGCAATGTTGCCGTCATCGTAGATGATCACGCGATCGGTCGCACCTAGATTGCTACGCGCCTTGATCTTGTGCAGTGCCTCCCTGAGTTGCCATCGCTCGATGCCGAGTCGATCACTCACGTGCTTGGTCGGGTTCCGTCGCTTGTCCCAAATGACATTTGGGCTTGATCCAGGGCGATTTTTCTTCATGCAGGTCGATTAGCATGTCTTGCAACTGAGTCGTATAGGCGCCGCGTTACGCTCTGCTAGTGAACGATTGGGGCCTGTGACCTGGCCAACACCGCCGGTTGACGCTCCCACCCCCCGCTCCTACATTTCGGCGCGGCATGAAAGAGCCCGCCGCGAAATCGCTCATAACGGACCTCAACGAGCGCAGCCGGGAAATTTTCCGGATGGTGGTGGACGCCTATGTCGAGACCGGCGAGCCGGTGGGCTCGCGCACGCTGTCGCGCCGCGGCAGCCTCGATCTGTCGCCCGCGACCATCCGCAACGTGCTCGCCGACCTCGAGGAAGCGGGCCTCCTCTATGCGCCGCACACCTCGGCCGGGCGGCTCCCCACCGACGCGGGCCTGCGCCTTTTCGTCAACGGACTCCTGGAACTGGGCGGGCTCGGCGAGGAGGAGCGGCAGAACATCGACGGCCGCCTCGCCGCCGCCGGCAAGTCGCTGGCCCAGGCGCTCGAGGAGGCGACAGCGACGCTGTCCGGCCTGTCGCGCTGCGCCGGACTGGTGGTCGCACCCAAGACCGAGGCGCCGCTGAAGCACATCGAGTTCGTGCCACTGTCCGCGTCGCGCGCCCTCGTCGTCATGGTGACCGAGGACGGGCTCGTGGAGAACCGGCTCATCGACGTGCCGCTGGGCACGCCGGCCTCGACCTTGATCGCCGCCGGCAACTATCTCAACGCGCGGCTGGTGGGCCGCACCATCGAAGAGGCGCGCGCGGCGATCCTGGCCGAGATCGACGAGCGCCGCGCCCAGCTCGACGAACTGACCGGGCGCATCGTCGAGGCCGGGCTCGCATCCTGGGCCGGCAGCGGCGAGCGCTCGGCCCTTATCGTCCGGGGCCAGGCCAAGCTCCTCAACGACGTGACCGCGCTCGCCGATCTGGAACGGCTGCGCACGCTCTTCGACATGCTGGAGACGCGCGAGGCGATGGTGCGCCTCCTCGACGCGACCCGCGAGGGCGACGGGGTGCAGATCTATATCGGCGCCGCCAATCCGCTGTTCGGGGTCGCCGGCTGCTCGATGATCGTGGCGCCCTACAGCAACTCGCGCGAGCAGGTGCTGGGCGCGATCGGCGTCATCGGCCCGACCCGGCTCAACTACGCGCGCATCATTCCGCTGGTCGATTACACCGCCAAGGTGATCGGCCGGCTGCTGGGCTGAATTGGACCGAGGGCAATGAACGACAGCGAAAACGGCGCCGCGGCAGCGCCGCCGGAGAAGACCGAGGGCGAGATTCTGGCCGAGCGCATCGCTGCGCTCGAGGGCGAGCTCGCCGAAAGCAAGGACAAGCTGCTGCGCGCCTTGGCCGAGGCCGAAAACACGCGCCGCCGCACCCAGCGCGAGATCACCGACGCCGGCCGCTTCGGGGTCGCCAATTTTGCCAAGGACATGCTCGCCGTCGCCGACAACCTCCACCGCGCGCTCGCCAGCGCGCCGCCCGCCGAGGCGCGGGACGAGCTCACCCGCACCCTCATCGCCGGGGTCGCCGCGACCGAGCGCGAGCTCCTGGCCTCGCTCGAGCGCCACGGGGTAAAGCGGGTCGAGCCCCAGCCGGGCGACCGCTTCGACCACAATTTCCACGAGGCCATGTTCGAGATCGAAGCCCCCGGCCAAGCCCCCGGCAGCATCGTCCAGGTGCTGCAGCACGGCTACATGATCTTCGATCGGCTGCTGCGCCCGGCCATGGTCGGCGTCGCCAAGGCCGGCCCCGCCCCGGGCGAGCACCGCCGGGTCGACCAGGTGGTCTAGGCCCGGCCATCGTTCCAGGAAATTGCGTATATTTAGCGTACAGACGCTGCTCCCGCGCGCGCTGCATTTCGCCGCGCCGGCGAGGGCGCGCCCGGTTGTAGAGCGAGACGGCCGCGCATATATATTCTTCAACCTCGCAGGACTGTCTGCGGAGAGACCAACCGAGGGGGCGGCCGCAGCGCCGACACGGGCTGCGCGGCCCTGCTGCAACAAGAGGTGGCTATGGGAAAAGTAATCGGTATCGACCTCGGCACCACCAATTCGTGCGTCGCCGTGATGGAGGGAAAAGCTGCGAAGGTGATCGAGAACGCCGAAGGCATGCGCACCACGCCCTCGCAGGTCGCCTTCACGGAAGGGGATGAACGGCTGGTCGGGCAGGCGGCCAAACGCCAGTCGGTGACCAATCCTGAGAACACCTTCTACGGCATCAAGCGGCTCATCGGCCGGCGCTTTGCGGACCCGATGGTCAAGAAGGAGATGGAACTCGTCCCCTTCGCGATCAAAGCGGGCGAGAACGGCGACGCCTGGGTCGAAAGCCGTGGCAAGAAATACGCCCCATCGCAGATCAGCGCCTTCGTCCTCCAGAAGATGAAGGAGACCGCCGAGGCCTATCTCGGCGAGCCGGTAACCGAGGCCGTCATCACCGTTCCCGCCTATTTCAACGACAGCCAGCGCCAGGCCACCAAAGACGCCGGCAAGATCGCCGGGCTCGAGGTGCTGCGCATCATCAACGAGCCGACCGCGGCCGCGCTCGCCTACGGGCTCGAGAAGAAGGGCACCGGCATCATCGCCGTCTATGACCTGGGCGGCGGCACCTTCGACATCTCGGTGCTCGAGATCGGCGACGGCGTATTCGAGGTCAAGTCCACCAACGGCGACACGTTCCTCGGCGGCGAGGATTTCGACAAGCGCGTCATCGACTATCTCGCCGACGAGTTCAAGAAGGAGCAGGGTATCGACCTGCGCAGCGACCGGCTCGCGCTCCAGCGCCTCAAGGAGGCGGCGGAGAAGGCGAAGATCGAGCTGAGCTCGTCGATGCAGACCGAGGTCAACCTGCCCTTCATCACCGCCGACCAGCACGGGCCGAAGCACCTCAACATCAAGCTCACCCGCGCCAAGCTCGAGGCCCTAGTCGACGACCTCATCCAGAAGACCATCGATCCGTGCCGGAATGCCCTCAAGGATGCGGGCTTGAAGGCGTCCGAGATCGACGAGGTCATCCTGGTCGGCGGCATGACCCGCATGCCCAAGGTAATCGAGACGGTGAAGCAGTTCTTCGGCAAGGAGCCAAACCGGTCGGTCAATCCCGACGAGGTTGTGGCCGTGGGCGCCGCCATCCAGGCGGGCGTGCTGAAGGGCGAGGTGAAGGACGTCCTGCTGCTCGACGTGACGCCGCTGTCGCTCGGCATCGAGACCCTGGGCGGCGTGTTCACCCGGCTGATCGACCGCAACACCACGATCCCGACCAAGAAGAGCCAGATCTTCTCGACCGCCGAGGACAACCAGACTGCGGTCACCATCCGCGTCTTCCAGGGCGAGCGCGAGATGGCGGCCGACAACAAGCTGCTCGGCCAGTTCGATCTGGTGGGCTTGCCGCCCTCGCCGCGGGGCGTGCCGCAGGTCGAGGTCACCTTCGACATCGACGCCAACGGCATCGTCAGTGTCAGTGCCAAGGACCGGGCCACCGGCAAGGAACAACAGATCCGCATTCAGGCGTCGGGCGGTCTTTCGGACGTCGACATCGACAAGATGGTCAAGGACGCCGAGGCGCATGCCGAGGACGACAAAAAGCGGCGCGAGCTGGTCGAGGCGCGCAACCACGCCGAGGCGCTCGTCCACACCACCGAGCGGACCTTGAAGGACAGCGGCGACAAGATCGCGGCCCCCGACCGCGAGGCCGTAGAAGCGATCGTGCGCGAGCTCAAGACCGCGGTCGCCGGTGAGGATGTGGGCCTGATCACGACCAAGACCGAAGCCTTGGCGCAGGCCTCGATGAAGATCGGAGAAGCCATGTACAAGGCGCAGCAGGCGGGCGCAACACCCGGCGGCGGCGATGGCGGCGCGGCTCCGGGCGGTCCGTCCCAGGCCGGCCCGCCTCCGGGCGGCGGCGGCAACGAAAAGGTCGTCGATGCCGATTTCGAGGAGGTCGACGAGCGTAAGAAGCGCTCGGGCTGAGCGCTCTCTCTCAGCTGATCTGAACCGCCCCGGCGACGCCAGGTCGATCGGGGCGGTTTCGCAAGCACGGTCGAAGTCGAGAGCAGTGGACGATGGCGAAAGCGGATTTTTATGACCTCTTGGGCGTGAAGCGGGACGCCTCGCCCGAGGACCTCAAGAAGGCCTACCGCAAGCTCGCGATGCAGCATCATCCCGACCGCAATCCGGGGGACAAGTCGGCCGAGCAGAAGTTCAAATCGATTAACGAGGCCTACGACATCCTCAAGGACGACCAGAAGCGCGCGGCCTACGATCGCTTCGGTCACGCCGCGTTCGAGAACGGCGGGGCGCGGCCGGGCACCGGCGATTTCGGGTTCGCCTCCGGCTTCGCCGACATCTTCGACGAAATGTTCGGCGACATGATGGGCGGCCGGCGTAGCGGCGGCAGCCCGCGCGGCAACGACCTCCGCTACAACCTCGAGATTCCGCTCGAGGACGCCTTCAAGGGCAAGCAGACCACCATCCGCGTGACCACGATGGCGCCGTGCGATCCGTGCGGCGGCACGGGGGCCGCGCCGGGCTCGAAGCCGGTCAATTGCTCGACCTGCCACGGCAGCGGCCATGTTCGCGCCCAGCAGGGCTTCTTCACCATCGAGCGTACTTGCCCGACCTGCCACGGCGCCGGTCGCGTGATCGACAACCCGTGCCGGAACTGCGGCGGCCTCGGCCGCGTGCGCAAGGAAAAATCCTTGAGCGTCACCATTCCGCCGGGCGTCGAGGATGGCACTCGCATCCGACTCGCGGGCGAGGGCGAAGCCGGCGTGCGCAGCGGTGCCGCCGGCGACCTCTACATCTTCCTGTCGGTCAAGCCCCATCGCCTGTTCCTGCGCGACGGCGCCAACATCCATTGCCGCGTACCGATCGCGGTTACGACGGCGGCCCTCGGCGGAACCCTCGAGGTTCCGGTGATCGATGGCGGCCGCGCCAAGGTCACCATCCCCTCCGGCACCCAATCGGGTCACCAGTTCCGACTCCGGGGCAAGGGCATGTCGGTGCTGCGATCGCCGTCACGCGGGGATATGTATGTCGAGGTTGCCGTCGAGACCCCGGTCAACCTCACGAAGCGCCAGCAGGAGTTGCTGCGCGAGTTCGAGAAGGCGGGCGAGACCAGCCGCACCCAGCCGGAAAGCGAAGGGTTCTTCGCCAAGGTCAAGGAATTCTTCGAGGACCTGCGCGAGTAAGACACCTCCGCGCCGTGAGCCGACGTCCGCGCCTGGCCCAATTCGGCGTGAAATTCCCACTCTATAGCGTATTTCTTTCGCGCGACACCCCTTCCCTGGTCGTATAATGCGACTAATGAACGCTCTGGCGCGGGGGCGCCGGATGTTACGGGGGAAGGGACGATTTTGGTCGGACGTTCCGCGCTGGTCATGACGTTTTTTTGCGCAGGTGTCTGGCCCGCTTCGGCCCAGCAGAACGCCGACCCGGTCGTCCTCGGTATGGCGGTCTCGATTGCCGATGCGCCCTACTACGTGGCCGACGCCAAGGGCTATCTCGCGGCCGAACACATTGCCGCCGACGCCTCCAATTATCGCGGCGCGCAGGACGCGGTTTCGGCGCTCGCGACCGGCCAGATGGACGTGTCGATGGGCGCCATCAACGCGGGGTTCTTTAATGCCGCCAACCAGGGACTCGACCTTCGCGTCGTGGCGACGCTCGGCATCCAGCCCCTGCCGGTGACGGCGACGCCCCTGCTCGCACGCAAGGACTTGTGGGACAGCGGCGCGATCAAAAACGGCGCCGACCTCAAGGGCCGGACCGTTGCCGTCAACACGCCCGGCGCGAGCCCGGAATACTTCCTGTCGCTGATCCTCGGGAAGTACGGGATGACGCTCAAGGATGTTAACGAGACTATGATCAGCTTCCCGGAAATGGTGGTCGCGCTCAGCAACAAGGCGGTCGACGCGGCGATTCCGGCCGAGCCTTTCGCTACGCTGTCAATCCGCCAGGGCTTTGCCGAGCTGGTCAAGCCCGACGCCGGCGCCGGCGGCGGCGACATGACGACCGTGTTTTTCTTCAGCGGCAAGTTCCTGCGCGAGCGGCCTCAGGTCGGGGAGCGCTTCCTGCGCGCCATGATCCGCGGCGCGCGCGACTCGATCGACTACCGCTCCAAGCCCGAGATCGTTGCCATCCTGGCGAAGGCGACAAAGCTGACGGCCGATATCGTCACCTCTGCCTACCCCTACGGCTTCGATCCCGACCTCGACATCGCCAAATACGAGGCGAGCGTCCGCCGCCAGGAGCGCCGGCACATGCTGGACGGCCGGCTCAACTATGCGACGCCGGTGCCGGCGGACCGAATCTTCGATGCCAATATCGTGCATCGCGCCGCCGCGAGCCTCAAGTGACGGCAGGAACCGCATTGGAACGGAGGGCGAATTGATCAGGCGCCTGGCGATCCTTGCCGCGCTCGTGGCCCTGATGCTGCCGGCGGCGGCGCAGGAGAAGACCGACAAGCTTTCGATCGGGCTGGTCATCACGCTGTCCCAGTCGCCCTATTACATCGCGCTCGAAAAGGGCTATCTCGCGGACGAGCACATCGCCATCGAGGAGATGAGCTTCCGCGGCGCGCAGGAATCGATCTCGTCGCTCGCCACCGGCCAGCTCGACGTGAGTATGGGGGCGCTCAACGCCGGGTTCTTCAATGCCCAGCACGAGGGCCTCGATCTGCGCGCGGTGGCGGCGCTCGGCATCCAGCCCGCGCCGGTCACCTCGACTCCGCTCCTTGCGCGCAAGGATTTGTGGGACAGCGGCGCGATCAAGAGCGGCGCCGATCTCAAGGGCAGGGTCGTCGCCGCCAACACGCCGGGCTCGATCCCCGAATATTTCCTGACTCTCATTCTCGGCAAGTACGGCATGACGCTCAAGGACGTGAACGAGACCATGCTCGGCTTCCCGCAGATGCTGGTGGCGTTCTCCAACAAGGGCATCGACGCCGCCTTTCCTGCCGAGCCGCTCGCCACGCTGGCGATCCGGCAGAACCTGGCCGCGCTGGTGCAGCCGGAAGCGGCGGTCGGCAGCGGCGACCTGACGACCGTGGTGTTCTTCAGCGGCGAGCTTATGCGCAACCGCCGCGCGGTCGCCGTGCGCTTCCTGCGCGCGCTGGTCCGCGCGGCGCACGAGACCCAAGGCCGCTACAACGAGGACCCGCAGCTCGCCGCGTTACTCGCGCAAGGGACCAAGCTCGACCTCGACGGCATCAAGGCGGCGGTTCCGTTCGCATTCGACCGCAATCTCGACATCGGAAAATACGTCGAAAGCCTACGCCGGCAGGAGGCCGTGCACATGCAGAACGGCAGGCTCAACTACACTACGCCGCTCGACCTGTCGAAGGTGGTGGACAGCGCGCTGGTACACGAGGCGGCCGCAAGCCTGAAGTGAAGCGCAGGACCGTGGAAGAGACGCCCTACGATAGTCCCGAACCGGCGGCCGACGCTGCGACGCCGATCTATCACGCGCCGCGCGAGCTGGCCGGACAGACCAGTCAACGGTTCCTCGGTACGCTCGCGATTCTCTGGCTCGCCGGAATGGCGTTGCGCCTGACCATCCTCGCGGTGGCACCGGTCCTGCCGATGATCCACCAGGATCTCGGCCTGTCCGAGACCTCGATCGGCACCCTCGGCAGCCTGCCGTCGCTGCTGTTCGCCTTCGCGGCCATCCCGGGGGCGATGCTGATCGCGCGGTTCGGGGCGCAGCCGACATTGGTGGTGGGGCTTTTCCTCACCGCAATCGGCTCCGCGGTGCGGGGCGCCGCGCCCAACATCGTCATGCTCGATGCCGCGACTATCCTGATGGGCGCCGGGATCGCCATCATGCAGCCGGCCATGCCGCCCCTGGTGCGCGACTGGATGCCCGGCCGCGTCGGCTTCGCGACCGCAGTCTACACCAACGGGCTCCTGGTCTCGGAACTCATCGCCGTCGCGCTCGCCATTCCGGTGGTGCTGCCGCTGGCCCATGGCAGCTGGCGGCTCTCGCTCGTGCTGTGGTCGCTGCCGATCCTGGTCACGGCGCTGATCGTGATCGCCTGGTCGCCGCGCGCGCCGCGCTCGGCCGCAGCGCGGTCGATCGGGGCCAGGCGCTGGTGGCCGGATTGGCGCGATCCGCTGGTGTGGCGCCTCGGCATCCTGCTCGGCTCCGTCAACACGATTTATTGGTGCGCGAACACGTTCCTGCCCGACTATCTGCACTCGCTTGGCCGGCCCGACCTGGTCGGCCAGGCCTTGTCGGCCCTGAACGGTGGTCAAATTCCAGGCTCGCTGCTGATGATCGCGGTGGCAGGCCGGCTGGTGCGGCGCCACGCGACCTACATCGCGATGGGCATCCTGCTGGTCGCGAGCGTCGTCGGCATCGTCCTCGGGCAGGCCGAGGCAGTGGTGTGGTGGGCGGCGCTCCTGGGCTTCGCCAACGCGGTGGCGCTCATCCTGATGCTCGCACTGCCGGCGCTGCTCGGCCCGCCTCACGACGTTCATCGCATTTCAGCGGCGATGTTCACCATCTCCTATCCATGCGCCGTGGTGCTGCCGATCCTCGGCGGTTTCGCCTGGGACGTGACCGGAATTCCCGCGCTGGCATTCGCGCCGGTGGCATTGGGCGCCGTCGCGATTCTCGCTTTCTCGCCGGGGCTGAAGCTCGGTCAAACCTGAGTCCGGGACATGCTTGCGCTGATCGGCGCGCTCCTCGTGTTATGCATCGCCGCCACCGCGTGGCGCGCCGGTGAGCGCCGCGCGCGCGAGACCGACGCGCGCCTGTCCGAATTCTCCGCCCGCCTCGCTTTCATTGAAGCTCGCGTCCGGCCGCCGTCCGGGCCGCCTGAGCCGGAAGCGGTAAAGCCGCCCGCCCCAGCCGCGCCGCCACCAGCTCCCGCGCCGGCCCCGCCGCCCGATATCCAGCTCTCTCTGCCGTCCGGCGCCGGCGCGGGCGCGATCATCGCGCGGCTCGAAGAGCGTCTCATGCGACGCTGGATCGCTTGGCTCGGCGCGCTCGCGCTCGCGCTCGGCATCGTGTTCCTGGTCAAGTACACGATCGAGCGCGGCCTGTTCGGCCCGGCGGCGCGCGTCGCCTCGGGCATCGTTCTCGGCCTCGCCCTCCTTGCCGCAGGCGAGTGGACGAGACGGCACAAGCCGGTCCTTGCTGCCGGCCTCCCGCTCGAGCCGGACTATATCCCGCCCGGGCTCAGCGCTGCGGGGATCGTCGGACTGTTCGCGAGCGTTTATGCTGGCCATGCGCTCTATGCGCTCATCCCGGCGGCGGTCGCCTTCGCGCTGCTGGCCGGCGTCGCCGCCGCGGCCGCGCTCCTGTCGCTGGTCCATGGACAGCTCATGGCGCTCCTCGGTTTCGTCGGCGGCTATGTCGCGCCGGCGCTGATCGAGACGCCGAACCCATCGGCGGCGGGCCTGCTTCTTTATGTTTTCCTGGTCACTGCGGGTGCGCTCGTGCTGCTGCGCTGGCAGCGCTGGAACGGACTCGGCTGGGCAGTGACGGCGGGGGTGACGATCTGGGCGTGGCTCGCGCTTCTCATGCCGCGTTCCGAGCTTCCGCTCGGTCTCTATCTCATCGCGGTGCCGGCGCTCTTCGTCCTGACACTGCCCAAGGACGCCGACGAGGGCCGCCCTAGCTTCGTCTGGGCCGCCGCGATCGCGGACGCCATGACCATGGTCGTACTTGTCATCGCCGTCGGCTACCACGCGCAAGCTATCGCCCTCGCCAGCGCCTTGACGGTGCTGCTCGCGGCACTGGGATTGCGCGATCCGGGCTTCGACCGCTTGGCCTGGATCGGCGGCATCATGCAGCTCACGCTGCTCGCGGCATAGGAATTCGGGCGGACATCCTTCGCCACTCCGACCAGCAGCTTCGTGTTCCTCGCGCCGCCCACCTTGTCGCAACCCTATCTCGGCTTCGCGGCCACCGTGGCGGCGGTGTTCGGGATCGGCGGCGCGGTCGCGATGACTCGCGTGCCACGGCCTGGTCGCTGGGCGCTCGTGTCGGCGGGAATGCCCGTCGCCATCCTCGCCCTCGTCTACTGGCGCGCCGTGTTGATGGCCCCGAGCCTGCCCTGGGCAGCGATCGCGCTGGGGCTTGCCGCCATCGAGCTGATCGCGACCGAGCGTCTCAGACCGGCCCAGCCGGCCGCGTCCAACGCCGTGCTCGCCGCCTACGCGGTCGCGACGGTGGCGGCGATCAGCCTCGCCATCGCCATGTCGCTGCGGCTCGGCTGGCTCACCATCGCCTTGTCGCTACAGCTGCCGGCGCTGGTGTGGCTCTACGATCGCACGGGCGTGCGCGCCATCCGTACCACGGCGTTGATTCTGGCCGCGATCGTCCTGGTGCGGCTGCTGCTCAACCCGTCGCTCGGTCAGTATGAAATCGGGCCCGCGCCGGTCTTCAATCTGCTGCTCTATCTTTACGGCGTGCCTTGGCTTGCGTTTCTCGTGGCGGCGCGCGGCTTCCGGCGCAGCGGCGACGATCTCCTGGTCGACGTGCTCGAGGGCGGCATGATCGCGATATTCGTCGCGCTGACCTCGCTCGAGATCCGCCACGCGCTCAACGGCTCGATCGCGCGCCCGCGCTATGACCTGCTCGAGCAGGGACTGCAATCCGACGCCTGGCTTGCGATTTCGCTCGGCACCCTGCCGCGCGGCGCGAAACAGGCGCATTGGGCGCGCCGCGTCGCGTGGCCGCTGTTGCTGGCGGGCGGCGCGTTCAATCTGCTGACCGGTCCGGTTCTAGCGACCAACCCGCTATGGGCACGCGAAGCGATCGGCGCGCTGCCGTTCTTCAATGCCTTGCTGTTTGCCTATCTCGTGCCCGCAATCTTCGGGGCATTCTTTTATCGAGCTTTCCGCCGCATGGCGTTTCCCGGTCCCGCCGCCTGTGCCGGCGTCGCCGCGCTGCTGCTTGCGTTCGTCTATCTGTCGCTCGAGACCCGCCACCTGTTCCACGGCGAATATATCGTCGCTGGCCCGACCTCGGATGGCGAGTGGTACGTCTATTCTGCGGTCTGGCTCGTCTATGGAGCGAGCCTCGTGCTTGCCGGCATGGTGTGGAACTGGCGCGCGCTGCGGCTTGCTGGCATCGCGGTCGGAGCGCTGGTCACGACCAAGGTCTTCCTGTTCGACATGGCGGCGCTGTCGGGCCTGCTGCGCGCGGCGTCGTTCCTCGGCCTCGGTGCCAGTCTCGTCGCGCTCGGCTATCTCTATCAGCGGGTGCTGGCGCCGCCGCGGACTTGAGACTTATTCGGCGGCGCTGCGCGCCCGGGTACGCCGCCGCGGCGCCGGCGCGGCCTCTTGCGCCTCTGCCAGGACCGCGGTGAGCCGCTCGCGGATCGCCTTGATCCGCTCTTCGTGCTCGACCTTGTGGCCGAACAGGTCCTTGACATAGAAAACGTCGACCACTTTCTCGCCGTAGGTCGAGATCTTGGCGCCGAATATCTGCAGGTTGAGCTGCGTCAGGGCGCGCGTCAGCTCGAACAGCAGCCCCGGCCGGTCCCGGCCGTTGACCTCGAGCACGGTGTGAGTACGGCTCGCGGTGTTGCTGATCAGAACGCGCGGCGGCACCGCGAAGACCCGCGTGCGGCTCTCGATCGCGGGCGGCGCATTGAGTTCGATATGCGGCTTCACCCGGCCCGACAGCACGTTCTCGAATAGAACGGCGAGCTTGGCAAGCTTCTCGGGCCGGTCGAAGGCGCCGCCCTGGCGGTCCTGCACCAGGAATGTATCGAGAGCCATGCCATTCGAGAGCGTTAGGATCTTCGCGTCGACGATGTTGGCGCCGGCGAGCGCAAGCGCGCCGGCGATGCGCGAGAAGAGGCCGGGATGGTCGGCGGTATAGAGCGTCACCTCGGTGACCGCGCGTGCCGGATCGACCCGCGTATCGACGGTCAAGGGCGCGCCGCGACGCTCGGCGTCGCGCGTCAACCGCGCGTGGCGCACCAGCGTCTGCGGATCGAACGACAGCCAGTAGTTGGGATAGGTCTTGGCCGCGAAACCGGCGAACTCCGCGTCGGAGAAGTCGCGCAGCAATTCGCGCACCGCCTGCTGCCTGGCCTTGATGCGCACGTCGGCGGTATCGCCAACTAGGCCCCCCGACATGAGCTCAAAGGCGCGGTGATAGAGCTCGCGCAGGAGCGTCGCCTTCCAGCCGTTCCAAACCTTGGGGCCGACTGCGCGGATGTCGCATACGGTGAGAATGAGCAGGAGATTGAGCCGCTCGGGCGACTGCACGCGCTCGGCGAAGCTGCGGATCGTCTCAGGATCGTCGATGTCGAGCTTGAAGGCGGTGTTGCTCATCAGCAGATGCCAGCGCACCAGCCAAGCGATCGTTTCGGTCTCTTCGGCCGTGAGCCCGACCCGCGGCCCCAGCTTCTCCGCCACCTTCTCGCCGAGGATGGAATGGTCGCCGCCCCGTCCCTTGGCGATGTCATGCAGCAGCAGCGCGAGGAAGAGCGCGCGGCGCGACACGATCTTCTCAATGAGAGCCGACGCCAGCGGCAGATCCTTCTTCAGCTCGCCGCTCTCAATCTGGTGCAGGATGCCGATCGCGATGATGGTGTGCTCGTCGACCGTGTGCACGTGATACATGTCGTACTGCATCTGCGCGACAACGCGACCGAAATCGGGGATGAAGCGGCCGAAGACGCCGGCCTCGTTCATGCGCCGCAATGCGGTCTCGGGATCCTTGCGCGAGGTGAGGATCTCCATGAAGAGCCGGTTCGCCTCGGGATCGGCGCGGAGGGCGCCGTCGATCAGCTTCAGCGACTGGGTGATGAGACGCAGCGCGTGCGGATGGATGTCGAGCCCGTGTTCCTCGGCGGAGTGGAAGAGGCGGATCAGGTTGACCGGATCGTCGCGGAACGCGCGCTCGTTCGCGACGTCGAGCCGGCCGCCATCGACCGTGAAGCCGTCGACGTGGCGCTTGCGAAAGCTCCAGCGCCGCCAGGACAGGCGCGGCTGGCGCTGAAGCTCGGCTTCGAGCAGCGCACAGAAGATGCGCGTCAGGTCGCCCACGTCCTTCGCGACCAGGAAATAATGCTTCATGAACCGCTCGACGCCGCGGGTGCCGGCATGGTCGGTGTATCCCATGCGGCGGCCCACTTCGGTCTGCAGATCGAAGGTCAGGCGGTCCTCGGCGCGGCCGGTGATGAAGTGGAGATGGCAGCGCACGGTCCAGAGGAAATTCTGCGCTCGCGCGAAGCGCTGCGCCTCGTCGGCCTCGAGCACGTGGCGTTCAACAAGCTCGTCGACGCTGTCGACGCGATAGATGTATTTCGCGATCCAGAACAGCGTGTGGAGATCGCGCAGGCCGCCCTTGCCTTCCTTGACGTTGGGCTCGACCAGGTAGCGCGATTCGCCGAGCCGCGCGTGGCGCTTGTCGCGCTCTTCGAGCTTCGCCTCGAGAAAAGCGGCGGCCGAGCCCTTGATGATTTCGGCCTCGAAGCGGCGCTTCAGGTCGAGATAGAGCTGCTGGTCGCCCCAGACATAGCGCGCCTCGAGCACGGCGGTGCGGATGGTGAGGTCGGTCTTGGCCCGCGCCAGCGTCTCGTCGATGGAGCGCGTCGCCTGGCCGACCTTGAGCCCCATGTCCCATAGCGTATAAAGCAGGTACTCCACCACCTGCTCGGTGTGCGGCGTCTGCTTGTAAGGATAGAGGAACAGGAGGTCGATGTCGGAGAAGGGCGCCAGCTCGCCGCGGCCATAGCCGCCGACGGCGATCAACGCGATGCGTTCGCCCTCGGTCGGATTGGCAAGCGGATAAACATTGGCGACGGTGAAGTCGTATAGTACGCGGATGATCTGATCGACGAGAAACGCCAGCGCCCGCGTCGTCTCGGTACCCGAGGCGCCGGCTTCGAAGCGCCGCTGCGCCTCCTCGCGGCCGGCCTGCAGCGCCTGCTTCAAGAGGTCGGCGACACGGGCGCGCTGGGGCTCGCCCTCTTCGGCGAGCGCTTCGAGCGCCGCCTGAAGCGCGCGGCGGTCGACGATGTCGCGTTGGCGCTGGATGAGGCTCATAGCGGCGCCATCCTACACCGCCACCCCCTGCGAAGCCATTACGCCCGTCACCGCTGCGACAGGCGGCCGTCGATCGGGTCGCCGAACGGGACCCAGGTGGTGCCGTCGAAGCGCACCAGCCGCATCGATTTCACCGGGGTGTAATCGGTCGGCGAGGTGCTGAACACGATCCCCGGCTGCAGCATCGGCAGCGCCAGGTTCTCGATATGGGTTACTTGCCGCATCATGTTCTCGCGCGAGAGGTCGTCGCCGCAGCGCTTGAGCACCTGCACCAGCACCGAGGCCTCGACATATCCCGTGACGTTGAAGAGGTCGGCGGTGTCGCCGCCCGGCAGGTACTTTTCCATCCAGGCGAGCCAGTCCTTGTAGCCCTGATCGCCCTTCCATTGCGGATCGGTGGGGTCCTTCAAATAGGCGGTCGAAACCAGGCCCACCGATTTCTCGAGCCCGGCCGGCTTCAGCACGGCGGCGACGGCGCTGCCGGTGTAGCTGACGAAATAGCGCGGCCTCCAGCCGATGTCGTAGACCTTGCGGATCGCCTGGGCCGAGAATTTGGGGGTGACGACGGTGAAGAGCGTATCGGCGCCGGAGCCCTGGAGCGACAGCACCTGCTGGTCGATGGTCGGGTCGCTGACCTCGTAGGAGGCCGAAGCGACGATCATTTTCGCCGCCGCCGCGCCCAGCCCCTCTTGGAACCCTTGGAGCAAGTCCTTGCCGAAATCGTCGTTCTGGTAGAGCACCGCGACCTTGGCGTCGGGGGTATGCGAGAGGATGTATTTCGCATAGACCCGGCCCTCGACCAGGTAGCTCGGCAGGAACGCCATGGTCCAGGGGAAATGCTCGGGGTCGGCAAGATGGCTGCTGCCGGAGCCGACCCAAAGTTGCGGCACCTTGCGGTCGTTGAGATATTTGCGGATCGCCATGTTGCCCGGCGTGCCGATGGTGCTGAAGACGAAGGCGACCTGCTCTTCCTCGACCAGCTTGCGCGTCTGCTCGACGGTGCGGGGCGGGCTGTAGCCGTCGTCGAGCTGGACGAATTCGAGCTTGCGCCCGTTGACCCCGCCCTGGTCGTTGATCATGCGGAAATAGGCGGCCTCGGCGCGCCCGATCTGGCCATAGGCCGAGACCGGGCCGCTCAAGGGTAAGGTCTGGCCGAACTTGATCTCGGTATCGCTGATTCCGGGTGCGTATTGCTTCTCGGCCCAGGCCGGGGCGGCCATGAGCGCGAGGCACAGCGGAACGGCAAGACGGGCAAGCGCCAGCTTCATCGATCCCTCCCTCGCCCGTTCTGCGGCGGGCCGGGCGAAAGGGTAGCATTGCGGGCTGGCGAGGTCACGGGGCGCGGGATCAGGTGGTGGGCGCCAGGCGCGGTTTGCCGCTTCCGGCCCTATTCGTTCATTGGGCCAGTCCGAGGAAGCAGGCGCGAGCCCGCCTCCCCCGTGCTAGGGTTTCGCGAAGCGCGGCCCGAGCAAATCAAGCGGCGCGACGACCTTGCCATGGGAGGAACGACATGGGGTGGGCACGGACCACGGCCATAGCGGCCTTCGCATTTCTTGCCTTGAGCGCAGCCTCGGCGGCCTCGGCGGAGACGATCAAGATCGGCGTCAGCAAGATCGCGAACTGCGCGCCGATCGCGGTCGCGCTCGCCAAGGGCTATTTCACGGCCGAAGGGCTCGACGCGCAACTCACCATCTTTCAGGCGCAGGCGCCGGTCGCCGTCGCGGTGGCGTCGGGCGATCTCGATTTCGGCGACGCCGCCCAGACGGCCGCGCTTTACAATCTGGGCGTGGACGGGCGCGTGCGCATCGTCGCGAGCGGCGCCGCCGAGGCGCCGAGCTTCCATGCCCTCGCCCTCGTCGCCTCGAACAAGGCCTTCGCGGCCGGGCTCAAATCGCCACGCGATCTGCCCGGACATTCCTTCGCGCTGACGCAGATGGGCACCGGCCTGCAATACAGCCTCGGCAAGATCGCGGCGAAAGAGCGGTTCGACTTGAGCACGGTGACGCTCATGCCGCTGCAGTCGAACCCCAACATCGCCTCGGCGGTCGCCGGCGGCCGGGCGGACGCCGCCGTCTTCGACTCGACCAACGCCCTGCCGCTCATCGAGAAGGACGAGGTGAAGCTGATCGGTTGGGTCGGCGACTTGACCGGCTACACGCCGGCCTTTCTCATGTTCGCGTCGCGCGACATGGTCGACCATCATAGCGACACCGTGAAGCACTTCCTCGCCGCCTACCGCAAGGCGGTGCGCGACTATTACGTCGCCTTCACCGATGCGCAGGGCATGCGCAAGGACGAGCCGACCGCCGCTGCGGTTCTCGACGTCATCGCCAAGTGGGTCGAGCAGCCGCCCGCGCGCGTGGCGCTCGGCCTGCCCTATTTCGACCGCGACGCGCGGGTCGATATGGCGGCGACCCAAGACCAGATCGACTGGTATCGCTCGATCGGCGCCATCAAGGGCAGCGTGCTCGCCGCCACAGTTGTCGACCAGCGCTATGCCGTCGACCGTCCCGAGACGAACGCCGCGGCGCACTGATCCAAGTCGCGTTCATTTCCCGTCTGCCAACCCTTTGAGCTTGTATATGAGTTCGAGCGCCTCGCGCGGGCTCAGCTCGTCGGGCCGCACCGCGCCGAGCGCCGTCTCGAGCGCCGAGGGGGCGGGCGGCGCCGGCGCCGCGCGCGCTACAACAAAGAGCGGCAAATCCTCGGCGAGGCGTGTCAGCGCGCTCCCCTGCTCGCCGCTCTCGAGCGTCTTCAGCACCTCCTCGGCGCGCGCCACCACCGGCGCCGGCAGGCCTGCGAGCTTTGCCACGTGGATGCCGTAGGAGCGGTCGGCCGCGCCCGGCGCCACCTCGTGCAGGAACACCACGTCGCCCTGCCATTCCTTGACCCGCATCGCATAGCACGCGAGATCGGCGAGCTTGGTCGCCAATGCCGTCAGCTCGTGGAAGTGGGTCGCGAACAGGGTACGGCAGCGATTGACCTCGTGCAGATGCTCGATCGTCGCCCATGCGATCGACAAGCCGTCGAAGGTGGCCGTGCCGCGCCCGATCTCGTCGAGGATGACGAGCGAGCGCGGCGTGGCGCGGTTGAGGATCGATGCGGTCTCGACCATCTCGACCATGAAGGTCGAGCGCCCGCGCGCCAGATCGTCGGCCGCGCCCACCCGGCTGAACAGGCGGTCGACCACGCCGATCCGCGCCCGCTCCGCCGGCACGAACGATCCCATCTGCGTCATCACCGCGATGAGCGCGTTCTGGCGCAGGAACGTGCTCTTGCCGGCCATGTTGGGGCCGGTGAGGAGCCACAGCCGCCGGCCCGCCTCGAGCGCGCAGTCATTGGCGACGAAGCCCGGCCCGTGCGCGCTCCTGAGCGCCGCCTCGACCACGGGATGGCGGCCGGCGACGATCTCGAACCCCGGCCCGTCCTCGATCTGCGGCCGGCAATAGCGCTCCTCCGCTGCCAGCTCGGCGAGCCCCGCCGCCACGTCGAGCGCGGCGAGCGACGCGGCCGCAAGCGCGATCGCCTCGGCGCGCGCCACCGCCTCGCCGACCAGGTCCTCGAAGCATTTGAGCTCTAGCGCCAACGCCTTGTCGGCGGCGCTTGAGATCTTGCTTTCGAGCTCCCCCAATTCAACCGTGCCGTAGCGCACCGAGGACGCCATGGTCTGGCGATGGATGAAGCCGGGCCCGAGCTTGCCGACGTGAAGCGGCGTCACCTCGACGTGATAGCCCAGGATGTTGTTGTGGCGGATCTTGAGCGAGGGAACGCCGCTCTCCCCGGCATAACGCGCCTGGAGATTGGTCACCATGCGCCGACTCTCGTCGCGCAAGCCCCGCAATTCGTCGAGCGCGGGGGAATATTCGCGCGCGATGAAGCCACCGTCACGCGCGAGCACCGGCAGGTCCGCGGCAAGCGCGCGCGTCAGGCGATCGACCAGAGCGAAATGCTCGCCCAGATCGCGCTCGGCGCGGGCGAGGAGCGGCGGCACGCCCTTGCCGCGCATGAGGCCGCGCAGGGTCGCGGTTTCGCCCAGCGTGTCGCGCAAGCTCGCCAAATCGCGCGGGCCGCCGCGCCCCAGCGCCAGCCGCGCCATCGCGCGCGCCATGTCGGAGGTGCGGCGCAAGAGGTCGCGGATGTCGCGGCGCAGGCGCTCCTCGCCAGCGAGGAAGGCGACCGCGTCGAGCCGCTCGTTGATCGCGGCGCGGTCTGTCAGCGGCGCCGCGAGATGAGATGCGAGGAGGCGCGCGCCGGCGCCGGTGACGCTGCGGTCGATGGTCGCGAGCAGGCTGCCCTTGCGCTCGCCGGCGAGGGTCTCGCCGAGTTCGAGATTGCGCCGCGTCGCCGGGTCGATCTCGAGGAACGCGCCCGCGGCGAGCTGGCGCGGTGGCAGCAGCGGCGGCACCTTGCCCTGCTGCGTCAGCGCGACGTAATCGACGAGCGCGCCCAAAGCCGCCAGCTCGGCGCGGCCGAAATTGCCGAAGCCGTCGAGCACGCGTACGCCGTAGAGCGCCTCGAGCCGCTTGCGCCCGTTCTCGCTGTCGAAGCGCGGATCAGGGAGAGACGTGAGCGCGCCCTTCCATTCGCCCCACAGCTCGAAGAGGTCGGGACGCTGGACCAGCCGTTCGGGCAGTAGGATCTCGCCTGGCCGCAACCGCGCCAGCGCGGCGGCGAGACCCTTGTCATCGAGTTCCTGCGTCTCGATCTCGCCCGTGGAGAGATCGAGCCAGGCGAGGCCCAGGGCGCGCCCCGCCTCGCCCAGCGCCACGAGATAATTGTGCGCGCGGGCATCGAGCAGCGTGTCCTCGGTGATGGTGCCGGGGGTCACGATGCGCACGACGGCGCGCCGCACCGGCGACTTGCCGCCGCGCTTCCGCGCCTCGGCGGGGTCCTCCATCTGCTCGCACACGGCAACGCGGAAGCCCTGGCGGATGAGGCGCGCGAGATAGGCCTCGGCGGCATGGACGGGAACGCCGCACATGGCGATGTCCTCGCCCTCGTGCCGGCCGCGCTTGGTCAACGTGATGTCGAGCGCGGCGGCGGCACGCGCCGCGTCCTCGAAGAACAGCTCGTAGAAATCGCCCATGCGATAGAACAGGAGACAATCGGGATGAAGGCGCTTCAATTCGAGATATTGCGCCATCATCGGCGACGCCTCCGCGGCGGACGGCACGGGCGGGGCGCGCGGAAGGTCGTTCATCGCCGCGGACGGTAGCATCCCGGGGCGGCCTGGGAAACGCCGGCAACCCTGGCGGCCCAGGGATTGCGGCCGGCGCGGCGGCGGCCACAAGAATATCTCCCCAATAATTTTTTGCGGCCGGTGAACCATCGTGCCGGCAGGGGCGTATCACCTATGGACCCTGTCGCGTTCCCCCGCGACATTCCCCCCCGACTAGCCCCGCTTCGGCGGGGCTTTTTCTTGCGCGCTCCCTGCATCGCTCTTAAGAGAGGCGGCGAAGGAGCGTCCATGGCTCAAACCGAATCGCGACCGACGCGCGGTGGCAGGGCAAGCCCGGCCGGCGCGCGGCGCGTCGCCGTGCCGCGCCTCCTTCTCGGTGGGCTGGTGCTGTCGCTGCCGGGCCTTTTGGCCCTCGTGGTGCTCGCCGGATTCGGCCTGGTAGGGCCGGGCGCCGCGGCGGTGGCGGCGGTCGCCGTCTATGCCGGCGTGTTGCTGCTGTTCAAGCCGCTCGCCTTCGGGCTAGCCGCGGTTCAGACCGCGATCGAGACGATGGCGGCCGACGAGCGCGCCGCGCCCGAGATCGAAAGCTGGGCGCCGTCGGTGCGGGATTTGTGGTTGGCACTCGGACGCTGGATGCGAAGCACGCGGCTCAGAGACCAGGTGCGCGACGACGAACTCGAGGCCTCGCGCGCGGTGGTCGCAGCGCTGCCTGAGCCGCTCCTGCTGCTCGATGCCGACCGCCGCGTCGTCAGCGCCAACGCCGCCGCCGACGCGCTCTTGGGCGAGCGGCTGCTGGAGCGCGACCTCGCCGGGGCGCTGCGCCATCCCGCCTTGCTGGCCGCCGCCGACGCCGTGCTGCGCGGCGAAGGTCAGCGCGTGGTCGAGTTCGAGCTCACGAGCCCGGTCGAGCGCCACCTGTCGGCGCGGATCGCGCCGCTGTCACCCCGCAACCATGACGGCGCGGTCGCGCTGCTGCTCTTGAACGATCTCACCGCCATCAAGCGCGCGGAGCAGCTGCGCGCCGATTTCGTCGCCAATGCGAGCCACGAGCTGCGTACCCCGCTCGCCTCGCTGGTGGGGTTCATCGAGACGCTCAGGGGACCGGCGCGCGACGACCGCGCCGCGGGCGAGCGCTTTCTCGCCATCATGGCAGAACAGGCCAGCCGCATGCAGCGTCTGGTCGGCGATCTCCTGTCGCTGTCGCGCATCGAGATGAACGAGCACCGCTCGCCGACTGGCGCGGTCGATCTCGGCGCGGTGATGCGGGGCGTGGCGGACACGCTGGAGCAGCGCGCCGAGGCGCGCGGCATGCGCATAACGCTGACCCTGCCCGACGATATGCCGCCCGTGGTAGGGGACGCCGACGAACTGACCCAGGTGTTCCAGAACCTGATCGACAATGCCATTAAATATAGCGCAGCGGGCTCGGCGGTCGAGGTGGTTGCCAGTCGCTCCGCCCGGCTCCTGCCGGGCGCCCGGGCGGGTCCGCGCGCCACCGTCTCGGTGGCGGTGCGCGACCACGGCGCCGGCATCGGCCGCGACCACCTGCCCCGCCTGACCGAGCGGTTCTACCGGGTGGACGCGGCCCGCTCGCGCGAGCTGGGCGGCACCGGCCTGGGCCTCGCGATCGTCAAGCACATCGTCAACCATCATCGCGGCGCGCTCGAGATCGACAGCGAGCCCGGCCAGGGCTCGGTCTTCACCGTTCACCTGCCCGCCGCGCCTCTGTCATAAAACCGCAACGAAGCGCCTGTACTCCTCACCGTAAAAGGGGAGAGGCATTTGAGCGCTATGACCGGGGCGGGTCCGGCCGGTAGCGGCGCGGGGCTCGAAGCGGCGCCGCGGCGGCTGGGACGGCTGCGGCTGGAAGATGCGCTCTTTCGCGGCACCACGCGGGCCTTTGCCGTGGGCGTGCTGCTGCTCCTGCTGGCGGTGATGCTCTCCCTGGTGATCGGGTCGATTCCGGCGATCTCCAAGTTCGGCTTCGGCTTCCTGTGGGAGCAGAGGTGGAACCCGGTCAAGGAGATCTTCGGCGCCCTGCCGGCGATCTACGGCACGCTGATTACCTCGGCCATCGCCATGGTGATCGCGGTGCCGGTCGGGCTCGGCATCGCTCTCTTCCTGACCGAGCTGTGCCCGCCCTGGCTCAGGCGGCCGATCGGCACGCTGATCGAGCTTCTGGCGGCGATCCCGAGCATCATCTATGGCATCTGGGGCCTGTTCGTGCTGGCGCCGGTGCTGCAATCGACGGTACAGCCGGCGCTGGTCTCGACCTTGGGCGCGCTGCCGTTCTTCGGCGCCTTGTTCGCCGGACCGCCTCTGGGACTGGGCATCCTGACCGCTGGCTTCATCCTCGCCGTCATGGTTCTGCCCTTCATCGCCGCGGTGTCGCGCGACGTGTTCGTCACCGTTCCGCCAGTCTTGCGCGAGAGCGCCTATGGCATCGGCGCTACCACCGCCGAGGTGGTGCGCGACATCGTCGTCCCCTACACCCGCGTCGGCGTCATGGGCGGCGTCATGCTGGGGCTCGGCCGGGCGCTGGGCGAGACCATGGCAGTCACCTTCGTGATCGGCAATTCGCACCATATCGCCACCTCGCTGCTCGGGCCCGGTACCACGATTTCCGCGACCCTCGCCAACGAATTCACCGAGGCGGTGGGTGACCTTTACACCTCATCGCTCATCGAACTGGGTCTGATCCTGTTCGTCATCACCTTCATCGTGCTGGCGGCGGCGAGGCTGATGCTGATGCGGCTCGAGCAACAGGCCGCGAAATGACCATCTACGCCCGCCGCCGCACCGTCAATTTCGTCATCCTGACCCTGTCCTACGCGGCGACGGCGGCGGGGCTCATCGTCCTGTTCATGATCCTGGGATCGCTGTTGTGGAACGGCGTCCCCGCGCTCGGCGCCACCCTCTTCACCCAGACGACGCCGCCGCCCGGAAGCCAGGGCGGGCTCCTCAACGCCATCTTCGGCAGCGTCGTCATGACCGCGGCGGCGACCGCTTTCGGCACGCCCATCGGCATCCTCACCGGCACCTACCTGGCCGAGTTCGGGCGCGGCAGCCAGCTCGCGCCCGTGGTGCGTTTCGTCAACGACATCCTGCTGAGCGCGCCCTCCATCATCATTGGCCTATTCGTCTATGAGGTGATGGTGGTGCCGATGGGTCATTTCTCGGCCTGGGCCGGGGTCGTGGCGCTCGCCATCATCGTCATCCCGGTGGTGGTGCGCACCACCGAGAACGTCCTGGTGCTGGTGCCCGCGAGCCTGCGCGAGGCGGCGAGCGCCTTGGGCACGCCGCAGTGGAAGGTCGTCGTCAAGGTTATCTACCGCGCCGCGGTCCAGGGCATGCTCACAGGCGCGATGCTGGCCGTGGCGCGCATCGCTGGCGAGACCGCGCCGCTGCTCTTCACCGCCCTCAACAACCAGTTCTGGAGCGGCAACATGAACGGGCCGATGGCGAACCTGCCGGTGGTCATCTTCCAGTTCGCCATGAGCCCCTATGCCGATTGGCAAGTGCTGGCCTGGGGCGGCGCCGCGCTCATCACCTTCACCATCCTGTTCCTCAACATCCTGGCCCGTTGGGTCGCAAGCCGAGGCAGCTTCTCGCAATGAGCATCGAAGTCGCACCCATGGTCACGTCCGCCCCCGCTCCGCAGCCGTTGCGCACCCATCTCGCGGCGCCGACGGTGCCCTCGGACAAGCCGCACGCGCTCGAAGCGCCCTCGACCAAAATCACGGTCAAGGACCTGCGCTTCTATTACCGCAACTTCGAGGCGGTGAAGGGCGTCAGCCTGGCGCTGCACGACAAGCGGGTCACTGCCTTCATCGGCCCATCGGGTTGCGGTAAATCGACCCTGCTGCGCTGCCTCAACCGCATCTACGAGCTCTATCCGCACCAGCGCGCTACCGGCGAGGTGCTGATTGACGGCCGTAACATCCTCGACCCGCGCGAGGATCTGAACCTGCTCCGGGCGCGCGTCGGCATGGTGTTCCAGAAGCCGACGCCGTTCCCGATGTCGATCTACGACAACATCGCCTTCGGCATCCGGCTTTACGAGAACCTGCCGGCGCAGGATCTCGACGAGCGGGTGGAGCAGGCGCTGCGGCGCGCCGCGCTGTGGGACGAGGCCAAGGACAAGCTCAAGGAAAGCGGGCTGTCGCTGTCGGGCGGCCAGCAGCAGCGCCTTTGCATCGCCCGCGCCGTCGCGGTCAAGCCCGAGGTGCTGCTGCTCGACGAACCGTGCTCGGCACTCGATCCCATCTCCACCCAGCGCATCGAGGAGCTGATCGCCGAGCTCAAATCCGACTATTGCATCGTCATCGTCACGCACAATATGCAGCAGGCGGCGCGCAGCTCGGACTACACTGCCTTCATGTATCTGGGCGAGCTCATCGAATTCGCCGAGACCGAGCCGATGTTCACCCATCCGAAGATGCGACAGACCGAGGACTACATCACGGGCCGCTTCGGCTGAAGGAGTTGGCGATGGCATCCGAGCATATCATCAAGAGCTACGACCAGGAGCTGCACCGGCTCGACAACATCGTCTCCGAGATGGGCGGGCTCGCCGAGAGCCAGCTCGGCATGGCAATGGAGGCCATGGTCAAGCGCGACGCCGACCTCGCCGCCACGGTGATCGAGAGCGACGCCAAGGTCGACGAGCTGGAGCGCGAGATCGAAAGCCTCGTCGTGCGGCTGTTGGCGCTGCGCCAACCGATGGCGCGCGACCTGCGCCAGATCATCGCCGCCTTGAAGATCTCGACCGACCTCGAGCGCATCGGCGACTATGCCACCAACGTCGCCAAGCGCTCGATCGCGCTCGACCAGATCCCGCCGGTGCGGCCGGTCCACGCGCTGCCGCGCATGGGCCGCGTCGCCGGCGCCATGATCAAGGACGTACTCGACGCCTATGTCGGGCGCGACGCCGACAAGGCGATGGCGGTGTGGCTGCGCGACGAAGAACTCGACGAGATGTACACCAGCCTGTTCCGCGAGCTTTTGACCTATATGATCGAGGACCCGCGCAACATCACCTCAGGGACCCATCTCCTGTTCATGGCGAAGAACCTGGAACGCATCGGCGACCACGCTACCAACATCGCTGAGACGCTCTATTTCCTTGTCAACGGCACGACGATGCAGCAGGTGCGACCCAAGGGCGACCGCACCAGCCTCGCCTTGACGCCGGCCGACGAGCCCGAGAAGGCCGGGGGTCAAGCCTGATGCGTCCCGCAGTCCTCGTCGTCGAGGACGAACCGTCGCTCTCGACGCTGCTGCGCTACAACCTGGAGAAGGAGGGTTTCTCGGTCAGCGAGGCGCGCGACGGCGAAGAAGCGCTGCTGCAGCTCAAGGAGCAGAAGCCCGACGCAGTGCTGCTCGACTGGATGCTGCCGCGGCTCTCGGGCCTCGAGCTGTGCCGTCAGATCCGCCGTGCCCCCGCCTGGCGCGACCTGCCGGTGATCATGCTGACCGCGCGCGGCGAGGAGGCCGACCGCGTGCGTGGCCTCGACAGCGGCGCCGACGACTATGTGGTGAAGCCGTTCAGCACCAGCGAGCTGATCGCCCGCCTCAAGGCAGTGATTCGCCGCGCCCGGCCCAGCGCCGGCGCCGAGGTGCTGAAGATCTTCGACTTGGCGCTCGACATTTCGGCCCACCGCGTGACGCGCGACGGCGAGTCCGTGCATCTGGGACCCACCGAATACCGCCTACTGCGGTTCCTGCTCGAGCGGCCGGGGCGGGTATTCTCGCGCGAGCAGCTCCTCGACGCGGTGTGGGGCCGCGACGCCGAGGTCGAGCTGCGGACCGTCGACGTCCATGTCCGGCGCCTGCGCAAGGCGCTGAACCATGGCGGTCGCAAGGACCTCATCCGCACCGTCCGCTCCGCCGGCTACGCGCTCGATTCCGCCCGCGCCTGACGCCGCGGCAGGATGACGCAGGCCACCCGCCCGGCCATTTCGCCGGCGATCTTAACCATTTCGTAACCTTAAGCGGCGTTAATGGTACCGCACCGAAAGGTGCGATGGTCCCATTGGGGCGCCATCACGAAACGGCAAACCCGGGGCGACCCGGCGACGCAAAGCTTCCGGTCTCGGATGAGACAGCGGGGCTACCGAATGAGAGGAGCAGCCATGTTGGACCTTTCGCAACCGCCTCGCCGGCTCACCATCTCGTCGCAAACGGTCGAACTTCTCCTGGACCTGGTCGCGATCAAGCTCGACGCGATGGAGATCGAGGACCGCGACGACCGCACCATCCGCACCCTCCAGCGCGCCCGCGACGAACTGCGCTTGATCGAGGCGGCGGCACGGCCCGCGCCAGAGCGCCGCGGCCCGGGCCGACCGCGCCGGGAGCATCACGCCGCGGTTTGAGCTAGACTGGCGCATTCGTCGCCAGGTGCAGGAGGAGACCAATGACCGTGCGGCTCGCCGCCGTGATCGCCGCGCTCTTCCTCTGCGGCGCCGGCGCGCCCACCGACAACGCGGCGCCGCCATCGCCGCCGCTCGACCAACGCGACATCCTGCCCGGAACGGAACCGCCGCTCGATCATTCTCCGGAGCCGCCGCGCATCTCGCCGGCGCGCTTGCCGCCGCCCGCGCCCATGCCTGCGCCGCTGATCCAGGCCGCGCCCGCGCCCAATTACGCGCCCGGCCTGCCGTCCGGGCCGGTGACCAATTACGGCACTGGCGGCATGCAGGCGCCGCCGGGCGCGCCGCCCAACCCGCCCTATCCGCCCGGCGGGCTCATGCACTAAGCCCGTCATTGACCGGCACGTTCTCGGGCTTCAGCTCGTAGCCCGAGTTGCGCGCCTGCTGCACCATCAAGGTCGCGAAATCCTGGTCCGCGAAGCCGAGCCCGACCAGGTTCTGGATGATCTCGCGCGTCAGCGCCGTCACCGGCATCGGCGTGTCGGTCTTCTTGCCGGCGGCGAGGCCCAGTTCCAGATCCTTGCGCAACAGCACCGGCGTGAAGGTCGGCGTGAAGTCGCAATTGACAAGCGCCGGCGACTTGTAACGCGTGAACATCGAGCCCATCACGCTCTTGTTGATGAACTCGAGGAAGAGGTGGCGCGGCACGCCGCTCTTCTCGGCGAGCGCCGTGACTTCGACCAGCGACTGGATGACGACCCCGAGGAACACGTTGTGGCAGATCTTGACCATGCGCGCGAGCTCGCCCTCGCCGACATAGCTGACGCCCTGGCCGAGACGCTCGAGATAGGGAAGCGCCTCATCAAACGCCGCGCGCGGCCCGGAGACTACGACAGTCAGCTTGCCCGCCTTCACCACCTTGCCATTGCCGCTCACCGGCGAGGCGAGCATGGCGGTGCCGCGGCTCGTCGCGTGGGCGCGCACTTCGACCGAAGCGTCCTCGTCGATGGTCGAGCAATCGACCAGGATGCGGGGCGCGCGATTCCCGGTCAGCACGCCGTCGCGGCCGAGCGCGACGGTTTTCAGATCGTCGCCCGCCGCAACCATGGTGAAGACGATGTCGCAATCGGCGAGGTCGGAAGGGCGGTCGACCAGCGCGACGCCGCCCTTCGCCAGCGGCTCGGCCTTGGCGCGGGTGCGGTTCCAGGCGGCGACGCGACAGCCCGCCTTGGCGAGACGTTCGGCCATCGGGAAGCCCATGCGCCCGGTGCCGATCCAGCCGATCTTGTCCTTGGTGAGGTCCTTCGCCATGCGTGCCGCCTCCTTCGCGCCAATCCGCTGGCTCTAGCGGAATTGAAGCGGGCGGGCAATCGCGCGGGGCGGCACTCAGTACGGGTTGGCGATCGGTAGCTCCTCGGCGGGATAGAGCGTGATGACCTTGGCGCCGGTGGGGGTGCAGACCACTTCCTCCTCGATGCGCGCGGCGGAAAAGCCGTCGCTCGCCGGGCAGTAGGTCTCGAGCGCGAACACCATGCCGGCCTTGATTTCCATCGGGTCGGCGAAGGAATTTAGCCGCGAGATGATCGGCCGCTCGTGTAGCCCCAATCCCAGCCCATGGCCGAACAGAAGCCCGAACGCCTCCATCTCGCTGGTGAAGCCGATCTCCTCGGCCTTGGGCCAGCAGGCGGCGATCTGGTCGGTCGAGACGCCCGGCCGCACCAGTGCGATAGCGCGGTCGATCCATTCGCGCGCGCGCTTGTAGGCATCACGCTGCGACGGCGTCGCGCGGCCGACGTTGAAGGTGCGGTAATAGCAGGTGCGATAGCCGTTCATGCTCTGGATGATGTCGAAGAACGCCTGGTCGCCGGGGCGGATGAGACGGTCCGTAAAATTGTGCGGGTGTGGGCTGCAGCGCTCGCCCGAGATGGCGTTGATCGCCTCGACATCGTCGGAGCCCAGCTCGTAGAGCCGCTTGTTGGCGAGCGCCACGATCTCGTTCTCGCGGATGCCGGGCTTCAGGTTCTCGGCGATGGTCTGGTAGCAGCCGTCGACGATCGCCGCCGACATGTTGAGGAGGGTGATCTCGTCGTTGCTCTTTAGCTCGCGCGCATCGAGCATGACCTGCTGCCCGTCGCGCACGTCGAGCCCGACGGACTGGAGTTCGAACAGCATCGCCGGCTCGACCACGTCGACGCCCACCGGCATGTCGGCGACGCCGTGCTCCTTGAGGATCGACTTGATCTCCTCGGCGGCGCTGCGCATCAGGCCGATCCGGGGATGGACCGCGCCGCGCAAGCCCAGCATGCCGGCGTGGCAATTATGCGCCGGCAGCCACGGCGCGAACAGGCGGTGGTGCTTCGCCGCCGAGCCGAAATCCCACAGATGCGGCTCGGCGCCGCCGGGGAGCAGCGCATAGCGCGTGAACTTGTCACGCGCCCAGTTGCCGATCACAGTCGAGGTGATGTAGCGGATATTGTACTGGTCGAAGCACAGGAGCGAGCCCAGCTCCGACTGCCCCAGCGCGCGCCGCGTGCGCGCGAGGCGATAGCGGTGGAGGCGGCGGAAATCGACGCGCTCCTCGAAATCGACCGCCATCGGCCCCAGCGCCTGGATGGGCCGGGTCCAGTCGTGGCGCGGGTCGATGTCGCTCTCGCTGATAGTCTTGGGCTCGATCGGCTTCTTCGCCATGCGCTTCTCCCTCACTCGCGCGCTTCGTCGCGACGGTACCACGGCAGCAAGCGGCGTGTCCCCTGGGCGACCAGCGCGTCGAAGCCGGCGCCGAAACCCGCCAGCAGCAGCACCGCCACGAACGCGTCGTTGTGATGGAAGGTGCGCGAATTGTAGAGGATGTAATAGCCGAGACCGGGAATGGCGGTGAAGAACTCGGCCACCACCGCGCCGATCAAGGCGCGGCCGGCGGCGAGGCGGATGCCCGCGAGAATGTAAGGCGTCGCCGCCGGCACCACGATCTCGGCGACGATGCTCCACCCGCGCGCCCGGAACGAGCGCGCCACCTCGATGTAGCCCGACGGCACCGTGCTCGCCCCGTCGGCGACGTTGAGCAGGATCGAGAAGATCGCCGCGAACACCACCGTCGCGAGCCGCGCCGAACCGGTATAGCCGAACCACAGCGAGAACAGGGGCAGTACCACGATCATCGGCAGCGCGTTGAAGCTGTTGACCCAGAGCCGCAAGGCGCGTCCGGCGACGAGGCTCCGCCCCATCGCGAGGCCGAGCGCCGTGCCCAGCACGATCGCGATCGCGACCCCCTCGGCCACGGCGGCGAGCGTCAGCCCGGCGGCGCGCAGGAAAGCAGGGTCGGCGAGGACGTGCGGCAGCGCCATCGCGACACCGGTGGGCCGCGCGACATAGGCCGGGGCGAAGAGCCGCGCCGTCGCCTCCCACAGCAGCAGGATCGCAAGCCCGGCGACGAGGCGCGGGTTGAGCGCGGGCGAGCGCGGGCGAGCGCTTTCCACCCCTCCTGCGACGACGGCGCTCAATTGCGCCACCGCGCGAAGCGGTTTTCGACGGCGCGGCCCAGCCGGGTCAGCGCCACGCCGAACACGCCGATGATGAGGATGGCGGCGAACATGGCGCCGGTGTCGAAATTCTGCGACGCGGTCATGATGATCTGGCCGAGGCCAGTGGCGCTGAGGAAGAACTCGGCCGCCACCATGCCGACCAGGCCGCGGCCGATCGCCTGGCGCACCCCGGTCATGGCGAAGGGCAGGGTGTAGGGCACCATCACCTCGCGCCACAGCGCCCACTCGCTGGAGCGGAACGAGCGCGCCACCTCGATCAGCTCGGGCCGGATGCTGCGCGCGCCCTCGACCGTGTTGTAGAGGATCGGGAACACCGCGAAGAGGAACACCACCAGGACCTTGGGTCCGAAGCCGAAGCCCATCAGCGACAGGATGAACGGAATGAGCGCCACCATCGGCGTCGCGTAGAGCAGCATGATGTAGAGATCGAGCGCCTCGCGCAGCACTCGCGCCCGCGCCAGGAGCAGCCCCACCGGCGCGCCCACCAGCAGCGCTAGCGCCATCCCGGTAAGGAAGAGCCCGGCCGAGCTCAGCACCTCGGGCACCAGCACGCCGCTCTGCGTCAGCTCGACGAGGCGCACCAGCGTCCCGGACAGCGGCGCCATGAAGGCGGCGCTGGTGGCCTGGCCAACGATCTCCCACAGCGCCAGCCCCGCGACGAGGCTCGCCGCCGACGGCGCAAGCCGCCCCCAAGACGCGCGGTCGAACGTCACTTCGCGAGGAGGGCGGCGGCGTCGCGCCACAAGGTGCGATCGACCAGACGGTCATAGGTCACCGGCGTCTTGCCGGGCTGGATGCCGCCGTTCTTCACCTGGTCGGCGATCAGCGCCTCGAGCTTGACCTTGTCGAGCCCGTCATCGTCGGTCGGCCATTCGTCATTGGCGATGTAATCGGCGATCGCGGTCTTGGCTTCGGCCTTGGTGCGCCCGGTGGGCGCGGCGATCTCGGCGATGCGGTCGGCGTTCTTGGTATCCTTCATCGCCCGCGCGGCGGCCGTGAGACCGGCGAGAAGGCGCACGAACCCGTCGCGGTCTTGCGCCACCCGGTCGCGGCGCGCCACCCCCAGGATGTTGTAGGCCATGGGATCGGCCTTTTTGATCGTGGTGATGGTGGTGACCGGCTTGCCCTGGTGCTCGAGCACCGCCAGGTCGTCGATGTGCAGGACGCCGAAAGTGAGCTGGCCCGCGATCATCGCCGCGCCCGCGTTGGAGCCGAGCGAGACCTGCTGCACGTCGGCGATGGCGACGCCGCACGGGCCGAGCATGGCCTTGAGCATGATCGACCGCTGACCGCCGACCGAATCGACGCCGACCGGCTGGCCCACCAAATCCTTGCAGGAAGCCTTCTTCGGATCGGTCGAGCCGAGCACGAAATCCGGATTCGGCATGCCCCACAACGCGACGAGGTCGACACCCGCATTCGAGATCTGGTTGGCGGTGAGCACCGCCGGCGCGAGCGCGAAATCGATGTCGCCGGCGACCACGGCGCGGGCCGCGGCGGCGCCGGTGTCGAACGGCCGCACCTCGACATTGGCGCCGTACTTCTTGAAGAACCCGTCCTGGTCGGCCACCAGCACCACCACCGCCGCGAAGATGGGCGGGATGCCAGGCGTGGCGAAGACCAGCTTCTTGCCTTGCGCCGCGGCGTCATGGCTGCCGAGCGCCGCGACCAGCCCTAGCGCCGCCCCGCACGAGACGAGCCGAGTGATCGATCGCATGATGCGTTTCCTCCCGTTCATTCAGGCGCCGAGCTGGAATTCGGCTTGCCGCGCCTCGCTCGACAGCATGGTCCAGACCAGTTCGCGCAGTTCGGCAAAGCGCGGCAGCGCCAGGGTCGCGCGGTCCCGCGGCCGCGGCAGGTCGATCGGCACGTCGTGGTCGATCCGGCCCGGCCGCCCCTTGAGGACGATGACGCGGTCGCCCATCAGCACCGCCTCCTCGATCGAATGGGTGACGAACAGCATGGTGGTCGGCCGCCGCTCCCAGATGCGCAGCAGCTCGAACTGCAGGATCTCGCGCGTCTGGGCGTCGACCGCCGCGAATGGCTCGTCCATCAGCAGGACGCGCGGCTCGATCGCGAGCGCGCGCGCGAGGCCGCAGCGCTGCTGCATGCCGCCCGACATCTGATAGGGATAGGCATGCTCGAACCCGCCCAAGCCCACCAGGTTCACGAAGGCGGGCACGCGCCGCGCGATCTCATCCCTGGGCGCGCCCGCCATGCGCAATCCGTAGGCGACGTTGTCGTAGACCGTCTTCCAGGGAAAGAGGCCGAAATGCTGGAACACCATGGCGACGCCCGGTGGCGGCTCCATGACGCGCTCGCCGTCGACCAGCACCTCGCCCTCGCACGGGATGAGCCCGTCGATGCAGCGCAGCAGCGTGGTCTTGCCGCAGCCCGAGGGGCCGACCAGCGCCACGATCTCGCGCTCGCGTACGGCGAAGTCGAGATCGGCGAAGACGGAAAGCTCGCCATAGCGCTTGCCGAGGCCGCGAACCTCGATGCGGCCTAGCGCGCCGCCATCACCGGCATCGTTCATTCGGCGGCCGTCGCGCCCTTCTTGCGCCCTGCCGTCCGGTTGGCCCAATAGTCGGGCGCGGACTTGCTCGCCTCGAGCGCTTCCTTGGTCTCGAAGCCCGGCGCCATCGAGGCGTCTGTGCCCGGCAGCACCTGGTGGTGCTCGATGTTGAGGGTGCGGAGCCAGCGCTGCTGGCCCATGGTGATGGCGACGAAGTAGCCGAGCTCGACGATCTGCGGTTCGGTGAAGTGGCGCTTCAGGCGCTCCCAGAACGCGTCGTCGGTGTCGAGGTCCCAGGTGATCGCCTCGGCATAGGCGAGCGCCGCCTTCTGGCGCTCGTCGTAGCGCACCGATTTCTCGAATTCGAGCAGGTCGCGGTAGTCGTCCTCGACCAGGCCCTGGCGCCGCGACTTCACCGAGCGCTGATTGCCGCAATACTCGCACTTGACCGAGCGCGACACGTAGACGCGGGCGAGCTCCTTGATGGCGTGATCCATCACGCCGTTGCGGAACACGCCGTCCCAAGCCTGGGCGAAGGACCAGAACGCCGCCGGCACGTGCGCCCGCACCGCCTGGCTCTCGGGCCGGGGCGTGCCCTCGCGGCGGCAGCGCTCGAGCTCCGCCAGCATGGCTTCATCGGTGATCGTCGCCGGATCGACGTAGCTGATCCGCTGCTTCGCCATGCTGCTTCTCCTTTGCGCGCGCATATTGCGTCGGCGATTCCACGCGATCAACCGTCTTTCGACGGTGATCTGACCCGCTACACTGCTGTCCATGGACGATCAGGCAGACGCGATCGCCTTCCTCGCGGCGGGCGCCGGGCTCGATCTCGCGGGCGACAAGGTCACGCGCATCGACACGCATGCCTCGTCGGTGTTCCTGATCGCCGACCGCGCCTTCAAGCTGAAGCGCGCCGTGCGCTACTCGTACCTCGATTATTCGACGCTCGAGCGCCGCGAGGAAGCGTGCCGCGCCGAGCTCGAGATCAACCGCCGCATCGCGCCTGCGCTCTATCTCGGTGTCCGCGCGATCGCGCGCGCGGCCTCGGGCGCCGTGGGCTTCGACGGCGGCGAAGAAATCCTCGATTGGGTCGTGGAGATGCGCCGCTTCGACACCGAGATGCTGTTCGACCGGCTGGCGACGCGGGGCGAACTCTCCGCGGCGATGATGCGCGCACTGGCCGACGAGGTGGCCGCGTTCCACGCCAATGCGGAACGCGCGCGAGACGGCATCGGCGGCGATCTCGCGCGGGTCGTCGCCGACACAGTTGCCAATCTGCGTGCAGCCGGCGATGCGCTCGACCAGGATGCCGTGGCGCGCCTCGACCAGGCCGCGCGCGCGGCGCTTTCGGCGCAAACCTCGCTGCTGGAGCGGCGGCGGCGCGACGGCAAGGTCAGGCGCTGTCACGGCGATCTCCATCTCGGCAACATCTGTCTCATCGACGGGAAGCCGACCCTCTTCGACGCCATCGAGTTCAGCGTCGAGCTTGCCACCATCGACGTGCTCTACGATCTCGCCTTCCTGGTGATGGACCTGGTCCATCGCCGGCTCGGCGGCCACGCCAGCCTGGTGCTGAACCGCTATCTCGATCTCGCCCGCGACGACGAGGGCATGGCGGCGATGACGCTGTTCCTCTCGGCCCGCGCGGCGATCCGCGCCCTCGTCACGAACACCGCCGCCGCGCTCGCCGGCGACGAGAAACAGCGCCAGGCCAAGCGCGACGAGGCGCGCCAGTATCTCGCGCTGGCCGAAGCCGTCTTGGCGCCGGCCAAGCCGCGCGTCATCGCCATCGGCGGACGCAGCGGCAGCGGCAAATCGACCGTCGCCCAGGCACTCGCGCCCGACCTCTCTCCGGTTCCGGGCGCGCGTATCCTGCGCAGCGACGTGATGCGCAAGACGATGCTCGACTTGGCGCCCGAGACCAAGCTGCCCGACAGCACCTATACCCGCGCCATGGGGCGCCAAGTCTATGCCAGAATGGAGCACGAGGCGGCGCGGCTCATCGGCGCCGGCGTCAGCGTCATTCTCGACGCGACCTTCCTCGACCCGCGCGAGCGTCAGGAGGCCGAGCTGATGGCGACCAACGCCGGCGTGCCCTTCACCGGCATCTGGCTCGAGGCGCCGGGCGAGGTGATGGCGGCGCGGCTCGACGAGCGGCGCGGCGATGCGTCCGACGCGACCGCCGCCGTGCTCGACCGGCAGATGCGCGGCGAGCTTGGCGCAATGACGTGGCGGCGGGTGGAAAGCGGCGGCTCGCTGCCGCGCGTTCTGGCGGCGGTGCGGCGCGCGGCCGGCTTGACAGAGACGCCCATCTCGCCTCGCATGGGACGCGGCGGTGCGCGGGGAGAGCGGATATGAGCGTAGCGAGTTTCACCGGCAAGGTTGCGATGATCACCGGCGCGGCAGGCAGTCTCGGCCGCGCCGTCGCGGCGGCGTTCGCGGCGCAGGGAGCGCGCTTGGCACTGCTCGACCTCAAGGCGGCCGCGCTCGAAGCGGCCTATGGCGCGGAGGGCGAGACGCGGCTCCATCTCGCCGCCGATCTCGGCGACGGTGCGGCGGTGGCAGAAGCCGTCGACGAGGCCCGCGCCCGGTTCGGCCGCATCGACGTGCTGTGCAACATCGCCGGCGGCTTCCACATGGGCGAGCCGGTGCACGAAACCCCGGACGCGGTGTTCCGCCAGATGATCGAATTGAATGCCGGCTCGGTCCTGCGCATGGCGCGCGCGGTGGTGCCGGTCATGCTCGCCCAGGGCGGGGGCAAGATCGTCAGCGTGGCGGCGATGGGCGGACTTACGGGCGGCGCCACCATGAGCGCTTACGCGGCGTCCAAATCCGCCGTCATCCGCCTCACCGAGAGCATGGCGCTCGAATTGCGCGACCGGGGCATCAACGTCAATTGCGTGCTGCCGAGCACCATCGACACCGCGCCCAACCGCGCCTCCATGCCGAATGCCGATTTCACGCGCTGGGTCGCGCCCGCGGCGCTCGCCGACGTGATCCTGTTCCTCGCCTCCGACGCGGCCCGCGCCGTCAATGGCGTGGCGCTGCCGGTGGTGGGACGGGTGTGAGGGACCTATTCGAGGCTCGCGCGCGGCACCGCGAACAGCTCGATGCCGGGAAGCCGCGTGACCGTGCCGGTGAGGGTAAGGCGCTCGCCCGCGTGCGATGACGCGAGGCTCGCCATCGCCGCGCCGCGCTCGTCGGCGAGGAGCCGATAGAAAACCGCGCCCGACGCCTCGCGCGTGACGAACAGCGCCTGGATGTCGCCCAGAAGGCACGGGCCGGCGCAGGATTTGTGAACCTTGCCCTCGCCGGAGATCATCGCGCCCAGATAGCATTTGCTGTCGACGATCTCGCAAGCGAGCGTGCGCATGCCGTTCCCGCTACCAAGGATTACATCAGCTTCAAAGGCCGACCGTGGCTCGTGCCGCGCGCCTTCTGCGGTAAGAAGGTCGCCGTCAGACCACGAGGCACCAACGGCAATTACGGCATCTTCTTCGGTGCCTATCAGATCGCTACCATTGACCTGACGAGCAATCCACCTGTCAGCCATGTCTCCGAACAGGTGCCCGCTATGTCTCCGGGCTGTACACTTGACCCGCGCATCCGCGGTTTCTTCGTAACGCATCACGCGTGGACGACCGGGACAAGCCCGGTCGTGACGATGCTGGGGTGTGTCGTGGAGCGCGGCCCGCGATCGAGATGCGAATGCTGCGCCCGTAAGGCGCGTTCAAGCCGAGGCGATCGCGCCTAGCGCTCGATGAAGCTGGCGAGCCGCCTGCCGTGGCCGCGCCGGCCGAGCTTCTTGAGGGCCTTGGCCTCGATCTGGCGGATACGCTCGCGCGTCACCTGGTACTTGCGGCCCACTTCCTCGAGCGTGTGCTCGCTCGCGGTGCCGACGCCGAAGCGCAGGCGCAGCACGTCGGCCTCGCGCGGCGTCAGTTGCGACAAGGCTTCCTCGGTCGCGCGGCGCAATTCGGAATCGGCGGCGGCGTCGAGCGGCAGCACGGCGCGATCGTCGGCAATGAGATCGCCGATCGTCGCCTCGCCCTCCTCGCCCAAAGGCGCATCCATGCTGACGGGCTCGCGCACCAGCTCGAGCACGGTGCGGACCTTGGCGAGGGGCATGCCGAGCCGGTCGGCCAGCTCCGCCTCGGTCGGCGCGCGGCGCAATTCGCCGGCGAGCTGACGCTCCATGCGCATCACGCGTCGCGCCTCGTCGGTCATGTGCGACGGAATGCGGATGAGCCGGCCCTGATCGACGAGCGCGCGCGAGCAGGCCTGGCGGATCCACCACGTCGCATAGGTCGAGAACTTGTAGCCGCGGCGCCAGTCGAACTTCTCGACCGCGCGCATCAGGCCGATATTGCCCTCCTGGATCAGGTCGGTCAGGGGCAGGCCGCGATTGACGTGGCGGCGCGCGATCCAGGTGACGAGGCGCAGATTGGCCCGCACCATCTCGTCCTTGGCGCGCTCGGCGTCGCGGCTGCCGCGCTGCAACTCGGCCATGAGGGCGCGGAAGGCGGCCCGGTTCTGGCCTGCGGTCGCCAAAAGGTTAACGATTTCCGTTACGACCGAGGAGGCGGCCTCGCCATAGTCGCGCCGTAGCCGGGCCCAGCCCGAAGCGCGGCGTCGGCTGACCCCGGCCAGCCAGGGCTCGGGGCCGTCGGACTGGGTATAGCTGGCGATGAAGTCGCTGCGCTCGACCCCGGCGGCCTCGGCCAGCCGGGCAAGCCTTCCCTCAGCCTCAGCCAGGCGGCGGCCCAGCTCGCGCAACTGAGCGGCCAGCCGGTCGATGGCGATCCCATCGAGCACCACAGGGCGGAGCGCCGCCTCGGCCCGGGCGGAGCGCCGCGCCACGCGCTGGAACGCAGCCAGAACTGCGGGCAGCAATTCCTCTTCGATGCGGGCCAGGGAGGAGGTCCCCGCCTCGCCCTCGTCATCGTCGTCGTTGACCTCGGGAACGTCGAGCCCGCCCGTGCCGCCCTTGATGTTGCGGCGGGTCGAGGCCAGGTCGACGATCTCGCGCAGGAGCAGGGTCCCGGCCGCCACCCTTGTCTTCCAATCCTTTGTTTGCGCTACGAAAACCGGGCTCCGGCACAGGGCTGAGAAGAGCACGCCGCGGCCCGCCTCGATGCGCTGCGCCAGGGCCACTTCCTGCTCGCGAGTGAGCAGCTCGGCGCCGGAAATCTCGCGCAGATAGCGGCGCAGGGCGTCGCCGGCACCGCCCGCCTCGTCGGGGACGTTGCCGTGGAGCGCCGTGCCCAAGGGGGACGGCGTCTCGGTGCCGCGCTCGTCGTTTCGTTCCGCGTCCGTGGACGCGGCTTCCTGCGCTGGCTGCCGCTCAACGGCTTGAGCGCCGGAAAAACTCGCCCGCATACGATTAACTCTCTCTCTCTGGCCGGAAATGGATGCAGCCGAACATCCGGCGCTTCCGCAGCATATGGGAATCGTCGGTCGGCTTGTTAAGAGTTTATATATACCGGGACGGGATGGCGCTCAAGCATTCCGGAGGAGGCGGGAACCAGCTATGCGACGCAGCACCGAACGCTTTCTCACCAGCCACACCGGCAGCCTGCCTCGGCCCGACGACCTGATCCGAACTATGTTCGCCAAGGAGGAGGGGGTGCCGGTCGATCAAGCTGCGCTTGCCGCGCGGGTGCGGGCCGCCGTCGCCGACATCGTCGCGCGCCAGGTCGCGGCCGGGATCGATGTGGTCAATGACGGCGAGATGAGCAAGCCAAGCTATGCGACCTACATCAAGGACCGGCTCGACGGCTTCGGCGGCACCAGCCATCCGCTGCAATATCAGGACCTGGTGGATTTTCCGGAGCTGGCGCGGCGCGTGTTCGGCGATCCGGGCCGGTCGCGCCGCAAGACGCCGGGCTGCACCGGTCCGGTTCACGCTCGCGACGGTTCGGAGGTCGCGGCCGACGTGGCGAACCTGAAGGGTGCGCTCGCGAGCGTCACCGCTGCCGAGGGCTTCCTCACCGCCGCCTCGCCGGGGCTCATTTCGCTGTTCTTCCATAACGGCCATTACCCGAGCCACGCGGCCTACCTCGAGGCGATCGCCGCGGCGATGCGGCCCGAATACGAGGCGATCGTCGGCGCAGGCTTCGTGCTGCAGCTCGATTGCCCCGATCTCGCCATGGGCCGGCACATCCAGTTCGCGCAGCTCGGGCTGGCGGATTTCCGCGCCATGGCCCGGCTTCATGTCGAGGCCCTGAACCGCGCCGTCGCCAACCTGCCGCCCGAGCGCATGCGGCTGCATCTGTGCTGGGGCAACTACGAGGGGCCGCACCACCACGACGTGGCGCTCGCCGACATCATCGACATCGCGTTTACGGCGCGGCCCGCGGGCCTGTCGTTCGAGGCCGCCAATCCGCGCCACGCGCATGAATGGGCGCTGTTTGAGCGGGTCAAGCTGCCCGAGGGCAAGGTCCTCATTCCCGGCGTGATCGAATCGAAGTCGAACTTCATCGAGCATCCCGAGCTGGTGGCGCAGCGCATCGCGCGCTATGCGAACCTGGTCGGGCGCGAGAACGTCATCGCGGGAACCGATTGCGGCTATGGCACCTGGGTGGGTCAGGCGGCGGTCGATCCCGCCGTGGTATGGGCCAAGCTCGCCGCGATGGCCGAGGGCGCGCGCATCGCCTCGCGCCAGTTCTGGCGCTGACGGCGGTTCAGCCGTAGCGCCGGAGGTCGGCCGGCCCAGGCTCGGCGTCGGCGTCGGACGCGAGCAGGGCGTCCTGCGCCGCCTCGGCGCGAGCATCGACCAGGCGCTCGGGCGGGAAGCGGATGGTGACGGTGGTGCCCTGCTCGAACTCGCTGTCGATCTCGAGCGAGCCGCCGTGCAGTTCCATCATCGCCGCGGTGAGGGGCAGTCCCAGGCCGGTGCCGTTGTGCGACCGGCTCAAGGAACTCTCGACCTGCTCGAACGGCAGCAGGATGCGCGAAATGTCGTCCTTGACGATGCCGATGCCGGTGTCGCGGATCGCCACCGTGAAGCCGGTCTCGGTGTCGGAGGCGGCGGTGATCGCGATGCGCCCGCCCGGCGGCGTGAACTTGACCGCATTCGACAAGAGGTTGAGCAGCACCTGCTTGAGCTTGAGCCGGTCGCAGAAGAGGAGGCTGAGATTGGGCGCGAGCGTGGTCGAGACCGCGAGCGCGGCGCCGTCGATCTTGGTCGTCATCAACCGGCACACCGCGTCGAGCACAGAGGCTACGTCGACCGTCTGCTCCGACAGCTCGAGCTTGCCCGCCTCGGCCTTCGAGAGGTCGAGAATGTCGTTGATGATATTGAGGAGGTCGATGCCGCTGTCGTGGATGTCCTTGAGGTAACCCAAATAGCTCTCGTTGGTGACGGGGCCGAGGATGCCCTGCATCATCACCTCGGAGAAGCCGATGATGGCATTGAGGGGCGTGCGCAGCTCGTGGCTGATGTTGGCGAGGAATTCGGACTTGGCGCGGTTGGCCTTTTCCGCCGCCTCCTTGGCCACGCGCAGCGCTTCGTAGGCCGCGCGATTCTCCTCCTGGAGGCGCGCCTTCTCGAAGCAGCGGTCGAGCACGGCCAGCAGCTCCACGGGCTCCGACGCCTTGTCGAAGTAATCGTAGGCGCCCTGGCGCATCGCCGCGATCGCCGACTGCGTGTCGGCATGCGCGGTCATCATGACGCAGATGAGGTCCGGGCGCTGGGTGCGCAGATGCGACAGGAGATCGACGCCGGAAGCGCGGCCCAGGCGGATGTCGAGCATCGCGACGGGCGGCGAAAAGCGCTGCAGCGCCAAGGCCGCGGTCTCGGGCCGGTCCGCGATGATCGCCTCGTAGCCGGCCGGCGACAGGATGTCGACGATCGACTCGGCGAATTCCTGATCGTCGTCGACGATCAGGACTTTTTGCTTGCGTGCGTTCACGGGGTCATGCGACGCGGCGGCGCGCGTTTCCGCCCGCGACCAGCGCGTCGATCGCGGCGAGCAGGTGGTTGGGGTCGAACGGCTTCATCAGCACGTCCTGGTCGATGGTCTGGTTGAGCCGCGCCATCGCCAGGTTGCGCTCGCCGGGGAAGCCGGTGATGAAGATGGTCGGCACCGTGCGGCCCAGCTCCTTCAACTTGACGTAGACCTCGAGGCCCGAAAGCATCGGCATCTTGAGATCGAGGATGAGGCAGTTCACGCCCTCCTGCGACGCCATCTCGAGCGCCTCGCGGCCGGAGCTCACGATCTGGACGCTATAGCCGTGCTGGCGCAGGATCGGCTCGAGGCTCGCCGAGAATTCCGGATCGTCGTCGGCTACCAGCACCATGCCGCGCGGCTTCACGTTCTCGAGCACATCGAGGAGGTCCTTGATCTCGAACGGCTTCCTGAGGACGCCCAGCGCGCCGTTCTCGACCGCCTGCGCGACGAGCTGCTCGAGGCTGAAGCCGGTCATGAGCATGACCTTGACGTCGGGCTTCAATTTGCGGAACTCGAAGAAGGTCTCGACGCCGTTCATGCCCGGCAGCTTCACGTCCATGAAGACGATGTCGAAATCCGCCTCGCGGAAGCGCGTCAGGCCCGCCTCGCCGCTGAAGGCCAGCTCGCACTCGAAGCCGCGCATCGTCAGCACGTCGGCGATGCTTTCGGCGTGGTCGCGATCGTCATCGATGATGAATACGCGCATGCTCATGCTGCAATCTCCTCCGCCATCACGCCCGGAAGCCGCACGAGGACTTTCGTTCCGGCGCCGATTTCCGACGAAATCTCGACCGTGCCGCCGTGTTGTTCGACGATCTGCTTGACCGTCGGCAGACCGAGGCCGGTCCCGAAGCTCTTGGTGCTGAACAGCGGCTCGAACACCTTCGCGAGCACTTCGCGGGCGATGCCGGGTCCGGTGTCCTCGATCGCGAGATGGAACGACGCGTCATCCGCCCAGGTGCGCACCGTGATCGAGCGCTCGCCCGCCGCCGTCGGATCGGACATCGCCTGGGCGGCGTTCTCGACCAGATTGATGACGACGCGGCGCATCCGCTCGCTGTCGAAGCTGACGCGGCGGCCCGGGGCGGCGAACGCGCGCTTCACCTTGACACCTTCCGGCAGGCGCTGTTCATCGAGTATTTCATGGAGCCACGGATCGGCCTCGACTTGTGCGCAGCTCAATTCGCGCATGCGGGTGAAATCGAGCAGGTCGGTGATGATGCGGTCGCAGCGCTGGATGTTGCGCTCGACGCGGCCCAGGGGACGGTCGAGATTCATGCCGCTGCCCTTGACGCTCTCGCGCACGGCGAAAACGGTGTTGCGGATGGCGCTCAACGGATTGCGCAGCTCGTGGGCGACGGTCGCGGTGAGCTGGCCCAGGGTCGAGAGCTTCTCGCGCCGCACCAGCTCGCTTTGCGCCTTGCGCAGCTCGCCGGTGCGCTCCTCGACCCGGCGTCCCAACTCCATCTCGGCCTCGACCTCGGCGGTCACGTCCCGGCCGGTGCCGCGATAGCCGCGAAACGCTCCACCGGGATCGAACACGGGGAGGCCGCTGACCGAGATGTAGCGAATCTCGCCGTCCTGGCCCCACCGCTGGAAGCGCATGTTGGTGAAGGGACGCCGCGCCTCGAGGTCGGCTTCGTGCGCCTTCAACTGAGCCTCGGAGACGCCGAAATTATCGCCCTCCTTCACCAGGTCCCGCCGCGTCTTGCCGCGCACGTCCCGCGCAACGATGTTGGGCGCGCCCGGCGAGGTGTAGACGAAGCGCAGAGTCTCGTCCTGCTCCCAGAACCAGTCGGAAGCCGTCGCGGCGTAGTCGCGGAAGCGCTCTTCGCTCTTTGCGAGCGAGACTTGCGCCGCCTCGCGCTCGCGCGCCTGCTTGAAATGGACCAGGAACGCGGTGAGCCCGGCGGCGCCGAGCAACAGGAACAGCCCGACGCCGAGTCCGGCGGCCTGGAGAAAGCTTTTCTGGATGTAAGGGCGCGCCGGGACATCGATCGCAAAGGCGCCCATCAGGTCGCCGAGCTTCCAATGCTGATCCGGCTGAAGCTGGTTGTGGCAGTCGACGCAGCTCTGCTGCTGCGCGAAGGAGGGATAGACGGTGCGGAACATGAGCCCGTCGCCGACATCGAGGAATTCCGAGTGCGGCTTCGGATCGCTGACCTGGGCGAAGGATTCGATCGTCGCGGCCATCGCCGCGTCGGCGGGCGCAGTCGCGATCTGACGGCCGTCGCGGCCGACCCACAGCAGGCGGAACTCGCCGCCCTTTTCAGGGTCGGACTTGTTGAAGAAGTCGATGGCATGGGCGCGGAAGGTCGCCGGCACCGGCGCCTTGGGGCCGAGCGTGGCGCGAATCTGCGAATAATTCTGCACGAAGGCATCGACGAGCCGCAGCGCCGTGACCTTCTCTTCGCTCTTGGTCTGCTCGAACCAGGTCAAGCTCGAGGAATAGAACGCCCACGCGAAGCCGGCCGCCACGATGAGGCAGAAGTTCAGGTAGAAAACGAGACCCTGCGCGGACCTCGAATTAAAGAAACTCGGCTTCGGCTGACTCGGAATCATAGCGGACCCGGGGGTGCGGCAAACTGCGCAATCCTCGGGTAAACACGTTAACCAGTGATGAAAACCAAAGTTCCGTAAACCTTGGTTAAAGTTTCTCCACCAGGAACCGCATCAGCCGCGGCGCAAGATGGCCCGAAGTGCTGCCCGGCTCGTCGATCGGCTCGGACATCCAGAAATGGCCGGGGCCTTGCATCACCACCGTGCGGGCGAAGAAGCGTGCCTGCTTCAGCGCCGTGAGAAACGCCTCCGACTGGGTGGCGCGATCGACCACGTCGTCCTCGGTGCCGTAGCTGAGGAGGAACGCGGTCGCGTTGTTGGCGCTGGTGACATAGCTCATCGGCGAGGCGTCGAAATAAATGCGCCGGTTCTCCATCGGCGCTGCGCCGAGAAACTTCTCGCAAATCGAATCCCTGAGCCGCGGCCCGAGATCGTGGTTCCATTGCGCCACCAAATCGTAGACGCCGTAGACCCCGACCACTGCCTTGACTTTGGTCGATTGCGCGGCATGGGGATCGTCGCGATAGACCCCGGCGAAGACCGGGTTGTCGCCGGCGAGCGCCACCAGCGCCGCGAGATGGGCGCCGGCCGAATCCCCGGCAAGCGCGACGCGCGCCGGATCGACCTTGAGCGCCGCGCCGCTTCCCTTGACGAACTGCACCGCCGCGCGGATATCGTGGACCGCCGCCGGATAGCTCGGCTCACCCGGCTTCGACAGGCGGTAGCCGGGCGCGAACAGGACATGGCCGCGCGCCGCGAGGTGGGCTCCCCAGTGGCGGTAGCTCTCGCGCGTGCCGAGCTGCCAGCCGCCGCCATGGACCGCGACCACCGCCGGATAAGTGCCGGGCGCCTGCGGCGCATAGAGATCGCCCACGAGCGCAGCGCCGTCGTGACGCGCATATTCAATGTTGCGGCGGATGTCGATCTCCATTGGTCCCTCCTGCTCTTCGCCGGCGATCGGCGCCAGCGGCAGCATAACCGGCTTCGCGCAAGGCCGCCAATTGTGACAATCGCGTTGCCGTGACGAAAGCGGCACGGCCTTTTCCCTTCGCCCCGCGCGGCCTCATGCGCTACACATCCAGCGCCAAACGAGAAGCACGGTCGAGGGGGCCCTTGGCGCAGCGTTGGGGAGTGCCGTTCGTTGCCTGGCCGACGCGTCTGCGCCCCAGCTATTGGGACGTGGTGGCGCTGCCGCTCGTCTTCGGCACGATTGTGCTGATCGCGTGGGCCAGCCGGCAGATGATCGTGCCCTATCAGCCGGGCGCAACGCTGCCGATATCGCTCGACCCGAACATGCTGCCGGAATACGGGCTCCGGACGGTACTGCGCATGGTGCTGGCGCTCATCGCCTCGCTCGTCTTCAGCCTGTCCTACGCCGCCGCGGCCGCGAAGAGCCCGCGGCTCGAGAAGCTGCTCATCCCCATCCTCGACGTGCTGCAATCGGTGCCGATCCTGGGCTTCCTGTCGATCACCGTCACCGGCTTCGTGGCGCTCTTTCCGGGGCGCCTTCTCGGCTACGAATGCGCCGCGATCTTCGCGATCTTCACCTCGCAGGCCTGGAACATGACGTTCAGCCTGTACCAGTCCTTCACCACGGTGCCGCACGATCTGCGCGAAGCGGCGCGCATGTATCACCTGACGCCGTGGCAGAGCTTCTGGCAGCTCGAAGTGCCGTTCGCGCTGCCGCAGCTCGTGTGGAACATGATGATGTCGGTGTCGGGCGGCTGGTTCTTCGTGGTGGCGTCCGAGGCGATCAGCGTCGCCGGCAACAACGTGCTGCTCCCCGGCATCGGCTCCTATATCTCGATCGCCATCGACCAGCGCGATCTCCATGCCGTGATCTATGCCATCCTCGCAATGCTCGTGCTGATCCTGCTCTACGACCAGCTCCTGTTCCGGCCGCTGCTCGCCTGGGTGCAGCGCTTCAAGGTCGAGGAGATCGGCGAGGAAGAGATCGAGCCGCCCTGGTTCCTCGTTATGCTGCAGCGGGCGCAGCTCTTCCGCATTGCCGGGCGGATCGTCGACGACATGACGACGTTGTGGAGCCGGCTCGTCCATCGCCCCGGCATCCGCGAGAGCGCGGCGGTTCCGCCGGCGCCGTGGCGCCGCACACTCGGCGACGCGGCGTGGCACGGCGTGCTCCTGATCGGTTCGGCATACGCCCTCTACGAGGTCTACGACTTCATCCGGGTCGAGGTCGGATGGAGCGAGGTAGGCTTGGTGTTCGTGCTCGGTTCGATCACGCTGACGCGCGTCGTGGTGCTGATCGCGCTGGCCGCGCTCATCTGGGTCCCGATCGGGGTGTGGATCGGCCTGCGCCCGCGCCTCGCGCGGATGGTGCAACCCTGGATCCAGTTCCTCGCCGCCTTTCCCGCCAATCTGTTCTTTCCGCTCGCGGTGAGCGTCATCGTCGAGTGGAAGCTCAATGCGGAGATTTGGCTGTCGCCGCTGATGATCCTCGGCACGCAGTGGTACATCCTGTTCAACGTCATCGCCGGGACGATGGCGCTGCCGACCGATTACCAGCTCGTCGCCGGCAATCTGGGCGTGCGCGGCTGGCTGTGGTGGCGTCGCTTCGCGCTGCCCGGCATCTTCCCGGCCTTCGTCACCGGCGCCGTCACCGCCTCGGGCGGGTCGTGGAACGCGAGCATCGTCTCCGAAATCGTCAAGTGGGGCGACACCACCCTCACCGCGACCGGGATCGGCGCCTATATCGCGGTCGAGACCGAAAAGGGTGACTTCCCGCGGATCGCGCTGGGAATTACGGTGCTGTGCCTGTTCGTGCTCGTGTTCAACCGGCTGTGGTGGCGGCGGCTCTATCGCCTCGCCGAGGAACGTTTGCGGCTCGACTGATGAAAAATCCCGCGCCCCTGCAAGTGCCCCAACGCCTGCTCACGGCCACGGCCGTCAGCAAGACCTACCAGACGCCCGACCATTCCGGGCGCCTCGTCATCGACAGCATCGATTTCGATCTCGCCGAGGGCGAGATCGTCGCCATCCTCGGCAAGTCGGGATCCGGCAAATCGACCTTTCTGCGTATCGTCGCCGGCCTCACCCCGGCCTCGGGGGGAGCGGTCCATTACCGCGGCCGCGAGCTTCATGGGCCGGCGCAGGGCATCGCGATGGTGTTCCAGACCTTCGCGCTCTTTCCCTGGCTTACCGTGCTTGGCAATGTCGAGCTCGGGCTCGAGGCGCAGGGCGTGCCGCGCGCCGAACGCCGCCAGCGCGCCGTTGCTGCCATCGATTTGATCGGCCTCGACGGGTTCGAATCGGCCTATCCCAAGGAATTGTCGGGCGGCATGCGACAGCGGGTCGGCTTCGCCCGCGCGCTCGTCGTCAATCCCGACGTGCTGCTGCTCGACGAGCCGTTCTCGGCCCTGGATGTTCTCACCGCCGAGACTCTTCGTGGCGACATCATCGATTTGTGGCTGGCGCGCCGCATTCCCACCAAGGGCATCATTATCGTCTCCCACAACATCGAGGAGGCAGTGGAGCTGGCCGACCGCATCATCATCTTCGGCAGCGATCCGGCGACCATCCGAGCCGACATCCCGGTGCCGATGGCGCGGCCGCGCGATCCCAACGCGCCCGCCTTCCGCCGCATCGTCGACGAAGTGTATACGCTCCTTACCACGGTTCCCGGGCGCGAGGGCGGCAAGCGGGGTGCGCGCGGCGATACGATCGACACCGCATACAGGCTGCCCGACGCATCGATCCAGCAGCTTGTCGGCCTGCTCGACGCGCTGTCCGCGCCGCCCTACGAGGGCCATGCCGATCTGCCGCGGCTCGCCGAGAGCGAGCACCTCACAACCGACGATCTCGTGGTGCTGACCGAGGCGCTGCAGCTCCTCGGCTTCGCCCATGTCGGCGGCGGCGACATCGATCTGCTGCCGGCGGGACGCTCGTTCGCCGCCGCCGACCTGCTCCATCGCAAGCAGATCTTCGCCGAGCACACCCGCCGCTCGATCCCCCTGGTCGCGCATATCCGTAAGGTGCTCGACGAGCGACCGGGACACAGCGCGCCCGAGGCCCGCTTCCTGGCCGAGCTCGAGGATCACCTCTCCGAGGAAGAAGCGCAGCGCGTGCTCGAGACGGTGATCAACTGGGGCCGCTATGCCGAGCTCTTCGCCTACGACTACGACAGCGGCATCCTAAGTCTCGAGAATCCGTGATCCGGACCCGCCGATGATCGGGCCGGAGTCGCGCTTCTTTGTCGTGCTCCTGGGCGCGCTCATGACGGTGAACGTGCTCTCGATCGACATGACGCTGCCGGCGCTGCCGGCGCTGGCCGCGAGCCTCGCCGCGACGCCCGACCAGGTGCAGCTCACGCTCAGCCTCTATTTGGTCGGGTATGCCGTGGGCCAGTTCGTGTGCGGGCCGCTCGCCGACCGGTTCGGCCGGCGCCCGGTGCTGTTGACCGGGCTCACGGTCTATACCATGGCGACGCTCGCCTGCGCCGCGAGCTGGCGCATCGATGTGCTGGTCTTCGCGCGCGTCGTCCAGGGGATCGCGGCGTGTGGCGGGCCGGTGATCGTGCGCGCCATCGTACGCGACCATTTCAGCGGCGTGCGCGCGGCGCAGACCCTGTCGGCGCTCACCACCGTGTTCGCGGCGGGACCGCTCTTCGCGCCGATGATCGGCGGCGCGATCCTGGTGCGTTTCGGCTGGCACGCGATCTTCCTCACGATCGCCGTATGCGCGTCGGCGCTCGTGGTCGCGGCATGGATCGGGCTCGCGGAATCGCTGCGCCAGCCCGACCGCGACGCGCTCAAGCTCGTCCGCATGGCCGCCAACTACCGCACCTTCCTGACGACGCGCGCGTCGATCGGCTTTGCCGCGGTGAACGGGTTGTGCTGGGTCGGCATCTTCGCCTTCATCTCGGCGTCGCCGTTCGTGATCATCACCTATTACGGCGTGGCACCGGACCATTACGGCTATTATTTCGGCCTTTCCGCGCTGACCATCGTGGCGGGCGCCGCGACCAACCGGCGCCTGCTGCGCTATTGGACGAGCCAGCGCGTCATGGGCTGGGGCTTCCGCATCCTCATCGTCGGCGGCGTCGCTACGGTGCTGGTGCCGCTGACGCCCTGGAGCAGCGCCCTGACCTTGATGGTCGGCGTGACGATCTACATGTTCGGCCAGACCCTGGTGCAGCCCAACGCGGTGGCGGCGGCGCTCGACCCGCTGCGTCACATGGCGGGGACGGGCTCGGCGCTCATCGGCGTCATCCAGATGCTGCTCGGCGCAGTCGGGGGCTATGCCGTCAACGCGCTTTATGACGGGACGCCGCTGCCGATGGGCGTCGGGATTCTGACGGCGGCGCTGGCGAGCGCCGGGCTGCACCGCGCGCTGCTGTGGCGCCGGCCGGCGCCGGCGGAGTGACGCCTCAGCCCTTGGGGCGCATGGTCGGGAAGGCAATCACGTCGCGGATCGACGGGCTGCCCGTCAGCAGCATCACCAGCCGGTCGATGCCGATGCCGAGCCCGCCCGCCGGCGGCATGCCGTATTCCAAGGCGGCGACGAAATCCTCGTCGAGCGGCTGCGCTTCCTCGTCGCCCATGGCGCGCTGGCGCATCTGCGCCTCGAAGCGGGCGCGCTGATCCTGCGGATCGTTGATCTCGGAGAAGGCGTTGGCCACTTCCCAGCCGTTGATGTAGCTCTCGAACCGCTCGGTCAGGCGCGGATCGTCGGGATCGCCCTTGGCGAGCGGCGAGATCTCGCGCGGGAAGCCGGTGACGTGGATGGGGCCGATGAGCGCGCTCTCGACCGCGGCGGCAAAGCACGCCTCGAGCGCGCGGCCCCAGCCCGCGCCGTCGGGCAGGTCCTGGCCCAATCCGGCAGCGGCGCGGCGCGCGGCATGGTCGTCCGAGATCGCGAGGAAGTCGATCCCGGCGTGCTCCAGCACCAGCTCTGCCATGGTGCGGCGCGGCCACGGCGCGGCCAGCTCGATGTCGCGGCCGGCGTAATGGATGCGCGTCGTGCCGAGCACGTCCGACGCCACGCCGGCGATCAGCTCCTCGGCCAGCGCCATCATGGCGCGGTAATCGACATAGGCCTCGTAGAGCTCGAGCGAGGTGAATTCCGGATTGTGCCGCGGCGACAGGCCCTCGTTGCGGAAGTTGCGGTTGATCTCGAACAGTTTCTCCGACAAGCCGCCGACCAGCAGCCGCTTCAGGTGCAGCTCGGGCGCGATCCGGAGATAGAGGTCGAGATCGAGCGCGTTGTGGTGGGTGACGAAGGGCTTGGCCGAGGCGCCGCCGGGGATCGTGTGCAGCATCGGCGTCTCGACCTCGAGGAAGCCCAGTGCGATGAGGCGGCGGCGCAGCGCCGTGATCGCCTCGCTCCGCCGGCGCAGGGTCAGGCGGCTCTCCTCGCTCATGATGAGGTCGAGATAGCGCTGGCGATAGCGCGTCTCGATGTCGGCGAGCCCGTGATACTTCTCCGGGAGCGGCAGCAGCGCCTTCGCCAGAACCGTGACGCGCCGGCTGTTGACGGTGAGCTCGCCGCGCGGCGTGCGCCGGACCGCGCCCTCGACGCCGATGATGTCGCCGAGATCGATGAGCCGCACCAGTTCGAACTGCTCGGGCGGAAGGTGGGACTTGTGGTTGAACACCTGGATCTTGCCCGACGCATCGTGGAGATCGATGAAGAGCCCGTTGTTGCGGATGGCGCGGACGCGTCCTGCGACCGCGACCATATCCTCGGTCTCGGCGCCCGCCGCCAGCGCGCCGTAGCGCTCCTCGAGCGCCTTTGCCTCGGCGGTGCGCGCAAAGGCGCGCGGATAGGGATCGAAGCCGAGCCGCCGCAAATCCTCGAGCTTCTTCAAGCGCGCGGCGCGGAACTGATTGTCGTCGCGCTCGTCCGCCATCGAATTCGCCCCGCCCTTGCCGGCTTTCCCGCGCAGCTTTCTAGCGTGTTGCCTTGGAACCGCAACCGCTCAAGTCCCGCCTAATCCGCGGCCGGTACGATCTCCGGGTGGCGGGCGCTGAAGCGCGCGATGTCGATGGCTTGGTCGTGAAACGCCCTGAGCGAGAGGCGGTGCCCCACGCTGATCACGGTGGGGCGCCACGTCGCGGCACGCAGCCGGACATAGAGTTCCGCTTCCGCGGCCTCGTCGAGCGCCGAGGTCGCCTCGTCGAGGACGACCAACGCGGGTTCAGCCAAGAACACGCGCGCGAAGGCGAGGCGCTGCTGTTCGCCGGGCGAGAGGCGCTGCGCCCAGTTGTCGCTCTCGCCAAGCGCCGAGACGAACTTGCCGAGACCGACCTCCGCGAGCAGCGCCGCGACTCGCCCGGCATCGGCCGCCGCGATATCGGGATAGCGCAGCGCGTCCTCGAGCGTGCCGAGCGGAAGATAGGGTCGCTGCGGCAGGAAGAGCTGGCCTCCTTCGCCCAGCCGCACCGCGCCCCTTCCCCACGGCCAAAGGCCCGCGACCGCGCGCATCACCGTGCTCTTGCCGATGCCGGTCGGGCCGGTGAGGAGCAGCGCCTCCCCTTGTACGACCGCGAACGAGATGCCGCGCAGCAGGGGCGTCCCGTCCGGCAAATCGAGATCGAGACCCTCGACCGCGACGCCCGTGCCCTCGTGGCGGATCGCGATCGTCTGCGGCGCGCGGAGCCGCGCGGCGATCTGCTGCATACGCCGGTCGAATGTGGAAAGCCGCTGCGTCACCGCCGACCAGGCCGCAATCTCGGCATAGGAATTGATGATGAAGGAAAGCGAGTTCTGCACCGAGATGAAGGCGTCGCCCACCTGCATCAGCCCGCCCATCTGGATCTCGCCCGCGAAATAGCGTGGCGCCGCGACCAGGTACGGGAAGATCACCGCCGCCTGGCCGTAGAACGAGGTGAACCAGTTGAGATGCTTGCGCCGCACCATGATGCGCCAGAAATTGTCGAACACGTGGCCGAAGCGGTCGCGGAACACGCCGCGCTCGGGCGTCTCGCCGCGATAGAACGCGATGCTCTCAGCGTTCTCCCTGAGCCGCACCAGGCTGAAGCGGAAATCGGCCTCGAAGCGCTGCTGCGCAAAATTGAGCGGCACCAGCGGCCGGCCGATCTTGACCGTGAAGAAGGTGCCGACGCCCGCATAGATCAGCGCGCACCACACGAGATAAGCCGGAACATGCACCGTGCCCCAGCCGAACAGCGGTACCTCCGCCGGCCCGGAAAGGCCCCACAGGATGAATAGGAACGACACCAGCGACACGACCGACGTCAGAATCCCGAGCGACAGGCTCATCACATAGTCGGTGAAGAGCCGCAAATCCTCGGAGATGCGCTGGTCGGGATTATCGGTGTCCTGGCCTTCGAGCTGCAGCCGGAAAAACGCGCGGTCGGAGAGCCAGGCCGTGACGTAGCGCTCGGTCAGCCAGCGGCGCCAGCGGATCTGCAGCATCTGGTTGAGATAGAGCGCGTAGACCGAGATCACGATGGCGGCGAAGGCCAGGACGCCGAACACGCCGAGTTGCCAGAAGAATTCCGGCGCGTCCTTGTTCTGGATCGCGTTGAAGAACGCGTTGTTCCACTGGTTGATGCGCACGTCGATATAGACGTTGGCGAGGTTGAGCGCGACCACGGCGGCGAGCAGCGCCCAGGCGTAGCGCTTGTCGGGCGAGCGCCAATAGGGCGCGGCGAGCCGCCAGGCCTCGCGAATGACGCTTCGCTTTTCGCCGTCGATCGCCGAAACTCCCGGCGCCTTAGCGTTCGGACCGGCGATCATGGAGCCACGCGATCTGGCCAAGGAGCTTGCCCGCGGCGCCGCCCGCGCGCTTTTGCAACTGGGCTATGCCTGCATCACCGAGGCGCCGCTCGCCAACGGGCGCCGCGCCGATCTTCTGGCCCTGGGAAGCGATGGCGTCCTCCTCATCGTCGAGGTGAAATCCTCGGTAGCCGATTTCCGCAGCGATCGCAAATGGAGCGAGTATCGCGACTACTGCGACCGTCTGTCCTTCGCCGTGCCGGCGGAGTTCCCGAAGACGCTCATCCCCGACGATTGCGGCCTCATCGTGGCGGACCCGTTCGGCGCCATGATTTTGCGCGAAGGCGCGCTGCACGCGCTGGTGCCCGCGCGCCGCCGCGCCCTTACCCTCCGCTTTGCGCGCCTCGCCGCAGAACGATTGACGCGGCTCCTCGACCCGGCCGCGCGCGCCCCCGAATCCTAACCTTCGACGTAGTGCGGCTCGGGGCGGGCGAAGAGATCTTCGTAATGCACCAGCGCGGGCGCCCCCAGCGGCACCGGCGCGCCGGCGCGGAACGCCCATTCGCCGCGATCGCAATCAGCGGCCCGGACATAGCCGTTGAGATAGAAGCGGCGGTCGGCGCGGGTGCGGTTGGGGCCCGAGCCGTGGATGGTGTAGAGGTTCCACAGCGCCAGGTCTCCCGGCTCGAGCACCAGATCGATAAGGCGCGCGGGATCGAGCCCGGCCTGCAATAGCCGCTCGTCGGCCATCGCCTGGTCCAGCACCGGCCCGTCGCCGGCGATCGCGAACTCGCCGGCGCAGTGCGAGCGCGGCAATATCCGCATCGCGCCGTTGTCGGGACGGTGCGGGTCGATGGCAAGCCCGGTCTGGACATAGCCGTGCGCGAGATCGCGATAGGCCGAGCGCGGCCGGCGGAAGCGCGCATCCTGGTGGAATGCGAAATCGGCGGCGGTGGCGCCGGGCGGCTTCCAGTGGAGCTGGTTGATGATCTGCTTGATGTCACGGTCGATCAGCGGCTCGAGCAGGTCGAGCCAGCGCGGATCGCGCCGCGCCGCCTCGAGCGTCGCATCGACATAAGCCGGCCATTGCACCAGCCGCAGGATCTTGCCGAGGCGCGGGTCCCGGCCTTGGCGATAGAACAAATTGCCGTGGCGGAAGCTGGCGCGATGCGCCATGCCATCGCGCCAATGGCGGTCGAAGGACGCGGCGATCGCGGCCACCTCGTCGGGCGCGAAGAAGCCGCGCACCACGGCGTAGCCCTCGTCCTCATAGTGCCGCAGCGCCGCGGCGAAATCCCTCGTCATCACGACCCCGCCGTCGAGAACCCGGCGAGAAAGTCGCCAAGGAAGCTTTCCATCCCCTTAACATGGGAATCGCGCGGCGGCAGCGCACCCTCGACATAACCTTGGCGGGCGAACGGCGCGATCAGCGCGGGGTCGCGCGACAGCACGTGAATCGGCACGGTCCAGGGCGAGGACGCGCCCGAGACGATGCCGGGCGGCTGGTGATCGCCGAGGATGATCACCAGACCATCCCCCGGCAACGCAGCGAGCCAGCCGGCCAAGGTCTTCAAATCATATTCGATGCTGGAGAGATAGGGCCGCTCGAGATGCGCCCAGTCCGGCTCGGCATAGATGCGGCGCCATTCGTCCTGGGCGAGGCCCCGGTAGGGATCGTCGCCGCGCCAATCGGCGACATAGGGCGGCACCGGCGCGAACGGCGTGTGGCTCGACACCAGCACGATCTCGGCGAAGAGCGGCGCGTGACCGGGCCCGAGCTCGCGCTCGGTGAAGCGCGCGAGCGTGTACTGGTCGGGAATGTCGAACCAACCGAACGCTGGCCCGTCATAACGGAGGTCGCGGGCGAAAAGTGTGCGCTGAAAGCCCCAACTGGCGGATTCAGGCCAGGGCTTCTTGATGCCTGGCATGACGGCGACGGTGTGGTGTCCGGATACCGCGAGGTCGCGGGCCAGCGTTGCGCGCCCGCTGCGGGTGAGGAGCTGGTCGAGGAAGGGATCGAGCTTCAGGCCGCTCTCGATCGTGCCGTGCGCGAGCCACGAGCCGGCGCCGAACACGGGCGAGACCAGCCGGCTCGACACCATGCCATAGCCGGCGTGGCGGATCGCGGCGGCGAACTCGGCCAGCGCCGGCGCGACCCTCTCGCGCAAGCCCGGCTCGTCGAGCGCCGCGGTGCCGTAGGATTCGACGAACACCAGGAAGACGTCGCGCCCGGCGAGCGCCGCGAGGTCGCCGCTCGGCTCAGGCGCCTGAAGCGCCGCATCATAGCTGTGATCGAGGCCGGTCAGCACCGCGCCGGCATGGGCAAGGCGGCGGCCCTGGTCTGCGATGGCGTCGGCCGCCGCGAACGACACCAGCCCATGGCCCGCGCCTTGGCCGAGCGCGAGCGCCGCAATGGCGAGCACGACGACAGCGCGCCGTCGCTGAGCCAGGACGTCCTGCCAGGCGAGGATCGCCCACGCGACCGCCGCCACCAGCGCCGCCGCCGCGAGCGCGGCGAACACAAGAGCGCCGGCCGCCTGCCACGGGCCTAAAGACGCAGCGGCCAGCCCGACCAGCGATGGCACGTGCGCCAGGTCGAAATAGAGATCGAGCGGCCGGTCGAGCAGGCTCAGCACCAGCGCCTGCGCCGCCTGCAGCAGCGCCGCCGCCAGCAGCACGGCGGCGAGCGCCAGCCGCGCGGTCCACCCCAGCCGCACGCGCCACAGCGCCAGCGCGCCGAGCCCCGCCGCCAGCAAAAGCACCAACGCGCTCGGCCGCCACTCGAGCGCCAGCCGCTCGCGCTCGAAATCGGCCGCGGGCAGGAACAGCACCCATAGCAGGACCGAAGAAGCGGCCGCCGCAAGCCCCGCGCGCGGTGCGCCCTTCACGGCAGCTCCGCGCCAGCGATCGCGCCGGCGAGCCGGTCATAATCCGAAGCCGCGTTGTAGGCCTGGGCCGCGACCCGGAGCCACAGCCCGCCGCTCTCCGCCGACACCGCGGCCTCGATGCGATGGACCTCGCCGAGCCAGCGCACGATGCGCAGCGCGCGCTCCTGCGTGACCTCGCCGCGCACGGGGAGCCGCACCGCTGCCATCGCCGCGAACATGGCAAGCGGCGCCGCCGGCTCGGTCCGCCAGGCCTGCGCCAGATGCGCCGCCGCCTCGTGCGCGAGCGCGACATTGCGCGCCATCAGACGCTCGCCGCCGAGGCGGCGGTGGAATGCGATGCCGGCGGGCGCAGCCAGCGCCGCGGTGAAGTCGCGCGTCCCGGTCCAGTCGAACTCGGCGGCGAAGCCCTGGCCCAGCCCGTGCGAGATGGCGAGCGGATGGAGCCCCGTCTGGTTGCCGCCCGCCGCCCACAGCACGCCGCACGAGCGCGGCGCGAAATACCATTTGTGCAGGTTCCCGACATACCAGTCGGCGCCGAGCGCCGGAAGGTCGAGCGCCACCTGGCCTGGCGCGTGCGCGCCGTCCACCAGCACGCGCGCCCCCGCTGCATGGGCATCGGCGATGAGGGACGCGACCGGCATGAGCAGGGCGCTCGCCGAGGCGATGTGGTCGATGATCACGAGCCGCGTGCGGGGGCCGAGCCGCGCCGATATCGCGCCCCTTGCCGCCTCCGCGTCGCGCACCGGAAGGGCGAGCGGCGCCTCGACGAGCCGCGCGCCGGCCCGGTCGGCCGCGAACTGCGCCGCCTTGCGGATCGCGGGATAAGCGAGGCTCGCGATCACGATCTCATCGCCGCTCGCCAAGTCAAGCGAGCGCAGCACCGCATTGATCCCGGCGGTGGCGTTGGCGACGAACGCCACATCCTCGCCCTTGGCGCCGAGCGCCCCCGCGACCTCCGCCGCCGCACGGCGCAGCGCCTGCGGCTGCTCGCGGGCCAGGAACAAGGTCGGGTTGCGCTCGATGCGGTCGCGCCATTCGAGCTGCGCCGCCAGGACGCGGTTGGGCGTGACCCCGAATCCGCCGTGATTGAGATAGGTCACGGCGGGATCGAGCGGCCATTCGCCGGCGGCGAGGTTGTGAATCGGATCGCTCATGGTGCCGGTAACGATAGCAGAACCCCGGGGCCCGGCGCTTCCCCTTGGGCGCCATTCCAGCTAGAGCAGAGGTCGATTGCACGAACGCCGTGCGTCCTTCGACTACGTGCTTCGCACTCCGCTCAGGATGAGGAAAGTTGTTGATGGCATTAAGAAAACCTCCTCACCCTGAGCGGAGCGCAGCGTAGTCGAAGGGCGCACCGAGCCTGTCCCATCGGAATTTGCCCTGGCGATGCGCGTCGACGAATTCGATTTCCCCCTGCCGCGCGAATTGATCGCGGACCGGCCGTGCGAGCCGCGCGATGCGGCCCGGCTGCTGGTCGTCGGCGACGGCCTCCAGGACCGGACGATGCGCGACCTACCGCGCCTGCTCCGTCGCGGCGACGTGCTGGTGGTCAACGACACGCGCGTCATCCCCGCCCGGCTCGACGGGAGGCGCGGCGCGGCCGGGGTCGAGGTGACGCTGCATCGCGACCTGGGCGGCGGGCGCTGGCGCGCCTTCGCCAAGGGGGCGCGGCGGCTCAAGCAAGGCGACCGGATCGAATTCGCCCCGGGCTTCGAAGCGCACGTCCAGGAAAAGCACGCCGTAGGCGACCTGACCCTGGCGTTCCCGTGCGAGGGCGATGCGTTCCGGGCCTTGCTGGAGCGCTTTGGCCGGATGCCGCTGCCGCCCTACATCAAGCGCGGGCCGGCGGGCGATCCGCGCGACCGCGGCGATTACCAGACCATCTTTGCCCGCCGCGACGGCGCGGTGGCGGCGCCGACCGCGGGATTGCATTTCACCGAGACGCTGCTGGCGGCGCTCGACCAGGCCGGGATCGCGCGCGTCACCGTCACGCTCCATGTCGGCGCCGGCACCTTCCTGCTGGTGAAGGCGGACGACACCGACCGCCATCTCATGCACGAAGAATGGGGCGCGATCGACGACGCGGCCGCGTCCCGCCTCAACGATGCCCGCGCCCGAGGCGGCCGCATCGTCGCCTGCGGCACCACCAGCGTGCGCCTCCTCGAGAGCGCCGCCGACAATACCGGCCGCATCGTACCCTTCGCCGGCGAGACCAGGCTTTTCATCACGCCGGGCTATCGCTTCCGCGCCGTCGATCTCATGGTTACGAACTTCCACCTGCCGCGCTCGACCTTGTTCATGCTGGTCGCTGCGTTCGCCGGGCTCGAGCGTATGAAGCGCGCTTACGCCCATGCCGCGGCGGAGCGCTATCGCTTCTTCTCCTATGGCGACGCCTGCCTGATCCATCCCGCGCGCGAGGCGGCGTGAGCGCCGATTTCGCCTTCACGCTTCTCGCGACCGACGGCCAGGCACGGCGCGGCCGCATCGCGACGCCGCGCGGTATTGTGGAAACGCCCGCCTTCATGCCGGTTGGGACGGCCGCCACCGTGAAGGCGATGCGGCCCGAGGAGGTCGCGGCTACCGGCGCCGAGATCGTGCTCGCCAACACCTATCACCTGATGCTGCGTCCCGGACCCGAGCGCATCGCGCGGCTCGGCGGTCTGCACCGCTTCATGGGCTGGAAGGGCCCGATCCTGACCGATTCCGGCGGGTACCAGGTCATGTCGCTGGCCAAACTGCGCACCCTCGACGAGAGCGGCGTCACCTTCCGCTCCCATCTCGACGGCGCCCTCATGCATCTCACGCCGGAACGCTCGATCGAGATCCAGGCGCTGCTCGGCGCCGACATCGCCATGGCGTTCGACGAATGCACGCAATTCCCCGCGACCGAGGACGAGGCACGAGCGTCGATGGAGCTGTCGATGCGCTGGGCCAAGCGCTCCAAGGCCGCGTTCGGGCGGCCTCCGGGGCGCGCGCTTTTCGGCATCGTTCAGGGCGGCGTCTATCCGGCGCTGCGGCTCGCCTCGGCGGCGCGGCTCGGCGAGATCGGATTCGACGGCTATGCGGTGGGCGGCCTCGCGGTGGGCGAGGGACAAGCGGCGATGTTCGACGTGCTGGACGCGACGGCACCGGCGCTGCCAACGGACGCGCCGCGCTATCTCATGGGCGTCGGCAAGCCCGAGGACATCGTGGGCGCGGTCGCGCGCGGCATCGACATGTTCGACTGCGTCATCCCGACCCGCTCGGGCCGCACCGCCCAGGCCTTCACGCGCAGCGGCGCGGTCAATCTCCGCAATGCGCGGCACGGCGATGACCCGCGCCCGCTCGACCAGGCGTGCCAGTGCCGCGCCTGCCGCAATTTCGGGCGGGCATATCTCCACCATCTCGTGCGCGCCAAAGAGATTTTGGGCAGCATGCTGTTGACCGAGCACAATCTCCGCTACTATCAGGACCTGATGGCAGAGTTGCGCGCGGCGATCGCGGCCGGCACGCTCGCCGACTTCGCGCAGGATTTCGCCGCGGCGCGGGACAAGGGCGATATCGAGCCGCTCTGAAAGACGCACATGGCCGGCTCCGACGACCAACCCCTGACGCAGCTCGGCCGCACGGCCGCGCTTCCCGCCTCGCCCGACGAGGCCGTCCTCGAGCACGTTGCCAATCCGCATGCCGGGACGCTCTATCTCGTGCGCTTCACCTGCCCCGAGTTCACCGCGCTGTGCCCCATTACCGGCCAGCCCGATTTCGCCCATCTCGTCATCGACTACGCCCCGCGCGAGCGCCTGGTCGAGAGCAAGTCGCTGAAGCTCTTCCTCGGCGCGTTCCGCAACCATGCCGCCTTCCATGAGGACTGCACGCTGATGGTGGCGCGCCGCGTCGTCGCGGCGATCGCGCCGCTGTGGCTCAGGATCGGCGGCTATTGGTATCCGCGCGGCGGCATGCCGATCGACGTGTTCCACCAGACCGGCGCCCCGCCCGAAGGTCTGTGGCTGCCGGACCAAGGCGTGGCGCCCTACCGCGGCCGGGGATGAGCGACGCGCGGGAGGGGATCAAAGCGGCCATCCGGCGGGAGGCACTCGCGCTGGGCTTCGATGCGGTGGGTTTTGCGCCGGCGGCGCTCGCGCCCGAGGCGCGCGCCGGCCTCGCGGACTTCATCGCGCGCGGATATCACGGCGACATGGGCTGGCTCGCCGCGCGCGGCGATGAGCGCGCCTCGCCCGATGCGCTGTGGGGCGATGCGAGGAGCGTCGTCGTGCTCGGCCTCAACTACACGCCCGAGGACGATCCGCTGGCGCTCATCGATGCCCCCGAGCGCGGCAACATCTCGGTCTATGCGCGGGGGCGCGATTATCACGACCTGGTCAAGTCGCGCCTCAAGCGGCTCGCCGGGTTCATCGCCGGGCGCTGGCCGGGCGCGCTCAAGCTTTTCGTCGACACCGCGCCGGTGATGGAGAAGCCGCTGGCCGCGCGCGCCGGGCTCGGCTGGCAGGGCAAGCACACCAATCTCGTGTCGCGCGATTTCGGCTCATGGCTGTTCCTCGGCGAAATTTATCTGAGCCTCGAGCTGCCGCCGGACGAGGCGCACGAGGATCGCTGCGGCACGTGCCGCAACTGTCTCGATGCGTGCCCGACCGCGGCCTTTCCCGCGCCCTACCGGCTCGACGCGCGGCGCTGCATCTCTTACCTCACGATCGAGCACAAGGGCCACATCGAGGCGGAGCTGCGCCCGCTGATCGGCAACCGCATCTATGGCTGCGACGATTGCCTCGCCGTGTGCCCATGGAACAAGTTCGCGCAGGTCGCCACGCTTCCAGGCCTCGCGCCGCGCAACGCGCTCACGGCGCCCGCTCTCGATGCCCTCGCGTCGCTCGACGATGCGGCCTTCCGCGCGCTTTTCTCGGGCTCGCCGGTGAAGCGGGTCGGCCGCGACCGCTTCGTGCGCAACGTGCTCATCGCCATCGGCAACAGCGGCGCGCGCCATCTGCTGCCGGCGGCGGCGGCGCGGCTCGACGACAAATCGCCGCTGGTGCGGGCGATGGCGGTGTGGGCGGTGCGGCGGCTTGCGGACGACGCCGAGGTGGAGGCGCTCGGCGCGCGCCATCGCGCCGGCGAGACCGACGCCGACGTGCGCGCGGAATGGGCGCGCTAGGTCTTACGCCGCCGCGCGGACGGCGCCTCTGCCGGGCAAGACGATGGTGACAGAGTCGCCCTCGCCGGCGCCGCGCTGGACCAGTACCTTGCCGCCCAAGGCCTCGATGCGGCAGCGTGCCTCGGCGACGCTCATCGCCGCTCGCGCGCCGCAACCGAGCTCGATCATGTTGCCGGCGATCCCCATGCCGTCCACCACCAGCGCGCCGGTGACGGTCGCGGGTCCGACCGCGCCCAGCGCGATGCGCAGGTCGCCGTTTGCGTCCCATCCGGCGCGCAGCACGATCCTGCCGGCGCGCGGCGTGAAGGTTACCGCGTTGTCGACGAGACAGGCGAGCGCCGCTTCGAGCGCGCCCTCGTCGCCGCCGACCGGCGCGAGATCGGCCGCGGCGTCGAGAACGATGTCGACCCCCGCCATGGAAGCGCGCTGCCGCGCCGCCGCCGCGACCCGCTCCATGACCGCAGCCGCATCGAGCATGCGCGCGCCTATGGGCATGGGCGCGCACGGCTGCCGCGGCGCCGGCCTATCGTCGGCGACCAATTCGAACCTGCCGCAGATGCGAACGGGCGCGCCGTCGCCGTCGCGCTCGGAAGCGGCCTGGGCGCGAATCGTGCGCGTCGCGCCGTCCTCGCGCGCGGTGCGGAATTCCAAGGGCTCCACCTCTTCGCCGCGCGCCAGGCTCGCGAGCCAGGTCGCCAGCGGGGCGCGGTCGGCGGGATGCGCACGTGCGAGGAGGCGTGCGCTCGACGGCGATGTCCCTTCGCGAAGCTCGAGCAGCGTGCCGACATCGTCTGTCCACGCCATGGCGCCGGTGGCGAGGTCCCAATGGAATGTGCCGCGGTCCGCCGCTTCCGCGCGCCCGTCCGCCGAGTCCCGAGCGCGCGCCGCGATGGCGGCCAGCGCGTCGGCGATGGCGGCGAATTCGCGCACCGCCGGCTCGAGCCGCACCAGCGCGCGGCCGCTTCTCAGCATGGACGCTTCGGAGGCGAGATCCACCAGCGTACGGCGCAGGGAGGTGGCGATCAGGACCGAGACGAAAGCGCCGACCGCCAATGCCATCACGCCTGTCATCAGGGCGAGTGCGCTGGGCCAGGCCGGATCGAACAGGCTCGCCGCCAGCGCCGCCGCCACCCAGGCGGCCGGCACCAGGCTCGCGATGACGAGCCACGAAAGATGATAGGCGAGCGGTCGCGTGTCGGTGCGCATGAGCAAATCCCGAGGAGGAGCCCTCGCGCCGCACTATCGCCATCGAGCCGTGAAGGGATGCTGAAAGCGAAGACCACGAAAAACGCGGATTTATCGCGATTTCTAGCGGTTCAGACGGCGGCGGCACGCTTGTGATACGCCGGCGTCGGCGCGGGGTGATGGACGGTGAAGCCCAGCACCATGTCCACGACGCGCCCGTCGCGCGCCAGCGGCAACAGGATGCGCTCGGAACTCAGATGCTCCTTGCCGGTGGCGATCTGGAGCGGGAAGCCGCGGCGGTAGCAGATGCCGCGCCCTTCGGCGACGAACACGAGATCGCGGTCGCTTTGGGTCGGCTGCTGGGTGGGGCGATGGTCGTGGTACCAGGTCCCGGTCGGATCGCGGCCGATGAGGCGGACGAGCTCGGTCCCCATCAGGCGATAGCGGAAGCGCCACGGATCGCGATGCACATCGTAGAGCCGGATGGTCGGCAGCAGGTGTGGGACGGCAGCCGGATCGAAATGCTGGCGGCCGGGGAAAAGGCTGCCCTCCGGCCGAATGGCGCGCCAGTAGCGGTGCAGCTGCGCAATCCTCTCATCGCAAGGCGGCAACTCGGCGTCGAGCGCCATGGAGCATTCGAACGGTTCCATCGCCCGAGCATCGCGCCAGCCCGGTTAATCGCCGCTTAAAGGTTCAGGCGAGCGCCGCGATCTCGGCGTCGGTGAGGATCCCTGGGACGATGGTGATGGGAACGCGCATTCGCCCCGACATCTTGCCGATCAGCGTGGTGATGAGCGGCCCGGGGCCCTCCGCGCCCGTGCCCGCCGCCAGCACCAGGATCGAGATGCCGGGCTCCTCGTCGAGGAGCCCGAGCAGCTCGTCGCTGCGGCGCCCTTCGCGGATATAGACGACGGGAAGCGCGCCCGAGATCTCCTGCACGTCGGCCGAGAGCTTGGCGATGAGCTGCTCCGCCTCCTCGCGCCGCTCCTCGCGCACCAGCGTCGCGACCGCCATCCATTCCTTGAGGTCCGACGGCTCGATCACATAGAGCAGCGCCACCCGGCCGCCGGTATGGGCGGCGCGGCGCGCGGCGAAATGAAGGGCGACGCGCATCTCCTCGGTCTCGTCGACGACGACGAGAAAAATGCGCGGCTGGGCATCGGGTTCGCTCATCGCCGCCTCACGCGTTGCGGAACGGCAGGCTCGCCAGCCATCCTGCCATTGCCGCGCCAGCGACGGCAAGGAGACCGTAGGCGAGCGAGCGCCGCTCGGCGAATTCGTTGACGTCGGCGTCGAAGCCGATCTGGGAGACGACAAGCGGCGTCGTCTGACCGCTCACCACGGCCTTGTCCCGCACCAGGAACACCTCGAAGAGATAGGTTCCGGTCGGAACATTCGCGGGAAAATCGATGGTCGCGCGGAACAGGCGGTTGCCGAGAAATGCCACCTGGCCCGGCTCCTTGAGATAGAGGCCCTGGCGGCGCTGTTCGTCGATAAGCGCGGCTCGAAACATGTCGCGATCTTCCTGCGTGCGCGCATCGGCGCCGGTGAAGCGCAGATTTTCGAGCCCGATCTGATGCAGCGCCTGCATGGCTGGCGGCGCGATCTCGGCGAGCGGCCTTGTGCTGTAGAGCGCGTAATAGCTCGGCACGCCCTCGAACGTCACCGCTCGCGTATTCATCCAGATGCCGGCGACACGGCTCTTGCGGCGCACCACCATCGAGCGCTCGGGCCCGCGCACGACGGCGATAACGTCGGCCGGCCCGTCGGTCGCGCCGAACAGCACGACCGAGGTGCCGGTGAAGCCGGTGGTGATGGCGACGAGATGACTCGAGAGATCCGCCGAGACCGTCTGCGCCGACGCCATGCGCGCAGCACAGGCGAGCGCTACCAACATCAGCAGGAGCATCTGGGCGCGGATCATGGCGTCAGGGTCTCGAGCCCATAGATTTGGTCGGGCGGTACCGCGAGATCGGCGCACAGCTTCGCCGCCACCGCAAGCACGATGAGCGCGAGCAGCGCGCGCAAATGCTCGGCACGCAACCGCGTGCTCCAGCGGCTGCCGAGCTGTGCGCCGATCACGCCGCCCACCAGCAGCACGAGCGTCAGAACCACGTCGACCGTGCCGTTCTCGATCGACTGCAGCACAGTGACGGAAGCGGCGACGAAGATGATCTGGAACAGCGAGGTCCCCGGCACGACCGCGGTCGGCATGCCGAGGAGATAGATCATTGCCGGCACCATCACGAATCCGCCGCCCACACCCATCACGGCGGAGAGAATTCCCACCGCGAATCCCAACGTCAGCGGCACAAGAGCGCTGATATAGAGCTTCGAGCGGCGGAACCGCAGCTTCAGGGGAAGACCGTGGAGCCAGATATGCTGATGCAGCTTGCGCCGCGCCGGCCCGGGATAGCGCAGCCGCACCAGCGCGCGCACGCTCTCGGTCAGCATCAGCACGCCCAGGATCGACAGCAGCACGGCATAGGACAGGCTGATCACCAGCTCGATCTGCCCGAGCCGGCGCATCAGCGCGAACAGCCAAACGCCGAACCCCGAGCCGACGATGCCGCCGATCAGCAGGATCGTCGCCATCTGCAGGTCGAGATTGCCGCGCCGCCAATGGGCCATGGCGCCCGAGACCGAGGCGCCGACGAGCTGGTTCGCCGAGGACGCCACCGCCACTGCGTGCGGCACGCCGATGAAGATGAGGAGCGGCGTCAACAGAAACCCGCCGCCGACGCCGAAAACGCCGGAGAGAACGCCCACCACCGCGCCGATCGCCAGCAGGACGAACACGTCGAGCGAGATCCCGGCGATGGGCAGGTAGATTTCCATGGGGCCCAGGGCGCGCGGTCTCGGTTTGTGGCGTTGCCGCGCGACCTTACATCCGGGGCTTGCGGCGCGAAAGGGGTGGCGGCTTGGCGCCGGAAAATCGCGGATGACGCTGCAGCGGCATCTTGCGTCCTTCGACTACGCTCAGGATGAGGAAATCCTTTGTGGCACAAAGAAAAATCCTCATTCTGAGCGGAGCAGGCGGAGCCTGCGCAGTCGAAGGACGCAAGATGCCAGCGCAGCGGCCTTAAATTCCCGCCACCGCTGTGATAGCAATGGCGCGACGGGAGGCAAGGCGATGCTGACGCCGGCGGAGAACCAGCTCTTGACCCGCACCGGGCCGGGAACGCCGATGGGCGCGCTGATGCGGCGCTATTGGATCCCGGCCCTGTTCTCGGACGCGGTGGCCGAGCCCGACGGCCCGCCGGTGCGGGTCAAACTGATGGGCGAGCGGCTGGTCGCGTTTCGCGACACGATGGGCCGCGTCGGCCTCCTCGACGAGCGCTGCCCGCATCGCACGGCGTCCTTGTTCTTCGGGCGCAACGAGGAATGCGGTCTGCGTTGCGTCTATCACGGCTGGAAGTTCGACATCGACGGCAATTGCGTCGACCAGCCCTCGGAGCCCGACGGCAGCAATTTCAAGGACAAGGTCAAACAGAGGGCGTATCCCTGCCTCGAGCGCGGCGGCGTGGTGTGGACCTATATGGGACCGCCGGCGCTGCGCCCACCCTTCCCCGAGCTCGAGTGGACGCAGGTTCCGGCGTCGCATCGCTTCGTTACGCGGCACCTGCAGGAATGCAACTGGCTCCAGGCCTTGGAGGGCGGCTTCGACACCAGCCACCTCACCTTCCTGCACAGCGGCGCGGCGCGCGCGCTCGATGGCCGCGCCATGCGGCTTCCCAGCCGCTACGACGTGATCCCGGCGGATTTCGGCTTCATCGCCGGCACCGGGCGCGAGACCGAGGACGGCGGCATGAACTGGACCGCCAACGTCATGCTGCTGCCGTTCCACAAGCTCATCGCCACCAACCCGATCGGCGCCCATGCCTGGGTCCCGATCGACGACGACAACACGATAAACTGGTGCATCGACTACCGGCCCGACCGGCCGCTCGCCGAGGCCGAGCTCGCGTACTCGAAGAGCTGGCACAACATCCACGCCGAACAGGTGCCCGGCAGCGATCGCGCGGCGCTCAACCGCGACAACGAATACGGCATCGACCGCGCGCTGCAGAAGAGCGGCCGCTCCTATACCGGCATCAAGGGCATCGGCATGCAGGATTGCAGCATCCAGGAAAGCATGGGGCCGGTCGCCGACCGCAGCATCGAGCATCTGGGCGTGAGCGACACGATCATCATCAAGCTGCGCCGCCTGCTCTTGGAGACGCTCAAGCAGCACGACGCGGGCGCGAAGCTCGCCGGCCTCGATCCCGAGAGCTATCGCGTGCGCTCGGCCCGCTTCACGGTGCCGCGCGAGCAGAGCTTCGCGGACGCGGCGGGTCCCTTCGTGCGCATCGCCGACCCGGTCCCCGCGAAGTGACGATGACCCGGGCGGCGCTTGTGCTGGCCGTCGTCCTCGCGCTCGCGCGCGGCGCGGCGGCCGACCCGGTGACGGTCCGCTTCAGCACCACGCTTCCTCTCTTCGCGCCGGTCGCCAAGGACGTCCTGATCCCGTGGTTCAAGGAGGTCGAGAGCGACAGCGGCGGCACCATCGCGTTTCAGCAATTCTGGGGCGGCCAGCTGGTCGCCAACCAGCCGCGGGAATGGGACGCGCTGATGAACCACGTGTTCGACATCGGCGCGCTGGTGCCGGCATTCTATCTCCAGGCGCTGCCGGATTCGTCGATCTTCGCGCTGCCTGGCGTGGTGCGGAGCGCCGAGGAGGCGGCGGTCGGCGGCTGGAAGATGAACGACGCGAACCTGCTGCGCGGCATGGACAAGCTCTACGTCATCGCGACCTTCTCGAACGATCCCGGGGGCTTGCATTTCGCCCGGCCGATCGCCTCGTTGGCCGCGGTGAAGGGATTGAAGATCCGCGTCTCCGGCCCGGCCGAGGCTCAGATCGTCGAGGCGCTGGGCGCGGCGCCCGTGGGCATGAACGTCTCCGACATGGCCGAGGCGCTGTCGCGCGGCGTCTATGACGGGAGCCTCAACGGCTGGTCGGCCAACCATCTCTTTCGCGTGACGCCGGTGCTGAAGGCCCATTTCGACCTGTCGCTCGGCGTGCGCCAGTTCGTGTTCGGCATGAACCGGCAGGCCTACGACGCGCTGCCCGAGGCGGCAAAGGCGGCGCTCGCCAAGCATAGCGGCCTCGCGCTCAGCCTGCGCATGGCGCACGCGATGGAGCAGGACGGCGAGCGCGAGCGCGCGGAGGCCAAGGACAAGGGCATGATCGTCGGCCTGAGCGCCGCCGACGAGACGCGGCTCAATGGCGTCTACAAGCCGCTGATCGACACCTGGATCGCTGCCCAGCCGGAGGGCGCGAAGAAATTCGCGTTCCTCGACGCTACGCTTGCCGATTACCGCAAGGGACACTAACGGAGGCCGCAATGAAGATCGAACAGCGCCTGGAGCAACTCAAGATCGTGCTGCCGCCGCTGGGCGGGCCGATGGGGAACTATGTGCCGTGCCGGCGCGCCGGCAATCTCCTATTCCTGTCGGGACGCGGCCCCGGCACCATTGCCGGCAAGGTCGGCGACACCATCACCCTCGACCAGGCCTATCAGCACGCACGCACGGTTGGCTTGGGCCTGATCGCGGTGATGAAGCAGGAGCTGGGCGACCTCGACAAGGTCAAGGGCATCCTCAAGGTGCTCGGCATGGTCAACGCGGTGCCGAGCTTCGGCGACCACCCCAAGGTCATCAACGGCTGCTCCGACCTCTTGGTCGAAGTGTTCGGCGACGCCGGACGGCACGCGCGCTCGGCCGTCGGCATGGGCTCGCTGCCGAATCAGATCCCGGTCGAGATCGAGCTCATCGCGCTGGTGGAATAGTCGCCGCCAGCGGCTGCAGCAGCATTCCCGCGATGGTACGGAAGCGCGGCGCGAGGAACGCCTCGACGCCGAAGGCGGCCGGCGCGTCGCGCCCGTCACGCGGCGCGAGCGTGCCGAGGAGCCGGTCCCAAATCACCAGCACCTGCCCGTAATTCGCGTCGCTCTGCCGCTGGTCGCGCGAATGATGGAAGCGGTGGAACGGCGGCGTCACCACGACGAGGCTCAAGACGCGCTCGAGCGCGGGCGGCAGCGCCACGTTGGCGTGGGCCACGAGCTGCACCGCGAAGGCGAGCACGCCATAGGCGACCATTTCCTCGGGCGCGGCGCCGATCAGCATGCCGATGCCGGCGAAGGCGAAGCCTACAACGAGAACCTCGGCGGGGTGATGCCGCAGCGTCGTCGTCACGTCGATCTCGGTATCGGTGTGATGAATGGCGTGCAGTCGCCACAGCCAGCCGACGCGGTGCGACAGGCGGTGAAGCGCGTAGTCGCCGGCGTCGAGCAGCGGAAGCATGAGCAGGAAATGCAGGCCGATTCCGCCTTGCGCCTCGACGACGCCGAGCCAGGTGGCGCCATAGGAGAGGAGCGGCGCGACGACGAGCCAAGCGCCGTCGCCGATCGCAAAGAGCACGATGTTGGCAATCCAGCGCGGCCCCGCGGGCTCGCGCTCGGGATGGTCCGGGCGCGCTTGCTCCCACAATCCGACGCCGACAACGAGGAGGGCGATGAGGATTCCGGCCGTCGACAGGCCGGCGGCATCAAGACCGAAGCCGCCTTTCTCCACCGCGGGGACGGGCGCCTATTTGCGGCCGCGAAACTTCTTCCAGGCCAGGCCGCCGATCGCGGTGGCCAGCAGGGCCAGGCTGCTCGGCTCGGGGACCGCGACCGCGATCACGCCAGCCCACGCCGTACCGGCCGAGAGTGCGAGCAAAAGCGCAGCCGATAGCAAGACGAACCGGTGCTCCTTCTTCATGACACGCTCCTTTATGGTGGTTAACGCAATTTCCGTGCCTTGGAGCAAGACAGCGTAAGATCAATGGCTTGCTAGAAGCGCCGGCCCCGGCTGTAAATATTCTCGACAGTTTCGGGGTTCAGGGGCGCAGCAGGCCCATGATCTCGAACACCTGGGCCAGGTTGGGGCCGGCGATCGCTTGGGCGCGCTCGCGGCCGCGCGAAAGCACGCCGTCGACATAGCCTGTATCGGCCAAAAGCCGGCGCATCTCGCCGCCGATCTTGCCCAGCACCTCGGCCGCGAGGTCGGAAAGGTCGCGCTTGAAGTCGGAGAAATTGCGCCCCGCGTGCTGACGGATCGCCGCCTCGCGCGTCATGTCGGCGAGCGCCGCGTAGATGCCGAGGAGATTGTCCGCCTCGGGCCGCGCGTCGGCCTCGGCGGCGCTGGCCGGCAGCGGCTGCGGATCGGTCTTGGCGCGCCTGATCTTGAGCGCGATCGCGTCGGCGTCGTCGGTCATGGCGATGCGCGAATATTCGGAGGTGTCGGATTTCGACATTTTCTTGGTGCCGTCGCGCAGGCTCATGACGCGCGTCGCGGCGCCGAAGATCATCGGCTCCGGCAGCGGGAAGAACTCGACGCCGTAGCGCCGGTTGAACGCGCCGGCGATGTCGCGCGACAATTCGAGATGCTGCTTCTGGTCCTCGCCCACCGGCACGTGCGTCGCCTTGTAGAGCAGGATATCGGCCGCCATCAGCACCGGGTACGCATAAAGACCCAATCCGGCGTTATCGCGCTCCTTGCCGGCCTTCTCCTTGAACTGGGTCATGCGGTTGAGCCAGCCCAAGGGCGTGAGGCAGCCCAAGAGCCAGCCGAGCTCGGCATGGCCCGGCACCGCGCTTTGGTTGAAGATGACGCAGCGCTCGGGATCGATGCCCGAGGCGATGTAGGCCGCCGTCACCTCGCGCGTCTGGGCGCGCAGCTGCGCCGGGTCCTGCGGCAGGGTCAGCGCGTGCAGATCGACGATGCAGAAGATGCAGTCGAAATCGCGTTGGAGCCGCACCCAGTTGCGGATGGCGCCGAGATAATTGCCGAGATGCAGATTGCCGGTCGGCTGGACGCCCGAGAAGATCCGATTCATGCGCGCTTTATCGCGGCCGCGCGCGCGAGGGTCAAGGAGAGGGCTTGGCGGCGGCGACCATCGCGGCGACGTCGTCGCGGCCCTCGCGGTGGAGCGTCTCGACCACGCCGGCGCGGTCCTCGGGCGGGCGGTTCTGGCTCATCTTCCATTTGCCCTCGAGCCGCGCGATCGGCAGCGCGAAGCCGACGATCGCCTTGAGCATGGACCGGACATAATCCTCGGGCGCGTCGCTGACGGCCCAGGGCGCGGGCCTCCCGGCCTCGTGCCGGACGGTGAGTCGCGTCACGATGTCGCGCAGCCGCGCCTCGTCGTCGAAGAACGCGACCTTGCCATAGGCGTGGATCGCGACATAGTTCCAGGTCGGCACCGCCTTGCCGGTGCGTCGCTTGGTCTCGTAGACGGAGGGCGAGACATAGGCGTCGGCGCCGAGAAAGATTGCCAGCGCGTCGCCGCCGCTGTGCCATTGCGGGTTGTCGCGCGCGACATGCCCGATGAGGGTGCCGTAGGGCGCGGGCGCATCGTCGAGCAGCATCGGCACGTGGCTCGCCTCGAGCCCGGCCGCGCCTTGGGTCACCAGGGTCGCGAGCCCGGTGCCGCGGATCGCATCGTGCAGCACCGGCACGCGCGTCTCGGCGAAATGGGCGGGCAGGTACATTTCTCCTCCTCAGGCGCGCTTGAGGCGCTGCTTCACTTCGCCCCAGGGCGCCGCGCCCAGCGCCACCGCGAGCACCGCGAACGCCACCAGCCCAACGCCGACCAGCAGCGCCAGCGCCGCAAGCCGCTCGATGAGCCCCCCCTCGAACGCGGGCCCCAGCGCGGCTTCGAGCGCCAGCAGCACCGCGCCCATGCCGAGCGCCGCGCCGAGCATGCGCGGCAACGCCCGCCGCGCGCGCGCATCGAGCGCGAACTGCCCGCGCCGCCCCAGGATATGGATCAGCAGCAGCGCGTTGACCCAGCCCGCCGCCGAGGTCGCCGCCGCGACGCCGACATGGGCCAGCGGCGTCAGCAATCCCAGCGTCGTGGTCAGCATGATGTTGGCGCCGATCGCGGCGAACGCCACCTTCACCGGCGTCTTGGTGTCGTGGCGGGCGAAGAAGCCGGGCGCCATCACCTTGACCAGGACGAAGGCAGGCAGGCCAGCGGCATAGGCAGCGAGCGCGCCCGCGGTGGCGCGCGTTTGTTCCGGACCGAAGGCGCCGCGCTCGAACAGGACATGGAGGATGGGCCACGCCGCCACTCCGAGCGCGACCGCGGCCGGAAGCGTCAACAGCAACGCCAGCTCGAGGCCGCGATTCTGGGTGGCGATCGCGCCCTGCTCGTCGCCGCCGCGGACCTGGCGCGCCAGCGGCGGCAGGATCGCGGTGCCGACCGCGAAGCCCACCACGCCCAAAGGAAGCTGGTCGAGCCGGTCGGCGTAATAGAGATACGACACCGCGCCCGTCGGCAGGAGCGACGCGATCGCGGTCGAGATCACCAGGTTAAGCTGCGTCGCGCCGGCGCCGAACACGCCCGGCAGCATGAGCTGCACCAGGCGCTTCACCGCCGGCGAGAACGACGGCCGCGGCAGGCTCAGCGCCATCCCGGCCTGCGCGCACGATGCCATCAGCCACAGAAACTGCGCGAAGCCCGACAAGGTCACCGCCCAGGCCAGCGCTTCGCCGCTCATCGGCCGCACCAGGGTCAGCGCGCCGATCAGGAAGACGTTCAGCAGCGCCGGCGTCGCCGCAACAGCAGCGAAGCGGTCGACCGAATTGAGCACGCCCCCCTGCAGCGCCACCAGCGAGATGAACAGCAGATAGGGAAAAGTGATGCGGGTGAGATGGACGGTGAGCGCGAACGTGTCGGGCAGCGCCGCGAATCCCGGCGCCAGCACGTGCAGGAGCCACGGCGCCGTCGCCTCTCCCACGACGATGAACACGACCAGCGCCGCGAGCAACGCCGCCAGCGCGTCCTCGGCGAAGAGGCGCGCAGCATCGCGCCCCTCCTGCGCCGCGAGGCCGGCGAACAGCGGCACGAAGGCGGCGCTGAAGGCGCCTTCGGCGAAGAGGGTGCGGAAAAGGTTGGGCAGGCGGAGCGCGACGAAGAACGCGTCCGTTACCGGCCCCGCGCCCAGGAGCGCCGCCGTCATCATGTCGCGGACGAATCCCAAGACGCGGCTCAGCATGGTGTAGCCGCCGACCGTCGCGACCGAACGCAAGAGGGCCATGGCGCGGGTTTAGAGCAGCGCTCACGGGGAGGGAAGCACCCGGCGGAGTCTCGGTTTGCATTTCCCGGTACGACCCCAGGCGGAGTTCGGGGTGGCACCGACGTATCGCACGACCGTGCGCGCCTGAAGCCGGTTGGGCCTTGCCGTGTGCTATAAGCACAAGGAAGACCAGGGGAGCCGAAGCGATGGCGGAGTCCGAACGCACGCGTGTGAGGGAACGGGAGCCGGCAGCCCGCAACCCCTACGAACTCGGAATGCAACGGGATAGCGCATACGCAGACCGGCAACGGACCGGCCGCATCGTCGTGCGCCTCGAAGAAACGAAGCAGGAGCTGATGCGCCAAGGCCACCTCCGTTTCTATCTCGATGCCGGACGGACGATCACGGATACCCCGCTGCAGAATTGGGCCGTGTTCACGCACGAGGTGCGCAGCGTGTCGGGCAGACATCGGCATCAAGGCGGACTGATCATTTATGTGATCGATGGCAAAGGCTATTCGGTGGTCGACGGCGAGCGCGTCGACTGGGAGAAGGGCGACCTGCTCCTGCTTCCCTTGAAACCCAACGGGGTCGAGCACCAGCATTTCAACGTCAATCCGGAAAAACCGGCTCTATGGATGGCGTTCATTCACCAAGGCGTGCGGGAACATGTCGCGTCCGAGATGACGCAATCGGAGCCTTCGTCCGAATGGAAGGCGCGGGAGGAGCGGGCGGGTCGCTAAGGCGGCGCGCTGGGATCAAGGAGGAGGCGGCGATGGCGGAGACCGGCATCGGGATCACCGGCTGCGGCGGGCGGATGGGGCGCATGCTGGTGGCGGAGATCAACGGCACCGCGGGCTGCCGCGTCGCCGGCGGCATCGAGGCCAAGGGCAATGCGGCGGTCGGGCGCGATCTCGGCGAGCTCGCCGGTCTGGGCGCGCTGGGCGTCGTGGCGGGCGACGATCCCGCGCGTCTCTTCGCCGCCGTCGACGTGGTGGTCGACTTCACCGCGCCCGCCGCGACCGCCGCCCACGCCGCGATCGCCGCGCGCCTCGGCAAGCCGCTGGTCATCGGCACTACCGGCCTCGAGCCCGCGCACGAGGCCGCGATCGCGGAAGCCGCCAAGTCGGTTGCGATCGTGCGCGCGCCCAACATGAGCCTGGGCGTCAATCTGCTGCTGGGACTGGTGCGGCAAGTGGCGTCGCGCCTCGGCGACGATTACGACATCGAGGTGATGGAGATGCATCACCGGCACAAGGTCGATGCGCCCTCGGGCACGGCGCTGGCGCTCGGCCGCGAGGCGGCGCTGGGGCGGGGGATCGATCTCGCCTCACGCAGCCAGCGCGCCCGCGACGGCATCACCGGCGCGCGCAAGCGCGGCGATATCGGCTTCGCCGCGCTGCGCGGCGGCGACGTGGTCGGTGATCATACCGTCATCTTCGCCGCCGACGGCGAGCGGCTGGAGCTCACGCACCGTGCCGGGAGCCGGCAGATTTTCGCCCGCGGCGCGGTGCGGGCGGCGTGCTGGGCGGTGGGGCGGAAGGCCGGGCTTTACGGGATGAAGGACGTGCTCGGGCTGGAGTGACGCTCTCGTCCGTCGTCTTGGCCTTGTAGGCGCACAGCGCCCGGACGACGCAGACCTGGCAGCGCGGCTTGCGCGCGAGGCAGACATAGCGCCCGTGCAGGACGAGCCAATGGTGTGCGCCGCGCTTGAAGCGTTCCGGCACCATGCGCTCGAGCTTCTCCTCGACCTGGAGCGGCGTCTTGCCGGGCGCAAGGCCGGTGCGGTTCCCGACCCGGAAGATGTGGGTGTCGACCGCGATGGTCGGCTGGCCGAAGGCGGTATTGAGCACCACGTTCGCGGTCTTGCGGCCAACGCCGGGCAGGGCCTCGAGCGCCTCGCGCGTGTCCGGCACCTTGCCGCCGTGGCGCTCGATCAGGAGGCGCGACAGGGCGATGACGTTCTTGGCCTTGGTGCGGAACAGGCCGATGGTGCGGATGAACTTGGTGAGCCGCGCCTCGCCCAGCGCCACCATCGCCGCGGGCGTGCTGGCGACGGCGAAGAGCTTCTCCGTCGCCTTGTTGACGCTCACGTCGGTCGCCTGGGCGGACAGCACCACCGCCACCAGCAGCGTGTAGGGATTGATGAATTCGAGCTCGGTCGTCGGATCAGGCCGATCCGCCGCAAGAAGCGCCATGAAGCGCTCCGCGTCCCCCTTCGTCATCCGCCGATCGTGGCGGATGCCTCAACCCGTGTCCAGACGCAGGCCCAATTGGGCCCAAGCCGGGCCTATGGCCGGATGAACAGCCAGATCGCGAAGGCCCAGATCGCAAGGCAGGCGCTCAGGGCGACCATGAGGCCCCTGTTCCTGTCGCGCCATTCCTCGGGCGTCGTCACGCTTCCGTCCCAGTCTTCCATTGCACACACCCCTCGAGGGCATGGGTAAGCAAAACCGGGGCCACCCGAATTTTACGTTTATTACGAGCGACCTAGACTCTCGGGGCGGGAAACCGCCCCAAAAGTGTAAAATTTTCTGTCACTGAGACCCGCTCAGCGCCCTCCACGGTTGAGTAATACCGCGCGGGCCGTCGACAGGATGATCAGCAGGTCGAAAAGGAAGCTGAAGTTCTTGATATAATAGAGATCATAGGCGAGCTTCTCGCGCGCATCCTCGATCGAGGCGCCGTAGGGGTAGTTGATCTGGGCCCAGCCGGTGATGCCCGGCCGCGCCCGGTGGCGCTCGGCATAGAACGGGATCTCGGCGGCGAGGCTGCGCACGAATTCAGGGCGCTCGGGCCGCGGACCGACGAAGCTCATCTCGCCCTTGAGCACGTTCAGGATTTGCGGCAGCTCGTCGATTCGCATGCGGCGCAGGAAACCGCCGACCCAGGTGACGCGGGGATCCGCCAGGCTTGCCCATTGCGGCCCGCACTCGGCCTCGGCGTCGGTGCGCATGGTGCGGAACTTGCAGATGCGGAAGAGCTGGCCGCCGCGGCCGACGCGCTCCTGGCGGTAGAACACCGGGCCGTCGCTGTCGAGCTTGATGGCGAGCGCGGCCAGCACCAGGGTCGGCAGGGTGAGGATCAGCAGCACCACGCTCGCGACCACGTCGAGCGCCCGCTTCAGCACGATGTTGGTAGCCGTGCTGATATGGAAGCCGTCGGCATAGATGAGCCAGCTCGGATCGAGCGCCGCGAGATGGACGCGGCGGGTCTCGCGCTCCCAGAAACTCAGATAGGAGGTGATGGCGACGCCTTCCATGCGCGCCTCGAGCAGCGGCTGCAGCTCCATACCGCGGCGGTCGTCGGCGGCGACGACGATCTCCCGGGCACCCGTCTCGCGCGCGATCTCGAGTGGCGACTGGGTGGCCGGCTTCATGCGCCATTCGGGGATTTCGGTCGCCTCGTTGGCGAGCGGGAGGTAGCCCATCACCTGGGTCTTGGAGTGGACCGCGTTCGCCATCAGCGCCTCGATCTCGGCCGCGAGCCGCCCAGCGCCGATCACCAGCACCTTGTGCGAGGCGATGCCGCGCCGCGCGAGCGGCGTCGCGATCATGCGCGCGACGACGATGCAGGCGATCACCATCGCCGTCCAGATGCCGTAGAACACGATCCGGTCCTCGTCGGGGCCAGCGATCGAGAGCGAACGTCCGAGCAGCGGCGCGCCGATGCAGAGGCAGGCGAAGAGCCGCGGCAAGGCGCGGCGGAAATTGGCGACGTAGGCTGGGTCATAGAGCCCCATCGAGTACATCAGCACCGCATTGACCAGCGCCGGGACCAGCGCCGCCGCGAGATAGCGCGCATGCTGATCGCCCGGAATGAGGATCGTCGCCGCGACGTAGAGCGCGAGCGCCACGGCCAAAGTCTCGCAGGCGCAAAGGAAGACGGCGGGTGCCGAGTAATAGTGGCGGAAAATCCGGAGCAAAATCCCCCCTCTCAGAGGCGCGCCCGGCCATCGGCGAAATGCGCCGGTGAACCGTTTACATAGCGTGTCTACGACGGTCGAAGCGGGGTTGGATCACTTTGCCGCCCGGGACGTGGCGGAACGCCGCGGGGTGCTTCAGTGGAGAAGCTCGACCGCGAACGCGACGAGGAATATCGCGCCCGCCCAGCCGGCGAGGCTCAAGACCACGACGGCGAGCCACCACAGGCGCAGCGGGGGCGGCGCTTCGGCGGCCCGGTCGACCACGGTCACGATCAAGGGCTCCGCTGCCACTTCGTTCTCCGTTCGTTAAGACAACGTCGATCCGGTATGGTTAAAAAAGGCTTAAGCCGACCGATCTTGAGGGGCTTGGGCGAGCGCGTTACCATTTCAGGCCAGACACGGGGACACGGCAGCGTGAGCGACACCATCCCGAGCGCGGAGCCCGAGCGGCAGGTCTTCCTCGACGCAGTGCTGCACCCCTATCGCAGCCTGCCGCTGCGCGGATTCGCGATCGTAATGGGTCTCCTGGCCGGGGCGAGCGCCATCGCCGGGGTGAGCTGCGTCCTGGCAGGCGCCTGGCCGGTGTTCGGCTTCTTCGGGCTCGACGTGGCGCTGGTCTATGTCGCTTTCCGCGCCAGCTACCACAGCGCGCGGCAGCACGAATGGGTCCGCCTGACCGAGCGAAGCCTGACCGTGGAGCAGGTCTCGGCGCGCGGCACCCGCCGTAGCTGGCGCTTCGAGCCGGCGTGGATCCGGGTCGTGTTCGAGGAACGGGACGAGACCAATTCGCTCGCCCTCGCCTCGCATGGCCGCAGCCTGGTGGTGGGGAGCTTCCTCGCGCCCGGCGAGCGTCGCAGCTTCGCCGCCCGGCTCAAGGACGCGCTGGCACGCTGGCGCGGCACCCTAAAATCCAGCGGGGTTGCTCATTCGTAAAGAGGGTCACCAAAGCGGGGTCAACCCGCCCCGGAGACGCCCATGAACACCGTCCAGACCAATGTCCGCGTTCAGCCTGGCGACAAGCCACTGGTCCGCGCCATCGCCGCGCGCCTGAGGATAGAGCCGCGCTTTCGCGATCGGTTGCAGGCGCTGCTCGAGGAAGATCCCGCGCCGGCGCTGCAAGAGCGCATCGAGCAGCTCGAGGAGAAGGTCGACTGGCTTCTTGCCGCCGCCGACCACGCCCGCACGCCGCTGCGCGCGGCGGTCAGCGGATCGGCAGCGTCAGGCCGAAACTGAGCACCGCCGGCATCTGCGGCGGAGCATAGACCATCGGCGGCGGCGCCTCGACGTAGGTCGGGGTGTCATAGCCATAAACGGCCGGCGGTGGCGGGGCACGATGGACGACACGGTGTCGCGGCCGCCGATCGCGATGATCGTCGCGCGGATCGGCCAGGGCCGAGCCGGCGATCGCGGCGCTCAACACCGCGACTGAGAGCGCCGCCGCGGCAGCGCGAATGATCGACATGAATGGTCTCCCGTTGCGGGCTTCGCTCAGCCGGATTTCTTTGCCATGCGCGGGCCGCGCGGACGCTGGTTGAACACGGCGTCAGCGTTCTTCTTCTGCGCGTCCGACAAGGTCGCGTAGAGCGCCTGGAACGCCGGCACGAGCTGATGCAGCTCGGTGGCGTGGGCGTCGACGATCGCCGAGTAGGTCGAGAGATTGTCGACCGCGCTCATGGTGCCGCGCTGCTCGGCGCGGGCATGCACGGCCGCGTCGATCTTGTGCGCGTTGTCGCGCATGACTTGGGCCACCGCCTGCCATTGCGGCTCCTGGGCGGGCGTCAGCTTGAGCTCGGCGTGCAGGGACGTGATGCGCGCCTCGATGCGGTCGACCTGGGCGCGCTTGCCGCGGTGGTGCTTCGCTGCGTTGGGCGCCGGCATGACGGGGGCGGATTGGGCCTGGGCCGGGCTCGCTTGCTGCGCGGAGACGCCGATGGGCGCGGCGAGCAGGCTTGCGCCGAACAGCGCCGCCGCGATGGCGCAGGTCGCGCGATCAATGCGGATGGGCATGGTTCGAATTCCTCTTGTTGTAGCGGTGGAGCAGCATTGTTGTCCGTTCCGGCGCTGCAATCCATCCCCTCGTATGGGGCACGCGAGCCCCGCCGCATGACGGGCGGGGCTGCCGGCGCCGCGATCGTCTACTGCGGCAGGGTGAAGCTCAGCGCCAGGCCGGGGACCGCGAGGGTCACCGCCGGCTGCACCACCGGGGCATAGTACCCGGTCACTGGCGCGGCGTAAGGATAAGGCACCGGGGCGGGCGCATACACAACAGGATGGTGCTCGCGCCGGCCGTGGTTGCGCCACTGGGCGGCATGATGCCAATCCGCGGCGAGCGCCGGGCTCGCCACCGCGCCGGCCGCGCCGGCCGTCACTAGCAGCGCCAACGCCAGCTTGCAGGCCAGCTTGCGGATCGAATTCGTGAACATCGTGGTCATGGGCCTCTCCTTTCGAGGCATTCGGTTTCTGGAAAATGTTATGCGCGCGCGCTGCCGCCCATCCCCTTGACAACTTGCTATGTCATAAAAATAATTTCGCAACGCATCGGGAGCGTTTTCGCTTCTGGGGCCTTATATAGTGGCGAGAGCGCTGATGCCGCTCTTGACGGCGGCGGCCGATCCGCCGGGGCCCGGCTCGATGTGCCGGGCGGTTCTCGGGAGAAGATCATGCAGGTTTTGCGATCCAAGCAGAGCTCGACCCGCACGCGCCGCTGGGCGCCGCTCATCGCCGTGGCGGGCATGCTCGCCATCCTGTCCGGCTGCGTCGTTTACCCTGTGGGCTATTACGGCGACGGCGGCGGCGGCCGGCACGAGCACTATTTCCGCTGATGACCGAAACCGAGGTCAGGGCGGCCCCGCGCCGCGGTGGCCGCCCCACCCGCGAGGACGCAGCCCAACTGGGCGAGCGCATCATCGCGGTCGCGACCGGACAATTCCTCGGCCACGGCTTCGGTGCCACCAGCATCGAGGGCGTGGCCATCGCGGCGGGCATTTCGAAACGCACCTTCTATCACCGCTTCCGCGACAAGCCCGGTCTCTTCCGCGCGGTTGTACGCAGGTTGATCGCTCAGTGGTCGACGCCGTTCGAGGCGCAGCTGCTCGAGCCTGCGCCGCTCGAGGCGACGCTGACGCGGGTGGCGAAGCAGGTTCTCGCGGCGGCCCTGTCGCCCGAGGCTTTGGCGCTCTATCGCCTGCTGCTCGCCGAGGCGCCGCGCTTTCCCGAGCTGGCAAAGATCATCGCCGAGCAGAGCACTGCCGGCGGCAATCGTCTCGCCCAGCTTCTCGCACGCGAGGCGCGCGCCGGGACGCTGGCGATCGAGGACGCCGAGTTCGCCGCCGCGCAGTTCGTCAACATGGTGATCGCCGCGCCGCGCCGAAACGCGCTGGGCCTGGGGCCGGCGATGAATGCGGCGGAGCTCGAACGTTGGACGCGCCGCACAGTCGCGCTGTTCCTCGACGGTTGCCGCGCGCGCGGCGCCTAAGCGAGAGTAGCAAGAAGCCGCGCGGCCGTTGTCACGTCGCGCATTTCGTCTCCTTGCGTGAACGTGCGATAGAGCGGCCCGAGCCGCGCCCGCGCCTCATCCCGCCGTCCGGTCTCGGCCCAGAGTTGCGCCAGGCTCGTCGTCGCGCGCAGCTCCAGGAGGCGCGCGCCCTGGCGCTCGGCCATGGCGGCCGCGTGTTCGAGACAGCGCTCGGCCTCGGCACGGTCCGCGGCCGACAGCGCGAGCGTCACCTCGCCCCTGAGGCGCCACAGCTCCGGCACGAAGAAGCCGATCTCGGAGGTGGCAGCGTGCTCGAGCGTTTTGGCAACGATGTCGAACGCCTCGCGCTTACGTCCTGCGGCGGCAAAGGTCTCCGCCATCACCGCGCAGTGATAGAATTCGAGCGGCGCCTGGAAACTGCGCCGCGCGAACGCCGCCTCCATGCGCTTCAGTCCGGCGGCATCGCCGAGGCGGCAGCTTGCCCAGCCGGCATGGAACTCGCCCGCCATGCGCCCGGGCGCGAAATTGTAGCGTTCCGCCAGCGCATAGAGCCGGTCCGCGATGGGCGTGCAATTGGGCGCGTCGCCCAGGCTCGTGAAGGCGGTGGCCGCGTTGGAGAGCGCGTGCGCGAGGCTGTGCGGATGACGCAGCCGCTCGGCCAGCGCGAGGCATTGCTCGGCCGCTACCTGCATCTGGCCGGGTATTCCCATGACGCTGAACGACAGGGCGCGGATGGCGTGAGCGCATACGCCGGGATCGTGGCCGCCATATTCATGGGTGAATTTATGATGGCGCTCGGCGACGTAATGCGCAGCCCCTTCCGTGCCGAGCGCCAATGCAAGCCTGGCTTCGCCGCGGAACAGCGCCGTGCTCCAACGGCAATGGATCGCTTCGAGGCGAAGGTCCTCGTCGTTGAGCCGGCCGCTGAGCGCGATGAGTTCCTCCGCGCGCGCACCGGCGCCGTCGAAGCGCTGGCGCATGGCGTCGGCCATCCACAGTCCCCAAACCGCCTTGAACAATTCCGGGCCATCGCCGACCGTTTGCGCGAGCGCGTAAGCCTCGCGATAGCAGGAAACGAACTCGTCCGTGCCATAGCCTTTGGCAACGATCACCGCTGGGCCGAACTTGAGCAAGAGAGCGAGGAGCCGGTGGTTGCGCGCTTCCCCCGACGCTAGCTGGCGCGCGCTGTCGATGGCCGCTTGGTAGTTCGCGACCGCCTCGGCGTAGCTCGATTGCGCCACCGCCTTGTCACCGGCGCGTTCCCAATGGCGGCTCGCGTCCTCGTCGAGGCCGGCGCGGGCGAAATGATAGGCCGCAATTTCGGGCTCGCGCGCGGCGCCGCCGCCCGCCTCGAGCGCGCGGCCGATCGCGGCGTGGAGCGGCTGACGGCGCGCGCGCAACAGGCTCTCGTAGGCCGCCTCCTGCACCAGCGCGTGCTTGAAGCTGTAGCGGCCCTCGGCGGGATTGCCGCGCGGGAACGCCAGCCCCGCCTCCACGAGCCGGGCGAGCGCGGCGTCGAGCTCGGCCTCGCCGACGCCCGCGACCGCGGCCAGGAGCGGCCGCGCGAATTCGCGGCCGATGACGGACGCAACCTGGGCCACGTCCTTGGCGCGCCCCAGCCGGTCGAGCCGCGCCATCAGCGAATCCTGCAAGGTCGGCGGCACGGCGGACCGGTTCATCCCGGCCTCGAGCACGGCCTTGGTCAGCTCCTCGACATAGAGCGGCACGCCGTCGCTGCGGCGCAGGATCTCGTCGACGAGATCGGCCGGAAGATCGGCGTGGATCGCGAGATTGTGCACGATGGCGGCGCAGTCATGGCCCGAGAGCCGGTTGAAGGCAAGGGCAGTGACGAACGGTCGCCCGGTCCAGGGCGGCACGAATTCGGGACGGTGGGTGACGATGACGGCGACCGGCGATGTCTCGATGCGGTCGACGATGATATCGAACAGCTCGCGCGTGGTCGGATCGATCCAGTGCGCATCCTCGAGCAGCAGCAGCACCGGCGCCTGGGTAGCGAGCGCGAGAAGCCGCTCGGCCAGCACCGCCATTAGCTCGCTCTTCTGCTGCGCCGCGGTCATGTCGGCGGCGGCCTCCTCGCCCTCGAGCCCAAGCCCGATCGCTCCGGCGAGGATGCGGAAGGCGCGCTCCGGCATCGTGCTCGCCGCCGAGAGCGTCGACCGCAATTTCTCGCGCCGCAGTTCGATCCCGTCTTCGGGCGCGAACTCGGCAGCTTCCGCGAAGTGACGGGTCACGGGATAGAGCGCCGTGTTGCGGTGATAGGGCGAGCACTGCATGCGCACGCGGACGTGGCGCTCGTCGCGGATGCGCTCGACCAGCGCCTCGACGAGACGCGACTTGCCGATCCCGGCCTCGCCGGCAAGCAGCACGACCTGGCCCTCGCCCGCGCGCGCGAGCCGCCAGCGTTCGGCCAGGAGCGCGATCTCCTGCGCCCGGCCGACCAGGGCGCCCGCCTCGCGCACGGCCTGGAACCGGCTTTGAGTCTCGCTTTCGCGCAGCACGCGCCACACGCCGACCGGATCGGCGATGCCCTTCATCGCGTGCTCGCCGAGGAAGGCGTAATCGAAGAGTTCGCCCAGAAGCCGGCGCGTGATGCCGGCAATGAGCACGCCATGCGGCTCGGCCAGAGCCTGGAGCCGGGCGGCGAGATTGGGCGTGTCGCCGACGATCGTTTGCTCCTGCGCGGTGCCGCTGCCGATGATCTCGCCGACGACGACGAGCCCGGTGGCGATCCCGACCCGCGCGGCGAGCGTGCCGTCGCCGATGCGCCTGACCGCGGCAACGATCTCGAGCCCGGCCCGGGCGGCGCGCTCGGCGCCGTCCTCGTGCGCCTGGGGATAGCCGAAATAGGCCAGCACGCCATCGCCCATGAACTTGGCGAGGAATCCATCGAAGCGCGCGATCACGCCGGCGCAGGCGTCCTGGTATTGCCGTACCAAGCGCCCCCAATCCTCGGGATCGAGCCGTCCGGAAAGCGCGGTCGAGCCGACCATGTCGGCGAATAGCACCGTGACCTGGCGGCGCTCGGCCTGGCTCTCGCGCGGCTTCTCTGCCGCGGGCGCTTCGGGCGGTGCGGCCGCGCGGCGCTGCGCCGCCGCCATCAGCTTGCGCCGGTGGCCGAGCGAGAGGCCGAGCCCGGCGAGATCCTGGTCGCTGAGGTCCGCGAGGATGTCGAGGTCTATGTCGTTGCTGGACAGCAGCGCGAAATGCTGGCCGAGGCCGAGAGCGTCGAGAAACTGCCTGAGGTCGGCCATGCGTGCTTTAGGGCGGCAGCTCGGCTTGGCTCAAGGCCGCAGTCACCATCTTGCGGCCCCATTCCGGCGCGAGCGAGGCGAACCCGCCAACCGTGAAGGTCGGCTCGATTTCGAGGAGCCGCTTGCCGACCGTCTTGGCCTCGTCGATGCGCCGCGACTGCACCAGCGCGATGATGAGCCACACCTGGGCCTGGGGAAACCGCGGGTTGATCTGGATCGCGCGCCTCGCGGCGGCGATCGCCTCGTCGGGACGTCCGGCGATGCAATGCGCCGCCGCGAGCGCCGTGTGCGGCCCATAGAGCAGCGGATCGAACGGACTGAGCTTGATCGCGCGCTCGGCCCGCTCGATGGCGAGGTCGGTCTTGCCCGAGAAGGCAAGCGTCAGCGCGCTGAAGCACAGCGCGATGGACGAGGACGGGTTGAGCGAGAGGGCGCGCTCGAACGCCTCGTTCGCGGTCGCGACGTCGCGCTCGAGGAGATAGATGATGAACCCGGCGCTGGCGAGCGATGCCGCGTCATCGCGGCCCAGCGAGAGCGCTTCGTGCGCGTAGGCGATCGCGGCCACCTTGTCCTCGGCGCGATAGCCCAAGGTGACGTAGCGCGCCTGATAGCAGCGCGCCAGCAGCGCATGGGCGCCGCCGAAGCGCGGCTCGAGCTCGATCGCGCGCTGGAGCAGCGGCAGCGCGCGCTCGGCATCGCCCGGCACGCCGCTGTTGGCCAAGGGAAGCGCGCGCAGGATGAGGTCGTAAGCGTCGAGATTGTCCGGCCGCATGTGGCGGACGCGCTCGATCTCGGCCGCCCGGACGCTCGGCTCGATGGCGCCGACGACGGCCATCGTGATATCGTCCTGGAGCGCGAAGATGTCGGTGAGGTCGCGATCATAGCGCTCGGCCCACAGGTGGCGGCCGTTGTCGGCCTCGACCAATTGCGCCGTGATGCGCACGCGGTTTCCGAGCTTGCGCACGCTGCCCTCGAGCACGTAGCGCACGCCGAGCTCGCGCCCGACCTGCTTCAGATCGACCGACACGCCGCCATAGTGGAAGCTCGAATTGCGCGCGATGACGCCCAGCCACGTGATATGCGACAGGCCGGTGATGATGTCCTCGACCATGCCGTCGGCGAAATATTCCTGGTCGGCATCGCCGCTCATGTTGGCGAAGCGCAGCACCGCGATCGACGGCCGGCCGGCATGCGCGGACGCGGCGAAGGCGGCTGGCGCTTCCCCCTTTTCGCCTGCCGCGCCGCCGATGCGGTAGATGCGAATGGGACGGGCGATGTTCTTGACGAGGTGCTCGCCGAGATCGGCGTAGGCCAGATCGAGCCGTTCGCCGAGCTGCTCGCGCACCGCCGCGCTGATGCAGATGGTGCCCGGCTCGGCCATGTTCTCGAGCCGCGCCGCGACATTGACGCCGTCGCCGAAGATGTCGCCCTCGTCGACGATGATGTCGCCGAGATTGATGCCGATGCGGAAGCGGATGCGCCGTCCCTCGGGCACCGCCTCGTTGCGGCGCTCCATCTCTTGCTGCACCGCGACCGCGCCGCGCACCGCGTCGACGACGGAGAAGAACTCGATCAGCATGCCGTCGCCGGTGGTCTTGACGAGACGGCCCTGGTGCTGGGCGATCACGGGATCGAGCAGCTCGCGGCGATGCGCCTTCAAGGCCGCGAGCGTGCCTTCCTCGTCCTCGCCCATGAGCCGGGAATATCCCGCCACATCGGCGCACAGGATCGCCGCCAACCGCCGCTCGACGCGCTCTTCCGCCATCTCACGCCTCTCGGGGCGACTATAGCACGGGAGCGGCGCTCACGCGTGCTCGTGCAGCACCGATTCGCGCACGTCGTTCTCGATCAGCTTCCAGATGCGATCGACATAGGCGACGAATTCCGGCGTGCGTTTCACGGCAAGCGTGCGCGGGCGCGGCAGGTCGATGTCGACCCGCTCCTGGACGCGGCCGGGACGGCGGGCGAAGACGAAGATGTGGTCGGCAAGGAACACCGCCTCGTCGATCTGGTGGGTGACGAAAAGCACGGTCTTACGCCCCTGCTCCCAGATGCGCAAGAGCTCGGTCTGCATGATCTCGCGGCTCTGCGCGTCCAGGGCCGAGAACGGCTCGTCCATCAGCAGGATCTCGGGATCGATGGCAAGCGCGCGGGCAAGGTTGACCCGCTGGCGCATGCCGCCCGAGAGCTGGCGCGGGAAGTAATGCTCGAACCCGGCCAATCCCACAAGCTGCAGGAGATCGAGGGTGCGTCGCTTCTCCGGCTCGCCGTTGGCGCCGGCGATCTCGGGGCCGATCATGGCGTTGGCGAGGACGGTGCGCCAGGGCAGGAGGCTGTCCTGCTGAAACACGAAGCCGCGGTCGCCGCCCGGCTCGCGCACCACGCGGCCGTCGATCCGCACCTCGCCGGCGCTCGCCGGCTCGAGGCCGGCGACGATGCGCAGGAACGTGGTCTTGCCGCAGCCCGATGGGCCGACGATGGCGATGAACTCGCCGGCCGCGATGTCGAATGCGATGTTGCGCAGCGCCTCGAGCTCGCCAAAGCGCTTGCTCAGTCCCGAAACGGCGAGCTTGGGCGCCATGCCGTTAATCCTTGGTCCACGGCACGAGCTTGCCCTCGAGCCAGGCGAAGCCCGCCGTCATGACGATGCCGGCGACGGCGAGGATGACGACGCCGGCGAACAATTCGGGCATGTTGAAGCTGTCGGCCGACTGGCTGATGAGCCGCCCCAGCCCGGCGCGCGAGCCGAACAGCTCGGCCACGACAACGCCGATGAGGCCGCGGCCGATGCCGAGCTTCAGCCCCGCGAGCACGAAGGGCGTCGCCGACGGCAGCGCCAGCTTCCAGAAGATCTGGCGCCGGCTCGCGCCGAAGCTCCTCAGCATCTCGATGAGGCGCTCGCTCGTCTGCCGCAGCCCCGCCTCGGTGTTGATCGTCACCGGGAACAGCACCAAGGTCGCGACCACGATCACCTTCGACCAGATGCCGATGCCGAGCCACAGGATGAAGAGCGGCGCCAGCGCGATGGTGGGCGTCGCGTAGAGTCCCGACACCCACGGCTGCATCATCTGCTTGACGGTGGCACTGCCCGCCATGGCGACGCCCAGCGCGATTCCGAGCAGGCTGGCGATGACATAGCCGATGATGAACTCGATGCCGCTGATCGCCATGTGGTGCTCGAGCTCGCCCGAGTCGGTGAGCTTGATGATGGCGGCGATGATCTGGGTTGGCGCGGCGAGGAAGAGCGCGTTGTCGATGACGACGCGGCTGAACAGTTCCCACACCAGGAGCCCGCCAAGGATCGAGATGGTGCCGCGCGCGCGGTTGCGCACGAACGGGTCGACCGCGCGCAGCACCCCGTCCCAGGACGCCGGCGCCGTCGCCGGCCGGACCTGCTCGAGCGGCGCTTCCATCGCGTTCAGCCCGCCTTTCTCGGCGCGAGCTGGTCGAGATGCGCGACGATGCTGTCGAGGCGCAGCACGTCGGCGTATTTGTGGTGGAGATCGAACAAATTCACCTTGTGCGACAGCTGGCTGCGGTCGAAGCAGCATTCCTCGGCGAGGACGACGTGGAAGCCGTGCGAATAGGCATCGACCGCGGTGGCGCGGACGCAGCCCGAGGTGCTCTCGCCGCAGATGATCGTGGTTTGAACGCCCAGTTGCGTCATATGGGCAGCAAGCGGCGTGCCATAGAACGCGGAGGCGCGCTGCTTGGTGATGACGACGTCGCCGGGCTGGGCCCGGAACTCGGGCCTGATGGCGTAAAGCTCGGGCGCGGTCTTGACGCGCTGGCGCTTGGTCGCCTTGACGAAATTGGGCTTGCTGTCGGCGCGGGTATCCTGGGTCGAATAGAAGATCGGCAGGCCCGCGCGCCGCGCCGCAGCAAAGAGGCGCCGGGTCGGCTCGATCGCAGCCCAGGCGTTCTCGCCGCACGAGCTCGGATATGTGCGATGCAGCTCGGCGACCGGCTTGGCGCCGCCCTCGTAGGCGAGCTCGTAGAGATCGATCGCCAGCAGCGCCGGCGCCGGCCCGACGAAGACCGGGCGCGCGTAATGCGAATAGATGTCGAGCACGTCCGCCGGAACGATGTCCTTCCAGCAGTGGTCCTCGAACGCGTCGTCCATGGCGGCGCCTCCCCGGCCCGGTGGGCGATATCTTGGCGACAGTAAAGGCGCGCCTGCCCGCACCGGTCAAGCACGAGTCGCACCAAGCGGCTGGCGAGGGCGCCGAGGCTCGCCTAAACTCGGCGTTCCGTTTGGCAGGGAGAGTTTCTTGGTCGCGCGGGTCCGCACGGTGACGTTCCAGGGCATCGACGCGATCGATGTCGAGGCGCAGGTCACCATCACCGCGGGCCTCCCCGCCTTTACCATCGTCGGGCTGGCGGACAAGGCGGTCGGCGAGTCGCGCGAGCGGGTGCGCGCCTCGCTCGCGGCGATGGGGCTGGCGCTGCCGCCGCGGCGCATCACGGTCAATCTCGCGCCTGCCGATCTCGTTAAGGAAGGCAGCCACTTCGATCTGCCGATCGCGCTGGGCCTGCTCGCCGCGATGGGCGTGCTGCCGGCGGACGAGATCGAGAATTCGGTGCAATGGGCGAGCTTGCGCTCGACGGCTCGCTCCTGCCGGTGGCGGGCGTGCTGCCGGCGGCGATGGCGGCGTCGCAATCCTCGCGCGGCTTCATTTGCCCGGCGGCATGCGGCGGCGAGGCGGCGTGGGCGCACGGGCTCGAAGTTCTGGCGGCGCCGTCGCTCCTGGCGCTGGTCAATCACTTCAAGGGCACGCAGGTGCTGAGCCCGCCCGTGCCGCGCATCGAGGAGATGGCCGCGAGCCCCCTCGACTTGAAGGACGTGAAGGGCCAGGAAACCGCCAAGCGCGCGCTCGAGGTCGCGGCGGCGGGCGGCCACAATCTGCTGATGATCGGGCCGCCGGGCGCGGGCAAGTCGATGCTCGCGGCACGGCTCCCGGCGCTGCTGCCGCCGCTCGACGCGGCCGAGGCGCTCGGAATTATGTAGTAGTCTAACCGCCGCCCAAAAGTGGGTAGGGCATGCGTCTGCCAATGAGATTGACTGAGAGCAATTTAGGCCAAAATGAACGGTTTCGAACCGGATTGACGCGGAATCGGGTCCGCCGTACGATTCCCGTCATGACTGACGCTGGCGGCGGCACGGCGCGGAAGCAACTCGACAGCTTCCGCGCAACGGTTTGCTGTGATTACTCAGATCATTGATGGCGTGATCGGGCTGCTCAAACTCTTAGTAGTGTGCGGCACTGTCCTTGGCGTTTTCTATTGGGTGCATGTTGTGCTTCTCGCGTATGCCGGGACATCAACCTTCGCGAATGTGGCGATCTCTTTCGTAACCGATTTTAAGTTGGATCGTGTCTTAGCTTATGGCTTCGGCGCCGGCGGGGTGGGGTACGGCCTTCGCCAGCGCAAATTACGACGGAAGAACATAGAGCGCCTCGCGCCACGGGCTGCCATGCTTGAAAAGATTATTGACCCCAATAGGACATCAAGTGGTTTGACCCCGCAGGGAACAACGCAGCCGGGAGACCGTTGATGGGTGTTATGACCGAAATCGCTGGAAAGAGCATTGCCGCACCGCTGGATTTGGGAATCGCGATCCTCGCGCTTGCGATTCTGTATGTGCTTTTCCGCGATTATAAGGTCGATAAGCTGAGAGATGAGATTTTTTCTCTCCGCGATAATCTATTCGACTTTGGCAGAGAAAATGATCTCCTAAGCCACGCTGGGTACCAGCGGTTGCGTCTGATTATGAACAGTATGCTCCGCTTTTCGCACAAACTAACATTTGTTCGTTTTGTCATGGTAGGATTGTTGCTGCGTGGCACAAAGTTAGAACCAAATCCATATGCCGAATGGATGGAATCGTTGAACAGCCTTCAGCCCGATAAAGCGCAGAGATTGAAGGAATTCCATTCGGAAATGTGGCTCTTGGTTGTCTGCCATGTTTACGAGACATCAATTGCCATGCGAGCAATTGGCGCATGCTTTTCGGCGCAACGTTTCATTCGGAAGATCAATTCCTCCACCATTTCGATATTCATGAAGAGGATGCCGGGGCGAGACCTGATCGAAGCACAGGCGTTTTGGTTCCGCCGATAACTGACGCCTCTACCGCTTAATCTCCCAAAGCATGAACTGCCCCGTGCCATGAGCCGCCTGCGTCACGCCCTGGTCGCGCATGTGCCGTAGCGACACGGCAACGCGCTTCGTCATTAGGCGCAAAAGGCGCTGGTCGCTCTGGTCGAGCGCGCGGGTAATCAGCATTTCAAGAGCAATGTCGCGCGTAGACATTGGCTCGCTCGCCATGCGGAGGATCGTCAGGACAATGCGGCTCATTTCGCCTCGCCGCGCCCAATCCTGCGGAGGCCGGAACGCCTTCGGCTTGATCGTCTCGACGTGGAAATCCTTGGGCGCGAACTGCATGATCGTTGCGTCCAAGTTCTCGAGGTCCTTCACCATTTTGCGAAGGTCCTCATGCGTGCGCTCGATTGCGCCCGCAAGCTCCGCCCGCTTTTTCAGCAAGCCCTCAAACATATAATCGGTCATCGCGCATTGCCCCTTTGCCAATAGCCGCACCACTCGCGGCTGATCGGGTGGTGCAGCGCCAGCGCCGCGACCACGCCCCACTGTTCGCCGTTGCTCACCCGACGGTGATCTTCGCGCCACCCCATTTCAGCGGCGTAGCGATGCAGGTAGCGCCCGCTGATGCGATGGTGGATGCCAAACTCGGAACGGCGCAGCCGCGAGAAAAACGACTCGGCCTGATTGGTGCACGCGCCCTGTTGGGACATGAACTCGACCGAGTGATTGACGCGGCGCATATCGTAGTGAGCGTGTAGCGTGTCCCAGCCGCGAGCCTCGTCCGCATGAACGATCGCGGGCATCGCAACGCGGGCGCGAACTACCGCGACGCCTTCGCTTTCGCGCTTGAACACGCCCGTAATGGTGCGACCACCGCGTTGCCGCACCACGACCACGACCTGGCGCTTGCCGGTCTGTTCCTCGGCCAGCCGTCGGTCGGCGCGATCCTCGGCCTTGTTCTCTTGGCGAACGTGGCCACCAAAGTACGCACCATCGACCTCGACCGTTCCGGCCAGTACCACGCCGCGCTGTTCGGCCTCGATTGCCTCGCGCAGTTTGTGCGACAAAACGAAAGCCGTCTTGTACTGGCAATCTAGATCGCGGCTCAGTTGAAGGGCCGCATAGCCTTTCGCGCCGTTCACGAAGATCGCGATTGCCAACAGGTAGTCGCGCACCGGCAGTTTGCGGTTCGCGAAGATGGTGCTTGACGTGACGCTGTACTGATGGCGGCAGCCCCGGCATTTCCAACGAAGCTGATTGGGGAGATACAAGTGCTCGGTGCTGCCACACTTGGGGCAGTACGGCTCGCCGCCGTTGTCGGCCCAGCGGATGCGCTGAAAGGTGGACCGCGCTTCCTCGTCCGACATGCGCGCAACGGACGCTAGCGATAGCGTCCTTGCGGCTGCGGTTAAGAGGAAATGCTGGCCCACTGGTCGCCTCAACGATATTCGTTGAATTCATTTGTATCCGTTGAAAGGGGGAACGTCAACGAAAATCGTTGGCAGCAACGATTTTTTTTGATACGGTCGCGGCATGATTTCTCCCGAGCAAAGCCGGGCCGCTCGCGGCTGGCTGGATTGGTCGCAAGATGATTTGGCGAAACGGGCGAAGGTGTCCGTCAGCACCGTGCGCGACTTCGAGAAAGGAAGGCACGCGCCCATTGCCAATAATCTTGACGCAATTCAGCGGGCCTTAGAGGCCGCTGGCATCGCCTTTGAGAACGACAGTAAAGGAAGTGCCACGGGCATCCGGCTTGCGCCAGGCACCCGTGGCAAGCGGTCATAAAGGCAAGCTGCGCCAATGACCGCACACATGCTCAAGACGGTTAAACCGCCAGCGCACGTATGGATCGATCCAAATCATGGATCGCCCTCCGCAATAAGTGGCCCTTGCCACAGCGGTGGGCGACGTGCGAATCTACCGGATGGGTGGTCGCGGTAGGGTCGCTTGTCGGCTCGCTGTGGCTACGTCAGTGGTGCGGGAAACCCACCGCCGACACCTTGGGCGGCTCCCTTACCGGAGCCGTCCTTGGTGTTTCTGGGGTCTGCTATAGAATCCCCGTATCCTCCTCTGTCAGTGGATCGCTCGTTACGATGCCGACGCCATATTCCGGCACGTAATATCGGCCCCGGCTGATGCGCCGGATGCGTCCTTCGCGTGCGAGATAGTTGAGTGTGTTGTGGATCGGCTTGATGTCGGATTCGATC
>DATNID010000054.1:0-5313 GCA_035604615.1 Allostellaceae bacterium | reverse complement strand
CCATGGCGAAGGCGAAATTCGAACGCAACAAGCCGCACTGCAATGTCGGGACGATCGGTCACGTCGACCACGGCAAGACGTCGCTGACGGCGGCCATTACGAAGGTGCTGGCGGAGACGGGTGGCGCGACCTACACGGCCTACGACCAGATCGACAAGGCGCCGGAGGAGCGCGCGCGGGGCATCACGATCGCGACGGCGCATGTCGAGTACCAGACCAAGAACCGGCATTACGCGCATGTCGATTGCCCGGGCCACGCCGACTACATCAAGAACATGATCACGGGCGCTGCGCAGATGGACGGTGCGATCCTGGTGGTGTCGGCGGCGGACGGTCCGATGCCGCAGACGCGGGAGCACATCCTGCTGGCGCGGCAGGTGGGCGTGCCGGCGATCGTGGTTTATCTCAACAAGGTCGACATGGTGGACGACCCGGAGCTTTTGGACTTGGTCGAGCTCGAGGTGCGGGAGCTGCTCTCGTCCTACCAGTTCCCGGGCGACAAGATCCCGGTGATCCGGGGCTCGGCGCTGATGGCGCTGGAAGGGAAGCAGCCGGAGATCGGCCACGCTTCGATCCTGCGGCTGATGGAGGCGATCGACGCCGACATCCCGCAGCCGACGCGGGCGAAGGACCGCCCGTTCCTGATGCCGATCGAGGACGTGTTCTCGATCTCGGGCCGGGGCACGGTGGTGACGGGCCGGGTGGAGCGGGGCATCGTGAAGGTCGGCGACGAGGTCGAGATCGTGGGCCTGCGCCCGACCTTGAAGACGGTGGCGACGGGCGTGGAGATGTTCCGCAAGCTGTTGGATTCGGGCGAGGCGGGCGACAATATCGGCGTGCTCTTGCGCGGCACCAAGCGCGAGGAGGTGGAGCGGGGCCAGGTGCTGGCGGCGCCGGGCTCGATCACGCCGCACACCCACTTCAACGCCGAGGCCTACATCCTGACCAAGGAGGAGGGCGGGCGGCACACGCCGTTCTTCACCAACTACCGGCCGCAATTCTACTTCCGGACGACGGACGTGACCGGGACGGTGAAGCTGCCGGAGGGGACGGAGATGGTGATGCCGGGCGACAACATCTCGATGGAGGTGGAGCTCATTCAGCCCATCGCCATGGACGAGGGCCTGCGCTTCGCCATCCGCGAGGGCGGCCGCACCGTCGGCGCCGGCGTCGTCGCCAAAATCATAAAGTAACGACGCGGATCAGCGCACGTATTCGTCGGTGACGAGCCCGTCATAGGATTTGAGCTGCTCGTCCACGGTGATGAACCCGGCCTCGAGATTGAGGTGGTCGGAGTTCGCCACCGCCGCGGCCGTGGGCGCCGGCGTCGCGGGCGTCGCCGTCTGGACCGTCTCGAAGGCGCGCTGCAGCACGGCCGGCGCGAAAGTCGGAAAGTGCTTCAGCAGGATCGCGAGCGCGTCCTCCTTGCGGTCGTGGACGAACGTCACCGCGGCGACCAGCGCCTGGCCCATTCGCAGGCACGACTGGCGGCGCTCGGCGCAGAACGAAACGCGCGTGATGACAAGTCCGCCGGCGAACGGCGTGAGCCAAGCGGGATCGCCCTTGAGGCTGTCGGCGATGATCGTGCCCGAGCCGTCCGCCGCCATCTGCTCCTGCCATGGCGACGCGATCGTGATGCCGTCGATCGCCTTGCGCTGCATCGCCGCGATCGCCTCGGTCGCGGCCAGCGGCGACACCGCGACGCTTTCGGGATCGAGCCCGCCGAGCTTCGCCATGACGCGGGTGTAGGCGTGCGCGACCGACTGGATGCTGTCGACCGCGATGCGCCGTCCCGCCATCAGCCGCGCGCGCTCGGCAAGGGGCGCCTGGGGATCGAAATGCGATGCTGCGGCCACGTCCGCGCGCAGGATGATGCTCCAGGTCGGCCGGTCCGCCATCAGAGCGATCGCGATGAGGCGCTGGCCGCGCGCCGCCGCGCGGGTGATGGACGCGCCGTTGGAAAAGCCGAAATCGACCGCGCCCGAGATCACGCCGTTGGTGGTGCCGACGCCGGCGAGATAGACGAGCTTCACCGCCAAGCCCTGCTGTGCGAAGAAGCCCTCGTCCTGCGCCACGTAGAACGGCAGGAACTGCACGCTCTCCGCCGGCAGCGAGACCACCACGGGGTCCGGCTCGGCGCCCGAAGCGGCCGGGATCCCGGTGAGCGCGGCGGCGACGAGGATTGCGCCGCACAACGCCGCGACGCGGCGCCGCGGGCGTTCCGGATTGACGCTGCGGCTCCAACGCATCTAGAACCTACCCCTCACGGCGGTGCGGGCCCGCTAGGAGTGTAGCTCAATTGGTAGAGCACCGGTCTCCAAAACCGGGGGTTGGGGGTTCGAGCCCCTCCACTCCTGCCAGCTTTTCCGCCGTTTTTCGGGCACCGCCGCCAGGGCACACACCGGCAAACGGTGCCGGCTCGGACCCAATCTGGACCCAAGGCCCTTATGGAGCGAGCGCGGCCACGGCGGCGGCCATGACCTTGCGCCCTTCGAGGCCTCCAGTCGCGTGAGCGTAGACGCGCATCAGAGCGCCCGGGATATGGCCGAGCCGGGCCGCCACGACCGGGGTGGATAGACCAGCGGCCAGCAGCAGGCTGCCGCGAGAATGCCGCAGATCATGGAACCGCAGGCCGGCAAGCTCCAGCGCCTCGGCCTTGTGAACGAAGGTTCTGGTGACCGCTTGCGCGTGGCGGGTCGTCGGAATGACCCACTGGTATCAGGGCGATTTCGTCGCAGCCGCCCCTTACTTCGAACGAACGCTCGCCATCTTCGATCCGCAGCGCGATCGCGATCTTGCCTATCGCTTCGGCCAGGACATCGGCGTGCCGCCATGGTGTACCTTGCATTGTCGCTCTGGTCGCTCGGTGAAGTCGAGCGTGCCCGGCGGCTCGTCGAGGATATGATCGCGCGGGCCGTGCAAGGCGGTCACGTCGCCACCGCCGTCTATGGCAGAATCCACTACGCGATCTACGAGCTCATGCGGCAGAATCCTGCCGGCGCGACGTCCCATGTGCGGGCGGCCGTCGGCCTTGCGCGCGAACACGGCATGCCACTGTGGGCAGCTTGGGGCCATTTCCTCGACCCGTGGGCGCACTGGGACTCGGGCGATCGCGTTACCCGTCTCGAGGAAATGCACCGGGGCGTCGCGCTGTGTCGCGAGCAGGGCATTACGCTTTACCTGCCGCTTTTTGAGACGATGCTGGCGGCAAGCGAAGCGGAAATCGGGCGAATCGACGCGGCGCTCGCGACCGCGGAACGCGCGACCGCCGAGACCGAGCGAACCGGACAGCGCTGGTTCGAGGCGGAGACCCGTCGCATCCGCGGCGAGATCTTGCTGGCGCGCGATCCGGTGAATCCCTCGCGCGCCGACGCCGTGCTTCGCGAGGCGCTTGTCGTGGCGCGGCGCCAGAAGGCGCGCAGCTTCGAATTACGCGCGGCACCGGCGCTTGCGAAATTATGCCAAGCGACCAAGCGGGATGCCGAAGCGCATGCCGTGCTTTCGCCGTCGCTCGAAGGCTTCTCGCCGACACCGGAATTCCCCGAGGTCGAAGAGGCTCAATTGCTGCTCGTGGCGCTCAATCCGCAGTCCAGGACGCGTGTCAGGATTTCCGCTGTTGACACGAATGCGAAGTGCGTCCTTGCCCGCTTGTGGCCGCTTTCGGCAAATGATCGGATCTAACGCGGGCGTCGCCGCTCCAGCGCGATGGACCCGGGCGGACACGACCCTGATCGCCGCTGGCCGGAACGGTGGCGATGTTCTGATCCGAAAGCGTTTCACACACGGCTCATCCTTCCGGCACGCCCGCCGCGAGCATTCCGGCGTAGACCCGCTGGCGCTGAGAGCGATAGAGCGGATTGCCGCCCGACGCGCCGCCGCGGAACAGGCGGCGGACCGTGAAACCCGGATCGTGCGCCAGCCCCTCTTGCGCCAGGCGCCTAGCCTCGTCGATCCCGCCCTGCTGTGCCACGACAGCCGACAGGTAGAAATAGGCGAGCGAGTAGTTGCGGTCGGCTTCGATCGCGCGCCGGAACCAAGAAACGGCCACGTCGTCGCGGCCGAGATAGAAAGACGCCGTGCCGGCGATGTTGCACCAGGTCGACAGATAGATGTCGCGCGGGCTGAGCCTGATTGCCTGGGCGATATGGCCCTCCGCCTCTTCCGGCTGGCCGACGGCGATGGTCGCGCGGCCGATCATGGCATGGGCGTGTGCGAGATTGCGGTCGAGCGACAGCGCATGTTGGCATTCGGCAATGCCGTCGCGAATCCGGTCCGTCGCGGAATAGATGAATCCGAGCGCGAGATGGCCAAGGGCGGCGTTCGACTGAAGCGCCAGCGCCTGTTTGGCGAGCCGTTCGGCGACGGCAAGATCCGCGCGACGGTCATCGGTCATGTAGCTGCCAACGGCGAAACAGACCGCGACCGCAAGCCCGGTCAGCGCCGAAACGTTCGTGGGCTCGAGCTTGAGTGCCTCCTCGAAGAGGGCACGCGATTGATCGATGTTGGTCGGATTGATGCCGCGGTTGAACACGGCGAGCGCGCGGAAGACCAGGTCCATCGCGTCGGGATTGACCGATTGTTCGGCGCGGCGCGCCTCGGCGGCGGTGAGCTCCACGTCCAAGGCGCGCGCGAGCCGCGCGACGATCTCATCCTGCACGTCGAACAGATCGCCATAGGCACGCTCGAAGCGCTCGGCCCAAAGATGCGCCCCACTCTCGGCGTCGATGAGCTGCACGTTGATGCGCAGCCGATTGCCGCCGCGCTGCACGCTGCCTTCGAGTACGTAGCGCACTCCCAGTTCGCGGCCGATCTGCTTTACGTCGACCGGCTTGCCCTTGTACGTGAAGGCCGTGTTGCGCGCGATCACGAACGAGCCGGCGATGCGCGAGAGGTCCGTCGTCAGGCTCTCGGTGATGCCATCGACGAAATATTCCTGCTCGCTATCGCCGCCGATATTCGCGAAGGGCAGCACGGCGATCGACAGCCGCGGCGGCGAAGACGGCGCCGAAGGATCGCGCGGTTTCGTCTTGCCGTCGCCGCCCGGCCCGACGCCATAGACCCGCACCGGCAGGGCGATGTTCTTGAGAGTTTGCTCGCCGAGATCGGCGAATGTCTCCGCGATCTTACCGCGCACCTGGCGCCAGGCGTCCTCGGAAAGGCAGATCCCGCCCGGCTCGGCGATCCCTTCCAGCCGCGCCGCGACATTGACGCCGTCGCCGAGCAAGTCGCCGTCGGGCTGCACCATCACGTCACCGAGATGGATGCCGATGCGGAACTGGATTTGCTTTTCGGCGACGAAGTCGCCGTTGCGCG
>DATNID010000053.1:0-37991 GCA_035604615.1 Allostellaceae bacterium | reverse complement strand
ACTTCCGGACGACGGACGTGACGGGAACCGCGGAGCTGCCGGAAGGCATGGAGATGGTGATGCCGGGCGACAACGTGCAATTAGTGGTGGAGCTGCACACGCCCATCGCCATGGACAAGGGCCTGCGCTTCGCCATCCGCGAGGGCGGCCGCACGGTGGGCGCCGGCGTCGTCGCCAAAATCATAAAGTAAGGAAGCCGCGGCGCGCGGTTGACAGGAACAGGGCCATGGCCAGCGACAATCAGAACATCCGTATCCGCCTCCGGGCATACGATCACCGCGTCCTCGATCAGTCGACGAGCGAGATCGTCAACACCGCGAAGCGCACCGGCGCGCGGGTGCGGGGCCCGATCCCGCTGCCGACCAAGATCGAGAAGTTCACGGTCCTGCGCTCGCCCCACATCGACAAGAAATCGCGCGAGCAGTTCGAGATCCGCACCCACAAGCGGGTGCTCGACATCGTCGATCCGACGCCGCAGACGGTGGACGCGCTGATGAAGCTCGACCTCGCCGCCGGTGTCGATGTCGAGATCAAGCTCTGAGGGACCGATCATGCGGACCGGCATCATTGCGACCAAGCTCGGCATGTCGCGGGTCTTCACCGACGACGGGAACCACGTCCCTGTGACGGTGCTGCACGTCGACAATTGCCAGGTCGTCGCCGTCCGCACTGCGGACAAGGACGGCTACACCGCGGTTCAGCTCGGCGTCGGCAAGGCCAAGGTAAAGAACGTCACCCAGCCGATGCGCGGCCACTACGCCAAGGCCAAGGTCGAGCCCAAGCGCAAGCTGGTCGAGTTCCGCGTCACTGCCGACGCGCTGCTTGACGTCGGCGTCGAGCTTTCGGCCGAGCATTTCGTCGCCGGCCAGTTCGTCGACGTGACCGGCACCAGCATCGGCCGCGGCTTCACCGGCGCCATGCGCCGGCACAATTTCGGCGGTCTGCGCGCCACCCACGGCGTCTCGGTCTCGCACCGCAGTCACGGCTCGACCGGGCAGCGCCAGGATCCCGGCAAGGTGTTCAAGAACAAGAAGATGGCCGGCCACTACGGCGATGCGCGGGTGACAACGCAGAATCTGCGCGTGCTCTCGTCCGACGGCGAGCGCGGGCTCATCATGATCGAGGGTGCGGTGCCGGGCGCGACGGGCGGCTATGTGCTGGTGCGCGACGCGGCCAAGCGCAAGCCGAAGCAGGACCTGCCGTTCCCCGCGTCGCTGCGCGCGCCGGCCGCCGCCGCCGCCGCGGAAGGGGCATGACATGAAGCTCCAGATCGTCAGCCTCGAGAACAAGGAGGTCGGCAGCATCGACCTCGCCGAGGAGGTGTTCGGGCTCCCCATCCGCCGCGACATCCTCGCGCGCATGGTCAACTGGCAGCTCGCCAAGCGCCGCGCCGGCACGCACAAGGCCAAGGGCATCAGCGACATCTCCGGCACCACCAAGAAGCCGTGGAAGCAGAAGGGCACTGGCCGCGCGCGGCAAGGCAGCCTGCGCTCGCCGCAGTTCCGCGGCGGCGCCGTCATCTTCGGCCCGGTCGTGCGCAGCCACGAATTCGGGCTGCAGAAGAAGGTGCGCCGGCTCGCGCTCAAGACGGCGCTGTCGGCGAAGCAGGCGGAAGGCAAGCTCATCGTCATCGACCAGGCCAAGCTCGAGGCGGCCAAGACCGGCGCGCTCGCGGATCGCTTCCGCGCGCTCGGTTGGGAGTCGGTGCTGATCATCGACGGCGCCGGCGTCGACGAGAATTTCGCCCGCGCCGCGCGCAACATCCCCAAGGTCGACGTGCTGCCGCAGATCGGCGCGAACGTCTACGACATCCTGCGCCGCGACACGCTCGTGCTGACGCAGGACGCGGTGCAAGCGCTGGAGGCGCGCCTCAAATGAGCCGGTTCCGGTTTATCCCGCGCTTCGTGCCGAAGCTCACGCGCGAGCAGATGTACGATCTCGTGCTGTCGCCGATCATTACCGAGAAGGCGACCAATATTTCCGAGCACAACCAGGTGAGCTTTCGCGTGCCGCTCGAGGCCGACAAGCGGTCGGTCAAGGCGGCGGTCGAGGGCCTGTTCAACGTCAAGGTGACGGCGGTCAACACGATCCGCGTCAAGGGCAAGACGAAACGCTTCCGCGGCCGGCCGGGACAACGGTCCGACTACAAGAAGGCGATCGTCACCCTCGCCGAGGGATCGAAGATCGACATCACCACGGGAGTCTGAGACATGGCGCTCAAGACCTTCAAGCCGACCTCGCCGGGGCGCCGCCAGCTGGTCCTGATCGACCGCAGCGAATTGTGGAAGGGCGGGCCGGTGAAAGCGCTCACCGAAGGGAAGCGCGGCACCGGCGGGCGCAACAACACCGGCCGCATCACGCTGCGCTTCCGCGGCGGCGGCCACAAGCGCCGCCTGCGCACGATCGATTTCAAGCGCCGCAAGTTCGACATGCCGGCCGAGGTGGTGCGAATCGAATACGATCCCAACCGCACCGCCTTCATCGCCCTGTTGCGCTACCAGGACGGCGAGCTCGCCTATATCCTGGCGCCGCAGCGCTTGAAAGAGGGCGACACGGTGGTCTCGGGCGAGCGCGTCGACGTGAAGCCGGGCAACGCCATGCCGATGCGCAACATCCCGGTCGGCACCATCATCCACAATGTCGAGATGAAGCCCGGCAAAGGCGGCCAGCTCGCCCGCGCCGCCGGCACCTACGTCCAGCTCGTCGGACGCGACGCGGACTACGCGCTGCTGCGGCTCGCCTCGAGCGAGGTGCGCATGGTGCGCGGCGACTGCATGGCGACGATCGGCGCGGTCTCGAACCCCGATCAGCAGAACATCTCCATCGGCAAGGCCGGGCGCACGCGCTGGCGCGGCTGGCGCCCGCACGTGCGCGGCGAGGCGATGAACCCGGTCGATCATCCGCATGGCGGCCGCACCCGCGGCGGGCGCCATCCGGTGACGCCGTGGGGTAAGCCCACCAAGGGCAAGAAGACGCGGCACAACAAGAGCACCGACCGCTTCATCGTGCGGCGGCGGCAGAAATAGACGGAGAGGCTCGTGACACGCTCGGTTTGGAAGGGGCCGTTCGTCGACGGCTATCTCATGAAGAAGGCGGAGAAATCGCGCGCCTCCGGGCGCAACGAGATCATCCGGACCTGGTCGCGGCGCTCGACCATCTTCCCGCAATTCGTGGGTCTCACCTTCGGCGTGTACAACGGACACAAATTCATCCCCGTGCTGGTCACCGAGCACATGATCGGCCACAAATTCGGCGAGTTCGCGCCGACCCGCACCTTCTACGGGCACGCGGCCGACAAGAAGGCGAAGAGGGCGCCATGAGCAAAGAAGCCCGCCCGCGCGCCCTTGCCGAGACCGAGGCGTCGGCCTTCGCGCGCGCCATCCACATCAGCGCGCGCAAGCTCAACCTGGTGGCGCAGTCGATCCGAGGCCTCCCGGCCGCGGCGGCCTTGAACGAGCTTGCCTTCTCGCACCGCCGCATCGCCCGCGACGTGCGCAAGGTCTTGCAGGCGGCGATCGCCAACGCCGAGAACAATCACCAGCTCGACGTCGACCGTCTCGTCGTCAAGGAGGCGAGCGTCGGCCGCGCCTTCGCCCTGAAGCGCTTCCATGCCAGGGGCCGCGGCCGCTCGGCCAGGGTCGAGAAACATTTCGCCAATCTGCTGGTGGTCGTGCGCGAGAGCGAGGAGGAGAAGGCCTGATGGGTCAGAAGGTAAATCCGATCGGCCTCCGGCTCGGCATCAACCGGACCTGGGACTCGCGCTGGTTCGCGCGCAAGGATTACGCGACCTTGCTGCACGAGGATCTGCGCCTGCGCAAATTCCTCAACGAGCGGCTGCAGCAGGCCGGCGTCAGCCGCATCGTCATCGAGCGCGCGGCGCGCAAGTCGCGCATCACCATCCATTCGGCGCGGCCCGGCGTCGTCATCGGCAAGAAGGGCGCCGACATCGAGAAGCTGCGCGTCGATCTCGCCAAGATGACCAACAGCGAAGTGAGCCTCAACATCCTCGAGATCCGCAAGCCCGAGATCGAGGCGAAGCTCGTCGCCGAGGGCATCGCGCAGCAGCTGGAGCGCCGCGTCGCCTTCCGCCGCGCCATGAAGCGCGCGGTGCAGGCGGCGATGAGGCTTGGCGCGCTCGGCATCCGCATCAACTGCTCGGGCCGCCTCGGCGGCGCCGAGATCGCGCGCATGGAATGGTATCGCGAGGGCCGCGTGCCGCTGCACACGCTCAGGGCCGACGTCGATTTCGGGGTCGGCACGGCCATGACCACCTACGGCACCTGCGGCGTCAAGGTGTGGGTGTTCAAGGGCGAGGTGCTGACGCACGACCCGATGGCGCAGGACAAGCGCGCCGCCGAGGCGCAGCCGGCGCGCGCCTGAGGAACTCGAAGGGCAAGGGACATGCTATCCCCCAAACGCACCAAGTATCGCAAGGCGCACAAGGGCCGCATCCACGGCCTGGCGAAGGCCGGCACCGATCTGAATTTCGGCTCCATCGGCATGAAGGCGGTCGAGCCGGGCCGCATCACCGCGCGCCAGATCGAGGCGGCGCGGCGCGCCATCACCCGCCATATCCGCCGCGTCGGACGCGTGTGGATCCGGATCTTTCCCGACGTGCCGGTGTCGCAGAAGCCCGCAGAGGTGCGCATGGGCAGCGGCAAGGGCACGCCGGAATTCTGGGTTTGCCGGGTGAAGCCGGGCCGCATCATGTTCGAGCTCGACGGCGTCCCGCACGATGTGGCGCACGAGGCGTTCACCTTGGCCGCGGCCAAGCTCCCGATCCACATCCGCATCGTCGAGCGGCTGGGCGAGGGGGCGAGGCCATGAAGGCGACCGATGTCCGCGCCAAGACAGACGACGAATTGTCGGGCGAACTCGAAAAGCTCGGCAAGGAGGCGTTCAACCTGCGCTTCCAGCGCGCCAGCGGCCAGCTCGAGAACACGTCCCGCGTGCGTCAGGTGCGGCGCGACATCGCCCGCATCAAGACCATTCTCGGCCAGCGCGCGGCCAAGGCTTCGTAGGGGAACGCGAGATGCCGAAACGGGTCCTGCACGGGGTCGTGGTGAGCGACAAGGGCGACAAGACGGTCATCGTCAAGGTCGAGCGCCGCGTCATGCACCCCGTCTACAAGAAGTTCATCACCCTCTCCAAGACCTACGCCGCGCACGACGAGGCCAACGCCTACAAGGCGGGCGACACGGTCAGCATCGAGGAGAGCCGGCCCATCTCCAAGCGCAAGCACTGGATCGTGCTGAGCGGAACGAGCGCGCCGCCCGCGCCCTCGCCGGCACAGGAGTAATCCGCCATGATCCAGATGCAGACCAATCTCGACGTGGCCGACAATTCCGGCGCAAGGCGCGTCCAGTGCATCAAGGTGCTGGGCGGCTCCAAGCGCAAGACCGCGACCGTGGGCGACGTGATCGTGGTCTCGGTCAAGGAGGCGATCCCCAGGGGCCGCGTCAAGAAGGGCGACGTGCACCAGGCGGTGATCGTGCGCACGGCCAAGGAGATCCGCCGTCCCGACGGCAGCGCCATCCGCTTCGACCGCAACGCCGCCGTCCTCATCACCAAGCAGGGCGAGCCCATCGGCACCCGCATCTTCGGCCCGGTGACGCGCGAGCTGCGCGCGCGCAAGTTCATGAAGATCGTTTCGCTCGCGCCCGAGGTGCTCTAGCCATGCCGCTGAAGCTCAAGATCAAGAAGGGCGACAAGGTCGTGGTCATCTCCGGCCGCGACAAGGGCAAGAACGGCGAGGTTCTGCGCGTCCTGCGCACCGAGAACCGCGCCATCGTCCAGGGCGTCAACATGATCAAGCGCCACACCCGCCCCAGCCCCGGTCAGCCCGGCGGCATCATCGAGCGCGAGGCGGCGATTCACATCTCGAACATCGCCCATATCGATCCCAAATCGCAGTTGCCGACCCGCGTCGGCTACAAGAACCTCGAGGACGGTCGCAAGGTGCGCTACGCGAAGCGCTCCGGCGAAGTCCTCGACGCCTGAGGAACCCGCCATGGCGACGCGCTTGAGGGAAGAATACGACACCAAGGTGCGGCCGGCGCTGATGCAGCAGTTCGGCTACACGCATCCGCTCCAGGTGCCGCGGGTCGACAAGATCGTGATCAATATCGGCGTCGGCGAGGCGGTGCAGGACGCCAAGCACGTCGCCGCCGCGGCCAAGGACCTTGCCGCGATCAGCGGCCAGAAGCCGGTCGTCACCAAGGCCAAGACGTCGATCGCGACCTACAAGCTGCGCGAGGGCATGCCGATCGGCTGCAAGGTGACGTTGCGGCGCGAGCGCATGTACGAATTCCTCGACCGTCTGGTGAACATCGCGCTGCCGCGGGTGCGCGATTTCCGCGGCCTCTCGCCCAAGAGCTTCGACGGGCGCGGCAACTACGCGCTCGGCCTCAAGGAGCAGATCGTGTTCCCCGAGATCAACTACGACCAGGTCGACAACGTGCGCGGCATGGACATCGTCATCTGCACCACGGCCAAGACCGACGCGGAGGCGAAGGCCCTCCTCGCCGCCTTCCATATGCCTTTCATCGCCTGACCGGCCACCACCAGGACAACGACATGGCCAAGACCAGCTCCGTCAACAAGAACCTGTATCGCGCCAAATTGGTGAAGCGCTTCGCGCCCAAGCGCGCGCGGCTCAAGGCGATCGCCGAGGACCGCTCGCTGCCGCCGGAAGAGCGGTTCGCGGCGCGCCTCAAGCTGTCCGAGCTGCCGCGCAACTCGGCCCCCGTGCGGCTCCACAACCGCTGCCTGATCACCGGCCGGCCACGCGGCTACTACCGCAAGTTCAAGATGTCCCGGATCGCGCTCCGCGACCTCGCGTCCGCCGGCCAAATTCCCGGCATGGTCAAGTCGAGCTGGTAAGGGAGAGAGCCGCATGACGATGAGCGATCCCCTCGGCGACATGCTGACCCGCATCAACAACGGGCAGCGTGCGAAGAAGCCGACGGTGCAGTCGCCGGCCTCGAGCATCCGCGCCAACGTGCTCGAGGTGTTGCAGCGGGAAGGCTATATCCGCGGCTTCTCGCGCGAGCAGGTCCGCCCGGGCGTAGCCGAGCTCAAGATCGAGCTGAAATATCTCGATGGCGAGCCGGTGATCCGCGAGATCACGCGCGTGTCCAAGCCCGGCCGGCGCATCTATTCGCGCATCTCCGACCTGCCGCGCGTCTATAATGGGCTCGGCATCGCCATTCTCTCGACGCCCCGCGGCGTCATGTCGGACAACGAGGCCCGCGCCGCCAATGTCGGCGGCGAGGTTCTGTGCCGCGTCTTCTGAGGTGTGAACGATGTCGCGCATCGGCAAGAATCCGGTGACCCTGCCCCAGGGCGTCACCGTCCAGATGGCGGGGACGACGCTCACCGCCAAGGGTCGGATCGGCAGCTTGACGCTCGCCGTCGACAACGAGATCACCGCCACCGTCGAGGACGGCAAGGTCACGGTGCAGCCCAAGAACGACACCCAGCGGGCGCGCATGCTGTGGGGCACGACGCGCGCCCTCGTCAACAACATGGTGACGGGCGTCTCGCGCGGCTTCAGCCGCAACCTCGAGATCAACGGCGTCGGCTATCGCGCCTCGGTGCAGGGCAAGAACCTGGTGCTGCAGCTGGGCTACAGCCACGACATCAACTTTCCCATACCCGACGACGTGAAGATCGTGTGCGAGCGGCCGACCGTGATCGCCATCACCGGCGCCGACAAGCAGCGCGTCGGCCAGGTCGCGGCGGTGCTGCGCGGTTACCGCAAGCCCGAGCCCTACAAGGGCAAGGGCATCAAGTACGCCGAGGAAAAGGTCCGCCGCAAGGAAGGCAAGAAGAAGTAGGGATCGCGCGATGACCAGCAAATCGAAGGAGCTTTTCGCCCGGCGCCGCCGCCGCGTGCGCCGCCGCATCGATCTGACGGCGAAGCGCCGGCCGCGGCTCTCGGTCTTCCGCTCGTCGCAGCACATCTATGTCCAGGTCATCGACGACGCGCAGGCGAAGACATTGGCCGCCGCCTCCTCGCTCGAGAAGGGCCTGCGCGAGACGCTCAAGACCGGCGCCAACAAGGAAGCCGCCGCGGCGGTGGGCAAGCTCATCGCCCAGCGCGCCAAGGAGGCGGGCGTCACCACCGTCGTGTTCGATCGCGGCGGCTATCTCTTTCATGGCCGGGTCAAGGCCCTGGCCGACGCCGCCCGCGAGGGCGGACTCGACTTCTAGGAGAGGGTTTTCATGGCACGCACACAGGGTGGCGGTGCGCGCGGTCCGGGCGGTGGCCCGCGCGGTCCGGGCAGCGGCCCGCGCGGTCCCGGTGGAGGTCCGCGCGGCCCCGGCGGCGGTCCGCGCGGCCCCCGCGGCGAAGGCGGCGATCGTCCCCAGCGCGGCCGCGGGCGGGAAGGCGATCGCGGCCGCGAGGACAGCGAGTTCGTAGAAAAGCTGGTCAGCATCAACCGCGTTGCCAAGGTGGTGAAGGGCGGGCGCCGCTTCGGCTTCGCCGCGCTCGTCGTGGTCGGCGACAGCAAGGGCCGCGTCGGCTATGGCTCGGGCAAGGCGCGCGAGGTGCCGGAGGCGATCCGCAAGGCGACCGAGCAGGCGCGCCGCGCCCTGGTCCGGGTGCCGCTGCGCGAGGGCCGCACGCTGCACCACGACATCATCGGCCACTATGGCGCGGGCGAGGTGATCGTGCGCGCGGCGCCCCAGGGCACGGGCATCATCGCCGGCGGCCCGATGCGTGCGATCTTCGAGGCGCTGGGCGTGCAGGACGTGGTGGCGAAATCGGTCGGCACGTCCAACCCGCACAACATGATCAAGGCGACCTTCGACGCGCTCGCCCGCTCGACCAACCCGCGCGCCGTGGCGACGCGGCGCGGCAAGAAGGTGAGCGAGCTCCTGGGCCGCCGCGACGGCGGCGAGGCGCGGGAGTAGGCCATGGCGGAGACGGCGAAGTCCGGGGCCAAAGTCAAAGTGACCCAGATCGGCAGCCCGATCGGGCGTCAGGCCTATCAGCGCGCGACCTTGAAGGGTCTCGGCCTCAACAAGCTGCGCCGCTCGCGCGTGCTCGAGGACACGCCGGAGGTGCGCGGCATGATCGAGGCGGTGCATCACCTCGTGCGGGTCGAGTCGGCATGAGCCGGGCGCGCGCGAGAAAGGGGCTGCCGTCCGCCGGGCGGCGGTGGGATAATCGGGCATGGCCCCGGAGTGGCAGGGAATGAAGCTCAACGAGATCAGGGACAATGCCGGCGCCCACTACCGCTTCAAGCGGATCGGGCGCGGCATCGGCTCGGGCAAGGGTAAGACCAGCGGCCGCGGCGGCAAGGGCCAGACCGCGCGTTCGGGCGTGGCCTTGGCCGGGTTCGAAGGCGGCCAGACGCCGCTGCACCGCCGGCTCCCCAAGCGGGGCTTCAACAACAAGGACTTCCGCAAGGATTTCCACATCGTCAATCTCGGCCGCCTGCAGCAGGCGCTCGAAGCCGGCATGCTCAAGTCCGACGCGACCGTCGATGGCGCGGCGCTCATTGCCGCCGGCATCCTGCACCGGCTCGGCGACGGCGTGCGGCTCTTGGCCAAGGGCGAACTCAAGGCGCCGCTGACGATCGAGGTGACGGGTGCGTCCAAGGCCGCGATCGAAGCGGTCGAAAAGCTCGGGGGCAAGGTGATCGTGACGGCGCCGCCAAAGGCGGCGGCGGCCTGAACGCATTGCGGCTCGTTTGAGAGCCCGAGGATGGTCTAGATGGCGTCAGCCGCCGAACAACTCGCCGCGAGCATAAATTTCTCCGCCTTCTCGAAGGCGACGGATCTCAAGAACCGCATCTGGTTCACTCTTGGCGCGCTGGTGATCTACCGGCTCGGCACCTATATCCCGCTGCCCGGCATCGATCCCCAGGTCCTGGCCCAGGTGTTCCAGCAGAACGCCGGCGGCATTCTCGGCATGTTCGACATGTTCTCGGGCGGCGCGCTGGGGCGCATGACGATCTTCGCGCTCAACATCATGCCGTACATCTCGTCCTCGATCATCGTCCAGCTCCTGACCGCGGTGTCGCCGCAATTGGAGGCGCTGAAGAAGGAGGGCGAGAGCGGGCGCAAGAAGCTCAACCAGTACACGCGCTACGGCACGGTGTTCCTGGCCGCGGTGCAGGCCTACGGCATCTCGGTCGGGCTCGAGAGCCTGCGCGGGCCGTCGGGGCTCGCGGTGGTCGATCCGGGCTTGTTCTTCCGCATCACCACGGTGGTGACCTTGACCGGCGGCACCGTGTTCCTGATGTGGCTCGGCGAGCAGATCACCGCGCGCGGCGTCGGCAACGGCATCTCGCTCATCATCTTCTCCGGCATCGTCGCGCGCATGCCCGCGGCCCTGGCGGCGCTCCTGGAATTGGGCCGCACCGGCGCGCTCTCGACCTTCTTCATCATCCTGTTCCTGCTGATCGCGGTCGCCGTCGTCACCTTCATCGTCTTCATGGAGCGCGCCCAGCGCCGCATCCTGGTGCAGTACCCCAAGCGCCAGGTGGGCAACAAGATGTTCGGCGGCGAGGCCTCGCACCTGCCCCTGAAGCTCAACACCTCGGGCGTGATCCCGCCCATCTTCGCCTCCTCGCTGCTGCTGTTGCCGGCGACATTGGCGAGCTTCAACCAGGACCAGTCCGGCTGGGTCGCCGAGATCAGCGCCACGCTGGGCCACGGCAAGCCGCTCTACATCCTGCTCTATGTCGGGCTCATCATCTTCTTCGCGTTCTTCTACACCGCGATCGTGTTCAACCCGACCGAGACGGCGGACAATCTGCGGAAGTATGGCGGCTTCGTGCCGGGCATCCGGCCGGGCAAGAACACGGCCGATTATCTCGACACCGTGCTGACGCGGCTCACGGCGGTGGGCGCGCTCTATCTCGCCGGCGTGTGCGTTCTGCCCGAGATCCTCGTGTCCGAGTACAACGTGCCGTTCTATTTCGGCGGCACCAGTCTCTTGATCGTCGTCAGCGTCACCATGGACACGGTGGCGCAGATCCACTCGCACCTTCTCGCGCACCAGTACGAGGGCCTCATCAAGAAGTCCAAGCTGCGCGGGAGACGCGGGTGAATTTGATCCTGCTCGGCCCGCCCGGTGCGGGCAAGGGCACCCAAGCCAAGCGCCTCGAGGACCGCCACGGGCTCGAGCAGCTCGCGACCGGCGACATGCTGCGGGCCGAGCGCGAATCCGGGAGCGAGCTCGGGCGCCGGGTCCAGGCCGTCATGGATGCCGGCAGGCTCGTTTCCGACGAAATCATGATCGCCCTCATCGCCCAGCGCATCGACCGGCTGGGCGACGCCAAGGGCTTCGTCTTGGACGGCTTCCCCCGCACCGTGCCCCAGGCCGAGGCGCTCGACGCCATGCTGGCCCAGCGCGGCCTCAAGCTCGATTTCGTGATCGAGATCACGGTCGACGAGGCGGCCTTGATCGACCGCATCTCGGGCCGCTTCACCTGCTCGAGCTGCGGCGCCAGCTACCACGAGCGCTACAACCGCCCCAAGGTCGAGGGTGCCTGCGATTTCTGCGGCGCGGCCCAGTTCGTCCACCGCGCCGACGACCGGCCCGAGACGGTGCGGGCCCGGCTCGCCGCCTACCACGCCCAGACCGCGCCGATCCTGCCCTATTACCGCGCCCGGGGCCTGCTGCGGGCGGTCGACGGGATGGCCGCCCCGGACCAGGTGACGCGCGCCATCGAGGCGCTCCTGGCCCAATCCGCCGCACCTTCCCATGGTTGACTTTGGCGCCCTGACTCTTAATAATCTTCGCCCTCGCCCCATCGGGGGCACGGGCTCGGCGTCCCACATCCCTCATCCGAAGGAGTAGCGCAGGTGGCGCGCATCGCTGGCGTGAACATCCCGAATCAAAAGCGCGTGCCGATCGCGCTGACCTATATCCATGGCATCGGGCGCACCTCGGCCAGTCAGATTTGCGAGCGCCTCGGCATTCCGCCGCAGCGGCGCGCGCACGAACTCACCGACGACGAGGTGCTGCGCATCCGCGAGGTGATCGACCGCGACTACACGGTCGAGGGCGATCTGCGCCGGGTGGTGGCGATGAACATCAAGCGGCTGATGGATCTGGGCTGCTATCGCGGCCTGCGCCATCGCAAGGGCCTGCCGGTGCGGGGCCAGCGCACGCACACCAACGCGCGCACCCGCAAGGGTCCGGCGCGGCCGATCGCCGGCAAGAAGAAGACGGTCTAGCGCGAGGGGACGAGGGACATGGCCAAGCCAGCAGCAGCGCCGCGTCTGCGCCGTCGCGAACGCAAGAACATCACCTCGGGCGTGGCGCACGTCAACGCCACGTTCAACAACACCATGATCACCATCACCGACGCCCAGGGCAACACCATCGCCTGGTCGTCCTCCGGCACGATGGGCTTCAAGGGCTCGCGCAAATCGACCCCCTACGCCGCCCAGGTCGCCGCCGAGGATGCCGGCAAGAAGGCGATGGAGCACGGCATGCGGACCTTGGAGATCGAGGTGAAGGGTCCGGGCTCGGGGCGCGAATCGGCGCTCCGCGCGCTCCAGGCCGCGGGATTTGCCGTGACGTCGATCCGCGACGTGACCTCGATTCCGCACAACGGTTGCAGGCCGCCCAAGCGGCGGCGGGTTTGAACCGCGCCAGCCCCAAGGCCCTCCTCGCCCCGAGGCCGCCGCTCCGCCCGCAAGGGACCGGGAAGCGCGGCATGAGGCGATCGGGGCGCGAACGGCTTGGCCCAAATTGAAATGAGGGACCGCTCGTGACTCAGCTCCAGAGAAATTGGCAGGAACTGCAACACCCCGACAAGCCCGTCGTCGAGCCGGGCGACGACCCGAAGCGCCGGGCGACCATCGTGGTCGGCCCCTTGGAGCGCGGCTTCGGCCTGACGCTCGGCAACGCGCTGCGGCGCATCCTGCTGTCGTCGCTGCAGGGCGCGTCGGTGACCTCGGCGCAGATCGAGGGCGTGCTCCACGAATTCTCCTCGCTCCCCGGCGTGCTCGAGGACATCACCGACATCGTCCTCAACATCAAGGGCATCGGCCTGCGCATGCACGGCGAGGGGCCGAAGCGCATGCGGCTCAGGGCCAACGGGCCCGGCGAGGTGCGCGCCGGCAAGCTCGAGACCGGGCACGACATCGAGATCATGAATCCGGACCACCTCATCTGCACCCTCGACAGCGGCGCCAAGATCGCGATGGAGCTGACGGTCGAGAGCGGCAAGGGCTACCGCCCCGCCACCGACAACCGGCCCGAGGATGCGCCCATCGGTTTGATCCCGGTCGACGCGCTGTTCAGCCCGGTGCGCAAGGTGAGCTACAAGGTCGAGAACACGCGCCGCGGCCAGCGCACCGACTATGACAAGCTGTCCATGGACATCGAGACCAACGGCGCGGTCACGCCCGAGGATTCGGTGGCGCTCGCCGCGCGCATCCTGCAGGACCAGCTCCAGATCTTCATCAATTTCGAGGAGCCGCGCGCCGCCAGCGAGGAAGAGCGCCCGAGCGAGCTGCCCTTCAACAAGAACCTGCTGCGCAAGGTGGACGAGCTCGAACTGTCGGTGCGCTCGGCCAACTGCCTCAAGAACGACAACATCGTCTATATCGGCGATCTCGTGCAGAAGACCGAGGCCGAGATGCTGCGGACCCCGAATTTCGGCCGCAAATCCTTGAACGAGATCAAGGAAGTGCTGGCCCAGATGGGCCTCCATCTCGGCATGGAGATCCCGAACTGGCCGCCCGAGAACATCGAGGAGCTCGCCAAGCGCCTCGAGGAACCCTACTGAGTCAAAACCCATGCGCCATCGCCTCCGCGGCCGCGGCTTCGCCCGCACCTCGTCCCATCGCAAGGCCATGTTCGACAACATGGCCCACGCGCTCCTGAAGCACGAGCAGATCCGCACCACTCTGCCCAAGGCCAAGGATCTGCGTCCGGTGGTCGAGCGCATCATCACGCTCGGCAAGCGCGGCGGGCTCCACGCGCGGCGCCAGGTGATCTCCACGCTCCAGGACGCCAAGCTCGCCGACAAGGTGATGACGACGCTGGCCGAGCGCTACAAGGCCCGCGCCGGCGGCTATTGCCGCATCCTGAAGGCCGGTTTCCGCTACGGCGACAACACCGCCATGGCCGTGATCGAGCTCGTCGACCGCGACCCCGACGCCAAGGGCCTCGATTCCGGCCCCAAGCAGAACGAAGGCGAAGAGGGCGAAGAAGCGGCGGAGTGACACCGTAAGTCTATCCTGCGTCCTTCGACTACGCTTCGCTCCGCTCAGGATGAGGTAAAATTTTCGCCTCATCCTGAGCGGAGCGCGCGTTAGCGCGCGCAGTCGAAGGACGCAGGGCCGAATTTCAGCCCAACTTTACTTTCTCGGATGCGTCGAGCGCCAGGTGGCAACAGTCACCGCGATGTTGGCGAGGCCGAGCGTCAGGAAGATGCTGCCGATGCCGAGGCCCGCGGCGAGCATGGCCGCGCTGGCGACGCCCGCGAAGGTCATAAACAACGCGTTCATGATGTTGTTGGCGGCAACCACGCGGGCGCGGTGCGCGCTCTCGCTGCGCGCCTGCATGATGGCATAGAGCGGCACGCAATAGAGCCCGCCCGCCACCGCGATCGCGAACAGATCGACGACGATGCGCCAATGCCCGAGCGTGCCGAGGAATTGGACCGCGCCGATGAGCGAGGCGCCCGGCACCGCGCTCTGCCCCGCGAGCCAGAAATCGAGCCCGAAGAGGGTGAGGCCGAGCGCGCCCAGCGGCACGAGGCGCGCACTGACCTCGCCGCGTTGCAACCGCCCGCACAGGAGCGAACCGACGCCGATCCCGATCGAGAAGATGGTGAGGAACAGGGTCACCACCTCGTTGTCGGCGCCGAGGATTGATTTGGCGTAGTTCGGGAACTGCGCCAGATAGGCGATCCCCAGGAGCCAGAACCACGAGATGCCGAGAAGCGGCAGACGCAGCGTCTTGTGGCCATAGGCATAGGCCACGATCTCCCACGTCGCCGCGGCGAAGTTGGGCGCGATCCGCAGATGGGGCGAGGCGGCGGGGCGCATCGGTACGTAGAGGCTCGCGCACCACCCGAGCGCGGCGAGCGCGAGCTGCAGGAGGCTCACGATCGCGGGCCCGTGCGGCGCCAGGATGAGGAGCCCGCCGGCGATGGTGCCGATCAGGATGGCGAGGAAGGTGCCAGCCTCGATCAGCGCGTTGCCCGCCATCAGCTCGTGCTCGGCAAGAAGCTCCGGGATGATGGCGTACTTGACCGGCCCGAAGAACGCCGCCTGGGTTCCGAGCCCGAACAGCACCAGCATCTGGAAGCCGATGCTGTCGAGCGCGAAGCCCAGCGCCGCCACCAGCATCACGCCGATCTCCCACAATTTCACGATCCGCACGAGGCGCTGCTTCTCGAAACGGTCGGCGATCTGCCCCGCCGTCGCCGAGAACAGGAAATAGGGGAAGATGAAGACCGCGCCCGCGAGCGTGACCAGGATCTCGGCGCCGCGCACGCTCGACGTGTCGTGATAGGCGATCAGGATGACCAGCGCGTTCTTGAACAGATTGTCGTTCACGGCGCCGAGGAACTGGGTGACGAAGAGCGGCAGCAGCCGCCGCGTCGCCAACAAGCCGAGCTCGGAGTCCGCCATGGCTCAGACCGTCGGCTGTTCATAGAAGCGCGGCGTGCCGTCATCGCTCGCCGGCTCGCGCACGATATTGGTCACCCGCGCCGCGCGCGGCCCTTGCCGGAAAGCCTCGATCAGCGCCTCCACCCGTCGCTCGCTGCCGATGAGCAGCGCCTCGACGCCGCCGTCGCGGCGGTTGCGGACCCATCCTCTCACGTTGCGCCGCCATGCCTCCTGCACCGCCCAGACGCGGTATCCGACGCCTTGCACCCTTCCTTCGACGATGACGCGAACCGCGATCTCCGCCATCGCGCCCTCAGCCGAATTCCAGGATGATCTGGTCGGCGGCGAGGCTGTCGCCGGCGCGCGCGTGCAGCTTCGCCACGATGCCGTCGCGCTCGGCGCGCAGAACGTTCTCCATCTTCATCGCCTCGATCACCGCGAGTTCGTCGCCGGCCTTCACCTCCTGTCCCTCGACGACCGCGAGCGACACCAATAGTCCCGGCATCGGCGACAGCAGCAGATGCGAAAGATCGGCCGCCTGCCGCTCCGGCATGAGCGCCAAAAGCTCGGCCGCCCGCCGCTGCAGCACCTTGAGCTCGAGGCTCCACCCGCCGCGCGAGATGCGCAGGCCGATGCCGGCGCGCGCGATCTGATGGACGTGAGGCACGCCGTCGAGCGCGGCCGCGAGAACCGGCTGCCACGGCTGCCACGACGTGGTAACGGCGCGCGTGCGGCCGCCCTCGTCGACCAGGATCGCGTCGCCCGCGCGCCGGGTACGCACCTCGTGGCGCTGGGCGCCGAGGCACACGGTCCATTCCTCCGGCGCCGCGCGTCCATGCCCCGCGACCTGACCGCCGATCATGGCCTGGCGCTCGGCGACGATGCGCTGCGCGGCGGCGGCGACCGCGATGGCGCGCGCCTCGTCGTCCGCGCCGATCGCGGCGCCGGCGAAGCCAGTGGGAAATTCCTCGGCGATGAAGGCGGTGGAGAGATCGCCGGCGCGGAAGCGCGGGTTGGCGATGACCGCGGCGAGGAAAGGGATGTTGTGCGCCACGCCGGCGATGTGGAACGAGTCGAGCGCCTCCGCCATGCGTACCACCGCCGCCTCGCGCGTCGCGCCAAAGGTCACCAGCTTGGCGATCATGGGGTCGTAATAGACGCTGATCTCTGCGCCCTCGGTGACGCCGCTATCGACGCGGATCGAGTCGCCTTCGGGCGGCACATAACGTACCAGCCGGCCGATCGAGGGCAGGAAATTGCGGAACGGGTTCTCGGCATAGATGCGCGCTTCGATCGCAGCGCCGTGGTGACTGAGATCCTGTTGCGCGAAGGGCAGGTTCTCGCCCGCGGCGATGCGGATCATCAGCTCGACGAGGTCGAGACCGGTGATCATCTCGGTCACCGGATGCTCGACCTGAAGCCGCGTGTTCATCTCGAGGAAGAAGAAATTGCGCTGCCGGTCGACGATGAACTCGACCGTCCCCGCCGAGCGGTATCCCACCGCCTTGGCCAGCGCCACCGCCTGCGCCCCCATGGCGGCGCGCACGCGCTCGTCGAGGATCGGGCTCGGCGCCTCCTCGATCACCTTCTGGTGGCGGCGCTGGATCGAGCATTCGCGCTCGAAGAGATGCACCACATTGCCGTGGGCGTCGCCCAGCACCTGGATCTCGATGTGGCGCGGCTCCTCGATGTATTTCTCGATGAAGACGCGCCCATCGGCGAAGCTCGCCTTCGCCTCCGACGTGGCCGAGCGGTAACCTTCCCGCGCCTCCTTGTCGTCGCGCGCGATGCGCATGCCCTTGCCGCCGCCGCCCGCGGCCGCCTTGATCATCACCGGGTATCCCACCGCGCCTGCGACGCGCGCCGCGTCGTCGGCGTCGGCGATGGCCGCAAGATGGCCCGGCACGGTGGCGACGCCAGCGGACGCCGCCAGCGTCTTGGCCGCGATCTTGTCGCCGAGCGCGGCGATGGCGTGGGCGTCCGGGCCGATGAAGACGATCCCCGCCGCCTCGACCGCGCGGGCGAAATCCGCGCTCTCGGACAGGAAGCCATAGCCGGGATGGACCGCCTCGGCACCCGTTTTCAGGGCGGCGTCGACGATCCGATCGATGCGGAGATAGCTTTCCGAGGCCGGCGCGGGGCCGATGCGGACATTTTCCGTGGCCTCGCGTACATGGAGCGCGTCGGCGTCGGCGTCGGAGTAAACCGCCACCGTCGCGATCCCCATGCGACGCGCCGCGCGCGCGATGCGGCACGCGATCTCGCCGCGGTTGGCGATCAGGATTTTGGCGAACATCGGGCGGGCGCGGGCGTCCTAGAGCGGAATGTTGTCGTGCTTTTTCCACGGATTGGCGAGCGACTTGCCGCGCAGCATGGCGAGCGCGCGGCACACCCGGCGCCGCGTCCCGTGCGGCATGATCACGTCGTCGATGAAGCCGCGGCTCGCAGCGATGAAGGGGTTGGCGAATTTCTCGCGGTATTCCTCGGCGCGCGCCTCGATCTTGGCCGGGTCGCCCAGATCGCCGCGGAAGATGATCTCGACCGCGCCCTTGGGGCCCATGACCGCGATCTCGGCGCTGGGCCAGGCATAATTCACGTCGCCGCGCAGATGCTTGGAGCTCATCACGTCATAGGCGCCGCCATAGGCCTTGCGGGTGATCACCGTGACCTTTGGCACGGTCGCTTCTGCAAACGCAAACAAGAGCTTGGCGCCGTGCTTGATGATGCCGCCGTACTCTTGCGCCGTACCCGGCAGGAATCCCGGCACATCCACGAATGTCACGATCGGAATCCCGAAACAGTCGCAAAAGCGTACAAACCGCGCCGCCTTGCGCGAGCTGTCGATGTCGAGGCAGCCGGCGAGCACCATCGGCTGGTTGGCGACGATGCCGACGGGCGCCCCTTCCATGCGGCCGAACCCGACGATGATGTTGCGGGCATAGGCCGGCTGCAGCTCGAAGAACTCGCCGTCGTCGACCACCTTCACGATCAGCTCGCGCATGTCGTAGGGCTTGTTGGGGTTGGCCGGGACCAGCGAATCGAGCGATGCGTCGTCGCGGTCGGACGGGTCCGCGCTCGGCCGCATCGGCGATGCTGCGCGGTTGGAGGCGGGCAGGAATCCCAGGAACCGACGCAGCTCGACAAGCGCCTCGAGATCGTTCTCGAACGCGAGATCGGCGACGCCCGAGCGCGTCGTATGGGTGAGCGCGCCGCCCAGCTCCTCGTGGGTCACTGCCTCGTGCGTCACCGTCTTCACCACGTCGGGGCCGGTGACGAACATGTAGGCGCTGTCCTTCACCATGAAGATGAAGTCGGTCATGGCCGGCGAGTAGACCGCGCCGCCGGCGCACGGTCCCATCACCATCGAGATCTGCGGCACCACGCCCGAGGCGAGCACGTTGCGCTCGAACACCTCGGCATAGCCCGCGAGCGAGGCGACGCCTTCCTGGATGCGCGCGCCGCCCGAATCGTTGAGGCCGACGATGGGCGCGCCGACCAGCATCGCCTTGTCCATGATCTTGCAGATCTTCTCGGCATGCGCCTCGCTCAGTGCGCCGCCGAACACCGTGAAGTCCTGGCTGAAGGCGAAAACGAGCCGCCCGTTCACGGTCCCGTGCCCGGTGACGACGCCGTCGCCCGGGATGCGCGTCTCCGCCATGCCGAAATCGTGCGAGCGATGCTCGACGAAGAGGTCCCATTCCTCGAACGAGCCGGGATCGAACAGCACCTCGAGCCGCTCGCGCGCGGTAAGCTTGCCCTTGGCGTGCTGCTGCGCGATGCGGCGCTCGCCGCCGCCCGAGCGTGCCGCCGCGCGCTTCTCCTCGAGCTGCCTCAGGATGTCCGGCATCGCGCTCTCCATGGGGGCCGCGCTCGGGAATATCAAATCGGCGACGGCGGCGCCAGCCTCACCCGCGCAGCAACGCCAGGAACCGCGCCGCCGCCGCGATGTCGTCACGCAATATGTCGCGCCGCAGCTGCTGCTCGTCGTCCACGCCCCACTGCTCGATCTCGTAGCTCTCGTCGAGCTGCGCCGCCGCGAAGGCCGCGTCGGCGCCGAGCACGCTCTCGGCCAGCGCCAGAGCCACCACCACCGAGCCGCAGGCGGCGGTCGCAAGATTGAGCGCCGCGAGCGCCCACGCATCGCATGACGCGACCGCCGCCGCGAGCGCGGCCAGGCTCGCGTCTGGCTGGGCGCACGGCACCACACCCGCGGTGACCGAAAGCGGCGCGCCAAAGCGTCGCGCGGCCCATTCGACCAGGGGCTGCCACACCAGGCGCTGGCGCTCGACCAGCGCGGGCGGCGCCTCGGCGCGATAGCACACGAGATCCGTCCCGGCGTAGTTCGCGACCGCGGCCGCAATCTCGGCATGGCGCGGCGCCACCAGGTCGATGGCGATGGCGGCAAGCCGCGTCATCGGCATGGTCGCCGGATCGACGCGCTCGCCCTGGGCCTCGAATTCCGCGGCAATGGCAAGCGCGAGCGCGCGAGTCGGCACCTCGAGCGGCGCCTTCGCCGGCGTTCGCGCGCGCTGCCCGTCGAGCAGGATGGCGAACCGGTCCTCTGCCACCTCGATCCCGGCTTCGCGGTAGAGGCGCTTGCGCGGCGCGCTAATCATCGGGCGCGAGACCGGCGAAGGGATCGGTTTCGTCGGACTCGGCAAAGCCGAAGAACTGCCAGGTCTCGCGCAGATGCGGCGGCAGCTTCGCCACCACCGTGAGCCGGCGCCCGGCGGGATGGGGAAACATGATGGCGCGGGCGTGGAGATGGAGGAGCCGCGCGTTCGGCACGCCGGCGGGATGGGACGCGGCGCTGCCGTACTTCCCGTCGCCCAGGATGGGCGTGCCGATCGCAGCCGCGTGGGCGCGGAGCTGATGGGTGCGCCCGGTCACCGGCTCCATCGCCAGCCACGCGATCTTGGCGCCGGCATGGGCGATGGTGCGGTAATAGGTGATGGCGCGCTTGCCGTCCTCGGCGTCGGCCACGACCCGCTCGCCAGCGCCGCCTGCGAGCTTGGCGAGCGGCCGGTCGATGCGCCCCTGGCGCGGCTTCGGCACGCCGACCGTCAGGGCCCAATAGACCTTGCGCACGGCCTTGCCGCGGAAGGATGCGGCGAGCGCCGCCGCAGCAGCAGCGCTCCGCGCCAGCACCAAGACGCCGCTCGTGTCCTTATCGAGGCGATGGACGAGCCGCGGCCGCTCCGGCGCGCCGAAGCGCAGCGCCTCGAGCAGCCCGTCGAGATGACGGTCCATCCCGCTGCCGCCCTGGACCGCGAGCCCGGCCGGCTTGTCGATGACGATGACCTGGTCGTCGCGATGGAGCACGGCGCGAAGCAGCATCGCCTCGTCGCTCGGTCGGATCGGCGCCGGCGCTGCCGGGGCGGGCGCGGGGCCCAGCTCGCCCAGGGGCGGCACGCGCACGAGCTGCCCCGCCGCCACGCGGTCGCCGGCCTCGGCGCGCCGCCCGTCCAGCCGCACCTGCCCGGTGCGCAACAGCTTCTCCAGCCGGCCATGGGCAAGCCCCGGGAAATGCCGCCGGAACCAGCGGTCGAGCCGGATCTGGGCTTCGTCGGTGGTCACCGCGATGGTCTGCACGCCGCTCATTGCGGCGGCAATCTAGCCGCCCGCCGGGATCGGCACCACCTAGGCTTTGCGCCGCCGCAGCTTGTCCCAGTACTCGAGCCGCTTCTGGATCTCGCGCTCGAAGCCGCGCTCGAGCGGGCGGTAGAATTGCTGCCGCGCGAGGCCGTCGGGGAAATAGTCGAGGCCGGAGAAGCCTTCCTCGGTATCGGGATCGTAGACATATCCGGCGCCATAGCCGAGCTCGCGCATGAGCCGCGTCGGCGCGTTGACGGCATGGGGCGGCGGCATCAGCGAGCCGCTCTCCTTGGCCGCGCGCTGCGCCCGGCCGAACGCGACGTAAGCCGCGTTGGATTTCGGCGCGGTCGCGAGAAAGATCACCGCCTGCGCTAGCGCAAGCTCGCCTTCGGGCGAGCCCAGCCGGTCATAAGCCTCCCATGCGGCGATGGTCTGCACCAACGCCTGCGGCTCGGCGAGGCCGATATCCTCGACCGCCATGCGCACCATCCGGCGCGCGACATAGATCGGATGCTCGCCGCCCACCAGCATGCGCGCGAACCAATAGAGCGCGGCATCGACATCAGAGCCGCGCACCGCCTTGTGCAGCGCGCTGATCAGGTTGTAGTGGCCTTCCTGGGCCTTGTCGTAGAGGGGCGCGCGGCGCTGCACCGCCGCGGTGAGGCCAGCCGTGTCGAGGGTCACGCCCGCCGGCAGCGCCGCCAGCTCCTCGGCGAGGTTGAAGACGAAGCGGCCGTCGCCGTCCGCCATCGCCTTCAAGGCCTGGCGCGCCGCCTCGTCGAGCGGCAGGCGCCGGCCCAGCGCCGCTTCCGCGCGCGCAAGAAGGATGTCCAGCGCCGCGTCGTCGAGCCGCTGCAGCACGAACACCTGGCAGCGCGACAGCAGCGCGCCGTTCAGTTCGAACGACGGGTTCTCGGTGGTGGCGCCGATCAGCACCACCGTTCCGTCCTCGACATAGGGCAGGAAGCTGTCCTGCTGGGCGCGGTTGAAGCGATGAATCTCGTCGACGAAGAGCAGCGTGCCCTGGCCGCCGATGCGGCGCTTTCGCGCGCCGTCGAATATCTTGCGCAAATCCGCGACGCCCGAGAACACGGCGGAGAGCGGCTCGAAATGCATCGCCGTCGCGTCGGCCAGGAGGCGCGCGATGGTGGTCTTGCCGCAGCCGGGCGGACCCCACAGCACCATCGACGCCAACCTTCGCGCCGCAACCATGCGGCCGATCGGCCCGTCCGCGCGCAGCAGATGGTCCTGTCCCACCACGTCCTCAAGCCGCCTCGGCCGCAAGCGGTCGGCGAGCGGCCGCGGCGCGTCCTGCTCGAACAGGCTCATCGCACCGTCACGGTCAGCAGCTTGCCCTTGCGCCGCACCGCGACCGTCCAGGGCGAGGCCGAAGCGTCGATGGCCTGCTCCAGGTCCGTCACGCTTTCGACCGGGCGGCGATTGAGGCTGGCGATGATGTCGCCCGGCTGCAGCCCGAGCCGCTGCGCCGAGCTCAACGGCGCGACGCCCGAGATCGCCACGCCGCGCATGGTCGGCTCGAGGTTCAATTCGTCGTCGAAGGCCGGATTGAGGTTTCCGACCGTCGCGCCGGCCAGGGGATGGCGGCCGTCCAGCACCTTCAGGCCGCGCGGCGGCACATCGGGCAGCGCGGTGACGGTGATCGTCGTCGAGCGGCCGGCGCCGGCGCGCCAATAGTCGAGCCGCGCGGGCTGGCCCACGGGCAGGGTGCCGACGCGGAACTTGAGCACGTCGGGATCGTCGATGCCGTGGCCGTCGATGGCGAGGATCACGTCGCCGGTCTTGAGGCCCGCGGCGGCGGCCGGACTGTCGGCCGCCACCTCCTTGATGATGACGCCCGCCGGATGATCGAGCTTCAGCTCTTCGGCGAGATCGGCGGTGACCTGCTGGCCCGAGGCGCCGAACCAGGGATGCACCATCTTGCCGCCTTGGCGCGCCGCCTCGAGCACCACCCGCACCATCGCCGACGGGGTGGCGAAGCCGAGGCCCATCGACCCGCCCGAGCGCGAGAAGATCGCGGTGTTGATGCCGACCAGCTTGCCGTCGAGATCGACCAGCGCGCCGCCGGAATTGCCCGGATTGATCGCCGCGTCGGTCTGGATGAACGAGCGGAAGTCGGAGGCGCCGACCGAGCGCGCCAGGGCCGAGACGATGCCGCTGGTCACGGTCTGCCCGACGCCGAACGGGTTGCCGATCGCCAGCACCAAATCGCCCACCTCGAGCGCGTCGCTGTCGCCGAGCGCGAGGGTTGGCAGCTTCGCGTCATGCGCGTCGATCTGGAGCACCGCCAAATCGGTATGCTCGTCGGCGAGCACCACCTTGGCCTCGAACTCGCGCCGGTCACTCAGCACGACGCGGATTTCCTCGGCCTGGTTGATGACATGGTTGTTGGTCACGATCAGGCCGCCGGCGTCGACGATCACGCCCGAGCCCAGGGAGTTCTGCACCCGTTCCCGCGACATCGCCAGCGGCGAATCCTCGCCGAAGAAGCGGCGGAAGAAAGGATCGTCGAACAGCGGCGACTGCGCCCGGACGACGCGGCGGGAATAGACGTTGACCACTGCCGGCGCCACCGCCTTGACGACCGGCGCGAAGGACTGATGCACCGTCTCGCGCGAGGTCGGGGCCTGGCGCGTCTGGGCCGCCGCCGGCACGGCCAGCGACAGGGCGACGAGGAGTGCTAGGAGCAGGCGGAGCATGGCGGGAACACTATAGCGCGGCCGGGGCCGTCGCTCATTCCTCTCCAAACACTGCGCCGAAGGCGCGGCGGAGCGCCAAATCGAGCTCCGGCAGAGACGCCACCACCCCCTGGGCCGCGAGCGAGGTCACGCCCTGGTCGCGGATGCCGCACGGCACGATGCCGCGGTAATGGGACAGATCGGGGTCGAGATTGATCGACACGCCGTGATAACTGACGCCCTGGCGTATCCTGACGCCGATCGCCGCGATCTTGGCGTCGCGCCCGCCGCCCTCATTGATCCAGATGCCGATCCGGCCCTGGCGCCGCTCGCCCTTGAGATTGAAGGCGGCCAGCGTGGCGATGAGCCACTCTTCAAGCCCGCGCACATAGCTCCTGATGTCGAGCCCGCGCCGCTTGAGGTCGAGCACGACATATCCGACGCGCTGGCCCGGCCCGTGATAGGTGAACTGGCCGCCGCGGCCGGTCTGGTGAACAGGAAAGATCGGCTCGACCAGGTCTTCGGCACGGGCGCTGGTGCCGGCGGTGTAGAGCGGCGGATGCTCGAGCAGCCACACCAGTTCGGGCGCGGTGCCCGAGCGGATCGCCGCCACCCGCTCTTCCATCGCCCGCACCGCGCCGTCATAGACGACGGGCGCGTCGTCGATGCGCCATTCGACGAGAGTGGCGACGGGCGTCATCGCCATCGGCTGGACTCCAGCCGTGCGCCCTTCGACTGCGCTCCGCTCCGCTCAGGGTGAGGACGACCCGTTATGCCAACACGACTCTTCCTCATCCTGAGCGAAGTCGAAGGACGCAGGATGCCCATGCGGCAATCCATCCGCCTTGCCCGGGCGCGCCGGATTTGGTAAGGAGCGGCGCCTCGCGGTCGTGGCGGAATTGGTAGACGCGCAGCGTTGAGGTCGCTGTGGGGGAAACCTCGTGGAAGTTCGAGTCTTCTCGACCGCACCATTTTTTATTCGACATCCTCAAGGCGAACGCCGCGACCGGCGCGGATGCCGGCACGCGCCTTCTCGATCCGCCGCAGGAATCGCGGGTCGCTCTCGAGCCGATACTCGAACCACGCGTCTTCGGATTCGAAGCCGATCAGCACGCCGGCAGGTTTTCCGTGGCGCGTGATCACAATCTCCTGCTTCTCGGCTTCCCGAAGAAACCGCGAGAGGTCGTCTTTCACCTCCGACAGGGGCACTTCCTTCATTCCGGACTTCCGAACTGCGCGAGCCATGCTCCTGCCTCCGATTTCGCCACAATGGCCAAAACTTCGACGACGTCGCCCGTGACATCGTAGAACACTCTGACCTCACCCACCCGAAGCCTGAATTGTGGCCGACGCACGCCGCGCAGCCGCTTGATCCGGCTGCGACTCACCTTCCGGGGTTCGTGGCGGAGATGCTTCTCGATCGCCATTCGCATCTCGGAGCGGATATCGGCCTTCAGCCGCTTCAGGTCATCGATGGCTTCAGGAGCCAGGACGATCTCATAAGCCATTCTGTCCAGAGTATAGCCAGATTGGCCAACGCGTCAAATTGTCAGGCGTTTCAAGAAAATTATTGCTGGCATGTAAATTTAATTGCTGGGCCAGTCAGTCGCCGAAAGGGTCCTGCACAGCTTTTAGAATTTGAAGCGCGGGCCACGTGCAGACGGCGTCGCTTCCGGCGAGGAGCCAGATGGAAAGGAAATTTTTTCGCCACGGCTCTGTCAGTTTGACCATTTCATTTGGAAGAAGGACGGCTCCCAGGTTGACGTAAACCAGCAAGTTCGCCTGGACCAATCCGTCGGAATGCGGCGCACCGAAGTAGCGCCGGACCTTCTCTTGGCACACCCTCGGAATAGCTTCACGCGCCGATTCCTGTCGCGATTTGGTATCTTCGACGGGTGGAGATTGTCCGCGCTTCAGCATCTCGGCCCATTCTCGATGCTCGGCAAACATTCGCCTATCATGCTTGTCCGCGATAGTAATTTCGAAGTCCATCGGTGCACTTGCTTCGCGTAGCTGAGCATCGGGGAATTGATCTAGGGCGGGCACGAGACGCACTTCGCACCGGTGGTGGTCTTCCCAAATCTCGGCGAAAAGACCTGCCACGTAGGCATCACGCAAATGTTGTGGAGCGCGTCGCCCGTTGGAATCGATTCCTCCGCAACCCGCGCCATTCGAAAAAACTCGCGCGGTCTGCGCCATGACTCGAACCAGGACCTCAAGAGATTGGCGGCTGGCATGCGGGTTACATCGCAGAGCATCTACCAATTTCGACAGAAGGCGTGCTTGCGCCCTCTTTTTCAGTATCGGCGTCGTTTGGGTAGCCATACGGATAGGTCTTCTGAAAACGCAGGTTGTTGCGGTTCATGTAGATGATCTCGAAATAGTCGCATCGGAAATATCCGGCCGACGTGAAGCCTTTATCGCACACAGCACCATATTTCTCGCCGACTTTGGTCCAGCTCCATTGATCGTCTTTTTGCGTTAGGAGGTATTTGTCCTCTGATACATCGAATTGGGTCGTTTCCCAAGTTTTCTTCGCCTTGTTGAATGAGAACCCGGTCGCCTTATCTGCGATGCAAAGGTAGGTCTCGGCCTCGACCGAATTGATGCACATGACTGTTGCTAGGAATATGTTTGCCAGTCTCGCCATCATGCTCTTGCCCCCCACCGTGCGACCGACAACGGTGCGCTCCGAGAATTCTGAGTGGTCAGAATACCATTTCGGCATGAATCCTTGCGACCGCACCATCCCTCCCGCTCATCCGATCCTGACTCCCATGATATAACGCCCCGAGAGCAGGGGAGGACTCGTCAATGGCGGAGGATGTCAGCGAGGGCGCGCTCGAATATCACCGCCTGCCCACGCCGGGCAAGATCGCGGTGGTGGCGACCAAGCCGCTCGGGACGCAGCACGATCTGGCGCTCGCCTATACGCCCGGCGTGGCGGCGGTGTCGCTCGCCATCGCGGCCGATCCGGGCGAGGCCGCGTCGCTCACCGCGCGCGCCAATCTCGTCGCCGTCATCACCAACGGCACCGCGGTGCTCGGCCTCGGCGCGATCGGGCCGCTGGCCGCCAAGCCGGTGATGGAAGGCAAGGCGGTCCTGTTCAAGAAATTCGCCGGCATCGACGTGTTCGACATCGAGATCGCCGAGCGCGATCCCGCCCGCCTCGTCGAGGTGATCGCCGCGCTGGAGCCGACTTTCGGCGGCATCAATCTCGAGGACATCAAGGCGCCCGAGTGCTTCGAGGTCGAGGCCAAGCTCAGGCAGCGACTCGCCATCCCGGTCTTCCACGACGACCAGCACGGCACCGCCATCATCGTCGGCGCCGCCATCCGCAACGGGCTGCGCCTGGTGGGCAAGCGGCTGGACCAGGTCAAGCTGGTCGCGTCGGGCGCCGGCGCCGCGGCGATCGCCTGCCTCGATCTCCTCGTCGACATGGGGCTCAAGGTCGAGAACGTCATCGCCACCGACCGCTTCGGCGTGGTGTGGCGCGGCCGCGTCGAAGAGATGGACCCGCGCAAGGACCGCTACGCCAAGGACACCAAGGCGCGCCGCCTCGACGAGGTGATCGGCGGCGCCGATATCTTCCTTGGCCTTTCGGCAGGAGGCGTGTTGACGCCCGCCATGGTGGCGCAAATGGCGTCGCGTCCCCTGATCTTCGCCCTCGCCAATCCCACGCCCGAGATCATGCCCGATGCCGCGCGCGCGGTGCGCCCCGACGCCGTCATCGCCACCGGCCGGTCGGATTATCCAAATCAGGTAAATAACGTACTTTGCTTCCCCTTCATCTTCCGCGGCGCGCTCGATGTCGGCGCCACGGCGATCAACGAGGCGATGAAGCTCGCCTGCGTCGCGGCGCTGGCCGATCTCGCGCTGGCCGAGCCCTCGGACGTGGTGAGCGCGGCCTATGGCGAGGGACCGCTCACTTTCGGGCCCGACTACATCATCCCCAAGCCGTTCGATCCGCGCCTCATGCTCGAGCTCGCGCCGGCGGTCGCGAAGGCGGCAATGGCGAGCGGCGTCGCGACCCGGCCGATCGCCGATTTCGCCGCCTATCGCCAGCACCTCAGCGAATTCGTGTTCCGCTCCGGCCTGGCGATGAAGCCGGTATTCGAGCGCGCCCGTGCCGAGGCCAAGCGCATCGTCTATGCCGAGGGCGAGGACGAGCGCGTGCTCCGCGCGGCGCAGCAGGCGCTCGACGAAGGCTTCGCGCGCCCCATCCTGGTCGGCCGCCGCGCGGTTGTGCAGGAGCGCATCGCCGGCCTCAATCTTCGCCTCGCCATCGGCGACACGGTCGAGGTGGTCGATCCGACGGACGATCCCCGCCACGAGCAGCATTGGCGCCTCTATCACGCGCTGATGGAGCGCAAGGGCGTGTCGCCCGACGTCGCCCGCGGCGTGGTGCGGACGCGTGGCACGGTGGCCGCGGCGCTGATGGTGCGCCGCGGCGAGGCGGATGCGATGCTGTGCGGCGCGATCGGTCAATATCACAGCCATCTGCGCGATGTCGTCGACATCGTCGGGCTGGTGCCGAGGGCGACCGCGCCGGCGGCGCTGTCGGTGCTGATCCTGCCCAAAGGCACTTACTTCCTATGCGACACCTTCGTCGTCGACCAGCCGAGCGCCGTCCAGCTTGCAGAAATGACCATGCGCGCGGCCGACGCGGTGCGCCTGTTCGGCGTCGAGCCCAAGGTGGCGCTGCTGTCGCATTCGAGCTTCGGTAGCTCCGATACCGCCTCGGCGCAGAAGATGCGGGAGGCGCTGAGCCTCCTGCGCGAGCACGCGCCGGGGCTCGAGGTCGAGGGCGAGATGAACGCCGACGCGGCGATCGCCGAGGAGATTCGGCACCCGATCTTTCCCCATTCGCGGCTCCGGGGCGCGGCCAATCTCCTCATCATGCCCAGCCTCGATGCCGCCAACATCGCCTACAACATGCTCAAGGTGCTGGGCGACGGGCTCGCGGTCGGGCCCATTCTCCTGGGTATGAACCGGCCGGTGCACATCGTCACGCCCTCGGTCACGGTGCGCGGCCTCCTCAACATGACCGCCTTCTCCGTCTACGATGCGCAAGTCGCGGCCGCTTCCAGCGCCTGATCATGGTGCAGTGCGACATAGTGCGGTGAGGTAGGGTCCATGAGCATCGAGTTCGCCGTCTCGGACGTGATCCCGGCCGCGCCGCGCGCGATCTACGATGCGTGGCTCGACGGGCAGGGCCATGCGGCCATGACCGGCGGCAAGGCGGCGCAGGCGTCGCCCGAGCCCGGCGCTGCCTTCACGGCTTGGGACGGCTACATTTCCGGCCGGAACCTGGAACTGAAGCCGGGCCGGCGCATTGTCCAGTCCTGGCGCACCACCCGCTTCACCGCGGCCGATCCCGACTCGCGCATCGAGGTGCTGCTCGAGCCGGTGGCGGGCGGGACTTGCGTCACGCTGCGTCACTCGGAGGTGCCGGACGGGCACACGAGCTATCGCGACGGCGGTTGGCAGGCGAATTACTTCGCGCCGATGAAGCGCTATTTCGCGGGGCTTTGAGGCCGGAAGCGGCCGAGGAGGGACCCCGGCCGCATCTTGCTGTGTTCAGCCCCGGCGATGGCCGAAGTGGTGGCCGTGCGGCGCCATGGCGTCGTCGGCGGCCTTCTTCTGGTCGTCCGACAGGCTGTCATAGAGCGGCCGGAACGCAGCCAGGAAACGGTTGCTCTGCTGCGCTTGCATCGTGCTCATGCGGGCCCGGGTCTCGAGGTGCTGCAGCGCGTTGCGCGGCTGCGGCCGGTCGCCGGTGCCGCGCATCTCCTCGAACGCCTTGCGGCGCTCGTCCGAGTTCTGGCGCAGCGCTTGGGCGACCTTGGCCCATTGCGGCTCCTGATCCTTGGTGATCTTGAGCTCGGCTTTGAGGTAAGCAACGCGCCCTTCAATGTGGCTGTGGAACTCGCGCGGCGGGCGGTTCGGGCGGGCAGGGGCGCCAGCTTGCGGCGGCGCGGCCGTGGCGGGGTTCTCGGCCTGCGCAGCGGCCTGGATCGAGGGGAACGTGAGCGCCCCGCCGCCAGCCAAGGCGGCGCCTAGGGCAAGGGCAGCGAGCGTGAACTTGGTGTTATGCACGTGAGCATCTCCTGAGCGGGCGACCTCAAGGGTCTTGGCTCATTCTATGCCATAAGGGCTGCGTCCATCCCTTGCGCCGTGCCGCCGCGCCGGTACACTTCCGCGTGCGGCGCGCGGAGGATCGATGCCGGCCAATCGCCATCCCATGCTCGACTTCGATCTAGGCGCGGAGATCGACATGCTGCGCGACAGCGTGCGCGCCTTCACCGCCGCCGCGATCGCGCCCCGCGCTGCCGCGATCGACCGCGACGACGAGTTCCCGCGCGACCTGTGGCCCAAGCTCGGCGAGCTCGGCCTCCTGGGCATCACGGTCGAGGAGGAGCTGGGCGGCGCCGGCATGGGCTATCTCGCACATGTCGTGGCGATGGAGGAGGTAAGCCGCGGCTCGGCTTCGGTCGGGTTGTCCTACGGCGCGCATTCGAATCTGTGCGTCAACCAGATCCGCCGCAACGGCACGCCGGAGCAGAAGCGCCGCTACCTGCCGCCGCTCATCTCCGGCGCCCATGTTGGCGCGCTGGCGATGAGCGAAACCGGCGCCGGCTCGGACGTGGTGGGGATGGCGATGCGCGCGGTGAGGAAAGGCGACCGCTTCGTCCTCAACGGCAGCAAGATGTGGATCACCAACGGCACGCACGCCGACACGCTCGTCGTCTATGCCAAGACCGATCCCGCGGCGGGCGCGCGCGGCATCACTGCGTTCCTGGTCGAGAAGGGCGTGAAGGGGTTCCGCCCGGCGCAGAAGCTCGACAAGCTCGGCATGCGCGGTTCGCCCACGGCCGAGCTGGTGTTCGAGGATTGCGAGGTGCCGGCGGAGAACGTGCTGGGCGCGGTCGGCGGCGGCGTGGCGGTGCTGATGAGCGGTCTTGATTACGAGCGCGCCGTGCTCGCCGGCGGCCCGCTCGGCATCATGCAGGCCTGTCTCGACGCGGTCATTCCTTACGTCCACGAGCGCAAGCAGTTCGGCAAGCCGATCGGCGAGTTCCAGCTGATGCAAGGCAAGCTCGCCGACATGTACACGACGGCGAGCGCCTGCCGCTCCTATGTCTATGCCGTGGCGCGCGCCTGCGATCTCGGTCGCACGACGCGGAAAGACGCGGCGGGCGCTATCCTTTATGCGGCCGAGAAGGCGACCTGGATGGCGCTCGAGGCGATCCAGGCCCTGGGCGGCAACGGCTACGTCAACGATTTCCCGACCGGCCGCCTGCTGCGCGACGCCAAGCTCTACGAGATCGGTGCCGGCACGTCGGAGATCAGGCGAATGCTGATCGGGCGCGAGCTGTTCGAGGAGAGCGCCTGAATGCCGACCGTGCTGATCACCGGCGCCAGCCGCGGCATCGGCTTCGAGTTCGTGCGCCAGTACGCGGCCGACGGCTGGCGCGTCCTCGCCACCTGCCGCACCCCAGCCAAGGCGGTGGCGCTCGGCGCGCTCGGCGCCAATGTCGAGCTCCACGCGCTCGACGTGACCGACACGCCTTCAGTCGAGGCGCTCGGCCGCGCGCTGGCGCACGAAACCATCGACGTGCTGATCGCCAATGCCGGCATCTACATCGCCCGCGACATGAAGGTGACGCAGGTGGACACCAAGGCGTGGCTCGACAGTTTCGCGATCAATGCGATCGCGCCAATCGCCTGCGCCGGCGCCTTCCTGGCCCAGGTCGCGCGCTCGAGCGAGCGCAAGATGCTGGCGGTCAGCAGCGCGGTCGGCTCGGTCGGCAACATCGTCGATGGCGGCTATTACGTCTATCGCTCGTCGAAAGCGGCGCTCAATTCGGCGTGGCGCATTTTCGCCGTCGACCCCCCCGAGGTGATCGCGACCTTGCTGTCGCCGGGGCGGGTGCGCACCGACATGAACCCGCGCGCGCCCCTCGCGCCGGAGGAGAGCATCGCCGGCCTGCGCCGCATCATCGCGCGATTGACCCCGCAGGACAGCGGCCGTTTCTTCCGCTACGACGGCCAAGTCCTGCCCTTGTGAAGCAACCAAGATGTCCGTCCTCGCCACTTCGCTCGATCCCCGCTCGCCCGGCTTCCAGGCGAACGCGGAGGCGATGAAGCGCCTCGTCACCGATCTCGATTCCCAGCTCGCACGCATCGCCGAAGGCGGCGGCGCGGCTGCGCGCGAGCGCCATCTCGCCCGCGGCAAGCTGCTGCCGCGGGAGCGCGTGCGCCTGCTGCTCGATCCCGGAGCGCCCTTCCTCGAATTGTCGCCGCTCGCGGCCCACGGCATGTATGGCGAGGACGTGCCCGCGGCCGGCATCGTCACTGGCATCGGCCCGGTGATGGGAACGGAATGCGTCGTCGTCGCCAACGACGCGACGGTGAAGGGCGGAACCTATTACCCGGTCACCGTCAAGAAGCACCTGCGCGTCCAGGAAATCGCGCGCGAGAACCGCCTGCCGTGCCTCTATCTCGTCGATTCCGGCGGCGCCAACCTGCCGAACCAGGACGAGGTCTTTCCCGACCGCGACCATTTCGGCCGCATTTTCTACAACCAGGCGATGCTGTCGGCGGCAGCGATCCCGCAGATCGCGGTGGTGATGGGATCGTGCACGGCGGGCGGCGCCTACGTGCCGGCGATGTCGGACGAATGTGTGATCGTGCGCAACGAGGGCACGATCTTCCTCGGCGGCCCGCCGCTGGTCAAAGCCGCCACCGGCGAGGTGGTGAACGCCGAGGAACTAGGCGGCGCCGAGCTGCACGCGCGGGTCTCGGGCGTGGCCGACCATCTGGCACTCGACGACGCGCACGCGCTGGGGATCGCGCGCCGCATCGTCGCCAATCTCAATCGCGTCAAGGCGCCCGCGCTCGACATCGCCGCGGCCGAGGAGCCGCTGTACGATCCGTCCGAGATCTACGGCGTGGTCTCGGCCGATCCGCGCAAGCCCTACGACGTGCGCGAGATCATCGCCCGCCTCGTCGACGGCAGCCGGCTCGACGAGTTCAAGCCGCTCTACGGCCAGACCTTGGTGACCGGGTTCGCGCGCCTGTGGGGCTATCCCGTCGGCATCGTCGCCAACAACGGCATCCTGTTCTCCGAGAGCGCGCTCAAGGGCGCCCATTTCATCGAGCTGTGCGCGCGGCGTGGCATCCCGCTGGTGTTCCTGCAAAACATTACTGGCTTCATGGTTGGCGCCAAGTACGAGGCCGGCGGCATCGCCAAGGACGGCGCCAAGATGGTGACCGCGGTCGCCGGCGCGGCAGTGCCGAAATTCACCGTCATCATCGGCGGCAGCTTCGGCGCCGGCAATTACGCCATGTGCGGGCGCGCGTTCGGCCCGCGCTTCCTGTGGACCTGGCCAAATGCCCGCATCTCGGTCATGGGCGGCGAGCAGGCGGCGACCGTGCTCGCCACCGTGCGTCGCGACAACATCGAGGCGCGCGGCGGCGTTTGGACCGAGGCCGAGGAAGCCGAGTTCAAGGCTCCGATCCGCGCCCAATACGAGACCCAAGGACATCCCTATTACGCCAGCGCGCGCCTCTGGGACGACGGCGTTATCGATCCGGCCAAGACGCGGCGCGTCCTCGCGCTCGCGATCTCGGCGAGCCTCAACGCGCCGATCGCGAAGAGCGAATTCGGCATCTTCCGGATGTGACACCCATGAGCAGCGCCAACGTCTTGGTCGCGACCGACGCGCGCGGCGTCGCCACCCTCACGCTCAGCCGCCCGGCCGTGCGCAACGCCTTCGACGAGGCTCTGATCCACGACCTCACGGAAGCGCTGCAGCGCATCGGCGCGGACGACGAGGTGCGCGTCCTGGTGGTGACGGGCGCGGGCTCGGCGTTCTCGGCGGGCGGCGATCTCAACTGGATGAAACGCATGGCGGGCTACGGCGAGGCCGAGAATTACGCCGATGCCATGCGCCTCGCCACCATGTTGCGCACGCTCAACGAGCTGCCCAAGCCGACGGTCGCACGCGTCAATGGCGCGGCCTTTGCTGGCGGTGTCGGGCTCATTTGCTGTTGCGACACGGCGGTGGCGGCCACGAGCGCCGTCTTCTCGGTGTCGGAGGTGCGGCTCGGCTTGGTGCCGGCGACCATCGGACCTTATGTCGTCGCCGCGATCGGGGTGCGCGCAGCGCGGCGCTACAATCTCACAGGCGAGACCTTTGCCCCCGCCGAGGCGCTGCGCATCGGCCTGGTGGACGAGGTCGCGCCGGATGCGGAGCTCGACGCCGCCGTGGAGCGGCTTGTCGCCGCGTTGCTGGCCGGCGGACCGCGCGCCCAGGGCCGGGCGAAGCGTCTCATCGCCGAGGTCGCGGACCGGCCGATCGACAACACGATGATGGCGCTCACCGCGCGCACCATCGCCGAGGCGCGCGCGTCGGCCGAGGGGCGGGAGGGAGTCTTGTCCTTCCTTGAGAAGCGCCGGCCGGCTTGGCGCAAGTAAGCGGCGCGCCGTGTTTGCGAGCCTGCTCATCGCCAATCGCGGCGAGATCGCCTGTCGCGTGATCCGCACCGCGCGCCGGCTCGGCCTCAGGACCGTCGCCGTTCATTCGACCGAAGATGCCGGTGCGCTTCATGTCGCGATGGCGGACGAGGCATACGAGATCGGCCCGGCGCCGGCACGCGAGAGCTATCTCGACGTCGCGCGCATCCTCGAGGCAGCGCGGCACGCGAAGGCCGAGGCGATCCATCCTGGCTACGGCTTTCTCTCCGAGAACGCCGAATTCGCCGCTGCCTGCGAGGCCGCGGGCATCGTCTTCATCGGCCCGCCCGCCGCGGCGATGCGCGCGCTCGGCGACAAGGCTCACGCCAAGGCGCTGATGGAGGAGGCGGGCGTTCCGGTCGTACCCGGCTATCACGGCGACGACCAGAGCGATGCGAGCTTCGCCAAGGCAGCGCGCGCAATCGGCTTCCCGGTGCTGATCAAGGCGTCGGCGGGCGGCGGCGGGCGCGGTATGCGCGTGGTCGAAGATCCGGGCGGACTGAACGAGGCCCTGGCGTCGGCCCGGCGCGAAGCCGAATCCTCGTTCGGCGACGGCCGGCTTCTCCTCGAGATCTATCTGGCGCGGCCGCGCCACATCGAGGTGCAGGTGTTCGCCGACCGCGTCGGCAATACCGTTCATCTGTTCGAGCGCGACTGCTCGATCCAACGCCGCCACCAGAAGGTGATCGAGGAGGCGCCCGCCCTCGCGCTCGCCAAGGCGCGCCGGCACGAACTCGGCGAAGCGGCGGTGACGGCTTCGCGTGCCGCCGGGTATGTCGGCGCCGGCACGGTCGAATTCATCGCCGAGGGCGATGCGGTCTATTTCATCGAGATGAACACGCGCCTGCAGGTCGAGCATCCCGTGACCGAGATGATCACCGGGCTGGACTTGGTCGAATGGCAGATCCGGGTCGCGGCCGGCGAGGCGCTGCCGCTGGCGCAGGACCGCATCGCATCGCGCGGCCATGCCATCGAGGCGCGGCTTTATGCCGAGGATCCGGCGCGCGACTTCCTGCCCCAGGCTGGAACCCTGACGCGGCTGCGCTTTCCCGCGGGCGGCGCCCACTTGCGCGTCGAGACGGGGTTGCGCGAGGGCGACGCCGTCGGCGTCCATTACGATGCGCTGCTGGCAAAGCTCGTGGCTTGGGGCGAAGACCGGGCGGCGGCGATCCTGCTCCTGCGGTCGGCGCTGGCCGGGACCCGGGTCGCCGGCATCGTTACCAACCGCGATTTCCTGGCGCGTGTGCTCGCCCATGACGAATTCGTGGCCGGCGAATTCGACACCGGATTCATCGCCCGGCACCGCGCGGCGCTGCTGCCGCTGCCGCACGCCTCGTTTGCGGCGCTCGCGGTCGCGAGCCTGGTGGCGCTCGAGGACCAGGCCACCGCCGCGCAGGCTGCCTGGCGCGGCTGCGACCCGCACTCGCCCTGGCGACGCTGCGACGGTTGGAGGATCGCGGGCACGGCGCCGCAATCCTTGCGCTTCCATGACGGGGGCGGCGAGCGCAGCGTGGTGGTGTCGCCAGCGCCCGGCGGACATCGCATTACGATCGATGAAAGGAGCGCGCTCGCCCGCCATGCCGGGCATGGCGCCGGCGAATACGCCATCGAACTCGACGGCGAATGCATCGCGGCGACGGTCGAACGGCGCCGCGACGAGATTACCGTCATTCTCGCCGGCGAGACCTGCCGCCTGGTGCTGCGCGACCCGTTAGCGCCGCCGGACGACGCGGCCGCGGCCGCCGCGCGCCTCACCGCGCCCATGCCGGGCAAGGTCCTGGCGGTCCAGGTCGCGCCCGGAGCCGCGGTCGTGCGCGGCCAGTTGCTCATGGTGCTCGAGGCGATGAAAATGGAGCATGCCATTACCGCGCCGGCCGACGGCGTGGTCGCCAGGGTTCACTATGCGGCCGGCGATTTCGTCGCGGAGGGCGCGTTGCTCCTCGATTTCGCCGCCGCGACACGGAGTTGAGATCGATGCGTCTCCCCAAGGACGTGCGGATGGTCGAGGTGGCGCCTCGCGACGGCTTGCAGAACGAGGCGGTCACGGTGCCGACCGCGGTCAAGATCGCGCTCATCGACCGTCTCGCCGAGGCGGGCTTGCGCACCATCGAGGCGGGCAGCTTCGTATCGCCGAAATGGGTCCCGCAGATGGCCGACACCGCCGCCGTGATGGCCGGCATCGCGCGGCGTCCGGGCGTGAGCTACGCCGTGCTGGTGCCGAACCTGAAGGGCTACGAGGCGGCGCGCGCTTCCGGCGCGGACGAGGTCGCCGTCTTCGCGGCCGCGTCGGAAAGTTTCTCCCGCCGCAACATCAATTGCTCGATCGCCGAAAGCCTCGAGCGCTTCGCGCCGGTTGCCACGGCGGCGCGGCGCGACAGCGTGAAAATCCGCGGATATGTATCCTGCGTACTTGATTGCCCCTACGAGGGACCGATCGCGCCGGCGGCGGTGGCGGAGGTCGCGGCGCGGCTCATCGCTCTCGGCTGCTACGAGGTCTCGCTCGGCGACACGATCGGCTCTGGCACCGCCGCGAGGGTCGAGGCCATGATCGATGCCGTGATCGCGCGCGCGCCGCTCGAGCGTCTCGCCGTCCATTTCCACGACACTTACGGCCAGGCGGTCGCGAACATCCTCGCCGCGCTCGGCAAAGGGATCGCCGTCGTCGACAGTTCCGTGGCCGGGCTCGGCGGCTGTCCCTTCGCTCCGGGGGCGGCCGGCAACGTCGCGAGCGAAGACGTGCTCTATCTTCTCGACGGTCTCGGCATTAAGACGGGGGTCGATCTCGGCCGTCTCGCCGCGGCGGGCCGCTTCATCTCTGATGCGTTGGGCCGTCCACCCGCCTCGAAGGCGGCGCGCGCATTGGCCGCGAAGGCGCAGCACCGGTGACCCTGCATCTGCTCAAGCTCGCAGTCGGCGTCGGCGATCTCGCCGAGCTGCGCGTGGCGCAGCGCGCCCGGCGCAAGGAGCGCGGCTTCTATTGCTTTTACACCCGCAACATGCCGCGGCGTCAGGACGAGGTGCTCGATGGCGGCTCGGTTTATTGGGTGATCAAGGGGTATGTGCAGGCGCGCCAGCGCATCCGCGGCTTCGTGCCGATCATCAACCGCCGTGGCCGGCCGGCCGTGCTGGTGAAGATCGAGGCCAAGGTGACGGCGACGGAATCCCAGCCGCACCGGGCGTTTCAGGGTTGGCGCTACCTGACGCCGGAGGAGGCGCCGCGCGATCAGCGTAAGGGTATGGGCGGCAAAGGCATGCCGCCGGCGATGGCGCGCCAGTTGCGCGAACTGGGCTTGCTCTAATGCGACCGAGGATTCTCCCCGCCGTGATGCTGGACAAGCATGCCAAGCGTCTTATATGTTGACGTTCTTGGCCGTTCTGCGAACGGTCTCCGGGCATAGTTTGGCAACAGGTGCGGCGCGTCGCGGCGCGCTGGTGTGCCATCCGCGGAAGCGGGTTGACGTTGTTGTTTGGCGCGCATATAAGCGCGTTCCCCGTTGTTTGGGGTTGGTCTTTGACATTGTTGGTTGGAGAAGGGATGCGCAGGCGGCGGCGCGGTGGTGCCGTGCTTGCGCATTATGGAAGGA
>DATNID010000052.1:0-73631 GCA_035604615.1 Allostellaceae bacterium | reverse complement strand
CGCGGATCGCGTCTCAATTTGAGTGCTGCAGGAGCATCTTGCGACCTTCATCCTTCGACTACGCTCAGGATGAGGAAACATGGTTGATGGCATTAAGAAAACCGCCTCACCCTGAGCGTAGTCGAAGGGCGCACAACGCTTATCCAGCACTCACGATGAGGCGCGGAGCGCTTGCGCCCGCTCAACTATCACTTAATATCACCCCTATGCGCACCAAGCTTGTAACCACGCGGAAGCAGAAGGTGGCAAGACTTCTGGCGCTGCTCGAAGGCATCGCGCGCGGCGAGAAGGCGGTCGAAGAGGGCTGCGTCTTGACCCACGCCCAGGCGGAGAAGCGCATGGCGCGATATCTCAAGTAATCGGGACATTACGCCTTTTGGCCCGGCGAAGTTCAACCTAGCCGGGCCTATGCCTCGGACCTGCCTCGCGGAATACCCGGCTTACCTCGGTCCCGCCTCGGCTTGCCTCGGGCTTACCTCGATCTTGCCTCGATGCCGCCTCGGGTTTACCTCGATAAGACCTCGATAATTCCTCGGCCGAGCGCCCCGGAATCCGTCAGCCGGTCTTGCGTTCCCGTCCGGCGATGAAGACGCTTTCATCGCTATAACGGTTCTTGAGCGCCCGTTCTTCCTCGAACATGAAATCGCGCGTCAAGGGCACGGCGTCCTGCGCCTTTCCCAGCAGCAGCTGGAATACGCTCGTGCCGGCATAGAGAAATCCCGCCTCGCAGGAGAGCAGATAGAACTCCCAGGCCCGGTAAAACGGCTGGCCGAATTGCGCCTCGACCTCCCGCCGGTGGGATTGCAGCGCCAGGAACCAGCGATAAAGCGTCTTGGCGTAATGCAGGCGCAAATTCTCGAAATCCAGGATCCACAATCCGGCCCGCTCGGTGGCGGCCGCCAGCTGCGACAGCGAGGGCAGGTAAGCGCCGGGAAAGATCCGCCGCCGGATCCACGCATTGATCGGCGATGGCGGGCCGCGCCGGCCGATGGTGTGAATGAGCGCGACGCCGTCATCCGCCAGCAGATCGCTGACCTTGGCGAAATACTCGCCGTAGTGGTCCTTGCCGACATGCTCCAGCATCCCGACCGAGACGATGCGGTCGAACGAGCCGGAAACCTGGCGGTAATCCTGGAGACGGAAATCGAGTTGGGATGAGCGGCGGTTTTCCTGGGCGTAAGCCAGCTGGTTCTTGGAGAGCGTGACGCCGGTCACATGGACGCGGTCGTAATTCGAGCTCAAAAAGGCCGCCAAACCGCCCCAGCCGCAGCCGATGTCCAGCACCTTCTGGCCCGGGCGGAGCGCCAGCTTGGCCGCGATATGCCGCATCTTCGCCACTTGCGCCTCGGCGATGGTCTCCTTGCCGGTCTCGAAATAGGCGCAGGAATATTGCATGGCCGGGTCGAGGAACAGGCCGAAGAACTCGTTCGACAGATCGTAGTGGAATTGCACGTCGCGCCGCGCCCGGTCGATGGTTCCGACCTTGACGATCCAATCGATGGCCCAGGACGTGCCCTGGCGCAGCCGGTCGAAGAATATCGGATAGACGCCGTCCCTGACGCCGCTCATCAGGACGGCCAGCAACTGGCGCAGATCGCCTTCCTCGATGACGAGATCGCCGTTCACGTAGCCTTCGGCCAGGAAGAAGCTCGGCGCCGTGAACAGCTTGGCCAGGAATTTCCGGCTTTTGATCCGCACCACCACCCGGGGCGAAGGCGTGGCCGCGACGCAATCGGTTGCGCCGTCCGGGCCGATCAGCACGATCGTTCCGGTCTTGACGATGCGTCTAAGCAAATTGCCGAACAGCATCTTTCCCGCCCATGATCGTGGGTTGCCACCACTAAACTACACGCGGCGGGCGGCTGACAAGGGCCCGTTGGGGCCCGTTTCCGGACGGCCCTAGAGCATCTCCAGGGCGGTGCGGCGCCGCGGCGGCGGGAAGGCCCGGTCCAATTGGGCCAGATCGGCGGCGGATAGTTTCAGCTCGAGCGCGCCCCGGTTTTCCTCGACATGCCTCGGGCTGGCCGCCTTGGGGATGGCCACCACGCCCTCGCGGTGCAGCACCCAGGCCAGGGCGATCTGGGCCGGGGTGGCGCCCAGCTGGCGCGCCAGTTCCTGGAGGCCGCGCTCGCCCAAGAGCCGGCCCTGCTCCAAGGGCGAATAGGCCATGACCGGAACCCGGTGCTTGGCCAAATCGGGCAGCAGGTCGAATTCGATGCCGCGCCGGCCGAGATTGTAGATCACCTGGTTGGCGGCGCAGTTGTTGCCCTGGGGCAGCGCCCGCAATTCCGCCATGTCGCTCACATCGAAGTTCGAGACGCCCCAATGCCGGATCTTGCCTTCGCCTCGTAATTCCTCGAAGGCGTCGACCGTCTCGGCCAAGGGCACGCTCCCCCGCCAATGCAATAGGTACAGATCGAGGCGGTCGGTGCCGAGCCGCTTCAGGCTGCGCTCGCAAGCCGCCCGGGTCCCCTGGCGGCCGGCGTTCGACGGCAGCACCTTGCTGACCAGGAACACCCGGTCGCGCCGGCCGGCTATCGCGCGGCCCACCAGCTCCTCGGCGCCGCCATCGGCGTACATCTCCGCCGTGTCGATGAGCGTCATGCCGAGATCGAGGCCGAGCCGCAGCGCGGCCTCGATTTCCTTCCCGCGCGAGGCCCGCTCGCCCATCATCCAGGTGCCCAATCCCAGCGCCGGGATGCGCTCGCCGTCGGGCAAGGCGACAAAGCGCGGGGTCACGTCGCGCTTCCGAGGAAATCAGCCAGAATGCGCGCGGTTTCGGCCGGGAACTGGTCGATGAAGAAATGGCCGCCGGGCAGCGACGCGACTCTGAGATTGGCGCAACGCTGGCGCCATTGGGCCTCGATGTCGAACAGCTTGTGCATCAACCCCTTGGCGCCCCAGCAGGCCAGCGCGGGGCATTGGACTTGGCGCGCCAGATCGGCCCGGTCATGGTCGAGGTCGATGGTCGCGCCGGCGCGGTAATCGGAGCACGAGCCGTGGATCATCGCCGGGTCGCGCCAGCAACGCCGGTAATCGGCCAGCATCTCCGGGTCGAAATCCTCCACCCGGACCGCGCCCCAGCCGACCAGGCAGGTCTCGTAGAAGAAATCGGGGTCGTTGCCGATCAGGCGCTCGGGGAAAGGCTCGGGCTGGGACAAGAAATACCAGTGCCAATAGGCCCCGGCGATGAAGCGGTTGGTCTCCATGAACATGGCGTAAGTGGGCACGATGTCGAGCACGGAAAGCGACAGCACCGCGGCGGGATGGTCGAGCGCCATGCGGTGAGCGGCGCGGCCGCCGCGATCGTGGCCCGCCACGTGGAAACGGGCGAAGCCGAGACGGTTCATCACCGCGACCTGATCCGCCGCCATGGCGCGGAAGGCATAGTTGGAATTATCGGGCAGGCATCGGGGCTTGAAGGAATCGCCATAGCCGCGCAAATCGGCGCAGACCACGGTGAATTGCTTGGCCAGGAGGGGCGCGACCCGCGCCCATTCCGCCAGGTTCTGCGGAAAGCCGTGCAGCAGCAGCAACGGCGGGCCGTTGCCGCCCACGACGCAGTTGATCGTGGCCTCGCCGATCGGGATGGATTTGCGCGCGAAGCCCTCGAACAAAGGCGCCTCCCGGCCTATTTGCTTTAAGCCGGCTTGGCTTTCTTTTCGCGCTTCTCGGCCTTCGGCTTGGCGGCTTTGCCGGCATCCTTCGCCGCCGGCTTGGCTTCGGCCTTGGTCTTGGTTTTGGTCTCGGCTTCGCCTTCGTCCTGGTCGGCTTTCTTCTTGGCCTTGGCGGGTTTCTTCTCCGCCTTTTCGGCGGGCGCGGGAGCAGGCGCTTCGTCTTCGTCGTGGCCTTGCGCCGCCTTTTGCGCCAGCTGGATCGGGTTGATGCCCTTGGCCTGCATCCCAGCCTCTTCGGCCGATTGCGCCACGTTGACGGTGACTTGCACCGCGACCTCGGGATGCAGCACGACGCGGACCGGATGGAGGCCGAGGGTCTTGATCGCCTTGTCGAGCGTCACCTGGCCGCGGGTCACGGTGAAGCCCGCCTCGGTCACGCCGACGGCGATGTCGCGCGCCGAGACCGAACCGTAGAGCTGGCCGCTCTCGCCCGCCTGGCGGATGAGCACGACCGAGACGCCGTTCATCTTCTGCGCCACCTGTTCGGCTTCGCTGCGCTTTTCCAGATTAGCGGTTTCGAGCTGCGCGCGGCGCTGCTCGAAGACGGCGAGATTTTCCTTGGTCGCGCGCAACGCCTTCTTCTGCGGCAAAAGGAAATTACGGGCGAAGCCGGGGCGCACCTTCACCACCTGGCCCATCTGGCCCAGTTTCTCGACGCGCTCGAGCAGGATGACTTCCATCATGACGCGTCTCCTACTTCAGATTGTACGGCAGGAGGCCGAGAAAGCGCGCGCGCTTGATCGCCTGCGCCAGCTCGCGCTGCTTGCGGGTCGAAACCGCGGTGATGCGCGACGGCACGATCTTGCCGCGCTCGGAAACGAAGCGTTGCAGCAGCTTCACGTCCTTGTAGTCGATCTTGGGCGCGTGCGGACCCGAGAACGGGCACGATTTGCGCCGGCGGAAGAACGGCCGGCGCGCGCCGCCGCCCGAACGGTCGCCGCCGCGATCGCCGCCACGGTCGCCACCGCGATCGCCGCCGCGTCCACCGCGCTCGCCGCGCTCCATGTCGTCGCTCATGCCTCGCCTCCCTCGACTTCGGGAATGATCTCGGGGATGACTTCGGGAATGACCTCGGGGATGACGATGCCTTCGCGCGGCTCGCGCTCGAAACGCGGACGGCGATCGCCTCGGTCACCCCGGTCGCGATCGCCCCGGTCGCGGTCGCCGCGGTCGCGATTCTGCATCACCGCCGATGGGCCTTCCTCGAGCGCCTCGACGCGCACGGTGAGGTAGCGCAGCACGTCCTCGTTGATGCGCATGTTGCGCTCAAGCTCGTTCACCGCCGCCGGCGGCGCGTCGAGGTTGAACAACATGTAATGGCCTTTGCGGTTTTTCTTGACGCGGTAGGCGAGATTCCTGAGGCCCCAATATTCGCGCTTGGTCACCTTGCCGCCGAACTGGGCGACGATGCCGGCGAAACCTTCGGCCATGGCCTCGACCTGCGCCGCGGACACGTCCTGGCGGGCAATGAAAACATTTTCGTAAAACGGCATGGGTCGGCGTAACTCCCTATGGCTGTTGATGGCCCGGCGCTGGTCGATCGCTCGACGGTCAGCCGCCCGGGCCTAGCCGGCATTGGCCGGCAAGGAGGGGGCGGACTATACACGAAGTCTTCCCGTGCGCAACCCTCTGGCTGACAAGGCTTTTAGCCGCTTGCAGCGTCGCAATCGAGGGTGTAGGGCAGGGGCGTTAGGGGAGGTTCCTTCATGGTGCGTTGGCTGATGATGGCGGCGCTGGCCGGGCTGATTTCCGGCTGCCTCGGCGTCGACCGCGATCAAGCGCGCGAGACCATCGGCGTCTCGCTGGCGCGTCCGGCGGATGCCGGCAACGCGCCCCCCGACGAGAAGCAGCAGGCGCTCTTGGACATGAAAGCGCGGCAGGTCTGCACCAACGGCTATGACCGGCTGAAAGAGGATATCGAGCCGGCCGAGGACAATCTGCAGATCGTCGATTGGCAAGTGCGCTGCCGGCCCTACACCTTCATGTGGATTTTCTAGTTTTTCCGGACACGCGAGGGGGCATGGTCCGCGCTTTGGTGTTTCCCGGACAGGGCTCGCAGGCCGTCGGCATGGGCCGCGAGCTGGCGGCCGCATTCCCCACCGCGCGCGACACGCTCGAAGAGATCGACGAGGCGCTGCACCAGCGCCTCTCGCGCCTCATGTTCGAGGGGCCGGAAAGCGACCTCACCCTGACCGAGAACGCGCAGCCCGCGCTGATGGCGGTGGGGCTCGCGGTGATGCGCGTGCTCGAGCGCGACGGCGGGCTCGAGCTGAGGCGCGACGCCGCCTTCGTCGCTGGGCATTCGCTGGGCGAGTATTCGGCGCTCGCGGCAGCGCGTGCGCTGACGCTGGCCGACGCTGCGCGGCTCTTGAAGCGCCGCGGTCTCGCCATGCAGCGCGCGGTACCGGTCGGCGAAGGCGCGATGGCGGCGCTCTTGGGGCTCGAGCTCGAGGATGTCCGCAAGGTGGTCGCGGACGCGGCGCAAGGGCGAGTGTGCGCCTGCGCCAACGACAACGGCGCCGGCCAGGTCGTGGTGAGCGGCCACGCCGACGCGGTCGAACGCGCGGTGGCGCTCGCCACCGAGCATGGCGCGCGGCGCGCCATCATGCTGCCCGTGAGCGCGCCCTTCCACTGCGCGTTGATGGAGCCGGCCGCGCGCGAGATGGAAGCGGCGCTCGCCGCGGTCGATCTGCGCGAGCCGGTGGTGCCGCTGGTCGCCAACGTGAGCGCGGCGCCGGTGCAGGACCCCGACGAGATCCGCGCCCTCCTGGTCGAGCAGGTGACCGGCCTGGTGCGCTGGCGCGAATGCGTCATCGCCATGCGCGAGGCCGGGGTCGAGGAAATCGCCGAGCTCGGCACCGGCCGCGTCCTCACCGGCCTCGTCAAGCGCATCGACCGCGAGCTCACCGCCACCGCGGTCGGCACGCCCGCGGAAATCGACGCCTTCCTCAAGCGGCTCTAGCGGCGCCATGTTCTCACTCGACGGCAAGGCGGCCCTCGTCACCGGCGCGTCGGGCGCCATCGGCGGCGCCATCGCGCGCGCGCTGCACGGGGCGGGCGCCAAGCTCCTGCTCGCCGGCACCCGCCGCGACGCGCTCGACGCGCTCCAGCATTCCTTGGGCGCGCGCGCCACCGTCGCCGTCGCCGACCTGGCCGATCCGGCGAGCGGCGACGCGCTGGTCAAGGCGGCGGAGGCGGCGATGGGTCAGCTCGACATCCTCGTCAACAACGCAGGTCTCACCCGCGACGGTCTCGCGCTGCGCATGAAGGACGAGGACTGGCAGAGCGTGATCGACGTCGATCTCACCGCCGCGTTCCGTCTTTCGCGCGCGGCGATGCGCGGCATGATGCGGCGGCGCTGGGGCCGTATCGTCTCCATCACGTCGCTGGTTGGCACCACCGGCAATCCGGGCCAGGCGAACTATGCCGCCGCCAAGGCCGGGCTCGAGGGCATGTCGAAGGCGCTGGCGGCCGAGCTCGCCTCGCGCGGCATCACCGTCAACTGCATCGCGCCGGGACTCATCGCCAGCCCGATGACGGACGCGCTCTCGCCCGAGCAGCGCGACAAGCTGGCATCGGCGATTCCCATGGGCCGAATCGGCACGCCGGACGAGGTCGCTTGCTGCGCCCTCTTCCTCGCCAGCGACGAGGCGCGCTATGTCACCGGCCACACTCTGCACGTGAATGGCGGTCTCGCCATGGTTTAGGGTGCTGGCCAAGGCTAGCGATCTGTGTTATGTGAGCCGCGCTTTCGCCCGGCCGCCCGCGGGCAGGCGGCACCCGATAGGCCCTTGCGCGGCGCCCATGCGGCAGAAGAAAGTCCCTGTTCAACCAGCGCGTTAATCTGTCGAGGACCGAGTGATGAGCGATGTCGCCGAGCGGGTAAAGAAAATCGTCGTCGAGCATCTGGGCGTCGACGAGACGAAAGTGACCGACAATGCCAGCTTCATCGACGATCTTGGCGCCGACAGCCTCGATACGGTCGAGCTGGTGATGGCGTTCGAGGAGGAATTCGGCTGCGAAATCCCCGACGACGCCGCCGAGAAGATCGTCACCGTCAAGGATGCCGTGAACTTCATCGAAGCTCACAAGTAGGTTTCTGCCGAACATGAGGCGGGTCGTCGTCACCGGAATCGGCCTCGTGACGCCTCTCGGCATCGGCGCCGAGCGCGTGTGGCGGCGCCTCGTCGAAGGAAATTCCGGCATCCGGTCGATCCAGAGCTTCGACGTCTCCGATCTGCCAGCCAAGATCGCCGGCCAGGTCCCGCGCGGCGAGACCGCCAACGGCGATTTCAACGCCGACGATTGGATCCCGCCCAAGGAACAGCGCAAGATGGACGAGTTCATCGTCTTCGCGCTCGCGGCGGCGGAGCAGGCGGTCCAGGATTCGGGCTGGCTGCCCCAGGACGAAGAGGGGCGCGAGCGCACCGGCGTGACGATCGGCTCGGGCATCGGCGGGCTGCCCGGCATCACCGAGGGCGCGTTGACCTTGCACGAGCGCGGGCCGCGCCGGATCTCGCCCTTCTTCATCCCCTCCAACCTCATCAATCTCGCCTCGGGCCATGTCTCGATCCGGTTCCATTTCTCCGGCCCCAACCACGCCGTCGTCACTGCCTGCTCGAGCGGCGCGCACGCGATCGGCGATGCGGCGCGCATGATCCAGTGGGAGGACGCCGACGTCATGGTGTGCGGCGGCACCGAGGCCGCGATCTGCCGCATGGGCGTCGCCGGCTTCGCCGCGGCCCGCGCGCTCTCGACGAATTTCAACGACGAGCCGTGGCGCGCCTCGCGGCCGTGGGACAAGGCGCGCGACGGGTTCGTGATGGGCGAGGGCGCCGGCGTGCTGGTGATCGAGGAGCTGGAGCATGCCAAGCGCCGCGGCGCCAAGATCTACGCCGAGGTGCTGGGCTACGGCATGTCGGGCGACGCTCACCACATCACCGCGCCGGCCGAGGACGGCAACGGCGCCTTCCGCTCGATGCGCAACGCTCTGAAGCGCGCCGGCCTGCCGCCCGACAGCATCGACTACGTCAATGCGCACGGCACCTCGACGCCATTGGGCGACGAGATCGAACTGGGCGCGGTGAAGCGCGTGTTCGGCGATCACGCCTACAAACTGTCGATGTCCTCGACCAAGTCGGCGATCGGCCATCTGCTCGGCGCGGCGGGCAGCGTCGAGGCGATCTTCTCGATCCTGGCGATCCGCGACGGCGTGGTGCCGCCGACGCTCAACCTCGAGAACCCGTCCGAGGGCTGCGACATCGATCTCGTGGCGCTCGCCGCCAAGGAGCGCCCCGTGCGCTTCGCGCTGTCCAACTCCTTCGGCTTCGGCGGCACCAACGCCTCCCTCATCTTCGGTCCCGCGCCCTAGCATGCGGCGCGTCGGCGCCGCGCTGGCCGCGCTCATGGTCGCGCTCGCCGCGGTCGCTTGCTGGGCGTGGATCGATTACCAGGCGCCGGGACCGCTCGCTGCACAAAAGATCGTCGTGGTCGGGAAGAGCGAGGGCATCGGCGCCATCGCCGCCGCGCTCGGCGACGCGGGCGTGCTGGCCCATCCCTGGGTCTTCGTCGCCGGCACGTTCGTCGAGGGCAAGGCGCATGCGCTGAAGGCCGGCGAGTACGACTTCCCGCCGGCGATCGCAGCCAGCGCGGTCGCCGATCTCCTCGCCAGCGGCAAGGTGGTGCAGCATCGCTTCACCCTGCCCGAGGGCCTGACATCCGCCGAAGCGGTCGCATTGATCGCCGCCGCGCCCGCGCTCGACGGTGCGCTCGACCCGCCGCCGGCTGAGGGAAGCCTGCTGCCGGACACGTATTTCTACGTCCTCGGCACCAGGCGCCAGGACCTCGTCGCCCGCATGCGGCGGGCCATGGACCGCGCGCTGGCGCTGGCGTGGCAGCGCCGCGCGCCCAGCCTTCAGCTCGAGAGCCCGCGCGAGGCGCTCATCCTCGCCTCGATCGTCGAGAAGGAGACTGCGCTTGCCGACGAGCGTGCGCGTATCGCCGGCGTCTATGTCGAACGGCTCGCGCACGGCATGAAGCTCCAGGCCGATCCGACGGTGGCTTACGCCCTCACGGACGGCGGCAAGCACCCGCTTGCCCACCCGCTCGACCACGCCGATCTGGCCGTCGATTCGCCCTACAACACTTACGAGGTGAAGGGCCTGCCGCCGACGCCGATCGCCAATCCCGGCCTCGCCGCGATCGCCGCCGCGGTGGCGCCCGATGACCGCGGCGATCTCTACTTCGCCGCCGACGGCACCGGCCGCCACAGTTTCGCCCGCACCCTCGAGCAGCACAACCGCAACGTCGCTCAACTGCGCCGCCTGCGCGGCGACGCGGGGCCGGACTAGGACGCGCGCCGGGCCGTTGCGCTGACGCGTCGGCGATGGTCCAATGACCGCGCCAATCACTCCGGGAGGAAAACAATGAACCGATCCTTCGCGTTCGCGGCGGCCGCTTGCGTCTTCGCTTTCACCGGCGCCAACGCCTTGGCCGCCGATCCCTTGCCAACGGAAACCCACAAGGTCCTCACCGCCGATCTGGCCGTGGAAGCGGCCCAGGCGGCGATCGCGGCGTGCAAGGCGCAAGGCTACAACGTCTCGGTCACCATCGCCGACCGCACCGGGGCGCCCAAGCTGGTGCTCATGGGTGACGGCGCCAGCGCGCTGACCCGGGAAATCACCCGCCGCAAGGCCTACACCGCCGCCATACTGAAGGTCTCGAGCGGCGACTTCGGCAAGCGGGTCTCCGCGCCGGGTGCCTTCAATCCCGGAATCTACGATCCGAATTTCACCACCGGGCAGGGCGGCCTGCCGATCAAGGTCGGCGACGACACGATCGGCGCCATCGGCGCCAGCGGCGCGCCCGGCGGCGACAAGGACGAAGCCTGCGCCAGCGCCGGCCTCGCCAAGATCAGCGACCGCTTGAAATAGGGTCCGGCGCAACCGTTCTTGCCCTCCCGCTCCGGTCGCGGCGCGGCTATAAGGACGCCATGGCGATCTCGAGCATGACCGGCTTCGCCCGCGCCGAGGAGCACGCCGACGGCCTCTCTTGGGTGTGGGAGGTGAAGAGCGTCAACGGCAAGGCGCTCGACATGCGCTTCCGCCTGCCGCCCGGCTTCGACGCGCTCGAGCTGCCGCTGCGCGCCAGCCTGGCGCAGCATTTGAAGCGCGGCGCGGTCACGGCGTCCTTGGCGGTGACGCGCGCCAATGCGGCGTCCGGCGTCCGGGTCAATCGCGAGGCGCTGGCCGCGGTGCTGGCGATCGCGCGCGAGGTCGCCGCCGAGGTCGAGACCGCGCCGCCGCGGCTCGACGGGCTCCTCGCTATCAAGGGCGTGATCGAGAGCGGCGACGAGAACGAGGACGAATCCTCGCGCGAGCGCCGCAACGCCGCCCTGCTGGCAAGCTGGGAGGCGGCGCTGGGCCGGCTCGCGCAGGTGCGGCTCGGCGAAGGCGGGCGGCTCGAGCCGGTGCTCGATCAGCGCATCGCCGAGATCGCGGCCCTCGTCGCCAGCGCCGAGGCTTCCGCCGCGACCCAGCCCGAGACGCTGCGCGCGCGGCTCAAGGCGCAGGTGGAGGAGTTATTGCAAGCCTCGCCCGCGCTCTCGCCCGAGCGCCTCGCGCAGGAGGCGGCGCTGATCGCCGCCAAGGCCGACGTGCGTGAGGAGCTGGACCGGCTCTCGTCCCATATCGCGGCGGCGCGCGCGCTTTTGGCCGAGGGCGGCGCGATCGGCCGGCGCTTCGATTTCCTGTGCCAGGAGTTCAACCGCGAGGCCAACACGCTGTGCTCGAAATCGTCCGACATGGGCCTGACGCGCATCGGGCTCGCGCTCAAGGCCGCGATCGAACAGCTCCGCGAGCAGGTGCAGAACATCGAGTAGCGACATGGGCGAGATCACGCGACGTGGCATCCTGCTGGTGTTGAGTTCGCCCTCCGGCGCGGGCAAGAGCACGATCACGCGCGCGCTCATCGCCGCCGACCCGAGCCTCGCGATGTCGGTGTCGGTGACGACGCGGCCGCCGCGCGCCGGCGAGATCGACGGCAAGCATTATCACTTCATCTCGGCCTCGCGCTTCGAGGCGATGGTGGCGACGGGCGAGCTCTTGGAGCACGCGACCGTGTTCGGGCATAGCTACGGTACGCCGCGCGCGCCGGTGATGGCGGCGCTCGAGGCCGGCGGCGACATCGTCAGCGACGTCGACTGGCAAGGAACGCAGCAGCTCAAGGAGACGGTGCGCCAGGACCTCGTCTCGGTGTTCATCCTGCCGCCGACCCATGCGGCGCTCGAGGAGCGGCTGCGGCGGCGCGCCCAGGACAGCGACGCGGTGGTGGCCGCCCGCATGGCGAAATCGTCCGACGACATGAGCCACTGGCCCGAATACGACTACGTCATCCTGAACGACGACCTCGCGGACAGCGTGCGCCAGATGCAGTCGATCGTGGTGGCCGAGCGCGTCCGCCGCGAGCGCCAGGTGGGCCTCGCGGAATTCGTCAACCGCTTGCGCGGCCTGCCATAGCGGCGGCGAGCGTCGCGAACGCCTCGACCGACAGCTCCTCGGCCCGCGCCGTCGGCGTAATCCGCGCCGCCTCGAGCAGTGCGGCCGGATCGCCTCCCAACGATCTCAGACTCTGGCGCAGCATCTTGCGGCGCTGGCCGAAGGCGGCCGCTGTGACGCGCTCCAGGTCCTCGAGCCGGCACGCACCGCGCGGGCGCGCGAGCGGCATGAGGTTCACCACGGTCGAGGTGACCGTCGGACGCGGCACGAAAGCGGAGGCCGCCACGTCGAATTCAAGCTCCACCGCGCAGAGATGTTGCGCGATCACGGAGAGCCGCCCGTATTCCTTCGCTCCGGGCTCGGCCGCGAGCCGTGCCGCCACCTCCTTCTGGAACATGAGGGTGAGGCCGGCGAAGGCGCCCGCCTGCTTCAGCCATTGCAACAGCAGCCTGGTCGCGATGTTGTAGGGGAGATTGGCGACGATCTTGCGCGGCGCGCGGCCGAGCGCGGCCGCGTCGAGCGCGAGCGCGTCGCCCTCGACGAGATCGAGCCGGCCGGGATAGGCTGCAGCAAGCTCCTCGAGCGCGGCGATGCAGCGCCGGTCGCGCTCGACTGCGATCACGTGCCGCGCGCCTTCGGCGAGGAGCGCGCGGGTGAGCCCGCCGGGGCCGGGGCCGATCTCGATCGTGTCGCATTGATCGAGCGCGCCCGCGGCGCGCGCGATGCGGCGCGTCAGGTTGATGTCGAGCAGGAAATTCTGGCCAAGCGATTTCTTCGCGTCGAGCCCGTGGCGGCGGATCACATCGCGCAGCGGCGGCAGGTCGGGCTCGGCCACGCCTCAGCCGGAAAGGGTCGCGGCGGCGGCGAGGCGCCGCTCGCTCATGGTCGCGGCCAGCCGCAGCGCGGCGATGAGGCTCGCGGGGCTCGCGGTCCCGGTTCCCGCGATGTCGGTCGCGGTGCCGTGGTCGGGCGAGGTGCGGACGAACGGCAAGCCCAAGGTCACGTTGACGCCGCCGTCGAAATCGATGGTCTTCAACGGTATCAGCGCCTGGTCGTGATACATGCACAGCACCGCGTCGTAGCGCAACCGCGCCGCCGGATGGAACAGCGTGTCGGGCGAGAGCGGCCCGAACGCGTCGATGCCGTCTCTTTGCAAGCGCGCGATCGCCGGCGCGATCAGATCGATCTCCTCGCGCCCCATGGTGCCGTGCTCGCCGGCGTGCGGATTGAGGCCGGCGACGGCGAGACGCGGCCGCGCGATGCCGAAATCGCGCGCGAGCGCATCCGCCGCGATGCGGCCCACCGCTTCGATCTCGCCGGTCTCGAGCGCGGCCAGCGCCGCCTTCAACGCCACATGCACGGTCACCGGCACGACGCGCAGCGGCGGGACCGGCGCGTCCGAGACCAGCATCATCACCGGCCGCATCCCGCCCGCGAGCTCGCCCAGGAATTCGGTGTGGCCGGGATGCGGAAATCCGGCCTGATAGAGCGTTTCCTTCTGGATCGGATTGGTGACCAGCGCGGCGGCCCGGCGCGCCAGCACCAGCCGTGCCCCGGTCGCGATCGCCGCGATCACCGCCGGCGCGTTGGCGGGATCGAGCCGGCCGGGCTCGATGGGTGCGGGAAATCCCTGCGCCAGCACCGGCAGCGCGCGCGCGAAAACCGCGGCCGCGTCCTCGGGCGACGCGATGGCCTCGACCGGCACGTCCCAGCCGAGCCGCGCCGCGAGTCGCTTAAGCCGCGCCGGATCGTCGATCGCGAAGAACGGCGCGAGACGCGATCGCACGCGCTCGCGCCAGGCCATGAGGGTGATCTCGCCGCCGATCCCGGCCGGCTCGCCGGCGGTCAAGGCGAGCGGCGCCGTCATTCGCGGATGTCCACATAGGCGCCGCGGCGCAGATCGCGCATGTAGCGCCGCGCCAGCGCGTCGAGCCGCTCGTGCGCGAGGGTCTCGCTGAGCTGGTCGCGCGACGGCAGGCCCGGCGGGTCCTGGCGCTGACACACCATCACGACGCCGATGCCGCCGGGCATGACCATCGGCTTGCTCGTCTCGGCCACTTTGAGCGCCAGGATCTGCTGCACCTGGTCGGCCGGAAGATCGCTTGCCTTGATCTGCGGGATCTGGCGCGAGAGCTGCGGCGCCCGCTGCGCCCCGATCTTCGCCAGCTCGCCGCAACTCTTGACATCGCGCGCGACCTGCTGCGCGTCCGCCTCGGCCTTCTTGCGCTCGTCGGGGCTGGCGCCTTCGGCCACGGGAAAGACCACTTCGACGAGCGAGAGCGAGATCTGGTCGGGACTCGCCGCGCCCTGCGTGCGCCGCTCCATGAGGTAAAGGAGGTAGAACCCTGCCGGCGTGCGGATGGGAAACGACATCTGGCCCGGGCTCATCTTCTCGATCGCTTCGGCCAGGCGCGGGCTCAGCTCGCTGGGCGTCACCCAGCCGATGTCGCCGGCCACGGCCGCGCTCGGCGACTGCGAGAATTGCTGCGCGACCGCGGCGAAATTGGCGCCGCCGCGAATCTGCTCGATGAGGCGGTCGGCGAGCTGGCGGACCTGATCCTCCTGGCTCGGATTGTCGACCGCGAGGAAGATCTCCGCCACCCGGCTCTGCGGCTTGCCGATATCGGCCTGGATACGCTTCATCGTCTCGTCCACCTGGTCATCCGAGACCTGGACGTCCTGTGCCACGCGCGCCTGGACCACCTTGGAGAAGGCGATCGAGGCCGTGACCTGGTCGACGAGCGTACTCTTCGCGACGCCGCGGTCCTTGAAGAAGGCGTCGAGGGCGCCGGCCTGCATGTTGTTGCGGCGCTCGATATTGCCGATCGCCTTGTCGACTTCGGCCTGCGGCACGGTAATGCCGATATGCTTGGCGTCCTGCAGTTGCAGCTTCTCGTCGATGAGCGTGCGCAGCACTTCGGGAATGAGGTGCTGACGGTTATCGGGCGTGTCGGGGATGTTGGACGACGTCTCCACGAGCCTGAGGCGCGCGGCGAGGTCGCCGTCGGTGACGATGTCCGCATTGACGACGGCGGCGATGCGGGACTCCTGCGCCGGCGCTGTGCCTGCTGCGGCGAGGAGGAAGAGGATCGCGAACAACCAATTCATGGGCGGCAACGATGCTGGTTCGTGACACGGCCGCGAAGGCGCGGCCCTCGCCACCTTAGCATCCGCGGGCGAGTCAGGTCATGTCCCGCTCTCGGACAAGACCCGCTCGCCGATCTCGCCCAGATTCTTGAATATCAGCGTGACGAGCACCGAGACGCCCGGCCGCACGTCGCCCACCCGGATGCCGGATTGGACCACCGACGTCACCAGGGCGAAACAGTCGTCGCGGTACGTGGCGGCGATGCCGGAATTGATGGTCGCCCCGCCGCCGCCGATGAAGCGCGTGTCGTTGAGCGCAACCGACCAATAGCGCGTCAATTGCGCGTTGAGCGAAACGCCGATCTGGTTGGCCGTGGGCACGGTATTGGGGCCGGGGATGGGGGCGATCGAGATGAAGGTCACGGAGGCGCGCAAGCTCTCCGGGCCGAAATGGGTGCCAACCTCCTGCCGGCGCACGGCGAAATCGCCCTTGGCGAGCCGGAACCGGTAGGCGAAGTCGAGCAGCGGGCCGGGCGCGAACTGGACCCGTCCGACGATGTCGGACAGCCGGTCCTCGAGGCCCGAGCCCGGCTGGAAGACGGTGCTCTTCTCGGCGCGATAGCTCTGGCCGACCAGCGTCTCCCACGTGCCCCAGGACTTGCTGTTGATCTCGCCATGCATGCCGTAATCGACGCGCTGGCCGCTGTCGACGCGGTCATAGCCCGGCAGGCGGTTGGGCACGAACAAGCTCATCTCGTCGAATTCGAAGCCCTGGCTGTCCTCGTTTGGGATGCGCGCGGGGTTCTCGCCCTTGGGGCCGGCGACAAGCGCCGCCACCGGCTCGATCAGCGCGCTGCTGGCGCCGTCGACGCGCACCCACGGATAGCGCCATTGAAGCGCCGCCTGCGGGAAGGCGCGGCCGGCCCATTCGGAGGTCGTGCCCCGGTTGTTCGGCAGATCGATGGTCGTCCCATAAGCGTTGGTCACGGGCGTGAAATTGGGCGTCAGAGCGACGTGGTCGGAGTAGTAGGCGTCGGTGCGCATGCTGGCGATGAAGGTGAAGCGGTCGCCGATCGCGCCGTTGAAGGGCAGCCGCCAGTCGCCGCTCGTGGACACGCGGCGCACCTGGGGGCCGGTCTGATGCAAGAGATCGAGCGCGCTGCCGCCGAGATGCAGGCGCCCGCCGAACCGGTCCGGATCGCCCGTCCAGTCGTAGCGCGCGACCGGCAGCGCCATCGGCTCGACCGAATCGCCGTAGACCGGATTGAGGCTCTGGTAGATATAGGTGCTGACGTTGCCGTAACTGTTGGGCCCGAAATTCTCGGCGTAGAGATGGCTCGTGAGATAATTGCCGGGCGTCGGGAAATGATAGCGCAGCATGTAAGTCTGATCGGACTCGCGCTGGACGTCATAGCCGGCGCGCCAGGTGTTGGTGAGGTCCCACTCGCCGGTGCCGAAGAAGTGGCCGCGGACCGATCCCGCCGGCGGCCCGAAATTGCTGGCCGACGCGGTTTCGCTGTGCCCGCCCACCTCGATGCTGCCGTCGTTCACCATGAGCCCGTTGGCGAAGCGCTCGCGGTACTGGCCGCCGAGCACGACGCCCGCCGTGGTCGTCAGCATCGGGCGGAAGGTCGCATCCTTGTCGGGCGCGATCGCCCAGTAATACGGGATGGTGGCGTGGAAGCCGAGCGTGGCGCCGGAGCCGAACACCGGCGGCAGAAAGCCGCTCGCGCGCTTCACCGACGGATCGGGGTGCGAGAAATAAGGCGAATAGAGGACGGGAACGCCGTCGATCTCCATGATCGCGTTGTGGTACTCGATGAGCTGCGTTTCCTTGTCGTGGACCACCTCCTCGGCCTTGATCTGCCATACCGGCGGCTGCCTAGGATCGTCCTGGCACAGCTCGCACGGCGAATAGACCGCGCGCCTGATCTCGGTGCGCACGCCGCCGACGCGCCGCGCGGTGTTGCCGGCGAGCCGCGAGCCGTCCGACAGCAGCAGACGAATGTCCTTGATGAAGCCGTCGTGCATGTCGTCGTGCAGCTCGAGGAAATTGCCGAACACGATGTCGCCCGTGGGCTGCAGCAGTACGGTGTTGCCGGACGCCGTCACCGTGTCGGTGCGCTGCATGTAGGTGACGGTATCGGCGAGCAGGATCTGGTCGCCCTGGTCGAGTTCGACATGCCCCTTGGCCACGGTGAGGCCGAGATCCTGGTCATATTGCACCTCGTCGGCGCTAAACAGCACCGGCGCCTGGTTTCTTTCGCGCGGCTCGGTGGCGGCGCGCGCCGCGCCAGCGCAGGCCAGCGCGGCGGCGAGCAATCCGACGATGAGCGCTCCCCCCCGCATCGCGTCTCACCCGTCCTCGAGATGGAGCAGCAGGCTGACGCCGAGGAGGCAGCTCACGCCCGCCGGCGTCCATGCCGCGAGCGAGACCGGAATGGTGGCGGAGAGGCCAAGCGCGAACACTACATCGGAGACGAAATAGAGCGCGAAGCCGGCGGCGACGCCGCTCGCGATCATGATCGTCGTGCCGCCGCGCCGCTGCATGCGCAGGCTGAAGCTCGCGGCGATCAGCACCATCGAGGCGAACAGCAGCGGCCGCGCCAGAAGCGCGTCGAAATAGAGCCGGTGGCGAAGCGCCGAGAAGCCCGAGCCCTCGAGCAGCCGGATGAAGCTCGGCAGTTCCCAGAACGACATCGTTTCCGGCGCGGCGAAGCTGTCCTGGATTTTGACCGGCGTGAGATTGGTCGGCACCGAAACGTGCTCGAACGTCTGCAGCGGCTCGGACGGCTGCCACACCGTGCCGTCCATCACCTGCCATGCGCCGGACTCGAGCTTCGCCTCGCGCGCGTCGATGCGCTTGGCGAGCTTGCTGTCGTTGGCGATGAACAGCATGGTCACCCCGCGCAGCGCCTGCGCGTCGGCGAGGTAGCGGTCGGCGTGCACGATCGAATGATTGCCGTCGTCATCGCTCTGCCTGAGCCACAAGCCCGTCCGCGACAGGGTGAGCTGATCGTCGTTGCTGCGCAAGATGCGGTCATCGAGGCGCTCATAGCTTGCCTGCATCACCGAGGCGACCGGGTTGAAAACCGTGACCATCAGGATGCCGATGACGGCGCCCGCCGACAAGGGGGGAGCCAGGAACTGCCATACCGAGACCCCGGCGGCGCGCGCCACCACCAGCTCGTTCGACCGCGTCAGGCGCCAGAACGCCAGCATGGTCCCGAACAGGATGACGAACGGCATGATCTGCTGCGCCATGAAGGGCTGCTTCAGCACCGCCATCTCGAAGAGGACCACCAGCGTCGCCTCGGGCTTGGAACCCGAGCGGCGGATGAGCTCGACATAGTCGAGCAGGAATACGACGCTCAGAAGCGCCAGGAACACGCCGCCGCACCAGCCGAGGAACTGGCGCGCGATATAATTGAACAGCGTCTTGCCCGGCGACAGCGCGGAGATCATGGCGCGACCCTCGCGCCCAATGGGATCGGCCCCCGGAGGCGATGGTCGCGCCACATCAATATGGCCGCGGCGGCGAACGGCAGCAGCACGTTGATGTAGAGGAGCGGGATCGCCACGTCGGCGCGGCCGCTCAGGTTCTTGAGGCCGATATCGACGAACTCGAAGGAGAAGGCGAGCGCGACCGCGAGCAACACCCGCTTGCCTTGTCCGCGCCGGTTGAACTCGCCGGGCAGCAGGCACAGGATCGGCAGCAGCGCCATGGCGAGCGCCGTCAGCGGGCTCTCGAGCCGCATGTTCAGCTCGACGAAGAAGGCGCGCACCGATCCATCTCCGGCCGGCCTCCTGCCCGGGAACAAGAGCTCGGTCGTGTAGCGCTCGTCCGGCTGCCGGTCGCGCGCCGCGACGGTGTCGCCGAGATCGGCGAGATCGAGGGTGTAGCGCTCGAAGGTCAGGACCGAGAGATGGCCGTTGGCGGTTTCGCGCTGCTGGCGCGTGCCGTTGACCAGGAGAAGCCGCGGGCCATCGGCGGTGTCGGCGAATGCGCCGCGCTCGGCGAAGATGGTGACGGGCTTCTCTTCATCGCGAAGATCGTAGACCACCATGCCCAACAGATCGCCAGCCGCATTGCGGCCCATGTCATAGACCATGAGCCGATCGGACAGCGTGTTGAACACCCCGTCCTGCAGCAGCACCGTGGCGTAGCGGTTGCGGATCTCGAACTGCAGATCCTTGAACGCGCGATTCGCCGCCGGCACGATCTCGAGCGACAGCGCGAAGAGCACCGTCATGGCGATGAGGCCGGCGAGGATGGCGGGCATCGCGAGGCCGGTCTCGCTCACCCCGGCGGCGCGCATGACCACCAGCTCGCTCTCGGCGGTGAGCTTGTTGTAGATGAACAGCACCGCGACGAACACGGCGATCGGCAGCACCACCTCCAAGAGGCGCGGCAGCACCAGCACGGCGAGATAAAGGAACAGCCCGAACGACAGGCCGCGATTGACGATGAGGTCGATGAGCCGCAGCGACTGCACCAGCCACACGGCGACGCCGAACGCGACCGTGACGAACAGCATCAAGAGGCCGGTCTGGCGCAGCACGTAGCGGGTAAGCCCGTTCATGGCGCCCGAGTATAGGGGCGTCGCCGTGCCGGAGCCTAGGGGCGAGAATCGGCGCTCGGGCGCGGGCGCGCTTGCGGCACCGGCGCGCGCATGGGAGGGTGCGGCGATGGCGGAGTTTGATCCCTCGCGTCTCACGCCCCGCGCCTTCGCCGCGCTCTTCGCCGCGCTGTTCGCGGCGTCGTCGCTGCCGGTCCTGCTGTGCGGCGTTCTGCCGCTGGTCGATTATCCCAACCATCTCGCGCGCGCGGCGATCCTTGCGCGATTGCCGGCCGACGCGACCTTGCAGCACTACTACGTCGCTTCGTGGGGTCCGCTCGCGAACCTGGCGATGGATGCGATCGTGCCGCCGCTGCTGGCGATCCTGCCGCTCGAGGCGGCGGGGCACGTCTTCGTGCTCGTCACGTTTCTGCTCCTCGCCGGCGGGACCGCGCTGCTGCACCGCGTGCTGTGCGGACGCTGGTCGGCGTGGCCGTGCCTGGCGTTCCTGCTGCTGTACGGGCGGCTGCTGCTGTGGGGCTTGCTCAATTTTCTGTTTGGGCTCGGGCTCGCGCTGGCGGCGCTCGCCGCCATGATCGCGCTCGGCGGCCGCGGCGTCGCGACCCGCATCGCGGCCGGCGCCGCGTTCGCGCTGGCGCTCTATTTCGCGCATTTGATGGCGTTCGGAATCTATGCTGTGGTGCTGCTCGGCATCGAGGCTGCGGCCTTTCCGCGCGCGCCCGTCGCGGTGTCGGCGCGGCTCGCGGTCGCCGCGCTGCCGCTCGCGGCACCGCTTGCCATCATGCTGGTGGCGGGCGTCGGCGGCGGCGGTGCTGTGACATTCTCAGAGCCGTGGCGCAAGCTCGACCTCATGTTCAGCGTCTTCGACCTCTACCACCGGCCCTTCGACATCGCCTGCTTCGCGCTGGCCGTGGCCGGGCTCGGCTGGGCCTATTGGCGGCGCTGGCTGGTGCTGGCGCCGGCGCTGGCGCTGCCGCTGCTGCTGCTCGCGATCCTCTATATCGCGATGCCGAGCCAGATGCTGGGCGCCTCGGGTGTCGACCGGCGGCTGCCGTTGGCGCTCGCGCTGCTCGTCTGCGCCGGTACCCAATGGGCCGGCCCGCGCCCCGGGCCCGGGCGCGTCATCCTCGCCGGCGCGGGCGCGATGTTCGTCTTGCGCCTCGCCACCGTCGCCGCGAGCTGGGCGGCGAGCGACCGCGAATATCGCGCGCTCCTCGACGGCTTGGAATCCGTTCCCCTCGGCAGCCGCATCGCCGTGGCCGCGCCGCCCGATGCGGTCAACGTGTCGGCGACGCCGCTGCTCCATCTGCCGGTGCTGGCGGCGGCGGAGCGCGATGCCTTCGTGCCGAGTCTGTTCGCGATCCCGGGCCAGCAGCCGATCGCGTTCGCAGGCGACTATCGCGCGCTCGCGGAGGCGACCTCGCCCGACCGCCTGTGGCGCGCCTTCACCGCGGGGGTGCCGCTCGACGAAGCCGACCGCGCCGTGCTGCGCCGCTATGACTACATTGTCTTCGTCGGCACGCGGCCCTTCGCGCTTGCCGACCGCACCGGACTCGTCCCCGCTTTCCTCGCGCCGCGGCTGCAGCTTTATCGCATCGCCGGTTGACAGTCGCGACGATTTTCCTCTATCGCCCGGCAGTCGCCCGAGAGGGAAGCGCCATGAAGATCACATTTGCCGGCCCGCATCCGTCGCGTTCGGGAACCATCGCGGTGCCGGTCGCCGAGGAGAGAAAGCTGCTGCCGACGGCGGTGCGGCTCGACGAGCAGAGCGGCGGCGCGCTCACCCGCGCCATGGCGGCGAGCGGCTTCAAGGGCCGCGGCGACGACACGCTCTCGGTGTTGGCGCCGGCACATCTCGAGCAGTCGCGCGTCATCCTCTACGGCGTCGGCAAGGACGCCGGCGGCAAGGACGGCGCGGGCGAGGAAGGCAACGGCAAGCGCGTCGCGTGGCAGAGCCGCGGCGGCCAGCTCCTGGCGCTCATCAACGCGGCGGGCGAGAAACAGGCCGCGATCGTGCTCGACCATGCCGGCCGCGACGAGGCCGCGATCGCCGCCGACCTCGCTTTCGGCGCGCGGCTGCGTTCCTACCGCTTCGACAAGTACCGCACCAAGGAGAAGCCCGACAAGAAGCCCACGCTCGAGGAGTTCACCATCGTGGTCGAGGACCCGGCCGCCGCCAAGCGCGCGTTCCAGCCGCTCGAGAAAGTGGCCGAGGCGATCTTCTTCAGCCGCGACATCATCTCCGAGCCCGCCAACGTCATCTATCCCGAAACGCTCGCCGAGGCCGCGCGCTCGGCCGAGAAGCTCGGCATCGAAGTCGAGGTGCTGGACGAGCGCCAGTTGAAGAAGCTCGGCATGAACGCGCTCCTGGGCGTGGGGCAGGGGAGCGTGCGTCCGCCGCGGCTCGTCGTCATGCAATGGAAAGGCGACCCCAAGGCCAAGAACCCGGCGCCACTCGCCTTCATCGGCAAGGGCGTGACCTTCGACACCGGCGGCATCTCGATCAAGGCCGCCGGCGGCATGGAAGATATGAAGTGGGACATGGCCGGGTCGGGCGTGGTGATCGGCCTGATGCGCGCGCTGGCCGGGCGTAAGGCCAAGGTCAATGCAGTCGGCGTCGTCGGACTGGTCGAGAACATGCCGTCGGGCTCGGCGCAGCGTCCGGGCGACATCGTCGCGTCGATGTCGGGCCAAACGATCGAGGTGCTCAACACCGACGCCGAGGGCAGGCTCGTCCTCGCCGACGCGCTGTGGTACTGCCAGCAGCGCTTCAAGCCGCAATTCATGGTCGATCTCGCGACCTTGACCGGCGCCATCATCGTCTCGCTGGGGAGCGAGCATGCCGGACTCTTCTCCAACGATGACGAGCTGGCCGACCGGCTCCTCGCCGCCGGCAAGGAGGTCGGCGAGAAATTGTGGCGCATGCCGCTGGCCGAGGCCTACGACAAGCTCATGGACAGCGACGCGGCCGACGTGAAGAACATCGCCGGGCGCGAGGCGGGCTCCATCACCGCGGCGCAGTTCCTGCAGCGCTTCGTCAACAACGTGCCGTGGGCGCATCTCGACATCGCCGGCACCACCTGGTCGAAGAAGGACGCGCCCACCGTGCCCAAGGGCGCGACCGCGTTCGGGCTGCGCCTCCTCGACCGCTTCATCGCCGAGCATTACGAGGATTGAGACCCGGCCCGCGATGACCGAGGTCGGCTTCTATCATCTCCGCACCACGCCGCTCGAGCGCGCGCTGCCGCGCCTCCTCGAGCGTGCGCTCGCGGAACATCCCCGCATCCTGGTGATGGCGGGCTCGGAAGAGCGCGTGCTGGCGCTCGACGCGCTGTTGTGGACCTACAGCGAGGCGAGCTTCCTGCCGCACGGGACAGCGCGCGACGAAAATGCCGCGCGCCAGCCCGTCTTTCTCACCGCCGGCGAGGACAATCCCAACCGCGCCACCATGCTGGTGCTGGTCGACGGCGTGCGCGCGGCGCGGCTCGGCGACTTCGCGCGCGCGTGCGACATGTTCGACGGCAACGACGAAGCGGCGGTGGCGGCCGCGCGCGAGCGCTGGCGCGAGGCCAAGGACGCCGGCCACACGCTGGTCTATTGGCAACAGACCGAGGGGGGCTGGGACAAGCGCGGCGCTGGTTGATGGGCTGCCGGGCGCCCGCTATAAGCGGCGCCGCAACGAGTCGCCGGAGATTGTGCGCCCATGGCCAAGGAACGAACCTTGTCGATCATCAAGCCCGACGCCACGCGTCGGAACCTGACCGGCAAGATCAATGCCCGGCTCGAGGAGCGCGGCCTGCGCATCATCGCGCAGAAACGCCTGCACCTGACCGGCGCCCAGGCCGAGGAATTCTACGCCGTCCATCGCGAGCGCCCGTTCTTCAAGAGCCTCGTCGAGTTCATGAGCGCGGGGCCGATCGTCGTTCAGGTGCTCGAGGGCGACAACGCGGTCGCGCTCAACCGCGAGGCGATGGGCGCGACCGATCCCAAGAAGGCGGCGCCGGGCACCATCCGCAAGGATTTCGCCGAGGACATCGAGGCGAACTCGGTGCACGGCTCCGATTCGCCCGAGACCGCCGCCGCCGAGATCGCCTTCTTCTTCGCCGGGATCGAGCTCTGCCCCTGAGAGGCAGGCGCGGCTACAGCAGGAAATACGCCATCCCGGCCAGGATCACGATGATCAGGCCGACGGTCCAGCGCAGCAGCCGGCCGAAGGAATGCCAGCCTTGCAGGCGGTGCTGATAATCCTGATCTGTTGCCATCGCGCGAACTCTCGATCAATCGGCGGCGGCGACAATAGCTGATCCTCGGCGCCGCGCAAGCCTAGACGGGCGAGCCGGCGATCGTGACGCACTCGCCTTCCACGCGCACCCGGCCCTCGGCGATGAGGCGGAGCGCCAGCGGGTAAGCGCGATGCTCGGCCTCGAGCACGCGGGCGGCGAGGCACTCGGCATCGTCGCCCGGCAGCACCGGCACCGCCGCCTGGACGATGATCGGGCCGCTGTCCATCTCGGGCCGCACGAAATGGACGGTGCATCCGGAAAACCGCATCCCGGCCGCCAGAGCGCGCGCATGCGTGTCGAGGCCGGGAAATTCCGGCAGCAGCGAGGGATGGATGTTCACGAGACGGTCGCGCCAGCGCGCGACGAACGCGGCGCCGAGAAGCCGCATGAATCCGGCGAGGCAGACGAGCTCGATCCCGGCCGCCGCAAGCGCGCCGTCGAGCGCGTCGTCGAACGCATTGCGCGACGAAAAGTCGCGGTGAGGAATGACGCGGCTCGCGATCCCGGCGCGCGCCGCATGCGCGAGGCCGGCGGCGTCGGCGCGATTGGACAGAACCAGCGCGATCTCGGCGGGAAAGCCCGGTGCGGCGCAGGCCGCGATCAGCGCCTCGAGGTTGGAGCCGCGCCCCGAGATCAGCACGCCGACCTTCAGCCGGGCCACGCCGCCTCCGTCCCGGTGAGACGCGTGCCAGGTCCGTCGCCGCGCGCGACGATATGGCCGATCGCGGTAACGCGCTCGCCGTTCGCTTCGAGGATGCGCGCGATGCGGCTCTCGTCCTCGGCCGCCACCACGGCGATCATGCCGATGCCGCAATTGAAGGTGCGCGCCATTTCTGCGGTCGGGATCTTCGCCGTCTCGGCGAGCCAGCGAAACACCGGCGGCAAGGTCCAGCGCCGCGCGTCGAGCTCGGCTGCGAGTTCCTTGGGCAGCACGCGCGGGATGTTCTCGAGGAGCCCGCCGCCGGTGATGTGGGCGAGCGCTTTGACGCCGCCCGCCGCGATCGCCGCGCGGCAGCTTTTGACATAAAGCCGCGTCGGCTCGAGCAGCGCCTCGGCGAGCGTCTTCTCCGGCGCGAACGGCGCGGGCGCCGCGTAATCAAGCTCGGCCTGCGCCACCACGCGGCGCACCAGCGAGAACCCGTTGGAGTGGAGCCCGCTCGACGCGATGCCCAGCACCGCGTCGCCCGCCGCGACGCCGTGTCCGTCGATCGCTTGGCCGCGCTCGACCGCGCCCACCGCGAAGCCGGCGAGGTCATAATCGCCGGCGGCATAGAGTCCCGGCATTTCCGCCGTCTCGCCGCCGATAAGCGCGCAGCCGACCTCGCGGCAGGCGGCGGCGATGCCCGCGATGACGCGCTGCGCCTGCGCCACCTCCAGCTTGCCGGTGGCGAAGTAGTCGAGGAAGAAAAGCGGCTCCGCGCCCTGCACGATCAGGTCGTTGACGCACATCGCGACGAGGTCGATGCCGACGGTCTCGTGGCGGCCGGTTTCGATCGCGATCTTGAGCTTGGTGCCGACGCCATCGGTGGTCGCCACCAGGATCGGGTCCTTGTAGCCCGCCGCCTTCAGGTCGAAGAGCGCGCCGAAGCCGCCCAGCCCCGCGTCCGATCCCGCCCGCGCCGTCGCGCGCGCCAGCGGCTTCAGCGCCTCGACCAGCGCGTTGCCCGCATCGATGTCGACGCCGGCTTCGCGGTAGTGCTGCGTTTCCTTGGGGTCCACAAACGGGTTTTACGCCACGCGGGCGGCGGTGGAAAGCCGCGGCGGCGCCGATAGACTGAGGGTCCATGCGCGCCGACAAGCGGGCGCTCGGGGTGGCGGTGGCCGCCATCGGCGCTTTCATCGAACTCTACGCGACGCAGGCGCTGCTGCCGCTGCTCGCGCGCGAGTTCGACGCGAGCCCGGAGGCGGTGAGCCGCACCGTCAGCGCCTCGACCTTCGCCGTCGCGCTCATCGCGCCCTTCACCGGAGCGGTCGCCGACGCCCTCGGGCGCAAGCGCGTCATCGTCGCGGCGATGGTCGCGCTCGCGGTGCCGACGGCGATGGCGGGCCTGGCGCAGAGTCTCGACGTGCTCGTCTTCTGGCGCTTCGTCCAGGGCCTGCTGCTGCCGCCGATCTTCGCCGTCACGGTCGCCTATATCGGCGAGGAATTTCCCGCCGACGCCACCGCGATGACCGGTATCTATGTGGCGGCGAGCGGCGTCGGCGGCTTCCTCAGCCGCTTCCTCAGCGGCATCCTGGCCCAGCACTTCGGCTGGCGCGCCGCGTTCTTCGGGCTCGCCGCGGTGACGCTCGTCTGCGCCGCGGGCTGCGCGTGGCTGATGCCGCGCGAGCGCCATTTCCGCAGGAGCGGTAGCCTCGTCGCCGCGGCGGGATTTTTCGCGTCGCACATCACCAACCGCGAGCTGCTCGCGACTTTTGTCGTGGGCTTCGGCGTGCTGTTCTCGTTCGTGTCGGTTTTCACGTACGTCAATTTCGTGCTCGCGGCGCCACCATTCTTGCTCTCGACGCAGGCGCTCGGCGCCATCTTCGCCGTTTATCTCGTCGGCGTGGCGGTGACGCCGTTCACCGGGCGCCTCGTCATGCTCCTGGGACGCCGCCGCCTGGTCGCCGTCGCCTGTGCGGTATGGATCGCGGGGCTCGCCATCACCCTGGCGCCGAGCCTCGCCCTGATCCTGCTCGGCCTCGCGATCAGCGTCTCGTGCGGCTTCCTGTGCCAGAGCTGCGCCACATCTTACGTCGCGATCACGGCGCGCCACGGGCGCTCGTCCGCGGTCGGGCTCTATGTCACGTTCTATTATCTCGGCGGCGGCGCGGGCGTGGTGATCTCGGGCTATGGCTGGCGTTATGCCGGCTGGCCCGGCTGCGTCGCGACCGTCGCCGCGATGGTGGTGCTGCTGGCCGCGTTCGCATTCGCGTTCTGGCGCGACCGCGATCAGACGAAGCCCGAGCGGTAGCTGCGGAAGCGCGGCCGCCAGCCCAGCGCCGCGCGCGCCCGCGCGTTGCTGACCCGGAACGAGCCGGTGCCCTCCGATCCGCCGGGACGCGGCTCCGGCCCGCCTTCGAGCGCTGCGATGTGCGCGTAGAGCGCGCGAAAGGTCACCGGCTCGTCGTCGACGATGGCGAGGAGCGCCGCCGGCGGCGCCAATTCGGCCGCGAGCACCACCGCGTCGGCCATGTCCATCTCGTGGATGAGCGAGATGTAGCCCGATCCGTCGCCCGGCAGCACGAGCTTTCCCGCGCGCGCAAGCCCACGCCACTCCTCGTCGCGGCCGGTGAGGGGGCCGTAGAACGCGCCGCCGCGCAGAATGGACCAGCGCAGGCCCGATGCCCGCACTTGCGCCTCCATGTCGGCCGCCGAGCTCGCGGCGCCGGCGGCGGACATGGGCGCGGTCTCGTCGACCAGACGGTCGCCGGTGCCTGCGACGAGATGGGCGATGCTCTGCTGCACGTAGCGCTCGACCCCGGCGGCGCGGCAGGCGGCGATGAGGTGGGCCGTGCCTTCGCGCCGGATGCGGTCGTTCGCGGCGTAGTCGCGCGGCGCGCCCGGCCGCGGCACCGATGTGGCGAGGTGAAGCGCGGCCGCGCAACCCGCCACTGCGGCATCGAGGCTCGCCCGACCGAGGATGTCGCCGAGGACGCAATCGATGCCGAGGCGGCGCAGGACCGACGCCTTGGCCTCGGTGCGGACCAGCGCCCGGACTTCATGGCCGCGCTCCACGAGTCGCGGGACGACGTGACGGCCGAGAACCCCGGTCGCGCCGATGACCGCGACCCGCATCAGCGTCCCCCCGAGACATTGAGCACCGCCCCCGAGACATAGGAGGCCGCGTCCGACAAGAGCCACAGGATCGCCGCCGCCACCTCCTCGGGCCGGCCGATGCGCTTCATCGGCAGCATCGGGCCGATCCGCTCCACCCGTCCAGGCGGCTGGATCTCGGTATCGATCACGCCAGGGCTCACGGCGTTGACGCGGATGCCTTCGGAAGCGACCTCCTGCCCCAGGCCGAAGGTGAAGCTATCGATGGCGCCCTTGCTGGTGGCATAGGGCACCGTCTCGCCGGCGCCGCCGAGGCGCGAGGCGGCCGAGGACAGGTTCACGATCGCGCCGCCCTTGCCGCCGTGCTTGGTCGACATGCGCCGGATCGCCTCGCGGCTGCACAGCATGGTGCCGGTGATGTTGATCGCCCACAGCTCGGTCAAGCCGGCGCCTTGGACCGCCTCGATGCGCCCGCTCGGCCCGATGATGCCGCCGCTGTTGACGAGGCCGTCGATCGGCCCCAGCTCGCGGTCGATCATCTCGAAGAAGCGCACGATCGAGGCTTCTTCGGCCAATTCCATGGGGATCGCGACAGCGCGTCCGCCGGCACGGGCGACCTCGGCTACCACCGCTTCGGCGCGGGCGCGATTCTGCTGGTAGCCGAGTGCCATGTGGCAGCCTTGCCGCGCCGCCGCGAGGGCGACTCGGGCGCCGATGCCGCGTCCGCCGCCGGTGATGACGAGGGCCTGGGTCATGGCTCGTTCCTCCCTTCGGGTGCGGCGCCGGCGCCGGCCCCGGGCAAGTGTGGCAGCAAGAACACGGTTCATGCCCCAAATTGGCTGAAAAACAAGACCTTGGCTTGATCGCGCCGGGCCGAATCCTTAACATCGTTGCGACGGATCGTGTTGCCGGGTAGGAAGTTGCCGCAGCCACTGGGTTATCGGACGTTCGTAGGAGGGGAATTATGAAGTTTCGGGTTGCCGCCGCATTGGCGCTGGGGCTCTGCCTCGTCGGCTGGGGAAGCCAAGCGCAGATGCTTGGTCCCGGGCCCGGAACGTACGGTCCCTATGCCCGGCTCGAAGGGGGGTGGAACCACGCCGAGGGCACGTCCTTCAACGGTTCGACCAACGGTCTTGGCGCTCCCACTCCCAGCAGTTTGGCCGCTTCGTCGAGCTGGCAGGAAGGGTACATCCTGGGCGGCGCCTTTGGCTGGGGCTTTGGCCAGTACCGGGCCGAGTTGAACCTCGACTACCGCGAGAACCGGGTCAGCAACCTGCATGTCGGCTCCCCCGGCGCCATTGCGCCGTTTCCCATGGGCGGCGCCAGCGGCTCGCTCAACTCGATCACGGAGATGCTGAACGCTTACATGGATCTGCCGTACAGCTGGATGAGCATAACGCCGTATATCGGCGGCGGCCTGGGCGTTGCCGAAGTGCATTATTCCTCGCTCAGCCTCGGCGGCACCCAGATCGTCAGCGACACTGACCTGGTCCCCGCGATCCAGGCCATGGCCGGCCTGCGCTACGACTTCGGCAACAATTGGGGACTCGATCTCCAATACCGCTTCCTCAACGGCTTCCATCCCAACATCAAGGACAATGCCGGCAACCGCGCCAGCACCAGCGACTACCGGAACCACAGCATCTTGCTCGGCATCAGCTACTCCTTCGGCGTGCCGCAAGCGCCGCCGCCGATGGCAGCGCCGGCCGCCGCGCCCGCGCCCGCTCCGGCTGCCGCCGCCGGTCCGAAGCAGCTCTTCATCGTGTTCTTCGACTTCGACAAGTCGAACCTCACCGCCGCCGGGCGCCAGGTGCTCGACGAGGCCGCGGCCGCCTTCCGGGCCAACCAGACGGTCCGCATCCAGGTCACCGGCTACACCGACTCGGTCGGGACGCAAGCCTACAATCTCGGCCTCTCCCAGCGCCGGGCCGACTCGGTGCGCGACTACCTCGCCACCAAGGGCGTTCCGCCGGCGCGCCAGAACGTGTCGTGGAAGGGCAAGGAAGATCAGCGCGTGACGACGCCCGATGGCGTGCGCGAGCCGCAGAACCGGCGCGTCGAGATCATCCTGCCCTGACCTGGCGCGAGACGCCGCTCGAACCAGCCCCTCCCCCGCCCGGGGGAGGGGTTTTCTTTTGTGGCCGGCGCTCTCAGCCGAGCTTTTCCATCAGCTCGAGCCGGTTGCCGAACGGATCGTCGAGAAAGACGCGCTCCCAGCCCGGCAGCGGATCGTCGTCGACGATGCGGCAGCCGCCGGCCCGCGCCCGCGCGACGTAAGCGGCGAGCCCCTGCACTACCAGCGCCGGATGCGCCTTGCGCGCAGGCCTGAACTCGGCCTCGACGCCGAGATGGAGATGGATCGTGCCGGCGACGAACCACGCCCCGCCGCGCGCCGCCAGCTCGGGCGGCTTGGGCTCCTCGGTCATGCCCAGGATGCCGGCATAGAATTTGCGCGCGCGCTCCTCGCCGCCCTTGGGCATGGCGAGCTGGACGTGGTCGATGGCGACGATGCTCATGGTCTCACGCCGCCACGGTCGCCGCCGCCGGCTGCTTCATGGTCTTGAGGCGCGGCATCACCTCCTTGGCGAAAAGCTCGAGGCTGTCGACCGTGTCGTCGTGCGAAAGATGGCCGGCCTGGCCCATCATCAGGAGATTGCCGAGCCCGCCGGCATGCGCGGTGAAGTCCGCGATCTGGTCGTAGACCTGGTCGGGTGTGCCGCAGAACATGATCGCGGAGTCGATCAGCTCCTGCACGCTGGCCGTCGCCATGGCGACGACGCGTCCGTCCTTGGTGTAGCTGCGCGGCGGGGTCTTGCCCTGGAGGAGGCGCGCATTGTCCTCGACCGAAACGAAGCCCGGGGGATTGCGGAAGGCTGGCGCCACGATCGCCGAAGTGCGGGGATAGCCCGCCACCAGCTCGCCGCGCCGCCGCGCCTCGGCCTCGTCGCGCGCGATCCCGACCAGCGCGAGATAGGCAAAGCGGTCGGGCGGCGGCGGTTCCTTGCGGCCCTTGGAATGCCAGCCCTCGCGGTAGGCGTCGAAGAGAGCCCGCGTGTTGTAGCCGCTGCCCAAGGTCGCCATCACATAGCCCTTCTCGCCCAGCACGCGCGCGTTGGTGCGGCTCGAGGTCGTGCTCCACACCGGCGGGTGCGGCTGCTGATAGGGGCGCGGCCAGATATTGACGTGGCGGTAATGGAAATATTGGCCCTCCCAGTTGAACGGCTCGTCGTGGCTGGTCATCGCCTTGATGATGAAGTCGTGCGCCTCCCAGAACCGCTCCATGATGAAAACCGGGTTGGTGTTGGCGACCGGGATCTCGTAGGGCACGCCCTTGACGAAGCCCATCTCGAGCCGGCCGCGCGAGACCACGTCGATGGTTGCAAGCTCCTCGGCGCAGCGCAGCGGATCGGGCCGGTGCGCGATCGGATAGCCCAGCACCAGGAGGCGCGCGCGCTTGGTCTCCCGCGCCAGGATCGACAAGGTCACGATCACGGTCGAGGCCATGCAGGTCGCGGTGCTGTGATGCTCGTTGACCATGATGTCGTAGCCGAGTTCGTCGGCGAGCTTCCACTCGTCGTAATAGCGATGCAGCCGGTCCGCCGCGATCCTGGGATCGAGGATGCGGTTCGGCAGCACCACGCGCAGCGAGCCTTGATGCTGGTCCCACGCCTCGGGATAGGCCTGCTCGGTGAAGTGGAACACTTTCATGGCGCGGACTCCTGGGTCAGTCATGGAGCGCAACTAATTCACGCAGAACCGCCGTGCGTCCTTCGACTACGCCCCTTCGGGTCTCCGCTCAGGATGAGGAAGGCAGTACAACGCCCCTCATCCTGAGCGGAGCGAAGCGAAGTCGAAGGACGCACGGCATCGACGCGACGCGGATCGAGAGATTGCGCGTTTCCATCGCGGCAGATCATGCGCTAGGCGGCGGCGAATTCGAGGACGTGGCGCGCGAAATCGCCGGGCGCCTCGAGATGCGGGAAATGCCCGGCGCGCTCGATGAGCGCGAAGCGGGCGCCGGGGATGGCAACGCTCCAGGCGCGGCCATAATCGGGCGCGGCGATGCGATCGGCCGCGCCCCACAGCACGAGCGTCTTCGCGCGGATGCGATGCAGCCGGCCTTTCAGCTTCGGGTCGTGCATGTAGGGCGACCAGCCATAGCGCGCCATGGCCTCGCGGTTGCGCGCGACGATGACGAGATCGGCTTCCGGCAATGATTTGTAGTCGCGCGCGGCGAAGGCCGGATCGAAATAGGCGCGCTCGTTGAATTGCGGCTCGGTCATGGCGAAGATGTCGGCGATGTCGCGCGTCTCGCGGTCGCCGACCTTGATGCCGAATGCGTCGGCGAGCACGAGATGCCCGATCCTCTCGCACGACTTCACCGCGATCTCGGCCGCGATCCAGGCGCCGAACGACACGCCGACCACGATCGCGTCCTTGAGGCCCAGCGCCTCTATCGCGTCGAGATAGAAATACGCGAGATCGTCGATCGTGGTCATCGCCTTGGGCTGCTCGGAGCGGCCAAATCCCGGATGCGACGGCGCCAGCACGCGCGCGCTGTCGGCCATCGCCTCGATCACCGGCGCCTTGGCATCGATGCCGATGCCGGGATGGAGGAACAGCAGCGGCCGGCCGGCGCCGCACTCAACCAGCTCGGTCTTGATGCCGGCGATCTCGATCATTGAAACCTTGGTGTCCACGCTCGTGCTCCTTACGGCAGGGGCCGGCCGCCGCCGGGAACCGGGGCCTCGAAGGCGTCGAGCGTCATCGCCACCATGGTGTAGAACCCGGCGCCGGCAATGAGTTCGATCAGCACCTCGAGCCCGAACGCGGCGAGCGCGCGCTCGTAGGTCGCGGGCGCGAGCGCGCGGCTTTCGTTGAGTTCGGTGATCGCGTCGTAGACGATCTTCTCCTGCTCGCGCTCGAGCGCCGGGCGCTTCTTCGCGCGGATCGCCTCGATCACATCGTTGGGCAGCCCGGCGGCGCGCGCCGCGGCCTCGTGCACGTGCCATTCGTATTGCGCCGACCAGTGCCGCGCGATCACCAGCACCATCAGCTCGAACGCGCGCGGCTCGAGCCGCGACTTCTGGCGCAGCACGTTGCCGAGCCGGTTGGCGGCGTCGGCGAGCGCCGGGTGCCTGAGCCAGATCGCGAACGGCCCGCGCGCATGGCCGCCGCGCGGCCCCGCGATCTCGTCGCGGATGCGCTTCTGGTCGGGCGACATCTGCTCGTCGGCAAGCTCGGCAACGCGGCTCATTGGTTCCTCCGTCGGCCTGTGCAATTCTAGGACGCGACAACGGGCCTTGCGAGAGCCAAGGGGAGGGAACCGCCATGACACGCTCCGATCGGGATTCGACATCGCGGCGCGCGGTGCTTGCCGGGATCGGCGCGGTCGCCGCGGGGCCCTCGTCGGCGCCCATTCGAGCCGCGCGCAGACGGAAGCGGGGCCGCGCATCATCGACACCCATCACCACATCTATCCGCCGCGCTATGTCGGCCCCAATCTTCAGCGCCTGCTCAAGGATTCGACCGGGCTTCCGGCCAAGGCCTATACGAGCTGGACGCCGCAAGTCTCGCTCGACGCGATGGACAAGGCCGGCATCGCGACCTCCATCGTGTCGATGACCAGCCCCGGCGTGTGGTTCGACGACGGCAACGATCAGGCGCGCAAGCGCGCCCGCATCTGCAACGAGTACGGCGCGCAGATGGCGCATGACCATCCCGGACGGTTCGGCATGTTTGCCGCCATTCCGCTGCCCGACGTGAAGGGCAGCATCAAGGAGGCCGCCTACGCACTCGACGTCCTGAAGCTCGACGGCATCGGCTTGCTGACGAGCTATGCCGGCAAGCTCCTGGGCGATCCCGCCTTCGCGCAAGTGTTCGACGCATTGAACCGGCGCAAGACGGTGGTGTTCGTGCATCCGACCATGTCGTGCTGCGGCAACATTTTCCCCGGCGTCAGCGGCCCCACCATCGAGTTCCCGACCGACACCGCGCGCGCCATCACCAGCCTCGCCGTTAGCGGCACCATGGCGCGTTGTCCCAACGTCACCTTCATCTTCTCGCATGGCGGCGGCAGCCTGCCGTCGATCTGGCAGCGCGTCGCCAATGCCGGCCGCGACTTTCCGCCGGAGGAGCGCGCGAAGCGGATGCCGAAAGGGATCGAGTACGAGCTGAAGCGGCAATATTACGATCTCGCCAGCGTCGGCTCGGCGCCCGTGGGCATGGCCTCGGTCTTGAAGCTGTGGCCGATCACGCAGCTGACCTATGGCTCGGACACGCCGTTCGGCTCGGCGACCGGGATCGCCACCGGCATCACCAAGCTCGGCCTGTCCGACGCCGACCTCGCCGCCATCCAGCGCGGCAACGCGGCGCGGCTTTTCCCGCGCTATGCCTGAGTCTCGGCGTCGAACTTGAAGCCGATGCCGGAAAGCGCGGCGACGGCGTCGCGGCCGAAGCTGCGCTCGAGGTCCGCGCCCACCTGCGGCGCGTAATGCACGCGGTCGGCCTGCTCCTCGCCCAGGATCTGGATCATCACCAGGAGCCGCGCGGTCTTGTCCCCAAGATTCTTGAAGCTGCGGCAGACGCGCGGCGGGATCGAGATGAAGTCCATCGGCTCGAGCACGGTCTTGTGCTCGCCATGATCGCCCAAGGCGATCTCGAACCGGCCGTCGAGGCAGAGGAAATTCTCGACGCTCTGCTCGTGCGCGTGGAGCGAGGCGCCGTTGCCGGGCGGGCATTCGGCGATCGTCACCGCGAGGCCGGGCGCGCCCTTGAGCGGCGCCTGCGCGCTGCGCCCGGCATAATTCTCCGGCACCATCACCGGAAAGACCCGCCGCGCCGCCACGGTCTCGAACGCGGCGTCGGGAATGCCGAGGCGTTCGTGCTGCGCCTGGTAGGATTCGAGGCGGCGGAACCGCACCGTCCGCTTCTCCATCACCTCGGGACTGACGCTGACGGTCTTCATGGCGGACCTCCTTGGTTGGACCAACGATTTCCCGTCATTGCGAGCGAAGCGAAGCAATCTCCGGAAGATTGCTTCGTCGCTATCGCTCCTCGCAATGACGCGGACCAAGCGGTGCGGCGCGCCGCCTGGCCCGCGTCAGTTGAGGCACGAGTTGGGCGCCGGCGCAAGTCATGCCTTCCGGGCGCGGCGCCATGCACGCCAGTCGGCGAGCGTCGCGTCGGCCATGACCTGCGCCGCGTCCTTGAGCCACGTGGGCCCGCGCTTCGCGAGATCGCGCTTCACCGCGGCGATGGCGTCTTGCGTGGCGAAATGCACGTTCGCGGTCTCGCGCCCCATGGCGTGGAGGATGTGCTGTTCGTCGCGCACCCTGGGGAAGTCGCCGAGCGCGATGCGCGAGCAATGCGGCGCGAGCCGGCGCAGCACCCAGCCCTTGCGCAGATGGTAGAACGGATCGCGCGGGCGCACCGCGCGCATGGCGATCGCCTCGATATAGGGCCGCTCGTCCTTGGCCTTCATCGCCCAGCCATAGGCCGACGGCAGCATCGCCTTGGCCTCGCGCGCGACGAGCCCGCCCTCGACCGCGCCATAGGCCACATAGCGCGGCCGCCCGAGGCTGCCGAGCCCGGCGACGCGCGCCACCATGCGCACCGTCTCGTGCGGCGCCGGCAGGTCGCGCAGCAGCAGCTTGCGCACCGCGCGCGGCGGATCTGCTGCCCGCATTTGCGCGAACTTGGCCCAGAAGCGGACCGGATCGCGCTCCACGCCCAACGCCATCGCGCGCAGCGCCGGGTGCTCCTCCTCGAGCACGAAGCCATGCGCCGCGCCGGCCGCGATGGCGGCGCGATAGGCGCCCAGGATCGCGTCGCACGCCGCGTCGGGCGCGATGGTGAGGGCGTTGGCTCGGATCGCCAGCAGCGCGCTCGCGGCCAGCCGCACCAGGTCGATCGTGTAGGGCATCGGAAAGGCTTCGTCGAAATCGTTGATGCCCCAGGCGAGCCTTCCCTCGGCGTCGCGCCAGGTGCCGAAATTCTCGACATGGAGATCGCCCACCGCGAGCAGCTTGGGCGCGGCGGCGAGGTCCGGGCACGCCTCGCACCACAGCCCGACCCAGCGATAGAAGGTCGCGCGCAGGAACGGGAACGCCGCATCGGCCATCGCCCGGTGCTTGAGCGCGAGATCGCCGCGCACCAGGTCGATGCGCTTGCCGGCCCAGCGCTCATACTCGCGCGTCGCGTCGATGATGGTCATGGCGCCGAGGGTGAACCGCCGCGCCGGGCGGCGCAAGACGCTGCCGTCTCGACGCCGCGCGCCAAACCCGCGACAATGCGGGCGACCCCTGGGAGGCGCGGATGAAGTTCAATTTCTTCCACCTGATGCCGTGGTGCGAGGCCAACGAGCCGGACCAGGAATGGCCCGTCTCCAACCGCAACTTCATCCCCGAGAAGGGCACCGAGCTTTACCGCGACTACATCGACACCATGGTCTATGCCGAAGAATGCGGCTTCGACTGGGTCGGCTGCAACGAGCATCATTTCAGCCCCTATGGCCTGATGTCGAACTGCAACCTGATCGGCGCGATTCTGGTGAACCGCACCAAAAGCGTACGAATCGCCATGTGCGGCAATCTCGTGCCGCTGCTCAATCCGATCCGCGTCGCCGAGGAATACGCCATGCTCGACGTCATGTCGGGCGGGCGGCTCATCGCGGGCTTCATGCGCGGCATCCCGCACGAATACGTCGCCTACAACATCCCGCCCGACGAATCCTGGGAGCGCCTCGCCGAGGCCTTCGAGCTCATCGTCAAATGCTGGACCGAGCCCGAGCCGTTCGGCTGGGAGGGCAAGTATTACCAATACCGCGCCGTGTCGATCTGGCCGCGGCCCTACCAGAAGCCCTATCCGCAGGTGCTGATGTCGGCCTCCAATCCCGACAGCGCGCGCTTCGCCGCCGAGCGCCGCGCCATCATGGGCATGGTGATGCTGCCCGACCTCGACACCGCGCGCGAATCGATCCGCGTCTACAAGGAGACCGCGCGCGCCAATGGCTGGGAGCCGGGGCCCGAGCACATCCTGATCGGCGCCCACACGCTGGTGTGCGACCGTTTCGAGGACGCCAAGCGCTATCTCGGCGACGGGCTCGAGTATTTCTACAACGTGCTCGCCGGCGGCCCGCGCACGGCGCAGCGCCTGGTGGTGCAGAAGACGCGCTATTTCCAGGACCCGGCGCTGCAGGCGCGCTCGGCGGCGCGGCGCGGCGTGCTCAAGACCACGCCGATCGAGGAGCGCATCGAGAAGGGCATGATCCTGTGCGGCACGCCGGAGATGGTGGTCGATCAGCTGAAGCGCATGAAGGACGCGCTCGGCCACGGCGTGATGAACATCAACATGAAGATCGGCAACATCCCGAACGATGTCGTGCGCCGCTCGATGACCTTGTGGGGCGAGCGCGTCGTCCCCCACGTCCACAATCTGTGACGGGAGGGGCGGGATGAGTTTCGCTCTCGAGACCGTGGCGCTGGCCGATGGCGGCCTCCCTTGTCATGTCGGCGGCAACGGCGACCCGCTCTTGTGCCTGCACAGCGCCGGCGGGGTGCGCATCTCCCCGGCGCTGGAGCGGCTGGCGCAGTCGCGCCGCCTCGTCATGCCGGTCTTTCCCGGCTTCGACGGGACCGCGCGCCGGCCCGGCCTCAAGACCATGGCCGACCTCGCCGAGCTCGCCGCCCAGGTGATCGACCGCGCGATCGGCCGGCCGTGCGACGTGATCGGCCATTCGTTCGGCGGCTGGGTCGCGGCCTGGCTCGCCGTGCGCCATCCCGACAAGGTGGAGCAGCTTGTGCTCCACGCGCCGGCGGGGTTCCGGCCCGAGGGCGTGGGCGGCTTGGTGGGCGACGCGGCGACGCTGCGCCGCCTTATGTTTGCCCACCCGGAAAACCTGCCGGCCGAGCAGAAGCCGGCCGAGATGCAGGCCCAGAATCGGGCCACGGTCCATCACTACCACGGGGAGACCGCGACCGACCGCGACCTGGCCGCACGGCTCGAGGATATCAAGGCGCTGACCCTGATCCTCCACGGCACCAAGGACGGGGTCATTCCGATCGCGAGCCCGCGCCTCCTAAAGGAGCGCATCCGCCGCTCGCATCTCGTCTATGTCTATGATGCTGCACACGGAATCGACGTGGACCAGCCCCCGAGGTTCACCCGTCTGGTGGGCGATTTCCTGGCCCGCGGCGAGGCGTTCATCGTCAACCACACCGAGACGGGCGCGGCTTAGCGCCCGGGGCCGATCAGGGATCGAGGCAGGAAGGTCGGGGTGCCGCCGCCGCGGCGCCCCGGAAATTCAGAGCTTCGGGAAATTCGCCCGGGTGTCAGCCGGCGCGGCGCGTGGGCAGCAAGGCAGCCGCGACCCGGCGCTCGCGGCGGGCCATCATTTTCTGGATCAGTTTGCGGCGCAAGACTTCTTCGGGCCGGAGCCGGCCTTGAACCGGAAGCGCAACGTGCACGCGCATGTCCAGCCCGATCTTGGGCTCTTGCTGCATTGACGCCTCCTCCTTGTTGTTGGCGGGACACTGCCGCGCTTGGCGGCAAAGTACAAGGGTCTTTTTCCGGGCTTCGCATGGCGCGTCATTCCTTGTCGTCCGGCACCGAATCGACGCGCGTGCCGGCGTCGCGCTCTTGGCGTTCGATCAGGCCGCGCACCAGCTGCAGCAGGCGTTGCTGCACCTCGCGGCTGGAGATGGCGCGGAACGCGCGTACCAGTTCGAGATCACGGCGGCCGTATTCCTCGCTCTCCGCTGGCGGCACCCCTTCCTCGCTGAAGCCGGCGAAGAAGTAGGCGACCGGCCGCTCGAACAGATGCGCAAGCTGGAAGAGGCGGCTGGCCGAGACGCGGATCTCGCCTTGCTCGTATTTCTGGATGACCTGAAAGCTCATGGCGAGGCGGCGCCCGACTTCGACCTGGGTGAGGCCCGCGAGCTCTCGGGCAAGCCGCATCTGCCGCCCGACATGGACGTCGACAGGATCGGGGCCGTGCTCTTTCGCGGTGCGGCGGCGGGGCCGCCGCGGTTCGGGGGTCATGCGCCTTACGCCCCGCTGCGCCGAACGTCGTCCGGCGGCCTAACCATAGCGCCAACGGAAATATTTGCCTATAGCAGCAATTCGCCGGCCCTACCGCGTGGGAGGACGAACAAGTGACCGAAGACCTGCTCTTTACCACCGGCGACGGCATCGCGCCGCCTGCGACCTGCGTCTCGCCGCCGCCAATCTCCGCTTCGGCTTTCCGGTGGCGCGCACGCTCGGCAATTTCCTGTCCATGAGCGACTATGCGCGCCTTGCGGCGCTCATCGGCGCGGCTCGGGTGAAGGACGTGATCTTCACCGCCCGTCTGGTCGAGGCGGAAGAGGCGCGCGCCATCGGCCTGGTGAGCGAGGTGATCGACGATACCGATGCGCTCGCCGCCCGCGCCGACGCGCTGGCGCGAACCATTGCGGCACACGCGCCCCTGACGCTGCTCGCGACCAAGGAGGCGCTGATGCGCCTGCGGCGGCAAGTCGGTCCCGAGGAAGGCGCGGATCTCATCCGCATGTGCTACATGAGCCGGGACTTCCGCGAGGGCATGACCGCGTTTCTCGAAAAACGCCCCGCGCATTTCACGGGCGAATGACCATGGCAAATTCCCTCATCTCCGATCTCGTGGTCGCCAACCGCATCCTCTTCAGCGAGGGCGTGCTCGACGGGTTCGGCCATGTCAGCGTGCGCGACGCGCGCAATGCCGACCGCTTCTGGCTCGCGCGCAGCATGGCGGCGGGCCTCGTCGAGGCGCGCGACGTGATGGCGTTCGACCTCGACGGCGCGCCCATCGACGCGCGCGGCCGCGCCGTCTTCCTCGAGCGCTTCATCCATAGCGAGATCTACCGCGCCCGCCCCGACGTGCAGTCGGTGGTGCACAGTCACTCGCCCAACCTGGTGCCGTTCGGCGTGACGCCGGTGAAGTTGAAGCCGCTCTACCACATGACCGGCTTCCTCGGCGCCGGCGTGCCGGTGTTCGAGATTCGCAAGGTCGCCGGCACCGAGACCAATCTCCTCATCACCGACGGCCGCCTCGGCAAGGCGCTGGCCAGGTCGCTTGCCGGCAATCCCGCGGCGCTGATGCGTGGCCACGGCTCGGTCGTGGTCGGCGAGTCGTTGCAGCAATCGGTCTACCGCGCCGTCTACATGGAGCTGAACGCGCGGCTCCAGGCCGAGGCGATGCGTTTGGGCCGCGTCACCTATCTCACCGCCGGCGAGGCGCGCGCGGGCGCCGCCGTCAACGACCGCATGCTCCATCGCCCGTGGGAGCTGTGGAAGCGCAAGGCGATGGGAAAGTGAGCCTCACACCTTCTGCTTCTCGTCCTCGAGCATGCGCTGCACCGCGGGCCGCGCGACCATGCGGTCGCGGAAGGCGGTGTAGTTCTTGAGCTCGCCCATCGGCAGTTCGCGCCGCACGCCCCAGGCATAAAATACGAAGCCATAGGGATCGAGCACTGAGTACTGGTCGCCGAACCACTGCCGCCCCGCCAGCGTCTGGTCGATTTCCTTGAGATAACCGTGGAAGGTCTTGAGCCCGGTCTCCTTGATCGAGGCGTGCGCGGCGGGATCGGCGGCGTAGCGCTCGGGCCGGCCGACATGGCCGTGCGCGGGATGGACGGTCGACGCGAACCAGCCAATGAGCGACAGCGCGCGGATCTCGCCCTTGGGATCGGTCGGCCACAATTTGAAGCGCTTGCCGAGATAGGGAAGGATCGCGGTGTTCTCGCTGATGCACTCGCCGTCGTCGAGTTTCAGCGCCGGCACGCGGCCATGCGGATTGATCTTCTGGTATTCGGGCGTGCGCTGCTCGCCGCCGGCGAGGTTGACGCGATAAGGCTCGTACTTCTCGCCGCTCTCCTCGAGCACGATGTGCGACGCCATCGAGCACGCGCCGGGGCCATAATAAAGCGTGAGCATCTGCGATCCTCCCTCAGAACGGATCGGGCGATCCTGACACGGGCTCGCGCGGCCTGTCCACCGCGTCCTCCGCCATGACGAGCCGGTCCATGCGGCTCAATGCGGGGAAGCGGCGGGTCCACAGCGCGACGATGAGGAGCGTCGCGGCGCCGCCGAGCACGACCGATCCGACCGGCCCGAACCACGCCGCTGTCACGCCGGATTCGAACTGGCCGAGCTGGTTCGAGGTGCCGGTAAAGAGCGAGTTCACCGCCGTGACGCGGCCGCGGATCGCGTCGGGCGCCACCACCTGCACCAGCGTCGAGCGAATGACGACGCTCAGCATGTCGGCCGCGCCCAGGATGGCAAGCGCCGCGAGCGACAGCACCAGGTTCGTCGAGAGGCCGAAGACGAGCGTCGCCGCGCCATAGATCGCCACCGCGATCATCATCCTGCGCCCGACATGGCGCTGCGGCGGGCGCCGCGTCAGCATCAGGCCGGTCACGAGCGCGCCCAGGGCCGGCGCGCTGCGCAACAGTCCGAGCCCGGCCGGGCCGACGCTCAGGATGTCGCGCGCGAAGATCGGCATCAGCGCGGTGGCGCCGCCGAAAAGTACGCAGAAGAGGTCCAATGAAATGGCGCCGCGCACTGTATCGGTGTGCCAGATGAAGCGTACCCCGCCGAGGATGGTGTGCCACGACAGCGGCTCGGTGACCGCGCGGCGCTGCGCCGGCAGGCCGCTGGCGAGGGCCAGCGCGCCTCCTTGCAGCAGCGCCGCGCACAGGAACGGCACCGCCGGCCCAAGCAGATAGAGGAGTCCGCCCAGCGCCGGCCCCAGGATCACCGCCGACTGCGAGGTGAGCGAGTTCTGCGCCGCGCTCCTGGGAAAGAGCCGTGCCGCCACCAGCGCCGGCAGCCACGACTGCATCGCCGGCTGGTCGAAGGCGCGGGCCGCGCCATAGAAGGCGATGATCGAGAACACGGCGCCGGCGCTGCCCGCGCCCGACAGGGCCAGCAGGCCCAGCGCCAGGCTGCACAGGCTTTCGACCGCCAGCGCGGACATCACGATATTGCGGCGCGGAAAGCGGTCGACGGCGTGGCCGGCGATGAGGGCGAGGCCGGCGAAGGGCACGAACTGCACCAGCCCGATGAGGCCCAGATCGAATGCGCTGTCGGTCAAGGCATAGACGTACCAGCCCACCGCCACCGCCTGCATCTGCCACGCCGTCGCGCTCGAGAACCGCACCGTGAGGAAGCGGCGGACGAGCCAGGGCGGAGGATCGCGCTCGCCCGGTCTGTCGCCCTCGTCAGGCATGGATCGCGACGGGTCTCCCGCTACTTCAGCGCATCGGCGTAGGGATAGACGACGGTACCGTCCTCGAGGCTCGACGGTTCGAGGATCGGCGTGTTCTTGGGGTCGCGGAACTGCTCCACGTCATTGCTCTTGATGTGCTGGAATTGCACCTGAAGCATGCGCGGCACGGCCCACTCGCCGTCCTCGCCGAACTTCACGTCGCCGACGACCGTTTTGAAGGTCGTCGCGTGCATGTATTGCGCGATCTTGTCCTGGTCGAGGCCCTTGGTCGCCACGATCGCGTCGGCCAGCACCTCGAGATAGGCGTAAGACCACGGCACCATGTAATAGCCCAACGGATCGACGCCTTCCTTCTGGGCGTCGGCTTGATAGCGCTTCAGCACGTCCATCACGCCGTCGTATTGCATCTTGGGACCGGGCAGCCAGAAATCGTAATTGACGATGCCGTTGAGGAGCGGCCCGAGCTGCGTCTTGAGGGCCGTGGCCTGTAAGCCGACCATGCCGCCGCCGACCAATTTGGGCGTCAATCCGACTTCGCGGATGGCGTGCACCATGCCGACCGAATCGGGCGGGTAGGAGGCGATCGAAAGCACGTCGGGGTTGGTCGCCTGGATTGCGCGCACGATCGGCGAGAAGTCGGTGGTCGTCGGCGGATAGCTCTTGTCATAGACGACCTTGAGCCCGGCTTCCTTGGCGTTGTCGCGGGCGCCGTCGGCGTTGGCATGCGCGTATTGCTGATCGGCGTAGACAATGGCGACGGTCTGGGGCTTGGGATTTTGGGCCGCCGCGAGTTGGAAGAATCCCTTGGTGAAGGCCTTCGAGCCCGTGCCATTGGGCGCGATCTGGAAATAGCGGGGGTAATGGAACTGGTCGTTGACTGCGAGGCCGAGGAGGGTGATGAAGACGAGGTTCCGCTGCATCACGATCGGCATCGCGGGCACGATCTGCGCCGTGGCATAAGGCCCGACCACGAAATCGACCTTGTCGACGTCGAGGAGCTTGCTGTAGATCGCCGGCACTGTCGAAGGCTGGCTCTGGTCGTCGTAATAGACGAGCTGCACCGGGCGGCCCAGGAGCCCGCCCTTGGCGTTGGTGTCCTTCTCCCAGATCTGCATCGCCAAGAGCGCCGACTTGCCGTTGGGCGCGAGCCCGCCGGTGAGCGCCATGCTGAAGCCGATCTTGATGGGTTCTGCGGCGCGCGCGCTTCCTTGAAGCAGCATGAAAACGCAAGCCAACGCGACACTGCCAAGCCTCGAGATGCGATGCATCGGGCGGTCCTCCTTGCCAGGCGTTCTTATTCCCCGGCCGCCCTTATAGTTTCATTCGCGCGCCGTGACAATGTGGCGCCTGCGCCCGCGCGGCGCGCCGTCTCGAGCGCGATCAGTCGCGCATGGCGCTGCCGGGAGAACCCATATCCGACGTGCCGTTGGAATTCTTGTACTTGTCGGACTGATCATAGGGAGCGCCCGAGCCGAAGGGGGCGCAGGCCGCCAACGGCGCGGCCAGCGCCAATGCGAGCGCGGCAAGGCGTAGCAGGGTCTTGGCCGTCATGTGTTTGCTCCTTTGAGCCGGCAGACACGGGATCTGTGAATGCCAGGACCGATCGGCGAGTTCGCGAAATTCACATGGTGACAACCCGCCATGCGCGCAATGCGACTGGGTATAAGTACCCATCCCGTGACTGGACCTCGGCCCATGCGTCCTTCGACTACGCTTCGCTCCGCTCAGGACGAGGACCAGTCTTTGGGCCGCAACGGAATTTCCTCATCCTGAGCGCAGTCGAAGGACGCACGATGCCAATGCAGCGCGGCCCGCGCGCCTTGACAAGGCGGCAGCGCTCAACAACGATCCGGCAACGAATGCAAGCGGAGGCGCGGGTGCGGTTCGGTGCTGTCGGCTTGATCCTCGCGCTCGCCGCTTCCGTCGCGCGCGCCGCCGCCGCGGAGTCCCTCATTCCCATCACCATGGGTGTCGTGCCCAGCGTTCCGGCCGCGATCACCTATCTCGCGATCGACAAGGGCTATCTCGCCGAGGCCGGCATCGAGGCGCATATCGAGACCATCGACTCGGTCTCCAAGGTGATCCCGTTCCTCGCCAACAACCACATGCAGGTGGTCGAGGGCGGCGGCCTGACGGTGGGCTATTTCAATTCGCTGGTGCAGGGGCTGCCGATCGTGCTGGCGCTCGACGCGGGCTCGTCGCCGCTCTATCACGATTTGATGATACGGCCCGAACTCGCCGACAAGATCAAGACCGTCGCCGATTTGAAGGGCCGCACCGTCGCGATCGTGTCGCCCGGCTCGGTCGGCGTCTACGAGCTCGGCAAGGTGCTGGAGACCGCGGGACTCTCGTTCAAGGACATCGACCTCAAATACGTGCCCTTCACTCAGATGGGCGCGGCCTTCGCCAATGGCGCCATCGATGCCGGCATCGAGGTGCCGCCGTTCGGCTCGCTCGTCTTGGAGAAGAAGCTCGCGGTGAGCCTGCTCGATCCCGACACTCTCATCCGGCCGACGCCGATGTCGATCGTCTCATACCAGGTCAATACCGACTGGGCGCGCGAGCATCACGACATCGCGCGCAAGCTGTTCGTCGCGCTGGCCAAGGCGGGGCGCGAATACTGCCAGGCCTATCATCACGGCCCCAACCGCGCCGAGGTGATCGACGTGCTGATCAAGTACAAGGCGGTGAGCGACCGCGACCTGACCGACCGCATGCCGTGGCAGGCGCGCGATCCCGATGGTCGCTTCAATGCCGCCAGCATCATCGACGTGCAGAACTGGTTCTACAACCAGCACGTCATCGACAAGAAGGCGCCCGAAGACCGCCTCGTCGACGAGAGCTTCGCCGACGAGGCGCGGAAGGCGCTGGGTCCGTTCAAGCTGATCAACCAAGGCAGCACGCTCGAGGGCTGCCGCTAAGCGAGGGAGCGTTTCATGGCAGCAAAACCCGTTAGCGACAAGGTTCGCCGCGTCGTCACCACCCACGACGACAGCGGCAAGGCCGTTGTCCTGCTCGACGATCTGACGCCGCATCGCGTCGAGCGCGAATCGGGCGCCACGCCCGTGTTCCTGCACAATCTCTGGCTCACCGACGAGACGCCGGCCGACCTCAAGGCCAAGACCGACAAGATGGCGCGCAAGGTCGACATCCCGCCGCCCAAAGGCGGGTCCATCATCCGCATCCTCGACATCCCGCCGATCGGCGACGTGAGCAAGCTCGACGTCGGCGCCATGCAGGCGCATCTCGGCCCCGAGCACAGCCATCCGCGCGCCAGGAAGCCGCGCCATCCGATGATGCATCGCACCCGCACCATCGACTATGCCATCATCATGTCGGGCGAGATCGACATGCTGCTCGACGACACCGAGGTCCACTTGAAGGCCGGCGACGTCCTGGTGCAGCAGGCGACCAACCACGCCTGGGTCAACCGCAGCAAGGATTACTGCCGCATCTGCTTCGTGCTGATCGACGCCAAGGAGCCGCTGGCCTAGATGAAAGCGGCAATCGCCTTCCTCGCGCTGGCGCTGGGCGCGTGCAGCGTGGTCACGCTGACCGATCCCTACGGCAACCAGTATGGCGGCTGGTACAACCACGGCGCCAACTACCGCTGGCAGATGACCACGTGCGAGCAGGCGATCGACGATCAGGCCGTGCCCAACGCCGAGCGCAAGCACTTCATGCGCTGCTGCATGTGGCGCAACGGCGTCCCGATCGAAGACGCGCAAACGTGCAGTGCCTAGAGTTGACGCCCTCTCCGCCCTTTTGGGGCGGAGAGGGCAGGGTGAGGTGGGGGTCGATGGCGGGCGCGATTGTGCCGCGGAAAAACACCCCTTCCCTCTCCGCGCATCGCGGAGAGGGAACTATCCCTTAATGCGATAGCTCGCGTCGAGCCGGGGCGGGCCGTCGGCGTGGACGCGGCCTTCCTCGACCAGCGCCACGAGATGCGCCAGCACCGAGCGCCCGGCCGCCGGCACCAGGCGCGGGTCGAGCCCGCGATAGACCTCGCGCACGATCGCCTCGATGGTGCGGTCGCCTAAGGCAAGGCGCTCGAGGATCGCCGCTGAGCGTTCGTTGCGGTGGGCGATGAAGGCGGCGACGAAGGGGCGCGGATCGGCGATCGCGGGGCCGTGGGTCGGGCGATAGAGCGCGTCCTCGCGGTGCAGCAGCTTCCCGAGCGAGCGCATGTAGGACGCCATGTCGCCGTCGGGCGGCGCGATGACGCTGGTGGACCAGCCCATGACATGGTCGCCCGAGAACAGCGTGTTCTCCTCGGCGAGATGGAAGGAGAGGTGGTTCGAGGTGTGGCCCGGCGTCTCGATCGCGCCGAGCCGCCAGCCCGGCCCGGTCACCGTGTCGCCGTCGCGCATCGTCACGTCGGGCACGAAATCATGGTCGCCGCCTTCCTCGGTCTTGCCGCCGATGCCGGCGCGGTCCTCGGCCCGGCCCGAGCCGTGGCGGCCATAGCCGTAGGTCTTCGCGCCGGTCGCGCGCTTCACCGCCGCCGCCGCGGGCGAATGATCGAGATGGGTGTGGGTGATGAGGATGTGCGTGACGGTCTCGCCCCGAAGTGCATCGAGCAGCGCCGCGACATGGTCGGCGAGGTCGGGGCCGGGATCGATCATCGCCACCTGGCCGTGCCCGATGACATAGGTGCCGGTGCCCTTGAAGGTGAAGGGGCTGGGATTGCGCGCGACGACGCGCCGCACCAGGGGCGACAGCGTCTCGGCGACGCCGTATTGCCAGTCGAAGTCGCGGTTGAAGGGGATTTCGGTCGCCATGGGTCAGGTCGCCGGAGCGGTTTCGGGTTGGGCGGGGAGCGTGCGGGCGCCGCGCGGCTTGAGGCGGAGCGCCGGCTGCTCGACGACGTGCCACGACACGAAGGCGAGGAGTGCCGCGAGCGGCAGCGCCAACAGGAACACCTGCATCTGCGTCGCGTGCCCGCCGAGTGCCCAGATCACCGCCTGTTCCGACGGCCAGCCATAGATATAGAGCCCGTAGGAAAGATCGCCCCAGCGCGCGGCCGGGATGCGCGGCAGCCTGGGGTGGAGCGCGAGATAAAGCGCAACATAGCAGCCGAAGATCGAGAACATCAGGATGAAGCCGCCGAACCGCACCGTCGCCACGAGACCGATGAGCGCCAGGAGCGCGATCCTGCCGTCGAAGATGCGGGTGCCGCGCAGCTTGTAGAGCACCATGCCGGCGACGAAGAACGACAGCATCCAGCCCCAGCCGCCGAGCGCATCGAGCGCCGGCACCTGCTGGAACTGGATGCACGCGAGCCCGAGCGCCAGGAGCGCGAGCAGCACCGGGAGGCGCAGCAGGCCCGTGACGCCCAGCGCCAGCACCATGAGATACATCTCGAACTCGTAGCGCAGCGTCCACAGCGAGCCGTTGACCTCGAGCCCGACCGGGTTGTCGACGAACATCACGCCCGGCAGCTCGTGCTGGCGCAAATCCAAGAGCGTGTTCCAGAACACGTAGCGATAGGGCTCGGCGTGGCTCAGATATTCGCCGAGCTTCAGGGTCGAAACCACGGGCGCGAGCACGAAGCCCGACAGCACCAGCGCCAGCACCAGCCCGGGAAAGATGCGCAGGCACCGCTTGGCGAGATAGCGCCACGGCGAGCGCGTCTCCTCCCAGCTCTGCGTCACCAGGAAGCCGCTGATGGCGAAGAACACGAACACGCCGGCGAGGCCGAGGATCGACTGCCGCCCGCTCGCGACGATCAGCGGCTCGGCATTCTCGTTGCCGTTGGCGATGATGAAGGAGTGCGAGTAGATGACCGTCGCCGCGGCGATGAGCCGGAGCGCATCGAAATTGTTCGCGCGGCCGCGCTCGTTCATCCGGCCGACGGCTTCATGGTCACCGAGAACATGACGGTCGGCAGGATCTCGCGGATGGCGGCGCGCAGGCTCGCCTCGTCGGCGCCCACCGCGACCGCGATGGCGCCCCGCGGATTGCGCTTCAGCACGACCGCGCTGGCGCGGCCGCCCGCGTTCGAGCCGATGGTGACGAAGACGTCGGCCGGATCGACCCGCGCCAAGGTCTTGCGCAGCTTGGCCTTGCCCGCGTCGGTCTCGAGATCGTGCGCGGGAAGCTCCTCGGCCGAGCCCGCGGGCTCGGGCGGAAGCTGCGCGTCCACCGCCTCGACCGGCTGGTGGCGCGCGAGGCGCTGGAAGATGGCGCGGCTTTCGCTGGTGTCGATGCGGAACTGCAGCTCCCAGGTCTCGCCGCGGGCCGCGAGCTCGGAGATCAGCGCGTAGAGATCGTCGCAGTCGGGATCGTGGCTGCAGGTGATGAAGGCGAGCCGTCCCTCGTGCTCGATGACGCGATCGTCGTCCTGGGCGAAACCCAGTTCGTCGAGCGCGTTGGACAGCGCGCGCTCGGACGCGACCAGCAGCGTGCTCACATGCAGCTTGGCGGTTTCCGGGGTGGTGGTGTCGACGGCATCCATGCCAGGAAGACGCGTCCCGAACCTCTGGTTCCGAAGGAAATTCCCTAGCCCATCGCCCCTGCCGGCGCAAGCGCACCTAACCCCTGATGAAGCGCAGCGACTGCATCTCGGACAGGGCCACCGCGGGGTCCATGATGTTGACCACGAACGTGTCCCAGCACCCGGCGGCGCCGCCCATGCTGACATCGAAGCCGCCGCACACCGACCACGAGCTCAGCGACTCGATGCGGGCATAGACGACCTGGCCTGGCCCCACCGTCACGGTCTTGAACTGATCGGGATAGACGCCCTCGCTCCAGACCGAGATGGTGTAGCGCCCGGGCGCCACGTCGCGGTAGAGCACCGTGCCGGTCTCGGTGACGCCGACCGCGCTGCCGTTAAAGTAGGCCGTCGTCATGGCAACCGTCTCGTAGGGCTCGAGCCAGCGATAGAGGAAGATGCGCGCGCTGCCCGGCGGCGGCGGCGGGATCGTGCTGGCGACGCTGGCGAAGGGCGGCCCCGGCGCGACGCAGCCCGCCAATATCAAGACCAGGACCAGGAAGGCGCGGCGGCAGGCGGTCGGCATCACACAGGCTCCGCGGGGACATCCCACCCGATTATAGGCGCCCGCCCGGCGATTTGCGCCTCAAGGGGCCATTACGTTTGCGTGAGGGCCGGGCGGCGGAAATTCCGTCATTCCACGCCGCCGCGCCACGATCTAGGATTTCGCACAATGAACGGAGATGCGCCCATGCACGGTCTCATGCAGGATCATCCGCTCCTGGTGTCGTCCCTCATTCGGCACGCGGACCGCCATCACGGCGACAGCGAAATCGTGTCGCGGACGATCGAGGGGCCGATCGGGCGCGTGAGCTTCCGCGTCCTCCATGCCCGGGCGCGCCGGCTCGCCAACGCGCTCCAGCGTCTCGGCATCGGCATCGGCGCCAGCGACCGGGTCGCGACCCTGGCCTGGAACGGCCAGCGCCATCTCGAGATCTATCTCGCCGTCGCCGGCATGGGCGCCGTTTGCCACACCGTCAATCCGCGTCTCTTCCGCGACCAGATCGGGTTCATCATCAATCACGCGGACGATTCCTACGTGTTCTTCGACCTGACCTTCGCGCCGCTGGTCGAGGCGCTGCGGCCGCAATGCCCGAGGGTCAAGGGCTGGGTGGCGATGACCGACGCGGCGCACATGGGCGCCGTTCCCGCCGGGTGTCTCTGCTACGAGAGCCTGCTCGAAGCCGAGAGCGACGCTTTCGCCTGGCCGGAGCTCGACGAGCGCCTGGCCGCGGGCCTGTGCTACACCTCAGGCACGACCGGCAATCCCAAGGGCGTGCTCTATTCGCACCGCTCGACCATGCTGCACACCTTCGCCATCGCGCTCCCCGATTCGCTCAGCATCTCGGCGCGCGACGTGGTGCTGCCGGTGGTGCCGATGTTCCACGTCAATGCCTGGGGCATTCCCTATGTCTGCCTGATGACCGGCGCCAAGATCGTGATGCCCGGCGCCGCGCTCGACGGCGAGAGCCTGTGCGAGCTGTTCGAGTCCGAGGGCGTGACCTTCAGCGCGGGCGTGCCGACCGTGTGGCTCGGGGCGCTGCAGTTCCTCAAATCCAAGGGCCGCCGCCTGTCGACCTTGAAGCGCATCATGATCGGCGGCTCGGCCTGCCCGCCGGCGCTGATGCAGGCGTTCGAGGACGAATACGGCGTCGAGGTGCTGCACGGCTGGGGCATGACCGAGATGAGCCCGGTCGGCACCGTGTCCCAGTTCAAGAGCAAGCACATGGGACTCGGCCGCGACCAGAAGCGCGCGGTCAAGGCCAAGCAGGGCCGCGCGCTCCCCGTCGTCGATCTCAAGATCGTCGATGGCGAGGGGCGCGAGCTGCCGTGGGACGGCACCACCTTCGGCGATCTCCTGGTCAAGGGTCCGTGCATCGCCAGCGCCTATTACAACGAGCCGCAATCGCCCTTGAAGGACGGCTGGTTCCCGACCGGCGACGTCGTCACCATCGACGCCGACGGCTACATCAAGATCACCGACCGCTCCAAGGACGTGATCAAGAGCGGCGGCGAATGGATCAGCTCCATCGACCTCGAGAACATCGCCGTTGCGCACCCGGCCGTGGCCGAGGCGGCGGTGATCGGGGTCAAGCATCCCAAATGGGACGAGCGGCCGCTCCTCATCGTGCAGCGGCGCGACGGCGCCGCCGTCACGCGCGAGGACATCCTCGGCGTCTATGACGGCAAGGTGCCGAAATGGTGGATTCCCGACGACGTGGTTTTCGTGGAATCGCTGCCCCATACCGCCACGGGCAAGCTGCTGAAGACGCAGCTACGCCGCGACTTCGCCGATCACCGGCTGCCGGGCGCCTGAGAGCGCGCGACCGAGCCTTCCTTGAGCGACAGCACCTTGGCTACCGCCTGGGCGAGCTGATAGTCCTGCTGGGTCCCGATCACGCTCGGATCGATACTGCCCTGGTCCGCGCCCGTGTCGGCGGCGGCTTGCGCGGGCGCGGCAGCGGTGCGGTTGCTCTTGCCGGGGCCGCCGGCGTCGAGCGCGCCGCGCAGGTCGGACTCGTGCAGGATTTCGGCCTCGGCGCTGACCTGGTTCTTGGGCGCCGCCACCACCGCGTCGGGGACGATCCCCTCGGCCTGGATCGAGCGGCCCGACGGCGTGTAGTAGCGCGCCGTGGTGAGGCGCAGCGCGCCGTGTCCGTCCAGGGGAATGATGGTCTGGACCGACCCTTTGCCGAAGCTCTTGGTGCCGAGCAGGGTCGCGCGGTGGCGGTCCTGCAGCGCGCCGGCGACGATCTCCGACGCCGAGGCCGAGGCGCCGTTGATCATGACCACGATCGGGACGTCCTTGAGCCGGTCGCCGTCGGGCGGCGCGCGATAGACGTGGTTGTCGTCGGCGTCGCGCCCGCGCGTCGAGACGACGGTGCCGCCATCGACGAAATCGCCCGCGACGCGCACCGCCTCGTCGAGAAGCCCGCCGGGATCGTTGCGCAGGTCGAGCACGAACCCGTCGAGATGCCCGCCCGCCTGCCGCGTCATCGCGTCGAGCGCGGCGGTCAGCTCCTGCTGCGTCTTCTCGGCGAAGGTGGTGATGCGCGCATAGCCGACGCGGCGCGGCAGCAGTTTCGACTTCACCGAGGCGACGTGGATGACGGCGCGCGTCAGATTGACGTCGAACGGCTTCTCGTCGCGCCGCCCGATGGTGAGCGCGACGGGGCTGCCGGCCGGGCCGCGCAACTGGTCGACCACGTCCTTGAGGCTCAGCCCGTCGGTCAGCTTGCCGTTGATCTTGAGGATCACGTCGTTGGACCTAATGCCGGCGCGCGCGGCCGGCGTGTCGTCGATCGGCGAGATCACTTTCGGGCGCCCATCCTCGCGCGTGAGCTCGGCGCCGATGCCGGCGAATTCGCCCGAATTGTCGTCGAGCATCTCCTGATACTCGTTCTCGGTCATATAGTCGGAATGGGGATCGAGACCGGTGAGCATGCCCTTCAAGGAATTGGCGACCAGTTTGTCCTCGCCCACCGGCTCGACATAGCTGGATTTGACGCGGTCAAGGACGCCGCGATAAAGCGCGAGGTCGCTCACGTCGGAGGTCTCGGCGCTCTGCCGCGGCATCGCGACGCACCCGGCGAGGACAAGGAGCGTGGCCGCGGCAAGCGATGCGGCGACGGAGCGGCGAAGCTGAATGATCATGAATTTGGGCCCGGGTACATGAGGCGCGCGATTATGGCGAAGCCTCGGGTGCGATGCTAGTGGCGTTCAGCGCCGAAGGCGCGTATCGATCAGGTCGCGGACTTTGCGCTGTTCCCAATCCTGCGTGGTCCATGGCAACATCTCGTAGGCATGGAGCGCGTGCAGCACGACGAGCAGACCCCATCCGGTCAGCGGGACATAGAACCAAGCCGGCCCCGGCGTCGTTGAATCGATGAGGAACAGGACGAAATTCGCCACCACATAGGCGGTAAGATGACTGTAGAAGGCACGCAGCGAGCGCACGCGGCGCCAAGCCCATTGCTCGGCTTCGACGATGCGGGCGGCCTCGCGCGCGCTCATGCCGGGTCGCAATTCGACGGGCTCGCTATCCTTACCTCGCATCGTCCGCTCCTCGCGGCTGCAAGCTTGCCCCGGCACGAGGCCGCTCCGCAAGCTGCGGAACGCCTCGAACCCGACGGCCCCCCGTCCACCCGTCTTTGGCCACGCCTCCCATGACAGTCAGTGTGCTCGCGAAATCGTTAACGGTCCTCTTCCTGGCCGGCGCCTTGCTCGCCGGCTGCGGGACCGAGCGCGTGCATTCGATGTATTTTATCGTAGATTTCTTGGCGGGAACACCGACTCCTTCGCAGCAGGGCGTCGAGGCCCTGGCCAACGCCGTCGCCCGGGCGACCCGCGCCAAGCCGCGCTTCATCGCGGTCGACGGCACCGAGCCCGCCGACACCAACCAGCCGGGGCTGGAAAAGCAGCGCGCCGACGCCATTTTCGCCGCCTTCACCAAGGAGGGGCTCGACACCGCCATTATCCGCGTCGATATCCGCCCGGCGGGCGAGAAATCCTTTGCCGAGCGCAAGGACGGGTTCGTCATCCAGCTCGGCTATGGCGAGGCGCCCTCGCCCTGAGGGGCCAGGTCCGCCGGCGCGGCGCGGCGCGGACGGAAGGCGAAGATGACGGCGACGACCAGGAGCGCGCCCACAATTTGCCACGGCCCCAGCCGCTCGCCCAAAATGAGGAAAGTGAGGGCGAGGCTCGCGAGCGGCTCGAAATTCATCACCGCCGCGACCCGGGTCGCGCCCAGCACCGACGCCGCATAAAGGATCGCGGTCATGGCGAGCGCGTAGCACACCGCCGAGCCGATGAGCCCGCTCCAGCCCGCAGCGGTGGTCGGAAACCACACCGCGCCGGTGGCGAAGGTGGCGACGATGCACGCGGCGCTCGAGGTCGCGAGCATGACCAGGGTGCGCGGTCGGGTGTCGGCGCGCTTCGGCAGCAACACGGCCGAGAGGATCAGCACCGCCGAGAATCCCGCCGCGCCGAGCATCGCCCAGGCGGCGCCCACGAGCGAGAAGCCGCCGCCCGTCACGTCGAGCGCGAGGACCAATCCGACGAACGCCACCGGCAGCGCGACCCAGCCGGCGACGCCAAACCGCTCCTGTCCCAGGGCCCAGGCGAACAGGCCGGTGATCAGCGGATAGGTGTAGAAAGTCAGCACCGTCAGCGCGACCGGCATGTATTCGAGGCCCATGTAGAAGGCGCCCGAATATCCCGCCATGAAGAGGCCGATCAATGGCGCCGCCCAGCGCTCGCGCCGGTCGAGCCGCACGCGCACGCGCAGCGCCGCCAGCACCAGCGCCAATCCCACCGCCGCGATGGTGGTCCGCGTCATCACGATGGTGAGCGTGCCGGCGCCGGCATCGTAGGCGAAGCGTATCACCGTCGAGCCGAGCGCGAAGGTGGTGGCGGTCAAGGCGATGAAGAGGGTCGCCAGCACCGGATGGGCGCTAAGCCAGGGCGCCGCGCCCGTGCCGGCCGCCCGATCCGGCTTGGCAGCGATCACGCCTTTCCTCCATGCTGGAACGAACAAGCCCGCCACGTCAGGGCGGGCTCGCGGCAAAGGGAACCTGGTCGGAGTGAGAGGATTTGAACCTCCGGCCCCCGCCTCCCGAAAGCGGTGCTCTACCAGGCTGAGCTACACTCCGGCGCCGCGCGATATAACGTCTTCCGCCGCCCGAGGCAACCGCCATCGGGTTGCACGCTTCTCAGTAGCAGCGCTCGAGGCAGAAATCGATCAGCTCGTCGAGTGCCTGCTGCTCCGGGCCGGGGCGGAACACGGCCAGCGCGCGCCGCGCCTCGCCGGCATAGTCTGCGGCGCGCGCGGCGGTCGCCGCGAAAGTGCCATGGCGGCGCAGCATCTCGATCGCGCGCTCGAGATCGCCCTCGCGCTGGTCGAGCTGCTCGAGCGTGCGGCGCCAGAATTGCCGCTCGCGCTCGTCGGCGGCGCGCAGCGCGAGCACCACCGGCAGGGTGATCTTGCCCTCGCGGAAATCGTCGCCGATCGACTTGCCGAGCTCGATCTCGCGCGCCGAGTAGTCGAGCATGTCGTCGACCAGCTGGAAGGCGATGCCGAGATTGCGGCCATAGACCTCGAGCGCGCGCTCCTCGGCCTCGGAGCGCTCGCCCAGCACCGCGCCGATGCGGCTCGCGGCGGCGAAGAGCTGCGCCGTCTTGGCGTCGACCACGCGCAGATAGTCCGCCTCGGTGGTGTCGATGTCGTTGGAGGTCACGAGTTGCAGGACCTCGCCCTCGGCGATGACCGCCGAGGCGTGCGACAGGATTTCGAGCACCTTGAGCGAGCCGTCCTCGACCATGAGCTGGAAGGCGCGGCTGAACAGGAAATCGCCCACCAGCACCGACGGCTTGTTGCCCCACACTGCGTTGGCGGTGGCGAGGCCGCGGCGCAAATCGCTCGCGTCGACCACGTCGTCGTGCAGCAATGTCGCGGTGTGGATGAACTCGACCGCCGCCGCGAGCACGACGTGGCGGTGGCCGCGATAGCCGCACATGCGCGACGCGGCCAAGGTCAGCATCGGCCTCAGGCGCTTGCCGCCGGCGGCGATGATGTGGCCGGCGAGCTCGGGGATGAGGCTCACCGGGCTCTGCATGCGCTCGAGAATGAGCGCATTCACCCGCTCCAGATCGGGCTTGATGAGGGCGGTCAGGCGGTCGAGCGTCGCCGGTGATTTCGCGCCGTCAATTCGCTTGCCAACGACCAGGGCCACGCGATGCTCCCTCCCGGGGGCCGTCCCAACCTACCGTTCGCTTGACGGGGCGAAGACCGCACGCGAGCATAAAGACCCTGCCGAACGGGTCAAGCCCGCCCGATCGCAGCATCCCGCGGCATCGCCGCACATGCCAGCGCTGCACACATCAATGTGATGAAGGAATTGTTCCGCACCAACGACCCGGTCCGTCTGTCGTGGGCGCAGGCGCTGCTCGCCTCGGCCGGGATCGACGCCATCGTGCTCGACACCCATACTAGCATCGTCGAAGGCAGCATCGGCGCGATCCCGAGGCGCCTGGTGGTGGGCGACGGGGACCACGCGCGCGCGGTCCAACTCCTCGCCGCCGCCGAGGGCTCGCAGTGACCCACGACGCGACCCAGTCCGGCTTCAGCGAGGACACGCTCCTGGGCGGCCGCGTCAGGCTGCGCCAGCCGGTGGCGGGCTATCGCGTGGCGATCGATCCGGTGCTGCTCGCGGCGTCGATTCCGGCGCAGGCGGGCGAGACCGTGCTCGACATCGGCTGCGGCAGCGGCGCCGCCGCGCTGTGTCTCGCAACCCGCGTCGCCGGCGTGCGCGTCACCGGGATCGAGCGCGAGCGCGCGCTGGTGCGGCTCGCCAACGACAACGCGATGCTCAACGATCTCGGCGGCCGCGTGGCGGCGATGGCGGGCGACCTGCTGCGCCCGCCGCCGCGGATCGAGCCCGGCACCTTCGCCCATGTCATGGCCAATCCGCCCTATCTCGAGCCGGCGCGCGCGACCGCGCCTGCCGATCCGGGCCGGGCCGGGGCCAAGCTCGAGGGCGAGGCCGATCTCGCTGCCTGGGTCCGCTTCGCCCTCGCCATGGTGCGCGCCAAGGGCACCGTCACCTTCATCCATCGCGCCGACCGGCTGGAGCAGCTTTTGGCGCAGTTCGCCGGCAAGCTCGGCGAGATCGTGATCTTTCCGCTGTGGCCGCGCGCAGCGCGTCCGGCGCGACGCGTCATCGTACGCGGGCGCAAGGGCGCAGCATCCCCGACCCGGCTCATGCCCGGACTCGTTCTCCATACCGAGAGCGGAGCCTATACCGAGGCGGCCGACGCGGTGCTGCGCGACGGCGAGGGCCTGGCGCTCGAGGCGGTGGGCGAGCCCGCGCCGGCGGGACAATGATGACGCTCGGGGATCTCGCCCGCGGCATATCAGCGCGCTGGCGCGGCGGCGCGGCGTCGGTCTCGGTCTTGCGGCTCGAAGGCGTGATCGGCGGGCGGGGCCGGCGCGGCCTCACCTTGCAGCGCTATGCCGGCGCCATCGATCGCGCCTTTGCGCCGAAGACCTTGAAGGGCGTGGCGCTCGCCATCAACTCGCCCGGCGGCTCGCCGGCGCAGTCGCAGTTGATATATCGCCGCATCCGCCAGCTCGCCCAGGAGCGCGGCGTTCCCGTGTTCGCCTTCGCCGAGGACGTGGCCGCGTCGGGCGGATACTGGCTGGCGCTCGCGGCCGACGAGATCTATGCCGAGGAAACCTCGCTCCTGGGCTCCATCGGCGTGGTCAGCGCGGGCTTCGGCTTCGCCCAGGTGCTGGAGCGGCTCGGCGTCGAGCGGCGCCTCCACGCATCGGGCGAGAACAAGTCGCTGCTCGATCCGTTCCTGCCCGAGAAGCCGCACGACATCGAGCGCCTCGCGACATTGCAGCGCGACCTGCACGAGACCTTCAAGGCGCTGGTCCATGCGCGCCGCGGCGCCCGGCTCAAGGGCGAGGACGAGGCGCTGATGACGGGCGACATCTTCACCGGCAAGAGCGCGCTCGCATTGGGCCTCATCGACGGCATCGGCGAGCTGCGCGGCGTGATGCGGCAGCGCTTCGGCGAGCAGGTCCGGCTGCGGCCCATCGTGCCGCGCCGCCGGCGCATGGCATTCCTACCGTTCCGGCGTCGCACGCCCGATGTCGCCGATCTCGTGGCTGACATCGTCTCCTGGGCCGAGGAGCGCGTCATCTGGGCGCGGTTCGGGCTCTGAAACCGCCGTCATTGCGAGCGCAGCGAAGCAATCTTCGCGAAACCGCGCAGAACGGCGGGAAGATTGCTTCGCTGCGCTCGCAATGACAGCGCCGGTGATCGAATGAGCGCTTCTTGACCCTCGACCGCGCCCGCGCCTACACCACGCCATGGGATTGAGTTTCGGCAAGCTGGTCGTTCTGGCGTTGGCGATCGCGGTGGTGTGGTTGGTCTTCAAGTACCGGCGCCGCTCCGACGAAGTGTCGCGCGCGTTTCGGCGCGAGGCCGAGGCGCGTCGGGCCAACCCGCGCCCGGTCTCGTCGTCCCGCGCCGCGCCGGCGGAGGACCTCGTGAAGTGCGACGCCTGCGGCGCCTACGTCTCTGCCCACGCCGGCGCCTGCGGCCGCCCGGACTGCCCCTGGGGCCGGTGACACCCTCAAAAACCTGCCCCGAGTCGCGCCTTTTCTTGCGTCGGCGCGCGACGGCACCTATGGTGCGGCGCAGCACCAACCCTCGAGCGGATTGACGAATGGCGGCCGCGCGCGCTTCGAGCGGCAAGAGCTTCCAGGCCCTCATTCTCGAACTGCAAAGGTTCTGGGCGGGGCAGGGCTGCGTCCTCCTCCAGCCCTATGACATCGAGGTCGGCGCCGGCACCTTCCACCCGGCCACCACCTTGCGCGCGCTGGGGCCGAAGCCGTGGCGGGCGGCCTTCGTCCAGCCCTCGCGCCGGCCCAGCGACGGCCGCTACGGCGAGAACCCCAACCGCCTGCAGCACTACTACCAGTTCCAGGTGATCCTGAAGCCCGCGCCCGCGGGGAGCCAGGAGCTTTATCTCGCCAGCCTCGACGCCATCGGCATCGACCCCAAGCGTCACGACATCCGCTTCGTCGAGGACGATTGGGAAAGCCCGACCTTGGGCGCCTGGGGCCTCGGCTGGGAAGTATGGCTCGACGGCATGGAGGTGACCCAGTTCACCTATTTCCAGCAGGTCGGCGGCATCGAGTGCGACCCGGTCTCGACCGAGCTGACATACGGACTCGAGCGCCTCGCGATGTACATCCAGGGGGTCGAGAACGTCTACGACCTCGACTTCAACGGCGCCGGCATGAGTTATGGCGATGTGTTCAAGCGCGCCGAGCGCGAGTTCTCGGCCTACAATTTCGAATACGCCGACGCCGAGCTCCTGTTCCGCCACTTCGCCGACGCCGAGCAGGAATGCCGCGCCCTCAACGCGCGCAAGCTGCCGCTTCCCGCCTATGACCAGTGCATCAAGGCGAGCCACGTGTTCAACCTTCTGGACGCGCGCGGCGTCATCTCCGTGACCGAGCGCGCCGCCTATATCGGCCGGGTGCGCGCGCTGGCGAAATCGTGCTGCGAGGGCTGGCTCGAAGGCGAGGGACGCGCGACCTGACATGCCCGATCTCCTGCTCGAGCTCCTGACCGAGGAAATCCCGGCGCGGATGCAGAAGGCCGCTGCCGAGGAGCTGCGCCGTCTGGTCACGGAAAAGCTCGGCGAGGCGGGCCTCGCCTTCGCCGCCGCGTCGTCCTTCGTGACGCCGCGCCGGCTCGCGCTGTCGATCGAGGGCTTGCCGCTGGCGCAGCAGGACGTGACCGAGGAGCGGCGCGGCCCGCGCGTCGGCGCGCCGGCGCCGGCGGTCGAGGGGTTCCTGAAAGCGGCCGGGCTCGCCACCCTCGCCGAGTGCGAAGAGCGCGACACCGGGCGCGGCCAGTTCTACTTCGCCGTGATCCGCCGCACCGGCAAGCCCACCGCAGAGGTGCTGCCCGAGCTGTTGCGCGGCGCCATCCTGGCGCTGCCCTGGCCCAAATCGATGCGCTTCCCGGCGGCGCAGTTCCGCTGGGTGCGCCCGCTCGCGAGCGTCGTCGCGCTGTTCGACGGCGAGGTGATTAAGCTCGCGCTCGACGGCGTGCCAGTGGCTGACGAGACGCGCGGCCACCGCTTCCTCGCGGGATCGGCCTTCCGCGTCGAGGATTTCGCCGACTACCGCGCCAAGCTGCAAGCCGCCTTCGTCGTGCTCGACGCGTCCAAGCGGCAGCGCATCATCGCCGAAGGATTGGAGCGCGCGGCTGCGGTATTGGGCGTGCGGGTAAAGCAAGATCAAGCGCTGCTCGACGAAGTCACCGGCCTGGTCGAATGGCCGGTGGTGCAGGCGGGAAGCATCGACGCCATGTTCATGGACCTACCGCCCGAGGTGCTCACCACCTCGATGCGCTCGCACCAGAAATATTTCGCGACCCTCGATGCGAACGGCAAGCTCGCGCCGCATTTCCTCCTGGTCGCCAACATCGCGGCCGACGACGGCGGCAAGGACATCATCGCCGGCAACGAGCGCGTGCTGCGCGCACGCCTCGCCGATGCGCGCTTCTTCTGGGACCAGGACCGCAAGGTGCCGCTGGCCGCGCGCGTGCCGAAGCTGGCCGAGCGGGTGTTCCACGCCAAGCTCGGCAGCATGCTCGACAAGGCGGGGCGCATGATGCGCCTCGTCGAGGAGATCGCGCCGCTGGTGCCGGGCGCCGGTGCGGCCCATGCGCTCCGTGCCGCCGAGCTCGCCAAGGCCGATCTCTCCAGCGGCATGGTCGGCGAGTTCCCCGAGCTTCAGGGCGTGATGGGCCGCTACTACGCGCTCCATGACGGCGAGGCGCCCGAGATCGCCGCCGCCATCGCCGAGCATTATTCGCCCTTGGGCCCCAACGACCGCTGCCCCGTGGCGCCGGTCAGCGTCGCCGTGTCGCTCGCCGACAAGATCGACACGCTCGTCGGGTTCTTCGCCATCGGCGAGACGCCGACCGGCTCCAAGGACCCGTTCGCGCTCAGGCGCGCCGGGTTGGGCGTCATTCGCCTCGTGCTCGAGAACGGGCTGCGGCTGTCGCTGTTGCAACTTTTTCGCGCCGCGTTCGTTATATCGGGAGCGACGGGCAAGGACCCTTCCGACGATCTCCTCGCCTTCTTCGCCGACCGGCTCGTCGTCCATCTGCGCGAGCGCGGCGTGCGCCACGATCTGATCGCCGCGGTGTTCGCGGTCGGCCACGAGGCCGATCTGGTGCGGCTCCTCGGGCGGGTCGATGCGCTGGCGGCGTTTCTTGCCAGCGAGGACGGCGCCAACCTCCTCACCGCGCATCACCGCGCCGCCAACATCGTCCGCATAGAGGAGCGCAAGGACGAAGCGCGCTACGATGGCGCGCCCGAGGACCGGCTCTATGCCCAGGACGAGGAGACACGGCTCGCCGCGCGCCTGGCCGAAGCCGAGGCAAGCGCCGCCGACGCCTTGAAGCGCGAGGATTTCGCCGCCGCCATGGGCGCGCTCGCCGCGCTGCGCCCGCCGATAGACGAATTCTTCAACAAAGTGACGGTTAATTGCCCTGACGCTTCCTTGCGGGCGAACCGGCTGCGGCTGCTCGCGCGCATCCGCGACACGCTCAACCTGGTGGCCGATTTCTCTCTGATCGAAGGATAGGCGGGCGATGACGAAATGGGTCTACAGCTTCGGCGACGGCAGCGCCGAGGGAAGGGCCGAGATGAAGAACTTGCTCGGCGGCAAGGGCGCGAACCTCGCCGAGATGAGCAATCTCGGTCTCCCCGTGCCGCCCGGCTTCACCATCACGACCGAGGTCTGCACCCATTACTACCAGCGCAACAACACCTATCCCAACGATCTGAAGGACCAGTTCGACGAGGCGCTCGGCCAGCTTCAGCGCCGCATCGCCCGGCGCCTGGGCGACGAGGGCAATCCGCTCCTCGTCTCGGTGCGCTCGGGCGCGCGCGCCTCGATGCCGGGCATGATGGACACGGTGCTGAACCTGGGCCTCAACGACCGTACCGTCGAGGGGCTCGCGCGTACCAGCGGCGATCCCCGCTTCGCCCAGGACAGCTATCGCCGCTTCATCCAGATGTACGGCCAGGTCGTGCTCGGCGTCGATCACCACCATTTCGAGGAGGTGCTGGAGAACCGCAAGCTCGATGTCGGCGCGAGCCTCGACACCGAGTTGTCCGCCGACGACTGGCGCGAGGTGGTCGCCGCCTACAAGGACATCGTCGCGCGCGAGCTGGGCCAGGATTTCCCGCAGGACCCGCAAGAGCAGCTCTGGGGCGCGATCGGCGCGGTGTTCGGCTCGTGGATGAACCAGCGCGCCATCACCTATCGCCGCCTGCACGACATCCCGTCCGACTGGGGCACCGCGGTCAATGTCCAGGCCATGGTGTTCGGCAACATGGGCGACGATTGCGCCACGGGCGTCGCCTTCACCCGCAATCCCGCCACCGGCGCCAACGAGTTCTACGGCGAGTATCTCGTCAACGCCCAGGGCGAGGACGTGGTCGCCGGCATCCGCACGCCGCAGCACCTCACGCTTGCCGGCAAGACCGCCAACGGCTCGTCCCTGCCGGCGATGGAAGAATGCATGGCGCCGGTGTTCGCCGAGCTCGAGAAGGTACGCCGCACGCTCGAGGCGCATTACCGCGACATGCAGGACATCGAGTTCACGGTGCAGAAGGGCAAGCTCTACATGCTGCAGACCCGCACCGGCAAGCGCACCGCGCCGGCCGCGCTCAAGATCGCGGTCGATCTGTGCCAGGCGGGCGTGATCGACCGCAACGAGGCGGTGCGGCGCATCGAGCCGCAATCGCTCGACCAGCTCCTCCACCCGACGCTCGATCCCAAGGCCAAGACCAACGTGCTGGCGCGCGGCCTGCCGGCTTCGCCCGGCGCCGCCTCGGGCATCGTGGTGCTCAACGCCGACGAGGCGGAGGCGCGCGCCGCCAAGGGCGACGCGGTGATCCTGGTGCGCATCGAAACCAGCCCCGAGGACATTCACGGCATGCACGCCGCTAAGGGCATCCTCACCACGCGCGGCGGCATGACCAGCCACGCTGCGGTGGTGGCACGCGGCATGGGGCGCGCGTGCGTTGCCGGCGCCGGCGACATCCGCGTCGATTACGCGGCCAAGACCTTGACCGCGCGCGACCAGGTGGTGAAGGCGGGCGAGACCATCACCATCAACGGCTCGACGGGCGAGGTCATGCGCGGCGCGGTGCCGACCATCCAACCGGAACTCAGCGGCGACTTCGCGACCTTGATGGACTGGGCCGACCAGGTCCGCACCATGGGCGTGCGCGCCAATGCCGACACGCCCGACGACGCGCGCACCGCGCGCCGCTTTGGCGCCGAAGGGATCGGGCTCTGCCGCACCGAGCACATGTTCTTCGACGCCGCCCGCATCATCGCGGTGCGCGAGATGATCATGGCCGATGACGTGGAAGGAAGAAAACGCGCCCTCGCCAAGCTCCTGCCGATGCAGCGCGGCGATTTCGTCGAGCTGTTCCGCATCATGGGCGACCTGCCCGCGACGATCCGGCTGCTCGACCCGCCGCTGCACGAGTTCCTGCCCAAGACCGACGCCGAGATGGCGGACGTGGCCAAGGCTACCGGCCGCGACCTCGCCTCCATCCGCTACCGCGCCGCGGCCTTGCACGAGAGCAACCCGATGCTGGGCCATCGCGGCTGCCGCCTCGCCGTCACCGCGCCCGAGATCTACGCGATGCAGGCGCGCGCCATCTTCGAGGCGGCCTCGATCGTGACCAAGGAGGGTGCCAACAGGGTGACGCCCGAGATCATGATCCCGCTGGTCGCGACCAAGAACGAGTTCGAGGTGGTTAAGGCAGTGATCGACCGCGTCGGCGCCGAGGTCGCGCGCGAAACCGGCGTCGCGCTCAAATACATGGTCGGCACCATGATCGAGCTGCCGCGCGCCGTGCTTCAGGCCGGCGAGATTGCCAAGACCGCCGAGTTCTTCAGCTTCGGCACCAACGACCTGACGCAGACCTGCTTCGGCCTGTCGCGCGACGACGCCGGCACCTTTCTGGGCGCCTATCTGAAGCAGGGCATCATCGAGCACGATCCCTTCGTCACCATCGACCGCGACGGCGTCGGCGAGCTGATGCGGATCGCAGTCGAGCGCGGTCGCCGCGTGCGCCCCGCCTTGAAGCTTGGCATCTGCGGCGAGCACGGCGGCGACCCGGCCTCGGTGCGCTTCTGCCAGGAGCTGGGGCTCGATTACGTCTCGTGCTCGCCCTACCGCGTGCCGATCGCGCGCCTCGCCGCCGCCCAGGCCGCGCTCTCGACCGAGGCGCCGGCGACGACGGCGTGATTTCGATTTAACGCGTCCTCTGCGCTAAACCTTGGTCAATCGCTCAGACCTTGATCCAATCCGGCATGCGCGGCGTCAGGCGCGCGCCGGCGGCGGTGAGCGCGACGCCGGCTTTCGCTTTCTCCACCGCGTCGAGCCGCAACAGCGCGAGCGCCTGACCGTCGCTGCCCGAGCGCAGCTCGCCGGCTTCCTCACCGCCCAGCATCACCGGCGTCGCCACCGGCGGAAGCGCGCCTTCGACCGCGACGGGCAGCAGCCGCTTCTTGGCGAGCGCGCGGTATTTCATGCGCGCGGTCATTTCCTGTCCGACATAGCAGCCCTTTTGCCAGTCGATGCCGTTGAGCTCGTCGAACCCGGCCTCGATCAGCAGCGCCTTCTCGACTGCGAGATCGCGGCTGCCGTCGGGCACGCCGAGCGCCAAGCGCATTCGCTCGTAATCGGCATGCGTTGCGCGCGCGAATCCGGCCGATTCGAGCGCGCCCATGCCGCCGTCGCGCGGCAGCAGCAACCGCGCGCCCATGCCGGCGAGCCTCGGGTCGACATAAGCGACGCCGCCGGCGAATACGCGTGCCGCGCCGGCCTCCTCGCCAAGCCCGAGCGCGCGCGCGGCGCCTTCGCCGAACGCGGCCGCGACCATCAACGACTCGGCGGCTGCCAGCGTCACCTTGGAACGCAGCTTGAAGATCGAAAGCCGGCGCCGCAAATCGTCGAGCCGCGCCGCCTCGCCATCGAGGATCAGCGAATCGCCCACCGCAACGATGAAGAAATCGTGGAGATAGCGGCCCTGCGCGGTGAGGAGCGCGGCATGAAGCGCGCGCTCCGGCCCGGCCTTGGTCACGTCGTTCGAGACCAGGCCCTGGAGGAAGGCCACGCGGTCCTCGCCCGCCACCGCGAGCGCGCCGCGGTCCTCGAGGACGACAAAGGAGAGCGGATCGGGCATCGCGCTAGAGCAGATTCGGCGTTGCGGGAAACGCCGCTGAAAGCCCTCTCCGCCCGCTTGCGGGGGGAGAGGGTTGGGAGAGGTGGGTGTCGATGGCGGGCGCGATCGTGCGGCGGAAAAACAACTCACCCTCCCCGTCGCTGACGCGCCGGGTCCCCTCCCTCTCCCCGCTTCGCGCGGAGAGGGACGTGAGGGCGCTGCCGATTCCATCGCTCAAATTCATGGGCTAGAGGTAAGGCGGCAGGCCGCGCTTGGCAAGCGACGGACCCTTCACTATAAGCGCGGAACGTGAGGAAAATCCTGTTCGTCACGGCGACGCGAATCGGCGATGCCGTGCTCTCCACCGGACTCCTGGGGCACCTTGTCGAACGCCACCCGGGCGCGCGCTTCACCATCGCCGCCGGCCCGGACGCGGCGCCGCTGTTCGAGGCCGTGCCCGGCCTCGACCGGCTCGTCGTCATGGAGAAGCGCCGCTTCGCGCTGCACTGGGCGCTACTCTACGGCACGGTCGCGGTGCGGCGCTGGGACCTGGTGGTCGATCTGCGCGGCTCGGCCCTCGCCTATGTCCTGTGGACGCGCGACCGCAAGGTCGCGGCCAAGGGCGACTATGCCGAGCACCGCGTCGTGCAACTGGCGCGGCTGTTCGCGCTCGATCCGCCGCCCGCGCCGCGCCTGTGGCTCGCGCCCCACCATCTCGAGCGCGCGGCCGCGCTGGTGCCGGCGGGCGGACCGGTGCTGGCGATCGGCCCCGCCGCCAACTGGCGCGGCAAGGAATGGCGCGCCGAGCGCTTCGCCGAATTGGCGTGCGCGCTCACCGCGCCCGACGGGCCGCTGCCCCATGCGCGGGTCGCGGTGCTGGCCGCCGCGCACGAGCGCGCGCAGGCCCAGCCGGTGCTCGACGCGCTGCCGCAAGCGCGCCGCATCGACCTCGTCGGCCGCGTCGATCTCCTCACCGCCGCCGCTGCGCTCAAGCGCTGCGCCCTCTTCGTCGGCAACGATACCGGCCTCATGCACATCGCCGCCGCGACCGGGATTCCGACGCTCGGCCTGTTCGGCCCGAGCCTTGCGTCGCATTACGCGCCGTGGGGCAAGCTTGCGGCGGTCGTCTCGACGTCGATCCCGGCGGAGGAGCTGTTCCAGCGCGGCTTCGACCACCGCACCACGGACACGCTGATGGACAGTCTCGGCGTCGAGGCGGCGGAGGCGGCGGCGCGATCCCTGTTGGAGCGCGTCGCCGGCGCAGCCGCCTGATGCTGGTCGTCATGGCCGACGACGGCATCGTCTTCGATGGCACCACGCCGGAGCGCGCGCCCCTGGGCGGCGCCGAGGGCGCGTTCGTGTCGCTCGCCGAGGCGCTCGCCGCGCGCGGCCATCGCGTGCTGGTGCGCAACCGCTGCGCCGCGCCGCTCACGCATCACGGCGTGGCGTGGGCCCCGCTCGACGAGGCGCGCGAATTCGGCGAGCGCGCCGGGCTCTACATCGCCAATCGCGGCGATCGCCTGATCGGCCGCGTGCCGGCCGCGCGCGGCGTGTTCTGGATCCACAATCCCGGCCGCTATTTGAAGAAGCCGCGGTATGTGTGGGCATTGCTGCGCCATCGCCCGGTGATCGTGACCTTGGGCGCGCATCACGCCGCGACCGTGCCGTGGTGGCTGCCGAGCGGCGGCCGCGCCGTGATTCCCTACGGCCTGGCGGCGCCGTTCCGCGCGCCCCGGCCCGAGCGCTCGCCGCCGCCGCCGCGCGCCATCTTCACCTCCAATCCGCTGCGCGGGCTCGGCTGGCTGCTCGAACTGTGGGTGCGCCGCATCCGTCCCGCCGTGCCGGCGGCGGAGCTGCACATCTATGGCGGTCCCGCGGTCTACGGCGCGGTCGGCGACGCGCGCGCGCACGAGATGAACGCGGTGCTGGCGCGTGCTGACGCGCTCGGCGAGCACGGCGTGCGCCGGCACGCGCCGCTGCCGCGCGAGCAGCTTGTCTCTGCGCTCGAAGGCGCGCGCGTCATGCTCTATCGCGGCGACGAGGGCGAGACCTTCTGCCTCGCCGTCGCCGAGGCGCAGGCGCTTGGCGTGCCGGCGGTGGTGCAACCGCTGGGCGCGGTCGCCGAGCGCATCATCGACGGCGTCACCGGCACGATCGCGCGCGACGACGAAGCCTTCGCCGCCGCCGCGATCGCGCTCCTCGGCGACGACACGCTGTGGCGCCGCCAACACGCGGCTGCGCTGGCGCGGCAGAAGGGCGCGAGCTGGGACGAGGCGGCGCGGCTTTTCGAGGAGCTGGCCGCGTGACCCGGCTGGTGCAGATCATCGCCGGGCAAGCGCATGGCGGCGCCGAGGCGTTCTTCGAGCGGCTTGGCATCGCGCTCCACCGCGCCGGCGAGACGCAGCGCCTCGTCATCCGGCGCGATGCCGCGCGCGCCGCGCGCCTGCGCCAGGCCGGATGCGAGGTGGTCGAGATATCGTTCGGCGGCAAGCTCGATCTGCGCACGCGGCCCGCGCTCAGCGCCGCCATCGCCGAGTTCGCGCCGCAGGTGGTGCTGACCTGGATGAACCGCGCCTCGAGCGCGTGCCCCGCCGGCGATTTCGTGCGGGTGGGGCGGCTCGGCGGCTATTACGACCTCAAATATTATCGCGGCTGCGATCACCTCGTCGCCAACACCCGCGACATCGCGGACTATATCGTGCGCGGCGGCTGGCCCGCGGAGCGCGTCCATTACCTACCCAACTTCGCCGCGCGCGAGACTGTCGCGAAGCTGCCGCGCGCGAGCCTTTCGACGCCCGAGGACGCGCCGCTCGCCTTGGCGCTCGGCCGGCTCCATCGCAACAAGGGCTTCGATGTGTTGCTGGAGGCGGCGGCGCTGGTGCCGGCGCTCCATCTCTGGCTCGCCGGCGAGGGCGAGGAGCGCGAGGCCTTGGAGCGCCGCGCCCAGGCGCTCGGCATCGCTTCGCGGGTCCGCTTCCTCGGCTGGCGCGACGACGTGGCGGCGTTGCTCGCATCTTCCGACATGCTGGTCTCGTCCTCGCGCCACGAGCCCCTGGGCAATGTCCTGCTCGAGGCGTGGGCGGCGGGCGTGCCGGTGGCGGCGGCGGCGAGCGAAGGGCCGCGCGAATTGATCCGCGACGGCGAAACCGGCCTCCTCGTGCCGGCCGAGGACGCGGCCGCGCTCGCCGCGGCGATGGCACGGCTCGCCGGCGACGGAGCACTGCGCGCGCGGCTCGCCGAAGCCGGGCGCGAGCGCTGGGAGCGCGAGTTCAGCGAGCGGCCGATCGTCGCGCTCTATCGCGACTTCCTGGCCGGGCTTACACGCTGATGTGCGGCATCGCCGGCATGATGAGCGTCAACGGCGAGACGCCGCCCGCCGCCGTGATCCAGGCGATGGAGGCGGCGCTCAAGCATCGCGGGCCCGACGGCACCGGGCATTACCGCTCGGGCGATGTCGGGATGGTGCAGACGCGGCTCGCCATCATCGATCTCGCGACCGGCGACCAGCCGCTCTACGAGCCCGGCGGCGCGGCGCTCGTGGCCAATGCCGAAATCTACAACTACATCGAATTGCGTACCGAGCTGCCCGACGCGAAATTCGCGACCCAGTCGGATTGCGAGCTGCCGCTCCATCTCTATCGCCGCCACGGGCTCGATTTCGCGCGCCACTTGCGCGGCATGTATGCGCTCGCCTTGCACGACCCGGCGGCGGGACGGCTCGTCTTGGCGCGCGACCCGTTCGGCATCAAGCCGCTCTACTACATCGAGACGGCGCAGGGCTTCGCCTTCGCGTCCGAGGCCAAGGCCTTGATCGCCTCGGGCCTGGTCGCGGCCGAGCTGGTGCGCCAGGCGCGCAACGAGCTGCTGCAGCTGCAATTCACCACCGGCCGTGACACCATCTTCGCCGGCATCAGGCGCGTGCTGCCGGGCGAGACGGTGGTGGTCGCCAAGGGCCGCGTCGTCGAGCGCCGCCGCCTCGACGCGCTGCCGCCGCCGGCCGCCGAGGCCGCCGACGAGGCCGAATCGCTCGAGGCGCTCGACCGCGCGCTTGCCGGCAGCGTGCTGATCCATCAGCGCTCGGACGTGCCCTACGGCATGTTCCTTTCGGGCGGCATCGACAGCTCGGCGGTGCTGGCGATGATGGCGCGGCTCAACGAGCGGCCGGTGCACAGCTTCACCATCGGCTTCTCGCGCGCCGGACCCACCGACGAGCGTACCGCCGCGCGCGAGATCGCACACGCGCTCGGCGCCGAGCATGTCGAGATCGAGTTCCGCGAGGCCGATTTCTGGCGCCTCCTGCCCGAGATCGCCTTCGCGATGGACGATCCCGCCGCGGATTACGCCATCCTGCCGACCTACAAGCTGGCCGCCGCGGCGCACGAGGCCGGGCTCAAGGTGATCCTCTCGGGCGAGGGCGGCGACGAGCTGTTCGCCGGCTATGGCCGCTATCGCTCGGTGATGCGGCCGTGGTGGGTGGGCGGGCGCACGCCGCGGGGACGCGGCAATCTCGACCGGCTCGGCGTCCTGCGCGGCGATCTCGCCGGCTGGCGCGACGGCATCGAGGCGGCCGAACTGCACGCGGCGCGCCCGGGCCGCTCGCGCCTCCAGGCGGCGCAGGCGACCGACTGCGAGGACTGGCTGCCGAACGATCTCCTCACCAAGCTCGACCGCTGCCTCATGGCGCACGGCGTCGAGGGGCGGACGCCGTTCCTCGATCCGGTGCTGGCCGCGTTCGGCTTCGGCCTCGCCGACGATCTCAAGGTGCGCAAGGGCGTGGGCAAGTTCCTGCTGCGGCGCTGGGTCGAGCGCCACGTGCCGGCGGCGGCGCCCTTCGCCAAGAAACGCGGCTTCACCGTGCCGGTGGGCGACTGGATCGCGCGGCGCGGGAGCCAGCTTGGCCCCTTGGTCGCGGCGCAGGCGGGGGTGCGCGAGATCTGCCTTCCCGGCACGGTCGAGGCGCTGTTCCGCGAGCCCAAGCGAAGGCACGAGGCGTTCGCCGCCTGGACGCTCTTGTTCTATGCGCTGTGGCACCGCTGCCACATGGAGCGCCAGCCCTTGGCGCCCGACGTGTTCGCGGCGCTCGGATAGAGGCTGGCAATTTCCGCGGTTTGGTCTTGAATGGCGCGACGCTGGACGGCGAAGGAGCCTGCGATGGCCGAGGGAACCGACCTGTTCGAGATCATCGAAACGACGCGGGCGATGCGGCGCTTGAAGCCCGACCCGGTGCCGGACGCGCTCATCGCCAAGATCCTGCGCGCCGGCCAATGCGCGCCCAATGGCGGCAACGCGCAGTCATGGCGCTTCCTGGTGGTCAAGGACCCGGCGATCAAGAAGGCGGTGCAGGTCTGGTACAAGAAGGCCTTCGACGAGGTGATGGGACCGCACTACGCGACCAGCGCGCCGCCCGCCGGGATGGACCCCGAGCGCTATCGCCGCCAGGCCGAGGCCGCTTCGTATCTCACCGACCATTTCCACGAGGCGCCGGTTTGGATCGTGGCGTGCATCGATCACGGCAAGAGGCCGCCCAACCGGCAGGCCGGCGCGTCGATCTATCCGGCGGTGCAGAACATGCTGCTGGCGGCGCGCGCCTTGGGCCTGGGCTCGACCCTGACCGCGCGGCACCTGCTGCACGAGAAGGAGACCGAGGCGGCGCTGGGGCTTCCTCCGGGCGTGCATTCCTACGCCATCCTCCCGATCGGCTATCCGATGGGGAAGTTCGGGCCGGTGAAGCGAGGGCCGCTCGCCGAAATCGTCTACAAGGACAAGTGGGGCCAGGCGTATCCGGGACTTTAGTCGCGCCGCCGCGCGCCGACTTTTTCCAGGAGCTGCTCCAGCACCTCGTAGGGCTGCGCGCCGACGACGCCGTATTGTCCTGCGACGAAGGTCGGCACGCCGGTGACGCCGTAGTCGCGCGACTTGGCCCAGTCGGCGTCGACCGCATCCTTGAAGCTGCGCGTCTCGAGCACTGCGCGCGCCGCGTCCTGGTCGAGACCGGCCGCGCCCGCGATCTCGACCAGGATGTCGGGATCGCCGATGTTGCGGGCGTCGACGAAGTAGGCCCGGTAGAGAAGGTCATGAATCGCGCCGCCGCCTTCTTGCGTCTCGGCCCAGGAGCCCAGTTCCTGCGCGAGGCGGCTGTTATAGGTGTGCGTGCGCTTCCCGTAGGGCAGTCCCTCGGCGTCCATCAGCGTCTTCATGCGGATATACATGGCCTCGGGGTCGGTGCTGCGGCCGGCGTAAAGCTCGGCCATCGAGCGGCCCTCGGCAGGCGTCTCCGGGTGCAGCGGGAAATGCACCAGCTTTACGACGATATCGAATGTCCGCTTCAGCTTTTCAGTACGCACGGTACTGAGGTAGCACCAGGGTCAAACGTAGTCGCTGAAGATCTCCAGGACGAACGGGTCCGCCATAAGCTTCGCTCCGCCTTGCACGGCGCCAGTCTATCACGCCGCGCCATCGAGCCGCCAGCGCAGCTCTTCCCCGGCGAGGAACGGGCGCACCGGCCCGGCGCCGGTCGCGACCGCGCGCGGCACCCGCCAAGCCTCGCGGACAAGGCGCACGCGCCCCTCATTGACCGGGAGCCCGTAGAAGCGCGGCCCGTTGAGCGACGCGAACGTCTCGAACCGGTCGAGCGCGCCCTCGTCCTCGAACACTTGCGCGTAGATTTCGAGCGCGGAAGGGGCCGAGAATATTCCGGCGCAGCCGCAATCCTGCTCCTTGTCAGGAACCGGGTGGGGCGCGGTGTCGGTGCCGAGGAAGATCTTGGCGCTGCCCGACGCGGCGGCGCGGCGCAGCGCCTGGCGGTCCTCCTCGCGCTTGGCCACCGGCAGGCAATAGGCGTGCGGGCGCAAGCCGCCGGCGAAGAGGGCGTTGCGGTTGATGACGAGATGGTGCGCGGTGATGGTGGCGGCGATGGCGGGCGGCGCCTCGCTCACGAACGCGACCGCCTCGCGCGTGGTGACGTGCTCGAGCACCATCTTGAGGCCGGGAAAGCGGCGCGCCAGCGGCGCCAGCGCGCGCGAAACGAACATCTTCTCGCGGTCGAACACGTCCACGTCCGCATCGGTGACCTCGCCATGGAGCAGGAGCGGCATGCCGATCCGCTCCATGCGCTCCATGACGCGCGCGAGCCGGGCGAGATCGGTGACGCCGCGCGCCGAATTGGTGGTGGCATTTGCGGGATAGAGTTTCGCCGCCGCAAACACGCCGGCGCGGAAGCCGCGCTCCAGCTCGTCCGGGTCGCTGTCGTCGACCAGATAGCAGGTCATCAGCGGTGTGAAGTCGAGGCCCTTTGGCAAGGCGGCGAGGATGCGGGCGCGATAGGACTCCGCCGCGGCGACACTCGTCACCGGCGGCACCAGGTTCGGCATGACGATGGCGCGGGCGAACTGGCGGGCGGTGAAAGGCAGCACCGCCTCGAGCATCGCGCCGTCGCGCAAATGCACGTGCCAATCGTCCGGCCGGATTAGGGTGATGGTGTCGTGGGCCAAGTCTCCGCCTCACTCCCGCATGGGAGAGGCGATGATTATATCCTAAGCTCGGGCGCTTTCGTTGGAGGACCGGGATGACCGCTTGCATCGTCGGCTGGGCCCATTCGCGCTTCGGCAAGCTCGAGGGCGAGGACATCGAATCGCTCATTGTGAAGGTGGCATCCGACGCCATCCGGGATTCCGGCTTGGCCCCGTCCGATATCGACGAGATCTATCTCGGCACCTTCAACGGCGGCTTCGTGCGCCAGGAATTCCCGTCCTCGCTGACGCTGCAAATCGACCCGAGCCTGCGTTACAAGCCGGCGACCAGGGTCGAGAACGCCTGCGCCACCGGCTCGGCGGCGATATATCAGGGCCTGAACGCGATCGCGGCCAAGCGCGCGCGCCGCGTGCTGGTGGTGGGCGTGGAAAAGATGACCGAGGTTTCCGGCCCGCAAGTGGGCGACCTCCTCATCCGCGCGGCCTATCTCAAGGAAGAGGGCGGGATCGAGGGGGGCTTCGCCGGCGTGTTCGGCCGCATAGCCCAGGCCTATTTCCAGCGTTACGGCGACAAATCCGACGCGCTCGCCAGGATCGCCGCCAAGAACCACAAGAACGGCGCGTCCAACCCGCTGGCCCAGATCCGCAAGGATTTGGGCTACGATTTCTGCCGCACGGTTTCGGACAAGAACCCGATCGTGGCCGGGCCGCTCCGGCGCACCGATTGCTCGCTGGTCTCCGACGGCGCCGCGGCGCTGGTGCTGACCGATATCGACACCGCGCTCGGCTCTAAAAAGGCGGTGGTGTTCCGGGCATCCGAGCAGGTCAACGACTTCCTGCCCATGAGCAAGCGCGACATCACCTCGTACGAAGGACCGGAAGTGGCCTGGCGGCGCGCCTTCGCCAGCGCCGGGGTGGGCTTGAACGACCTTTCCTGCGCCGAGGTCCATGACTGCTTCACCATCGCCGAGTTGATGATCTACGAGGCGATGGGCATGGCCAAGAGGGGCGAGGGCGCGCGCGTGATCGAGGCCGGCATATCCGAGAAGACCGGCAAGCTGCCGATCAACGCCTCGGGCGGCTTGAAGGCCAAGGGCCATCCCATCGGCGCCACCGGCGTTTCCATGCATGTGCTGCAATCCATGCAATTGACCGGCACCGCCGGCGACATCCAGATCAAGGACGCCAAGCTCGCCGCCGTGTTCAACATGGGCGGCGCGGCGGTGGCCAATTACGTCAGCATCCTCGAACGCCTGCGGTGAGCGGCTGTCCATGAGTGATTTTCGGGCCCTGCTGCTCGAGGAATTGGGCGGCAAGGTTGCGGCGCGCATCGCATCCCTGCCGGAAAGCGATTTGCCGCCGGGCGAGGTGACGGTCGCGGTCGAATATTCGACGCTCAATTACAAGGACGGCATGATCCTCGAAGGCGTCGGCCGGCTGGTGCGGAAATATCCGCATGTGCCGGGAGTCGATTTCGCTGGCACGGTCGAAAGCTCGACCTCGCCGGAATGGAAGCCGGGCGACAAGGTGGTGTTGACCGGCTGGCGCGTCGGCGAGATGCAATGGGGCGGCTATGCCCAGAAGGCGCGGGTCAAGGCGAGCCAGTTGGTGGCGCTGCCGCCCGCCATCTCGGCCAAGCGCGCCATGGCCATCGGCACCGCCGGATTCACCTCGATGATGGCGGTGATGGCGCTCGAGGCGCATGGGCTGAAACCGGGCATGGGCGACGTGCTGGTGACCGGCGCCGCCGGCGGGGTGG
>DATNID010000051.1:0-44147 GCA_035604615.1 Allostellaceae bacterium | reverse complement strand
CTCCCAAAACCCCGCATCCTTCACCCCTGGCCGAGCGAGCGCTTCGCCGTCAAACACCCGAGGTGGGAGCCGTATGCGGGAAATCCGCCCGTACGGATCTGTGCGGGGGGCGTCCGGTAACGGACGTTCCTACCGCGATCCCAACAGCGAAGCAGCTTGCTGAGTCATACTAAGTATGATAATGTATGCAGCTGGTTTCCATGGACGTGTCGAAATGGCCGAAATCGAGCGATTGACGATCACCTTGCCATCCGAGATGGCCGCCACAGTGAAGAGTGCCGTCGAAGGCGGCGACTACGCCTCGAGCAGCGAGGTGGTGCGCGAGGCGTTGCGCGACTGGAAAATGAAGCGGGCGCTGCAATTGCAGGAACTCGCCGCGCTCAAGGCCGACATCGACAAGGGCTTGTCGGACGTGGCCAAGGGCCGCGTGAAGGATTTTGACGCCGATCGAATCGTCGCAAGAGGGAAGAAGCTATTAGCCGCCCGCTCGCGCTCCGCCTGACCGATGCGGCCGAGGCGGACCTCGCCGAAATCTGGGTTCATTTGGCGATGGAAGCGTCCGAATCCGTGGCGGCCGGTTTTGTTGCCGCGATAGAGGCCGCATTCGAGCCGTTGCGTCATTTTCCACTGGCCGGACCCGCACGCGAGCAACTCGCTCCCGGATTGCGTGTAACGTTCCACGGCAACTATGCGATCTATTACCGCCCGCTCGCTGATGCCGTGATTGTCATTCGCGTTTTGCATGCCGCGCGCGATGCGGTTGCTCTTGCCGCCCGCGGCGGGTTCGCCGGCTAGCGAACGCGCAATCACGCGCAAGACCGGCGCATCGATGGACATGATCTTGAGGAGCCACCCCAACGGGAGACCACACGTGAAATACCTCTATGCCGCGATCTTGATCCTCTTCGCCTCCGCCGGAATTTGCCGCGCCGATGACATCGGCTGCATCAGCACGACTTTCAATCTGCTGTCGCCCAACGACAAGGTCTGCGTCAGCGATTTCGAGGATCAGCGGGTGTCCGGCGTCGCCTGCCACATCTCTCAGGCGCGCAAGGGCGGATGGGGTCAGCCGTTCGGGCTCAACGAGGACCCGTCCAATTTCTCGGTCGCATGCCGCCAGGTCGGCCCCATCGATGTCGACATCGCGAAACTGCCCGAGAGCGAAGAGGCGTTCAGCGAGAAGACCAGCATCTTCTTCAAGAAGACGCGCATCTACCGGATGACCGACAAGAAGCACAACACGCTCGTCTATGTCGCGATCAGCTCGAAGATCATCAACGGCTCGCCCGCCAACGCCATCAGCACCGTGCCGATCATGCCGTGGCCGGCGAAGTGACTTCGCGCCACTCCTTCGTTGCGGCCCCTGCCGCGAATAAACTAACATTCCGCTCTTACGGCGCGTCCACGGGTGCAAAGGGCGCGGCGAACAATTCGGGGAGGCCGACATGCGCTTCACAGGGACGGCAATTCGCCTGCGGATAATGTGCGGCGCGTGCGCGCTCGCGGTCGCGTTCGGCGCGATGCCGGGAGCGGCGCGGGCCGACGACAAATCCTTCGTGATGAAGATCACGCTCCCCACGATCAACGACGCGCCGCACCAATACGGCAAGAACCTCGCCGCCGCGGTCGAGAAGAATTCGGGCGGACGCATCAAGGGCGAGGTCTATCCCGCGAGCCAGTTGGGCTCGATCCCGCGCCAGATCGAGGGCGTGCAGTTCGGCTCCATTCAGGTCGCGGTCATTCCGCCCGAATTCTTCGTCGGCCTCGACGAGCGCTTCGAAGTGATGACCGCGCCCGGCCTCGTCAGCACGATCGACCAGGCCGCGCGCATCGCCCAGGACCCGGCGGTGCAGAAGCTGATGCTGGGGCTCGGCGCCAACAAGGGGCTGCACGGCGCAGGGCTGTTCATCGCCCAGCCGTCCTCGATCATCACTAGGACTGGCATTCGCCATCTCGCCGACTTCAAGGGCAAGAAGATCCGCATCGTCGCGTCCAAGTTCCAGTCCGAGGCGCTGGAGCGGCTGGGCGCGACGCCGGTGGCGATGACGCTCGCGGACGTGCTGCCGGCGCTGCAGCAGGGCGCCATCGACGCCGCCATCGCCGGCATCGCGGTCTACGCCAACATGCAATACCAGGACGCGTCGAAATACGTCACCGAAACCGGCCAGCCCTTCATCTTCCTCGCCGTCGAGCTGAGCCAGAAATGGTTCGACACGCTGCCCAAGGACCTGCAGGACATCGTGCTCGCCGACGTCGCCAAGGAGGCCAAGGCGATCAACCCGTGGGCGATCGATTACTACGAGACGTCGCGCAAGAACTGGCAAAAGCAAGGCGGCGAGCTGATCAGCCTGCCGCCCGACGAGCAGTCGGCGATGATGGAGACGCTGCTCAGCGTCGGCGAAGACGTGTCGAAGTCGAAGCCCGATCTCCACGCCGCCTATGCCGAGGTCGTCGCCGCGGCGAAGCGGGACCGCTAGGCGCGCGTCGCGGCGGCGCGGTCCGGCAAAGCCCGCGAGCCAAGGCTGCCGCGCTTGAATTCTTGTGCGGCGTTGGTCGCCTTGGCGGGGTGCGCCGCGCTTTCGGGCGCGGCGCGGGGTGAGGAGCTGCGCGATCTCTGTCCCGACCGACCGGGCAAGGGCACCTCGCCCTGCACCGTCGACGCGGGCCACCTCCAGATCGAGGCGGACATCGTCGACGGAGCGTTCCAGCGTTCGGGCGGCGTCACCACCGACACTTACGCCGCGGCCAATCCGACGGTGAAGTACGGACTCACCGACCGCTGGGACATCGAGGCCAATCTCGCTCCCTTCGTGGCCGTGCGCTCGCACGACGAGACCACGGGACAGCGGCGCACGGTCAGCGGCATCGGCGATCTGTTCCTCCGCACCAAGGTGAATATCGTCGGCAACGGCGGCGGCAGCTTTTCCATTGCCGTCGATCCCTTCCTCAAGCTGCCGGCCGCGCGCATAGGCATCGGCGATGGCGCGGTCGAAGGCGGGCTCGTCGTTCCCATGTCGCTCGATCTGGGCGGCGGCTGGTCGCTCGGCATGACGCCGGAGATCGACCTCTTGAAGAACGCGATGGATAGCGGCCGCCATCCCGCCGCGGTCGGCGTCATAGGACTGGGCCGCGCGGTGGCGGGAGGCGTGACCTTGGGCGCCGAGCTGTGGACGTCGCAGGACATCGATCCCGCGGGCACGACGCGGCAATACTCATTCGACCTCGATGCCGCGTGGCAGCCGGCGGATAACCCGAACCTGCAATTCGACGGCGGCGTCAATCGCGGCCTCAACGCGAACACGCCGAGCTGGCAGGTCTATATCGGCGTGTCGCGGCGGTTTTGAGGCTCAGAACGGCATGCAGGTGTTTGGGGCGGTGCTGAAGAAGCCGGTGCTGATCGCCACGTTCGGCGTAACGAAGGTCTGGCCGGCGACGTGGGCGGCCGGGATATTGGTGAAGGGGCAGGTGACGGTGCCCACCACGCTGTTGCTGCCGCCGTTGGCCATGGTGAAGAACCCGTTCGAGCCCTGCGACAGTTTCAGCGCGCCGGTGATGGTGACGCCGCCGTTGAGGCGGAAGGACGAATTCTGCGCGACGGCGACGCCGGTGCCGCCGGTGGTCCAGACGAGGCTCGGCGGTCCCGACACGCCGATCGTGCCGAGGCCGATATCGACCGTGCTCTGAAGCATCACCGAGCCGCCGCCATAGATCGCGTCGGCCGCCGCCGTGTAGCCGAAGGTGGCGGGCACGGCCTGAATGAACGTTGCGACATGGTCGATCTGGATGGCGGTGCCGGTGGTGGAGCCGGTGCAGACGCCGCTACAGATCGTGTTGCCGCCGGCGAGCGCGATGATGCTGTTCTCGCTCGCATCGATGGTCGCCGGTCCCGACGGCGACTTGATGCTGGCGCCCTGGGCGAGGAGCGCGCTGCCGCCGATCAGGACGATGGCGCTCGCGCTGCTGCCGCTGGCGTCGATCGAGGAGACGCTCGCGCCGTTCTCGAGCTTCAGCGCGGACGAGCCCGCCGCCTCGATCGCGGTGCCGCAGGGCGCTCCTTGCTGGCTCTTGCATGACGCCATGTCGACGACCGCGCCGGTATTCTCGACGATGGCGCCGGTGTCACAAATCGTGACGTCGACGGTCAGGCTCGAGCCGCTGAGATGCGCGCTGCTCGCGCTCAGAAGCGAGAGCTGGCGATTGCCGTTCTGGATCAGGCGCGCGGCGTTCACGACTAGCGAGCTGCCGTTGCTCGCGGTGACGCCGTCGCCGCCGCTGGCCTGCACCAGGACCGCCAAGCTGCCGTCGTCGGCGCCGAGCGTGGCACGCGAATTGGTCATCACCGAGATGCCCGGCGCATGGGCGCCGAAGCCGTTGAAGCAGAACCGGTCGTCGAAGAACGTGGCCTTGGATTGGCGCTGCACCAGCGCGCCGATCTTGGGCGACTTCCAAACGTCGCTGTGCATCACCGCCACCGTCGCGCCGTCGTGGATCGACACCACAGCCGCATCCGACGCGGCGGCGAAGGAGAACCCGTTGCGTTGCCCCAGCGTCAGTCCGGTGACGACGACGTTCTGGGCGCCGGCGATCTCGAGCTGGCCCTGGATCACGTCATTTCCGTCGACGGCGAGGTCGTCGATCATCCCGCCCGGTCCTTCGCGGTTCGCGATCACCAGGTTCGAGGTTGTGACGGTGACGTCCTGCATGCAGGTGCCGGTGATCGCGATCACGTCGCCCGGGGCCGGCGCCGGGCTGACGGTGCCCTTCTGGGTCGGCGTGCCGAGCAGCGCGCCGAGCGCGTCGGGCGTGCCGCTCGATCCGGGCTCGGGAAAGCCCGTTTGGCTGAATGTCTGGACGCCGCTGCCGGAGATGGTGCCGAGGGCGCAATTCACCGCCCAGGTCGTGTTGGTCGCCGCCGTCGAAAAGCGCGGATCGTAGCCGAGCGCGGCGAGAAGCTGCACTTCGTCCGAATTTCCCGACACCTGCATCACGTGGCCCGGACAGGCGAAGGCGACCTGGACCGACGGCAAGCACGGCGCGGATGCCGACGGCGTCGAGTAGAAATCGCCGAAGTCGCCGCCCGGGTCCTGGTTGAGCTGCACCAGGTCCGACGTGCCGTTGAGCGAGATGAATGCCATCGCGCTCGACGAGAGGGTGAAGCTGCGCGCCCCGTTCTGGTCGTAGCGGAACAGGTCCTCGGGCCGGATATGATTCGGCAGCGAACCCCCGCCGCTCAGCGCCGAGCCCAGGCCCAGGACCTCGTCGAGTTCGTGCTCGAACGTGCTGATGAGATCGTAGTTGGAGCTCGTGCCGAGCGTCGCATTGACCTGGTCGCTCGCGATCTGGCCGTCGACGCGGACATATTGAATGGGCTGCGACGTGCTGATGGTGATGGTGCCGTCGGATTGACCGGAGGGTGGATTGAAGCCCGATCCGCTGAAGCCGAGCGCCCGGGCGTTGGGCAGCGAGATTTGCACCGTGCTGGTACTGTCGATGGGCGCGGTGGACCCGCCCGGGAGCGTCGCCGCCGCGGTCGCGGCGATCGCGTTGCCGCCCGTGCCGGCGGTCTGGAGCGCGGTGTGGAACTGGCTGTAGGTGATGTCCTGGAAGAAGGTGCTGTTCTGGCCGAGAAACCCGCCGGGACCCGTTTGGATCGCCACCGTGACCGTGATCGCATTGGTGAACAGCGCTTCGTACTGGGCGATGATCGCGTTGAATGACGACTCGAGCTGGGCGGCCTGGGGATTGCCGCTGAGCGCGCTGTAATCGGGCGTGATGACGAGCGCTGCCGCCGGGCGGCTCCACGCCAGCGCAACCGCCAGTGCCGCGGCTAACACCCTGATCGAGGCGGCCATGCTCACCAACCGTATCACCGCCGCCATTCTAGCCGAACCGCCGCGCGCGAAACAGTTGGCGCGGGCGCGCCATGCCTGGACGCCATGACGGAACGCCGGCGAGCGGCTATGATCCGGCGCCGACGGCGCGTGGAGGGGAAAATGGCGTTTGCGAGGGCACTTGGCGTGGGCATGGTCATGGCGGCGGCTGCGGTCCAGCTCGCCTCGGCCGCGTCGACGCTCGACGCGGTCAAGGGCAAGGGCTACGTCGCCTGTGCCGTCAATACCGGGCTCGCCGGCTTCTCGATGGCCGACCAGCAGGGCCATTTCACCGGCCTCGACGTCGACGTGTGCCGCGCCATCGCCGCCGCGGTATTGGGCAGCGCGGAGAAGGCCAAGTTCGTGCCGGCGACGGCGCAGCAGCGCTTCACCCTGCTGCAGTCGGGCGAGGTCGACGTCCTCACCCGCAATACGACCTGGACGCTGACGCGCGAAACCGATCTCGGCCTCAATTTCGCGCCGGTGAACTATTACGACGGCCAGGGCTTCATGGTGGCCAAGAAGGCCAACGTCACGAGCGCCAAGCAGTTGGACGGCGCCACGGTCTGCGTTCAGCCCGGCACCACCACCGAATTGAACCTCGCCGATTATTTCCGCCGCAACAAAATGACCGTGAAGCCGCTGGTGATCGAAAAGCTCGACGAGGTCGAGAACGCGTTCTTCTCCGGCCGCTGCGACGCCTACACCACCGACCGCTCCGGCCTCGCCGCGACGCGCGCCGGCAAGGCGCCCAATCCCGACGACTATGTGATCCTGCCCGAGGTCATCTCCAAGGAGCCGCTGGCGCCCGCGGTGCGGCACGGCGACGACGAGTGGTTCGAGATCGTCAAATGGTCGGTCTATGCCATGATCGACGCCGAGGAGAAGGGGATCAATTCGGCCAACGTCGATGCCATGCTGAAGAGCGACGATCCCGAGATCCAGCGCATGCTCGGCGTCAGCCCCGGCATGGGCAAGGCGCTCCATCTCGACGAGAAATGGCTCTACAACATCGTCAAGCAGGTGGGGAATTACGGCGAATCGTTCGAGCGCAATGTCGGCAAGAACTCGCCCCTGAAGCTCGCCCGCGGCCTCAACGCCCTGTGGAACGACGGCGGCATCCTTTACGGAATGCCGGTGCGGTAGGACCGCGATCTGTTGAGATGGAACCGCCGTGCGTCCTTCGACTACGCCCTTCGGGCTCCGCTCAGGATGAGGAAGGTGGTACAACCCCTCATCCTGAGCGGAGCGAAGCGTAGTCGAAGGACGCACGCCGTCGGCGCGCCAATGATGCTGCGGTGTAACCGAGTGCGCGATGGCGAGCGCTGATCCGCTGCTGCCGCGCGCCGCGCTCTGGCGCGACCCGCGCTGGAGCGGAATCGCCATCCAGGCGGCGGTGGTGGCGGCGGTCCTCGCGCTTGGCGCCTATCTCGTCCACAACACGCTCGTCAACATGGCGCGCGCCGGGATCGCGACCGGGTTCTCCTATCTCGGGCGCCAGGCGTCGTTCGCGATCGGCGAGGCGCTCGTGGCATATACGCCGGCCGACACCTATGCGCGCGCGCTGCTGGTGGGTGTGCTCAACACGCTGCTGGTGGCGGCGCTGGGGATCGTGCTCTCGACCGTGCTCGGCACCGCGATCGGCATCGCGCGGCTCTCCGCCAACTGGTTGGTGAAGACGCTGGCGCTCGCCTATGTCGAGACCTTGCGCAACGTGCCGCTCTTGTTGCAGCTCATCGTGTGGTGGGACCTGCTGCGGGTGAGCGCGCCGCCGCCGCGCCAGGCGTGGCAGCCACTGCCGGACGTCTACGTCTCGGTGCGCGGCATCGCCTTACCGGTGCCGGTGTGGTCGCCGGTTTATCTTGCGATGGGAGCGGCGTTCGCGGCGGCGCTAGCGGCCGGGGCGGCGCTTGCCTGGTGGGCGCGGCGGCGCGCGCGGACGCTGCCCAGCGGGACGATCGCGGCTGCGCTGGCGGTAGCGCTGCCGTTTGCCGTGTTCCTCGTTGGCGGCGCGCCGCTCGCCTGGGACCGGCCCGAGCTTCGCGCCTTCAACTTCGCCGGCGGCGTGTCGCTGTCGCCCGAGTTCGCGGCGCTGCTGTTCGGCCTCACCGCCTATACCGCCGCCTTCATCGCCGAGATCGTGCGCAGCGGCATCGTCGGCGTCAGCCACGGCCAGGGCGAGGCGGCGCTGGCGTTGGGGCTGAAGCGCGGGCAGGTGCTGCGGCTGGTGATCCTGCCCCAGGCGCTGCGCATCATCGTGCCGCCGATGCTGAGCGAGTACCTGGCGCTGACCAAGAATAGCTCGCTCGCCATCGCCATCGGCTATCCCGAGCTCATGTCGATCACCAACACGACGCTGAACCAGACGGGTCAGGCGGTCGAGGCGATCGCGGTGATGATGGCGATCTATCTCGCCATCAGCCTCGCCACTTCGCTGGCGATGAATTGGTACAACCGGCACATCGCGCTGGCGGGGCGGTGACGATGGCGGGCTCGCTGCGCTGGGCGCGCGCCAATCTGTTCAGCGGCGTGGTCAGCTCGATCGTGACGTTGACCCTCGTCTATCTTATCGCGCGCGCGCTGTGGGGCGTGATTTCGTGGGGTCTCGTCCATGCCGTGTGGCATGCCGCGGACGGGCGCGCCTGCAATGCTGCGAGCGGCGGCGAGGGTGCGTGCTGGGCCTTCCTCGGCGTGTGGGGCCGCTTCATCGTGATGGGCCGGTATCCCTATGCCGAGCAGTGGCGGCCGCTGCTCGTGATCCTTGTCTTCGCCGCGCTGCTGCTGGCGAGTTGCGACCGGCGCCTGTGGAGCTGGCGGATCGCGGCGCTGTGGGGCGCGGGGCTGGCGGCGAATTTTGTCTTGATGCTCGGCGGCGTGGCCGGGCTCGCCTATGTCCCGACCGAGCTGTGGAGCGGTCTGCCCCTGACGCTCATCCTCGCCATCGTCGGGCTGGCGGCGGCATTTCCGCTCGCGGTGATGCTGGCGCTCGGGCGGCGCTCGTCCTTGCCGGCGGTGCGTGCGTTGTCGGTGGCCTATATCGAGGTCATCCGCGGCGTGCCGCTCATCACCGTGCTGTTCATGGCCTCGGTCATGCTGCCGCTGTTCCTGCCCGAGGGTACCACCATCGACAAGCTGCTGCGCGCGCAAGTGGGGTTCATCCTGTTCTACGCTGCCTATCTCGCCGAGGTGGTGCGCGGCGGCTTGCAGGCGATTCCGGCGGGCCAGTACGAGGCGGCCGACGCGCTGGGCCTGGGCTACTGGCGCAAGATGCGGCTCGTGATCCTGCCGCAGGCGCTCAAGATCGCGATCCCGCCGCTCGTGAACATCTTCATCGCCGGCTTCAAGGACACCACGCTGGTCACGGTGATCGGCCTGTTCGATTTGATCTCCACCGCGTCCAACGCGATCACCGATCCCCAGTGGCGCGGCTTTTATGTCGAGGCCTACGGCTTCATCGCCGTGCTCTACTTCGTGTTCTGTTTCTTCATGTCGCGCTACAGCCAAGCGCTCGAGAGGAGCCTGGCGCGGGGCCGCACATGAGCGAAGCAGACGCGCCCATGATCGAGCTGCGCAACGTCCATAAATGGTACGGCGATTTCCACGCCCTCAAGGATGTGAGCCTGGCGGTGAAGCGCGGCGAGCGCGTCGTGGTGTGCGGCCCGTCGGGCTCCGGCAAATCGACCATGATCCGCTGCGTCAACGGGCTCGAGCGGCATCAGCAGGGCCAGATCACCGTCAACGGCACGGAGCTGACCGGCCAGCCGGCGCAGATCGAGGCGATAAGACGCGAGGTCGGCATGGTATTCCAGCAGTTCAACCTCTTCCCGCATCTGACCGTGCTGGCGAACCTGACGCTCGCGCCCTTATGGGTGCGCAAGATGAAGCGCGCCGAGGCCGAGGATGTCGCGATGCATTTCCTCGCCCGCGTGCGCATCCCGGAGCAGGCGGCGAAATATCCGGGCGAGCTGTCGGGCGGGCAGCAGCAACGCGTCGCCATCGCCCGCGCCCTGTGCATGAGGCCCCAGGCAATGCTGTTCGACGAGCCGACCTCGGCGCTCGATCCGGAGATGATCAAGGAGGTGCTCGACGTCATGGTCGAGCTGGCGCGCGACGGCATGACCATGATCTGCGTCACCCACGAGATGGGCTTCGCCCGCACCGTCGCCGACACCATGGTGTTCATGGACGAAGGCGCCATCGTCGAGCGCGCGCCGCCCGCGGAATTCTTCGCCTCACCACAGAGCGAACGCGCGCGGCTGTTCCTGAGCCGTGTGCTGAGTCACTGAGCCCCCACCCTCCCGCTATCGCGGGTCCCTCCCTTCCCCGCAAGCGGGGGAGGGCTAGGGCGGGGCCTACGCCGCGCCCGTCGCGATCGGCGTATCTCCTGGCAGGCCCCATTCCGACCACGATCCGTCATAGACCGCGGCCTCCGGCCAGCCGACCAGATGGATCGCAAATGCCACGACGCAGGCGCTCACGCCCGAGCCGCAGCTCGCTACCACCGGCTGCTCCGGCTTGAGGCCCGCGCGCCTGAGCCGCGCCTCGAGCGCCTCCGCCGGCAGCACGGTGCCGGTCTTGGGATCGTTCAGCTCCTCCCACGGCAGATTGACCGCGCCCGGGATGTGGCCGGCGCGCAGGCCGGGTCGCGGCTCGGGCGCGCTGCCGGCGAAGCGCGGCGGCGAGCGCGCGTCGACCACTTGCTCGCGCCGTGCCGTCAGGTTGGCGACGAGCTGGGCTCGGTCGCGCACCAATGTGGGCGCGGGATGCGGGGTAAAGCGGCGCTGGGGCGGACGCGGCACGTCCGCGGTGACGGGCCGGTTCTCCGCCTTCCATTTGCGCAGGCCGCCATCGAGCACCGATGCCGCGTGGCCCATGACGCGCAGCATCCACCACGCCCGCGTCGCGGCGGTGCCGGCGCCGTCATAGATGACGATGGTCTGGCCGTCGCCGATCCCCAAAGCGCCGACGATGCGCGCGAATTCCTCGGGGCGCGGCAGCATGTGGGGCAAGGGATTGGCGTGGTCGGCGACCGCGTCGATATCGAAATAGACGGCGCCAGGGATGTGCCCGCGCGCGTAATCCTCGGAAGCGGTCGGCGTGATGCCAGGCAGCTTGAACGAGGCGTCGAGGATCGTGACCTTGGGATCGCCGAGACGCGCGGCCAACCACTCGGTCGAGACCAGCGACTCCGGATGTGCGTAGGCCATCAGTCCTCCTTCGGCACGAAATCGCCCCGCGCGAAGGCCAGGTCATAGCGGCCGGTGCCCGCGCCCTGGCCGCCGCCGACATACTGGAACTCCCACCAGTTGCCGTCGCGGTCCTGGAAGTAGAACGAGTAGGTGCCGTGATGGGTGGTGATCCGGGAAATTTTCTTGAGCTCGTATTTGTCCTTCAGCTCGTGCGCGAGCGCGAAGGCGCGGTCGACATCCTCCTTGGTCGCAAGGTCGAGGCCCCAGTGGTTGAGCCGGCCGATCCCGACCGCGCGCTCGCCGCGCTCGATGCAGACGATGACCAGGTATCCGCCCTTCCTCAGCAGCACGCCACGATCGGTGTGCTGCACCACCTCGAGGCCGAGGAAATCCTCGTAGAACGGGCGCGAGATCGCCAGGCTGCGGCACTGCAAGGTGCCGTGCGACAGCATGCGGGGCCGGTTGAGCGGCGCGTGGGTCGTCTCGGTCATTGTTCGAGCCATTTCGGCGTCGGCAGGTTGCGCTCGCGCAGGAAGGCGGGGTTGAACAGCTTCGACTGGTAGCGCGTGCCGTAGTCGGCGAGGATGGTGACGATGGTGTGGCCCGGCCCCATCTCTTTCGCCGCCTTGATCGCGCCGAGGATGTTGATGCCGGTCGAGCCGCCCAGGATCAACCCCTCCTCGAGCACCAGGTCGAACAGCACGGGCAGCATCTCCTCGTCGGTGACCTGGAACCAGCCGTCCAAGGGCGCGCCTTCGAGGTTCTTGGTGATGCGGCCCTGGCCGATGCCCTCGGTGATGGAGCTGCCCTCGGCCTTCAATTCGCCGCGCGCATAGTAGCCATAGATCGCCGATCCCATCGGGTCGGCGAGAAAGATCTTGACCGCCTTGTTGCGTTCCTTGAGCGCCATGGCGACGCCGGCGAGCGTGCCGCCGGTGCCGACCGAGGCGACGAAGCCGTCGACCTTGCCCTCGGTGTCGTCCCAGATCTCGGGGCCGGTGGTCTCGAAATGCGCGCGGCGGTTGGCGATGTTGTCGAACTGGTTGGCCCAGATCGCGCCCTTGGGCTCCTTGGCCGCGATCTCGCGCGCCAGGGTCTCGGAATAGCGCACATAGTTCATCGGATTGGCATAGGGCACCGCGGGCACCAGGCGGAGGTCGGCGCCGCACAGGCGCAGCATGTCCTTCTTCTCCTGGCTCTGCGTCTCCGGCATGACGATGACGCTGCGATAGCCCAGCGCGTTGCCGACGAGGGCGAGGCCGATCCCGGTATTGCCCGCGGTGCCCTCGACGATGACGCCGCCGGGGTGCAGCACGCCGCGCGCCTCGGCGTCCTTGACGATGTAGAGGGCGGCGCGGTCCTTGACCGAGCCGCCGGGATTGAGGAACTCGGCCTTGCCCAGGATGGTGCAGCCGGTCGTCTCCGACGCGCGGCGCAGGCGGATCAGAGGCGTGTTGCCGATGGTGGCGATGAAGTCGTTTCGGATGGCCATGGCCCGACTATAAGGAGGCGCGCGGGCGGATCAAGCTTGCGCGCGACGGGGCGACGGCCGCAAGATCGCGCGCGTGATCCCGCGCCGCCCGCTCGTCCTCGCCGCCGCATTCGCCGTTTTGCAGGTCGCCGCGACCATTGCGGTTGCGGAGATTCCCGCTGACGTCGTGGTAATGGCCAAGCAGATCGACGACATCGTCTCGCTCGATCCCGCCGAGGCCTATGAATTCTCCGACGAGGAGGCGATCGCCAATCTCTACGACCATCTCCTCGACTACGATCCGGTGCATCCCGAGGTCATTCGCGGGGCGCTGGCGCAGTCGTGGAGCGTCGCCGGCGACGGTCTGAGCTATCGCGTCGTGTTGCGCCCGGACGCGCGCTTCGCCTCGGGCCGCAAGGTGACGGCCGAGGACGCGGCATTCTCGCTCCGCCGCATTATCCTCTTGGACATGACGCCGGCGTTCGTGCTGCGCCAGTTCGGCTTCACCGCGGAGAACGTGGCGCAGCGCATCCGCGCCGAAAATGCGGCGACGCTGGTTATCGACACCACGGTCAAGGTGGCGCCGAGCCTGCTCTATTACGTGCTCACCTCGTCGATCGCGTCGGTGGTGGACGAGGCCGAGGCGATGGCGCATGCGCAGGATGGCGATCTCGGCCATCGCTGGCTCGCCTTCCATTCGGCCGGGTCGGGTCCCTATCGCCTCAAGACGTGGCGGCCGGGCGAGCGCTACGTGCTCGACGCCGTTCCCGAGTCGTGGGGCGGCGGCGCGCATAACCGCCAGGTGATCGTGCTCGACGTGCCCGAGCCGGCGACGCAGCGCCTCTTGCTGATGAGGGGCGACGCCGACTATGCGCGCGACCTGGACAAGGACCAGATGGCGGCGCTTTCGCGCGATCCGGCGATCGTGTTCGACCGCGCGCTGCAGGCGATGCAGACCTATTTCGCGCTCAACCAGCGCAACCCTTTCTTGCGCCGGCCGCAGGTGATCGAGGCGCTCAAGTACCTCGTGGATTACGACGGCATCGCCAAGGGGCTCCTCGGCGGCACGCGCGTGGTGCATCAGAGCTTCGTCCCGGACGGGATTCTCGGCGCCGACGACGGCACGCCCTTCCATCTCGACCTCGCACGCGCCAAGGCGCTCCTGGCCGAAGCGGGATTGGGCGCGGGCTTCGACGTGACGCTCGACGTGACCGCTGGCGCGCCGTGGCTCGATATCGCGCAGGCGCTCCAGGCGAGCTTCGGCCAGGCCGGGGTGCGGCTCTCGATCCTGCCCGGCGACGAGAAGGAGACGCTGACCAAGTATCGCGCGCGCCGCCACGACATCTATCTCGGCGAATGGGGATCGGATTATCCCGACCCGCACAGCAACGCCCAGGCCTTCGTCACCGACGACGACATGAGCGATGCGGCTCCGCTGCACACGCTCGCCTGGCGCAATTCGTGGCAGGACGCCAACCTCGCGCGCCGCGTCGAGGAGGCCGAGCGCGAAGGCGATATCGCGCGGCGCGCGATCCTCTATCGCGACATCCAGCGCGATCACCAGCACGTGGCCCCTTTCGTGCTCATGTTCCAGGACGTGGCGATCGCGGCGCACCGGCGCACAATCGACGGGCTCGTGCTCGGCCCCAGCCCCGACCACACGCTCTATGCCGGGATCGAGAAGCGCCGATGAGGGCGATGCTGTCGCTCGGCGCGAAGGCGGCGCTCACTTTGTTCGGGCTGCTGCTGGTCACGTTCTTGATCGCGCGGGTGGTGCCGATCGATCCTGTGCTCGCGGTTGTGGGCGACCGCGCTTCGAGCGAGACCTATGCCCGCGTGCGTGCCGAGATGGGGCTCGACCGGCCGGTCGCGGTCCAGTTCGGGCGCTATGTGACCATGCTGGCCGAGGGCGATCTCGGCCAGTCCGCGCTCACCCGCGCCAAGGTCGCCGACGACATCGCGAGATTCTTCCCGGCGACGCTCGAGCTGGCGACGGTCGCGACCTTGATCGGCCTCGTCCTCGGCATTCCCGCGGGCGTCATTGCGGCGGCCCGGCATAATCGCTGGCCGGACCATGCGCTGCGCCTGGTGTCGCTGTTCGGGTACTCCGTGCCGGTGTTCTGGCTCGGCCTCATGGCGCTCTTGTTGTTCTATGCCGATCTCGGCTGGGCGGCGGGGCCGGGGCGGCTCGATCCTTGGCTCGAGGATGTCGTGCGCCCGCGCAGCGGGCTGCTGCTGGTCGACGGCGTCCTTGCCGGGAACGGCACGGTGGTGTTGAGCGCGCTGCGCCATCTCGCATTGCCCGCCGCGATCCTGGGCTATTACTCGCTCGCCTATATCAGCCGCATGACGCGCTCGCTCATGCTCGAGCAGCTGAACCAGGACTACATCGCGGTGGCGCGCGCCAAGGGATTGAGCGAGACGCGCGTCTTGTGGTGCCACGCGCTCGGCAACGTGCTGGTGCCGCTCGCCACGGTGGCGACGCTCGCCTATGCGCAGCTGCTCGAAGGCTCGGTCCTGACCGAGACGGTGTTCGCCTGGCCCGGCATCGGCCGCTACATCACCGGCTCGCTCTTGAGCCTCGACATGAACGCGGTGATGGGCGGCACGCTGGTAGTGGGGGCGGTGTTCATATTCCTCAACCTGCTGGTCGAGGGACTCTATGGCCGCCTCGACCCGAGGCTGCGATGAGCCTCGCGCACCCCGATGCCTACGAGCCGGCGTCGTCGCTCGCGGCGCGCCTCACCGGTGCGGCCGAGACGGCGCGCGCGCTTGCCGCCGACCGCTCGGCGCTCGCCGGCATGGTGATCGTGACGCTGTTGATTCTCGCCGCCGCGGCGGCGCCGCTGCTGGCGCCGTACGATCCCAACGCCCAGGACCTTGCGCTGCGCCTGGCGCCGCCGGGCGCCGCTCATTGGCTTGGCACCGACGAGCTGGGGCGCGATGTGCTGTCGCGGCTGCTCGCCGGCAGCCGGATCACGCTCGCGGTGGTGGCGTTGATCGCGCTGACCGTGCCGGCGGCAGGGCTGGCGGTCGGCTGCCTCGCCGGATTCGCGGGCGGCATCGTCGATGCCGTGCTGATGCGCATCGCCGACGTGTTCCTGGCCTTCCCGCGCCTCATCCTGGCGCTGGCGCTGGTGGCAGCGATGGGGCCCGGCCTGTCGCACGCGCTGATCGCCATCGCGCTCGCCGCGTGGCCGCCCTATGCGCGGCTCGCGCGCGCCGAGACGATGGCGATCCGCGAACGCGACTTCATCGCCGCCGCGCGCCTTTCCGGCGCCTCGCCGGCGCGGCTGCTGTTGCTTCACATCGCGCCCTTGTGTTTGCCGTCGCTGATCGTGCGCGCCTCGCTCGACATGGCGGGGGTGATCCTGACCGCGGCGGGGCTGGGCTTCCTCGGCCTTGGCGTGGCGCCACCCCAGGCCGAGTGGGGCGCGATGATCGCGGCGGGGCGGCGCTTCATGCTCGACCAGTGGTGGGTCGCGGCCGCGCCCGGGGTCGCGATCGCGGTGGCGACCTTGGGCTTCAATCTGCTCGGCGAAGGCTTGCGCGACGTGCTCGATCCGAGGCAGCGGTGAGCGCGCTGCTCGAAATCGAGGATTTGCACGTGAGCTTCGGCACCGCCGAGGCGGTGCGCGGCGCGAGCTTCGCGATGGGGCGCGAGCGCCTGGCGCTGGTGGGCGGCTCGGGCGCGGGCAAGTCGCTCATCGGCCGCGCCATCCTGCGCCTGCTGCCGGCGGGTGCCAGCATGACCGCCGCGCGCATGAACTTCGACGGCATCGATCTCCTCGCCGCGGGACCGCGCGAGATGCGCGCGCTGCGCGGGCGGCGCATCGGCTGGGTGCTGCAAGACCCCAAATTCTCGCTCAACCCGGTCATGAGCGTGGGGACGCAGGTGGAGGAGATGCTGCGCCTCCATCGCCGCCTCGACCGCCGCGCCGCGCGCGAGGAGGCGCTGGCGCTCCTCGAATCCGTGTGGCTGCGCGAGCCGGCGCGGGTCCATGCGCTTTATCCGCACGAGCTGTCGGGCGGCATGGGGCAGCGCGCCATGATCGCGATGATGCTGGCCGGCGAGCCCGATCTCCTGATCGCCGATGAGCCGAGCTCGGCGCTCGACGCCGGCGCCGCGCTCCAGGTGCTCGCCGTGCTGGACGATCTGGTGGCGCGGCGCGGCATGGGCCTCTTGTTCATCAGCCACGATCTGACCTTGGTCGAAGGCTTCTGCGACCGCGTCATGGTGATCGAGGCGGGGTCCATCGTCGAAAGCTGCGACGCCGCCGCGCTCGGCGAAGCGCGGCACCCCTACACGCGGCGTCTCCTGGCGGCGCGCCCGCGCCTCGAGGCGGCGCCGTGATCGAGGCGCGCGATCTCTCGGCCCGGCTTGGCGGCCGCGCCGTAGTCGACCGCGTCTCGTTCACGATCGAGCCCGGTGCGTCCTTCGGCATCATCGGCGAATCGGGGTCGGGCAAATCGACCCTGCTGCGCGCCATTGCCGGACTGGTGCCGAGCGCCGGAGGCACGCTCGCGTGGGAGGGCGGGGCGATGACCGCGCTCGGCGCGCGCGAGCGCGGGCGGAAGCTGCAGCTCGTGTTCCAAGACCCTTACGGCTCGCTTCATCCGCGCCACACGGTGGAGCGCGCGCTGGCCGAGCCGGCGCTGATCCACGGTCTCGGCGACATCGCGCGTCGCGTCGCCGCTGCGCTCGACGCGGTCGGGCTCGGGGCGAGGTTACGCTTCCGGTATCCGCACCAGCTCTCCGGCGGCCAGCGCCAGCGCGTCGCAATCGCGCGCGCGCTGATGCTCGAGCCGCGCCTCCTGCTGCTGGACGAGCCGACCTCGGCGCTCGACGTGCTGGCGCAGGCGGAGCTGATCGCGCTGTTGCAGCGTCTCAGGGCCGAGCGGGGCGTCGCCTATCTCCTGGTGAGCCACGATCTTGCGGTGGTGGCGCAACTGGTCGACGCAGTCGCCGTCATGCAGGAGGGCCGCATCGTCGAGCGTCTTGCGGTCGCGGCGCTACGCGCCGGAGAGGCGCACCATCCCCACACACTTTCCCTCATCGAAGCGAGCCTCGGCTACCGGCGCCGCGCCGGCTAGCGGGGCGTGTTCCTGCCGCGCCGGCCCTGAGCGACTTCGACGGTATAGCCATCCGGATCGAATGCGGTCATCGACCGTTCCCATGGCTCGTCGTGCGGCGGGACGTCGATGCGCACGCCCTTGGCGCGCAGCTCCTTGTAAAGCCCATCCAGATTATCGGTGCCGAGCTCGACGTGAATGGCGCGTTTCTGCTTGGCGGCGGTTTGTACGGTGAGCGTCGGTCCTTCCATGCGAATCTTGTTTTTCATCGTCGAACCCCCGTTAAAGCGCCGTGCCCGCCATCGCGCGGCGCAGGCGTGCGCGGTTCGCGGCGAGCCAATAGAGCGCCACCACGGTCGGGCCATTGACGATCGCGCCAGTGCGCAAGCGGCGCAGGGCCGCGCGATAGCTCAGCACCACGACCTTGGTGTCCTCGTGCTCTGCGGCCAGGCCGTGGATGCCGTCGGCGCGGCTGGCATCGACGCGCCCGCAATAGAGCTCGACGATCTCGGTCGAGCCGCCCGGGCTCGGCATGACGCGATGGATGGGGACGAGCGCGCCGGCGATCTCGACGCCAGCCTCCTCGTGCGACTCGCGCCGCGCCACTTCCTCCGCGCCGGCATCGTCCGCGGCGACGATGCCGGCGACGATCTCGGTCTGCCACGCCGGCAATCCCGCGAGATGGGGCGCGAGGCGGAACTGCTCGACCAGCACGACCGCATCGGCGGCGGGATCGTAGAGCAGGATGCCGACGGTGCGGCCGCGCTCGAAGATCTCGCGCTCCATAGGCGCGCTCCAGCCGCCGGCATAGAGGCGGTGACGCAGGCGGAACCGGTCGACCCGGAAGAAGCCCGAATAGACCGTCTCGCGGTCGAGAATTTCCAGCCCGTCATCCCCCATGCGCGCGCGAGTTTATGCGGGCTTCGCGGCCTCGTACAGGCCCGCGCGGCGCTCAGTCCCCCTCGCGCGTCGCCGGCGGCAGGCGCGCCGGTTCGGTGAGCGGCAAGCGCACCCGCAGCAGCAGCCCGTGCGGCTTGCGGTTCTCGGCCCGGATGGTGCCGCCCAGCGCCTCGACGTTGCGCCGCGCCACCCACAGGCCGATGCCGAAATGGACCTGGCCTTCGCTGCCCGCCTCGCCGGCGGCCGGCCGGTAGGAAAAATAGCGGTCGAAGATGCGGTCGATATTCTCCGCCGTCACGCCAGGACCGGAATCGCCGATCAGCAGCTCGGCCATGCCGTTGCGGATCTCGAGGCGCACGCCGATGCTCTCGCCCTCGGGCGAGAACGAGGCCGCGTTCTCGAGCAGGTTCTCGATCACGGTCTCGACCATCTCCTCGTTGGCGAATGCTGCGACCCTGTGGCGGATGAAGCTCTTGATCTCGATCCGGCGTGCCGCCAGCGCGTCCGCGTGTGCCTGGATGAGGCGCGCGACCAGGCGCGACAAATCGACTTCGCCGCGCGGCGTGTCGATGAGATCGGCGGTGGTCTCGTCGAAATGCCGCGCCGACGCCACCAGCCCATCGAGCCGGTCGAGCGAACTTTCGATGAGCCCGACTGCGCGCAGCCCGCGCTGGTTGTCCGCCGCGACGGCGCGCTTCAGCGGCTCGAGCGATTGGCGGATCACGGCGATTGGCGTCTTGAAGGCATGCGCGTTGTCCTCGGCCGCGCGCCTGATGTCGCGCGCCGAGGCGGCGAGGACCTCGACCATGCGGTCGAATTCGTCCGCCACGTCGGCCAGCTCGGGCACGTCGTTCTGGTCCGCGAACGAGCCGCCGGGCCGGCGTTCGCGGATCGCGTTGGCGCGCTCGGCAAAGCGCCGGAGGCCGCGGCGGATGGTCCAGAAGGTGGTGAAGACGAGCAGGATCATCCCCAAATAGAACATCGCGGCGATGCGCATCTCGGGGCTTTTCCAGTAGGGTCGGCCGAGCGTCGCGCCCGCGGCGATTCCCGCCGGAAACGACGTCACCACCGCCCAGCAGCCGGATTGCGTTTGCAGCGGCGTCACCGAGGTGACGACCTCGTCGTTGCCGCCGGGCGACTGGTAGCGCAGCGCGAAGGGAAGGTCGCCCGCGCAGGTCGACGCCAGCCGCCCGAGCACACCTTCGCGGTCGAGCTCCTCGCGCTCCGCCTCGATCTGCTCGCTCGGGACCGCGGGCCACGATGCGACATAGAAGAACCCGGGCCGGTCGACCGGCGACAGCAGCAGCTTGACGCTGGTGAGATCGCCGGCGAAGCCTGCCAGCACCTGGCTCAGTTGCGGCAGGTCCGGACGCGGGGCGGCGAGGAGCGGCGCCAGCGCCTGCGCCATGACGCGGCCCTGCTCGCGCACGCTGCGCAGGAGCAGCGCCTGCTGCGCCTCGTCGGCCGCGCTGAGGCGTTCGTAGACGATGAGCGGGACGGCGAGCAGGAACAGCGCGACCAGCGTCACCTTGGCCGCAAGCGTGCTGAGGACGCGTACGCGCCAGCGCCGGCGCGGCCGCTTCTGTGCCGGCGGACCGTCAGCGCTCGTCGCCGGCAAGCCAGCGGTAGCCGAATCCGGCGTAGTTCTGGATGTGGTCGAAATCGCCATCGACGTCGCGGAACTTCTTGCGGATGCGTTTGATGAAGGTGCGGACATTGGCACGGAAGCCCTCGGCGCCATAGCCGGCGACGAAGTCCTTGCCGTGGACAAGGTCGTAGATCTCGCGGTAGCCCACGTCCTCGCCCTGGCGCAGCGCGAGCAGCGCCACGATCTTGAACTCGGTGAGGGTGAGATCGAGCGCGCGCCCGCGCCAGGCCGCGCGGCTGATGTCGTAGCGCAGCTCCAGATCCTTGAGACGCACCACCTCGCCGTGGCGGCGCTCGGGCTCGGGCGCCGCGCGCACGCCCTCGCAGATGAGGCTGAGGCGCTTCACCAGGATGGAGAGCCGCCGCGACTTGTCGATGAAGTCGACCGCGCCGCCGGCCAGCGCCGCCTCCTCATAGATGTCGTCACTCAGCGCGGTGAGGAAGATCACCGGCGTGCTGTTGCCGCTCTGGCGCAATTGGCGCAGCACCTCGAGCCCGTTCATGCCGGGCATGCGCCAGTCGAGCAGGATGGCGTCGGCGGCGCCGCCGTGCTCGAAATGCCCGAGCGCCGCGGCGCCGCCGCCGAAGCTCTCGACCGTGAAGCCTTCGTCGAGCAGGTTGAGGCCGAGCGACTCGCGGAACGAGTCGTCGTCGTCAACGAGGACGATCCGGGCTCCCCTCGGGCTCGGCTCGGCGGGCTGCGACGAGCTCGTCGTAGCATCTTTGCTGGGACCGGTCGCTTCCATCAGTGTTTCTGACTTCATAGTGCAGCACTCGCATCTTGCGGCTCTCGAGGTCGAGATAGAAATAGACGCCCAACTCGCAGTCCTGCCCGGCATAGCGCCACAGCTGGGCCGGCGGCGCGTCCGCGCGCTGCAGCGGCTCGCCCAGGATCGAGGCCGTCTCGGCCTGGTCGAGCCCCTGGAGCCGCGCGAACCCCAAGCCATCGACCGGCGGAGGCGGTTCGGGCACCGGCACCGCCTCCGGGGCGGGCAGGGACGCGACCGCTGGCGCGGGCGGAGCCGGCTTGCGCGCGGGGTGAGGCGGCGGCGCAATCTCCTCTGGCTCGGCGGCGCTCGCCACCGGCGAAGCGGGGGGCGGGGTCGGCTCGGTCATGGCGCAGGCGGCCGCCAGCGCCGCGCCCAATCCGGCCGCGAGCACCCGATCTGCCCGCCTGAACGCTCCTGTCTCATGCGCCATGACGCTTCGGCTCGCCTCCGCGCCCCTCGGACCGCGAACGATGGTATGAAACCCGCTTGGCAGCAAGGGGTTGCACGCTATGATGGCGGCACTCTTTGGGGGCAGGGGCGGAGCGGTGCGGGCAAAGGCGGCCGAAAGCGACGAAGCGCGCTATCTCGATCTCTTAGAGTTCGAGCGCACACCTTTGATTTCAGACCCCTTTCCCTATCTCATCGTGCCTGGATTCGTGCCGGCCGCCGAGCGCGCGTCGCTGGCCGCGGATTACCCGGTCATTAACCAGCCCGGCAGCTTCCCGCTCGAGGACTTGGCCTATGGCCCGGCCTTCGCCAGCTTCGTCGCGGCGCTGGCGGGGGAGTCGATGCGGGACGCGTTCGCACGCAAGTTCGGCATCGACCTCGCCGGCCGGCCGGCCATGATCACCGTGCGCGGCCAGGCCCGCCCCAGCGACGGCAGCATCCACAGCGACGCCGCCAGCAAGCTCATCACCGTGCTCGTCTACATGAACGAGGCGTGGGAGGCGCCGGGCGGCAGGCTGCGGCTGCTGCGCACGGCCGACGACCTGGACAGCGCCGTCGCCGAGGTGCCGCCGGCGGCCGGCACCATGCTCGCTTTCCGCGTCACGCCCCATTCCTGGCACGGCCACAAGCCGGCGAGCGGGCCGCGCCGGGTGGTTCAGCTCAACTGGGTAGTGAGCGAGCGCGTGGTGCGGCGCGAGCGGCTGCGCCACGGGCTTTCGGCGCGGATCAAGCGCCTGTTCGGCTGAGCCTCGGCCGCGCCGATCCAAAGCATTTCTTAACAATTCGAGGCATAGGCTCGGGCGTTCGTGGCGCGACGTCGCCGGCCGTTTCGGCGGAGCCGCGCCGAGGGTCGAGTGCACGATGACAACGCCGAATATGGGGCCGAACAGCACACCGAAACGCGCCGCCGGCAGGACCAACCGCATGCGCCTGCCGACTTGGCTTGCGCTGAGCCTCGCCGGCGTTGTCGGCGTGCTCGTCTACGGCGCGCTCAAGCCCAAGCCGCCCAACGCGTTCGACCGGCCCGAGGCGCAGATCAACTCGCCGCGCAATCCCTGGGACTCGCCGAAATCGTTCTGAGGCGTCGCGCGGTCACGAGCCGGCCTCGCCGCTGATGACCGGGCCGTACAGCTGCCAGGTCGTCCCGTCGAAACGCTCCATCTGCATCTGCTTGACCGGACGGAAGTCGGTGGCGCTGGTATTGGCCTTGATGCCCGGCAGCAGCATGGGCGCCGCAAAGTCCTTCAGGCTCGCGGCCTGCTTCATCACGTTGGCGCGGGTCAAGTCGTCGCCGCACTGGCGCAGCACCTGAACCATCAGTTCCGACGAGATGTAGCCGTAGACGGTGAACGAGTTGGTCTTGTCGCCGTCGGGATAATACTTATCCATGAACGCGACCCAATCGCGGTAGTCCTTGTCGTTCTGCCAGCTCGGGTCGGTCGGGTCCTTGACGTAGGCGGTCGAGAGCAGGCCCTTGGCGCTGTCGAGCCCGGCGGGCTTCAGCACGGCGGCGATGCTGTTGGCGACGGCGTTGACGATGTTCACCGGCGGCTTCCATCCCGTCTCGGCCACCTTGCGGATCGCTTGCGCCGCGAATTTGGGCGTCGCGATGTTGATGAAGATGTCGGCGTGCGAGGCGGCGAGCTGGATGATCTGCGGATCGACGGTCGGGTCGGAGACTTCGAAGCTCGCCTCGGCGACGATGGTTGCTTTCGCCTGGTAGCCGAACCCGTCGGTCAGGCCCTTGAGCAGATCCTTGCCGTAATCGTCGTTCTGATAGAGCAGCGCGACCTTGCCGCCGGCGTTATTGGCGAGCAGGTATTTCGCATAGATGCGGCCTTCGGACTGGTAGTTCGGCTGCCAGCCCATGGTCCAAGGGAAGTGCTCGGGATCGGCCCACTTAGTGGCGCCGGTGGCGGGAAAGAGCTGCGGCACCTTGCGCTCGTTCATGTAGGCGTGGATCGCCGAGTTGGAGGGCGTGCCGAGGCTCTGGAAAATGAGCAGCACCTGGTCGTTCTCGACCAGCCGCCGCGCCTGCTCGACCGCCTTGGGCGGGCTGTAGCCGTCGTCGTAGGAGAGGAACGCGATCTTGCGCCCGTTGATCCCGCCTTGGGCGTTGATCATGGCGAAGTAGGCCGCCTCGGTCTTGCCGATCACGCCATAGGCCGAAGCCGGCCCGCTATAGGACATGATGTTGCCGATCTTGATCTCGGTGTCGCTCGCGCCGGGATCGTAGTGCTTCTGCGCGAGCGCACCCGACGCCGAAAGAATTAGCGCGAGCGCCGCGGCGAACGCGGCCTGGCGGTAACGGATCATTCTCTCCTCCCTCGAGGGCCGCGGCTTTTCGTCGAGCCCGACCGCGACCCGCAGCCTCCTATACCGCGCCGGCGCCTGTATCTCAACGCGTCGGCGGCGCGCGATCGCGGCGAAATCGCGGCGAAAGGGCGGCGAGCGGCCGCGTCGGCGCCGCTTTTCGATTAACCATGCGTAATGCGAGCCGCGCCGCACGGTATCGCGTGAACCGCGCTGCGCTTCCAAGCGTATTGAGTATGAGGTCATACCGGCCGGCTCGGCCGGACAGGAGGCAGCAATGCCCAGACATGGTTTCGCCTCGATCGCGCTTTTGGCGGCGGTGCTCCTCGCCGGTTGCGGCGGCACGACCGATTTCGGCTATTCGCAGCCGCGCGCCATCTCGGCCGACATCGACGCCTCGCTCAGCCACGGCCCGACCTCGACCGACCTCATGTCCGGCATGCGGTTCAACGACGCGCTCGACGCCGCTGCGGCGCGCGGGCCGACCCAGCCGGGCCTCGCCTTCGCGCCGCGCTGACGGCACGCCGCGCGCGATCGCTCTCCGATATGAGGACTGGCTCCCGGGGAGGGATTCGAACCCCCGACCCGGCGGTTAACAGCCGCCTGCTCTACCACTGAGCTACCCGGGATCAGAAAGCGCGGCTGAATATAAGGCACCGCCCGGCCGGTCAACAGCGATTCCGGCGGTGCCATTCAGCGCTTGACGATATAGGCGACCTTGCCGAAGCGGCTCTCGCGGATGGGCTCGCTCGCGCCGCGCGCTGCGAGGAAGGCGTGGACCGCCTTGGTGCAGCCCTCCCAGTCGTGATAATCGTCGATCAGCACCAGGCCGCGCGGCAGCACCCGGTCCCAGAATTTCTCGAGGCATTGCAGGGTCGAGCTGTACCAGTCGGCGTCGAGGCGCAGCACCGCGACCGGGGGCACCTCGACGCTCGCGAAAGTATCGGCGAACAGGCCCTCATGGACATGCAGCCGTTCGGGCGGCAACGCCGCGCCCGCGATCGCTGCCATGAATTCGGCGCGCGAGGCGGTGTTGTTGTCGAAATAAAGGCCGCCGTCGCGCGTCTGCTGCGCGCGGCGCGCGAATTCGCCGTCCTCCGCGGTGGCGGGCGGCAGTCCCGCGAAGCTGTCGAAGAAATGATAGTCGCGCGCCGTGCCGCCGATGGTCGCCAGGCCCGCCGCCATGCCGCCGCGCCAGGTGCCGCACTCGATGACGCAGGCGCCATCCATCGCCGGCTGCGCCAGGCACTTGTCGGCGAGATAGAGATTGGCGAGGTAGGCGTCGCGCCCGATCATGGTGAACGGGCGATAGCGGCGCCAGATCGCGTAGTAGCGCAGCACGCGCGGCGCGAGGCCAAGGCCGCGCATCTGCCGCCGCGCGGCGCCGCCGCGCTCCGCCGTCGTGCCGCCTGCCTTCGCCGCCCGCATGGTGCGGGGTCCATAGCCCGGCCTCAGCGCCGGCACAACCGCGCCGCCGTGCACCATTCGCTAACGAAAAAACTGTGATCCCGCTCACAGCGCGTTGCGTATCACCCCATGCCGCAGTTTGGGCGGCCTCCTTCGGGGTGTTGCCGGTGACGACGGAATCGCAAGAGAGCATCTGCTATTCGGCGACGATCTGGCTCGAGCTCAAGGGCGACGGTGCGGTCGCCGAGGCCAATCGCATGCTCGACGAGACGCGCCGCCGCGGCGACGGGCGTGCAATCATCGACTGGCTCAAGATCATCGCCGCGCTCGAGGACATGCGGGACCGCCGCTGCGCCGTGTCCGCTCCCTGAACCCTTCGGCCGCTTGGTAAACACCCTGGGTTGAAAGTTTTCGCCCGGCGCAGCGGGATTTGGTACGCTGGGGCCGGTGAGCGAGATCGTCCTTTCCGACCGCCTCGCCGATCCGCACGCAAAGTCGCCAGGGGGACCGAGGCGGGGCGCGATCGCCGCCGCGGCGCTGCTCCATGCCGCGATCGCGGCCTGGCTCCTGTTCGATTGGGACACGATCTCGGCGCCCGAGCCGCCGTCCATGGTTGCAACCCTGGTGACCGTCCTGCCGCCGCCGCCCCCGCCGCCCCCGCCGCCGCCATTCCCCAAGCCCCGGCCCGTGCCGACGCTGGCCCCGGCCCAGTCCGGACCGGGCGAGAAGACCACGATGCGGCCACCGGCGGAGGAGAAGGCGCCGGCGCCCGAGCCGCCGCCGCCGGCTGCCGCCGAGACCCCCGCGCCGCCCAAGCCGCAAGAGACCGCCGCGCCCGAGCCGGAACAGCCCGCGCTCGAGCAGCCCGCCCCGGCGCCGCCGGAGAAGCCCAAGCCGCGCCCGGCGCCGCGAGTCGAACCGCGCAAGGACCAGCTCGCGTCGCGCGCGCCCGAGATCTCGCGCAAGCCCGATAATTTCACGCAAGCCGACAAGGACGAGACCGGAGACCCGTATCTCAACGCCGTCTGGGCGCGAATCGAGCGCAACCGCGAGCCGACCACGCCGGTGGGCCCGTCCGGCCTGCATCTCGAGGGTATCTCGGTCTATGAGGTGCTGCTCGACCGCGCCGGTCGCATGCAGACGATCTATCTGGTGCAGTCCGCGGGCTCGCCGCTGCTCGACGAGCAGGCGCGGCGCATGATCGTCGCCGCCACACCGTTCCCGCCGCCGCCGCCGAACTATCCCGAGCGCACCGCGATCAAGGTGACGATCCGGCTGTTCCCGCGCTGACGACGGCGCTCAATGCCGGAGGCGTCGCCACAGCAGCATCGCGGCGACTACGATCACGATCCCGAGCCATGACACGTCGAACACGAAGGCGTCGCGCGCGATCGCGATGTGGATCGCCGGCGCGCGGAGAAAGGCCCACAGCGACTCCATGACCGGCCGCTAGCGATTCTTCGCGGCGCTCTCCACGCGCCGCTTGCGGATCGCCTGGGCCGCAATCAGGCACACGGCGGCGGGCAGAAGGCAGACATACTCGATGATCCGCCGCACCAGGATATCGCTGCCGCTCGACAGCTCGAACGGCGACACCATCAGGCGGTAGGACTGGTCGAACACAGGGACCATGCCGGACGGCGTCACGATGAGAGCTAGCCAGCCCACCGCCCACAGCGCCGCGAACGCGGCCAGGATGCGCGTGAGCAGAAGGCTGCCGGCCGGACTCATGCGGCGGCCTCCGGCGCCAAGCTCGAGCTAGCCCGGAATCTTCTCCCAGTGATCCTGCTGGGCGCGCGCCTTGAGCTTGGCGATGAGTTCGTCGTAGCAGGCCAGGAAGTCGGCGGAATTGCGCCGCCCCTCCGCTTGGCACATCGTTGCCGCATAGATGGCCGCAACGATTCGGTCGCTATCGTCCATGTGTCCTCGCTCGGCTGGCGCTGCGCGAACGCGCATCGCGGCGCGCATCGTATCGGTGTTGCCGGCGCGTTGCACGGACCAATATGGAACGCCGGATCGCGCCCGGAAAATTCCCCGCCGCGTCGGCCGAATCGCCCGTTATCGTTGGGCTTCTGGGGTGGAGGCCGGAAGCGGAATCGAACCGCTGTACGAGGATTTGCAGTCCTCTGCATAGCCACTCTGCCATCCGGCCGGGATTGCGCCGCAGATATAGGGTGCGCTCGGGCGGAGGGTCAAGCAAAGCGGCGGGTCGGTAAACCGTTGTCTTGGCGGCGTCGCGCCTATATAAATCGCAGGCCTTCCGTTCAGCCGGGCCTCCCCAGAGAGATGTTCGATACCAGCGCGGCGCGCCTCAACATGGTCGAGAGCCAGCTTCGCACCAACAAGGTGACGGATGCGGCGGTACTCGACGCCTTTCTCGCCGTGCCGCGCGAGCGCTTCGTGCCGGAGCACCTCGCCGGCAACGCCTATGTCGACGAAGACATCCCGCTCGGCAACGGCCGCTTCCTGCTCGAGCCGATGGTGCTCGCGCGCCTGCTGCAGATCGCCGGGATCGGGCCCAAAGACGGCGTGCTGGAGATCGGCGCGGCGACGGGATACGCGACGGCGCTCCTCGCCCGCCTCGCCGAGCGCGTCGTCGCGGTCGAGAGCGATCAGCGCCTGGTCGCGATCGCGCGCGCGCGGCTCCAGGAGATGCAGGTCGGCAACGTCACCCTGCTCGAGGGCCGTCTCGAGGAAGGCTATCCCGCCGGCGCGCCCTACGAGGTCATCGTCATCGGCGGCGCGGTCGCAGCGATTCCCGACGCCATCGCGCGCCAGCTCGCCGAGGGCGGAAGGCTCGTCACGGTGGTGAAGTCCGGCGCGCTCGGACACGCGGTCCTGATGACGCGCACCCGGGGCGCCGTGTCGCAGCGGCCGGTGTTCGACGCCGGCACCGGTCTTTTACCCGGCTTCGCTGCGGCGCCCGGGTTCGTGTTCTAGGCGGCGGGCGCAAGGGAAGAGAAGCGGCGAGATGCAGATGGTGCGGCGAATATCTCAGGTGCGGTTGCGGACCTCGGTCGCGCTCGCGGCGCTTGTCGTCGGTGCGGTCGGCGCGCGGGCGGACACGCTCGAGGAGGCGCTGGTCTCGGCCTACAACACCAATCCGGCGCTGCTCGCCGAGCGCGCCAACGTGCGGGCGGTGGACGAGGGCGTGCCCCAGGCGCTCTCCGGCTGGCGGCCGACGGCGGTGTTCACCGGCTCGGCCGGGTTCGAGCGGATCGAGAACACGCCGCCCACTCCCGGCGTCGCCCCCGCGCACGCCACCTTCCAGCCCAAGACGGTTGACCTCAATGTCACCCAGCCGATCTACCAGGGCGGCCAGACGATCGCCAAGACCGCCGCCGCCGAGCAGCTCGTCGAGGCCGAACGCGCGCGCAACGCGGCCGCCGAAAGCACCATCTTCTTCAGCGTGATCCAGTCCTATTTCGACGTGCTGCGCGACCAGTCCGTGGTCGAGCTCAACATCAACAACGAGCAGGTCCTGCGACGCCAGCTCGACGCCACCACCGATCAGTTCCGCGTCGGCTCGGTCACCCGCACCGACGTGGCACAGGCCGAGGCGCGGCTCGCCGCCGCGCGCGCCAGCCGGCAGACCGCCGAGGGCACGCTTGCCGTCGACCGCTCCAACTTCCAGCGCTTCGTCGGCCACGCACCGGGGAGCCTGGTGCGGCCCGAGCTTCATCCGGCGATCCCGGCGACGCGCGAGGAAGCGCTGGCGCTGGCGGCGACCAAGAATCCCAACGTGCTCGCCGCGGTCTTCACCGAGGATTCGGCGCGCTCGACCGTGCTCGCGACCCGGGCGCAGCTTCTGCCCAGCCTCAATCTTGTCACCGACGTCAATCGCGGCCAGGAAGTCACGACCAACGGCCGCGAGACCACTACCGGATCGGTGGTGTTCCGCGTCACCATGCCGCTCTACGAGGGCGGCCAGATCTACTCGCAGACGCGCCAGGCGCAGGAAAAGGTGGCGCAGAGCCTCGGCCTCACCGACGACGCGCGCCGCCAGGCGGTGCAGGCCGCGACCCAGGCCTGGGAGACGATCCAGTCCGCCCGCGCCAGCGCCTATTCGCTGCAATCGACCATCCGCGCCGACCAGATCGCGCTCGAGGGCGTGCGCCAAGAGCAGCAGGTCGGCTCGCGCACCATCCTCGACGTCCTCAACCAGCAGCAAGAGCTGTTCGCCGACCAGGTCTCCCTGGTCCAGGCGCAGCACGATCTCGCCGTCGCCGAGTTCAACATCGCGCAGCAGATCGGCACGCTCGCCGCGATCAATCTCGGCCTGCCGGTCCCGCTCTACGATGTCGACCGGCATTACCAGTCGGTGCGCGACAAGTGGCTGGGGTTCGGCAGCAAGGATTGACGCCGCCCGGGGGTGTCGGCGAGCGCGTGGGCGCTGGTTTTTTTGCATCGCATCGCCTAGTCTTCCCGGACCAAGCGAGCCCGGTCCGCGCGCCATGTCCGATGCCAAGGGTCAACACGAACCGTCGATGGAGGAGATTCTCGCCTCCATACGGCGCATTATTTCGGAGGACAACGAGGCGCCCGAGGCCGGAGCGGCAGCGGCGGACGGCAAGCCCGCCGGCGCGCCCGAAGCCGCGGCGGCGGCGGAACTCGCAGCACAGGCGGCACGTACCGCACCGGCGGCGGACGACGACGTTCTAGAATTGACGGAAGTGGTCGGGGAGGACGATCCGGTGGCCAATTCACCCGAAGCGGCGGAGCCCGTTCATCCCGAGCCCGAGCCCGAGCCGCAGCACGCGCACGCGGACAGCGATGCCGCGGAAGCGGCGCGGCTCCTGTCGTCGACCAGCGCGGCGGCGTCGGTCGCCGCGCTGTCGCAGCTCGTCAACCGCCCGCGCGACCGCAGCGGCGAGTTGCCGCTCGGCAATGCCGAGCGCACGCTCGAGGATCTGGTGCGCGAACTGATCCGCCCCTTGCTCAAGAGCTGGATGGACGACAACCTGCCACAGCTCGTCGAGCGGCTGGTGCGCGACGAGATCACCCGCCTGGTGCGCGAGGCCCAGGGACGCTGATCGAAGCAGGGACGCTGAGCCAATTTGAACGACCAGGCGCGCGCCGACCTCGCGAAGACCTTCCGCCCGGCTGAGCTTCAGGCCGAGTTCTACCGCTTGTGGGAAGCATCGGGCGCGTTCGCGGCCGATCCCGCGTCGCCGCGCCCCCCTTATTGCATCATGATGCCGCCGCCCAACGTGACGGGCAGCCTGCACATGGGTCACGCGCTGACCTTCACCTTGCAGGACATCCTGGTCCGCTACCATCGCATGAAGGGCCGCGACGCGCTGTGGCAGCCGGGCACCGACCATGCCGGCATCGCGACGCAAATGGTGGTGGAGCGCCAGCTCGAGAGCCAGGGCCTCAACCGCCATGCGCTCGGCCGCGAGGCGTTCCTCGCCCATGTGTGGGAGTGGAAGGCGCAGTCGGGCGGCGCCATCACCCGCCAGCTCCGCTCGCTCGGCGCCTCGCCCGACTGGAGCCGCGAGCGCTTCACCATGGACGAGGGGCTGTCTGCGGCAGTGCGCAAGGTGTTCGTCGCGCTGCACCGGGAAGGGCTCATTTATCGCGACAAGCGGCTGGTCAACTGGGACCCCGCGCTCCACACCGCCGTCTCGGATCTCGAGGTCGAGAGTCGCGAGACCAAGGGCTCGCTGTGGTACGTGCGCTATCCGATCGAGGGACGGCCGGGCGAATTCATCACCGTCGCCACCACGCGGCCCGAGACCATGCTGGGCGACACCGGCGTCGCGGTCCATCCCGAGGACGAGCGCTATCGCCACCTGGTCGGCGGGCACGCGATCCTGCCGCTGGTCGGCCGGCGCCTGCCCATCGTCGCCGATCCGCACGCCGATCCCAAGACCGGCAGCGGCGCGGTCAAGATCACGCCGGCGCACGACTTCAACGATTTCGCGGTCGGCCAGCGTCACGCCCTCGCGCTGGTCAACGTGTTCGACCGCGACGCGCGCTTGAACGACGAGGCGCCCGAGGCCTATCGCGGGCTCGACCGCTTCGTGGCAAGGAAGCGCATCGTCGCCGATCTCGAGGCGCAGGGATTGCTCGACAAGGTCGAGGACCACGTCCTCATGGTGCCTTATGGCGACCGCTCGGGCGTGGTGATCGAGCCGTTCCTCACCGACCAGTGGTATTGCGACGCCAAGACCCTGGCGCAGGAAGCGATCGCCGCGGTCGAGAGCGGCCGCACGCGGTTCGTGCCGCGGATGTGGGAGAACACGTTCTTCGAATGGATGCGCAATATCCAGCCCTGGTGCATCTCGCGCCAGATCTGGTGGGGCCATCAGATCCCGGCCTGGTACGCGCCCGACGGCCGCATCTTCGTCGCCGAGACCGAGGCCGAGGCCAAGGCAGACGCGGCGCGGCATTACGGCCACGCGGAGCCGCTGCAGCGCGACCAGGACGTGCTCGACACCTGGTTCTCGTCGGCGCTGTGGCCGTTCTCGACCCTGGGCTGGCCCGAGCGCACGACGGAGCTGGCGCGCTACTACCCGACCGACGTCCTGGTCACCGGCTTCGACATCATCTTCTTCTGGGTCGCGCGGATGATGATGATGGGTTGCAAGTTCATGGACGACGTGCCGTTCCGCACCGTCTACATCCACGCCCTGGTGCGCGATGAGCGCGGCCAGAAGATGTCGAAGTCCAAGGGCAACATCGTCGATCCGCTCGAGGTGATCGAGCGCTTTGGCTGCGACGCGCTGCGCTTCACCTTGGCGGCGCTGGCGGCGCCGGGCCGCGACATCAAGCTGGCCGAGAGCCGCATCGAGGGCTACCGCAATTTCGCGACCAAGCTGTGGAATGCGTCGCGCTATGCCGAGATGAACGGCTGCGCGCTGGTCGCGGGATTCGATCCCGCTGCGGCGAAGCTCACCGTCAACCGGTGGATTTCGTCGTCGCTGGCGCGCTGCGCCGCGCGCGTCACCGAAGCCATCGAGGACTACAAGTTCAACGAGGCTTCCGACGCGCTCTACCATTTCACCTGGCACAGCTTCTGCGACTGGTATGTCGAGTTCACCAAGCCGATCCTTCTGGGCGAGGACGAAGCCGCCAAAGCCGAGACGCGCGCGATGACTGCGTGGGCGATCGGCGCGCTCTGCCATCTGCTGCACCCGATCATGCCCTACATCACCGAGGCGCTGTGGCGGCATCTCGCGGGCGAAGGCGCTGGCCTCCTCATCGCCGCGCCATGGCCGCTCCACGACGGGCTCGGCGATCCGGCCGCCGCGGCGGAGATGGACTGGGTCGTGGCGTTGATCGCCGCCATCCGCACCGCGCGTGCCGAGATGGGGGTGCCCGGCGCGACCGAGCTCGCCGCCTTCGTGACCGAGAGCAGCGTCGACGGCCGCGCGTGGATCGCGCGGCACCGCGCGCAGATCGTGCGCCTGGCGCGGCTCGCGGCGATCGAAGATGCCGATGAGCGCAAGCGCGCCGATCTGGTCGCGCGCAAGGCGGCGCTCCAGGTGGTGGTCGAAGGGGCGACTGTGCTGATCGACCTTGCCGGCGCGGTTGATCTCGACAAGGAGCGCGCGCGGCTCGGCCGCGAGGCGGGCGCCCTGCGCGGCGAGCTCGGCAAGATCGCGCAAAAGCTCGCCAACCCGCAATTCATCGCCAAGGCCAAGCCCGAGGTGATCGACGAGCAGCGCGAACGCGAAGCCGACGCCACCGCCGCTTTGGCGCGCGTCTCCGCCGCGCTGGCGCGCATCGGCGGGTGAGGGGGCTGGACGACGGCCCGTGCGGCCTTCGACTTCGCTTCGCTCCACTCAGGATGAGGCGATTTTCTTGATGCCATCAACAATTCTTCCTCATCCTGAGCGAAGTCGAAGGACGCAGGATGCCAGTGCAGCGGCGCAGCGGCATAGCCATTCGGCTCCAGGTGGAGCACACTTGTCTCAATAATCGTGGGAGGAGGGGAGAGAGATGCGCGCATCGCCGATATTCGCCGCACTCGCGTTCGCGGTGGGCCTGGGCTCCGCGCACGGCGCCGAGCCGGTCAAGATACGCATCGGCTGGATCGCGCCCCCCGACGCATCGCTCTTCATGTGGGGCAAGCAGGGCATCGCCAAGCACGAGGGCACGAGCTACACGCTCGATTTCGTGCATTTCCAGGGCTCGCCGCCGATCATCACCGCGCTCGCGGTCGACGAGGTCGACATCGCGCCGCTCTCTTATCCGTCCTTCACCTCGGCGGTTGGCAACGCGGCGCTCGGCGATCTGCGCATCGTCGCCGACATGTTCCAGGACGGCGTCGAGGGCTGGTACACCAACCAGTACATGGTGCTGAACGACAGCCCGATCAAAACCGTCCAGGATTTGAAGGGCAAGATTTACGTCACCAATGCGATCGGCGCCGCGCCCGACATCGCGCTGCGCGCGATGCTGCGCAAGCACGGGCTCGACGACAAGAAGGACATCACCATCATCGAGGGCGCGTTCCCCAACATGCGGGCGCTCCTGGCCGACCACAAGGTCGACATCATCATGACGCCGCCGCCCTTCTCGGAGGAGACGGCGCTGCGCTCGATCGCGCGCACGCTCTTCACCATGAAGGACGCGGTCGGCGTGTCGCAGCTCCTGGTGCTCGGCGGCCGCAAGGGGTTCCTCGACAAGAACCGCGCCGCAGTCGTGGACTACATGGAGGATTTCCTGCGCGAGCTGCACTGGTATTCCGACCCGGCGAACCACGAGGAGGCGGTCAAGATCGTCTCCGCCTTCACCAAAACGCCGCCCCAGGTGTGGCAGAGCTGGCTCTACACCAAGGGCGATTCCTACCGCGACCCCAACGGCCGCCCCAACATCGCCGCGTTCCAGAGCAATGTCGACATGCTGCACGACCTGGGCTTCCCCAACTCCGCCGTCGATGTGAGCAAGTATGTCGATCTGAGCCTCATGGACGAGGCCGCCAAGCGGCTGCGATGAGCAAGGCCTTCACCAAGGAGAGCGACGAATCCTCCGAAGGCGCCGGCGACGACGGCCCGGCGCTGCCCGCGGGCATCAAGAACTACATGACGCCTTCGGGCTTCCGCGCCATGCAGGACGAGCTGCAGACGCTCGCGCGGGTGGAGCGGCCCAAGGTGGTCGATGTGGTGTCGTGGGCCGCCGGCAACGGCGACCGCTCGGAGAACGGCGACTACATCTACGGCAAGCAGCGCCTGCGCGAGATCGACCGGCGCATCCGCTTCCTCACCAAGCGACTCGAATCTGCCGAGGTGGTCGATCCGGAGCGGCAGCGCAACCGCGCCCAGGTGTTCTTCGGCGCGACCGTTTGTTTTCGCGCCGCAGGCGGGGCCGAACGCACCGTCACCATCGTGGGCATCGACGAGGCCGATCTCGAGCGCGGCCAGGTGAGTTGGATCTCGCCGATCGCCCGCGCGCTGCACAAGGCGCGCGAAGGCGACAAGGTCGAGCTCAAGACCCCCAACGGCCCCGAGGAGATCGAGGTGCTGGAGATCGTCTATCCTGGCGACTGATCACGTGGTGCCGGCGGGCTTGATCGCGTCGAGCGCGTCTTCGATCCGCGCGCGCGCCGCGAAGAGGTCGTGCGCCGCCTGCATATGGAGGTAAAGCGCGGGATCGGCGCCGACGAGCCGCCCGAAACGCAGCGCCATGTCGGCCGTCACCGCGCTGGCTCCGCGCAACACGGCGTAAAGCGACTGGCGCGAGACGCCCATGCGCCGAGCGGCCTCCGCGACCGGCATCTCGAGATGCTCCTCGAGGATCTCTCGCCACAGCTCGCCCGGATGCACCGAGAATCCGGGCGCTCCCTTGACCCGATATTCGACCATATCGATTCCTTCTAGTGATACTGTTCCAGCGTCACGCGCTGCGCCGTTCCGTCCGACCACTCGAAGGTGACGCACCACGGCCCGTTCACATGGATCGAGTAGCGGAGCGGTTTGATCCCGCGCAGCGGATGAAAATTGAAGCCCGGCTGGTTGAGTTCGCCGAGCGTCGAAGCCGCAAGGAGCGCCGCGAGCTTCACCTTCAGCCGTTTGACCAAGTCGGCGCTCATCCTGCCCGACCGGCCGGTTAAAAAGAGCTCCTGCAAGGCTTTGTGCGCGAAGCTCTCTATCACGGCCCATCCGTAATGTATTGCCTTACAATTGTCAAGCGTTACATTACAACCGAGCGACGTTCAGTGGATGTGGCGGTGGTGGATGTCGGGATAGTGCGGGTGGCGATGGACCATGCGCCCATGGGCGTGGGCGTGGGCGTGCGGCTCGCCGGGCGGATCGCCGGGACCGTGCGCGTGGCCGTGGTGGGCGTCGTGGCTATGGCGGTGCTCGTGCGCCAGAGGCTCGTGGGCGTGCTCGTGCTCGTGGCGCTCGGCGAGATGGAGATAGAGCCCCAGCGCCATCAGCGCGGCCGCGGCGAGGAAGTTCTGGGTCACCGCCTCGCCGAAGCCCACGATCGCGACCAGCGCGCCGACGAAGGGCGCGGCCGAGAAATAGGCGGCGGTGCGCGCCGTGCCGAGATGCCTGAGCGCCAGCACGAAAAGCGCGAGGCTCACGCCGTAGCCGAGGAACCCCACCAGCCCCGCCGCCGCGACCGCGCCCGGCGCCGGCCACGGCGCGCGCAGCAGCAAGGCGAGCGCCACGTTGACGGCGCCGGCCGCGAGGCCCTTGACCATGGCGATCTGCAGCGGATCGGCGCCCGAGATCTTGCGCGTGAGATTGTTGTCGACGGCCCAGGCGAGGCACGCCCCCGCGATCCACAGCGCGCCCCAGCCGAAACCGCCCGCCGGCCCGTCCCACGACAGGAGCACCGCGCCGCCCAGGATCGCGCAGGCGCCGACGAAGATGCGGCGATCGACATTCTCGCGGAAGAGGCTCCACGCGATCGTCAGAGTGAGCACGCCCTCGAGGTTCAGCAGCAGCGACGCCGACGAGGCCGGCGTCGACGCGAGGCCCAGCATCAGCAGCACCGGACCGATGACGCCGCCGGCCAGCACCACCAGGGCGAGCCACGGCGCATCGGCGCGCGCGAGCGGCGTCTCGGCGGCGCGGCCGCGCAGGCGCGCCAGCACGAAGAGGCCAATGCCCGAGCCGAGATAAAGAAGCCCCGCCAAGAGCCACGGCGAAACCGTGCCGATGAGCGCCTTGGCGAGCGGCGTGCTGGCGCCGAAGAGGGCGGCCGAGGCGAGCGCCAGCATCGCTCCCATCCTCGGCGCGCGGGCGGGCGAGGGGTGATGATGATGACTCATGGCGATGCCAGCCCCGCGGTTCCCAGCGCCACGCCGAATCCCGCGAGCGCCAGCAGCGCCAGCGCCGCGACGCTGCCGAGGCTCGCGCGCCAGCCGGCGAACGCGGCGGCGTAGGCTGCCTTGAGCAGGTTGTTCGACGAGGCCGCGATCAGGACCGAAGCCGTCAGCGCGTGCGCCGGAAGGTCGGGTGCGCCGCCTTGTGCGAGGTTGAGGACGAACGGGTCGATGTCGGAGACGCCGACCACCGCCGCCAGCACATAGATCCCGCCGAGGCCGAAATTCTGCGTCACCGCCTTGGTCAGCACCGAGGTGGCAATGAACAGCACCGCGAACACCGCCGCCGGCCCGAGCTCGAGCGGATTGCGCGACGTGGCACCGTGCGCCGCCGGAGCGCGACCCGCGGCGAGGCGGTACTGCGCCGCCGCGATGACGAGCGCGAGGGCCGAGAATCCCGCGAGCGTCGGCGCCAGGCTCTTCGCCAGCGCGAAGTTGAACACCGCCACCACGGCGAGGAGCCGCAGATACATGATCCCGGTGGCGAGCGTGATGCCGGCCCGCGCCTGGCCGCCGGTGCCGGGCTCGGACCTCGCCTGGCGCGCCAGCACCACCGTGGTCGCGGTCGAGGAGTAGAGCCCTCCCAGCGCCGCCATCCACCATCCGCTGGCCCCGGGCACGACATAGCGCTGCATCAGATAGCTCGCGTAGGACAGCGTGCACACGACCAGGAGCGCGAGCCACGCGTCGCGTGGCGTGATCTTGGTCAGGCTCGTCACGGCCTCGTCCGGCAGCAGCGGCAGCACCAGCCCGGTGAGCAGGAGGAACTGCGCTGCGGTGACGATCTCTTTCATCTCGACCCGCTGCGCCAGCGCGTGGAGTTGCTGGCGGCCCGCGAACAGCAGCACCGCGGCCACCGTGGTCCCGACCGCGACCCAATGCGGCAGCGCCAACGCGACCGCGCCGAGCACGTAGGCATAGACATTGAGCAGCGACACCATCAGCCCGACATTGGGCAGGCCGCTCTCGTCACGCTCGTGGATATGCTCGCGGTAATAGACGTGGAGCCACGCGCCCAGCACCACGAGCCCGGCCGCGAACGGAAGCAGATGCTGCGCATCGATCGCGTAGAGCATGCCGCCGACGATGGCGAGCATGGGAAAGGTGCGGATGCCGCCCGGCCGCCGCGCGCCGGCATGTTCGAACACGTCCTCGAAGGCGAGCCCGAGAAAGAAGCTCAGGCCCAAGAGGAGGGCGAGACCGGCTGCCGAAGGGGTCGCTATCGCCATTGGCCGCTCAACGCGCCGAGGCCCACAGGAAGAACGACGTCGCGGCGAAGCCGAGCGCGGTGCGGCCGGCATGGCGCGCGTCCCATGTCTCGATCAGCGCGCGGGTCTCCGGCCCGGCGCCTTCGAGCTCCGTCGCCAGCAGCTTCTTGTTGGTCGGCAGGATGCACAGCAGCGTGTAGGGCACGTTCGCGATCATGACCGTCGCGCCCAGGAGCCAGGCCCAGCGTCCGGTCTCCCACCACGCCAGGAGTCCGAGCAGGAATCCCAACACGGTGAGCGGCGCCTCCAGGGCGAAGCCGCGCGTGTAGGCGGGCTTCCACTGGGCCAGGAGCGCACGGTCATCGAGGCGCAGGCGGGCGGGGCCCTCGGCGACGTTGATATAGAGCGCCGCGCCGGAGTACGCCGCGGCGACGACGAGCGCGAATTGCCCTGCGAGCATGGCCCCCGTCCCCCGTTTCCGCGGGAGACGGTAACAGCCTTCTAGGGTGTCCGCAAAAGGTGACGCGCGGCGCGCCGGCTATTGCATGAACCAGCCGTGGCTCACGACCAGCGACTGGCCGGTCAATGCGTTCGAGTCGAACGAGGCGAAGAACAGCGCGGTCTGGGCCACGTCCTCGACCGTGGTGAATTCGCCATCGACCGTGTCTTTCAGCATCACGGTCTTGATCACCGCCTCCTCGGAGATGCCGAGCGCCTTGGCCTGCTCGGGGATCTGCTTTTCCACCAGCGGCGTGCGCACGAAGCCCGGGCAGATCACGTTGGCGCGCACGTTGTGCTTGGCGCCTTCCTTGGCCACCACCTTGGCGAGGCCCTCGAGCCCGTGCTTCGCGGTGACGTAGGGCGCCTTCAAGACCGAGGCTTCCTTGGAATGCACCGAGCCCATGTAGATGATGCTGCCGCCGGTGCCTTGCTTGTACATCTGCCGGAGCGCGGCGCGCGTCGTCAGGAAGGCGCCGTCGAGATGGACCGCCAGAAGCAGCTTCCATTTCGCGAAATCGAACTGGTCGAGCGGCGCCACGATCTGGATGCCGGCATTGCTCACCAGGATGTCGATCCGGCCGAAGGCCGCGATGGTCCTGGCGATAGCGGCCTCGACCTGGCCCTCGTTGGTGACGTCGACGGCGACCCCGAGCGCGCGTTTCCCGGCGCCGCCGAGCTCCGCGGCGGTCGCGTCCGCGCCCTTCTGGTCGAGATCGGCGATCACGACCTTCGCGCCCTCGGCGATGAAGGTGCGCGCGATCTCCTTGCCGATGCCGCTGGCGGCGCCGGTGACGATCGCAACCTTGTCCTGAAGGCGCATGGGTTCTCTCCTCGCAAAATCGTCAAGCGTCGCAGTTTCTTCGCGGCCAGGCCTTGGCGAAAGCCTCGGAAACTACTCACCCTCACAAGCCACGAATTTGCCACCGCCGCGCCCAAGAAATGCGCCCTTCGCTGGCTAGGCTTTTCTGTATCGGACGCGAAACGGAGGTTTGCGATGCGGATTCTTATGGCTGGCATGGTGGCGCTGTCCCTGGCGGGCGGAAGCGCGACGGCGCAGCAGGCGGCGCCGCCGCTGGTGCCCGAGCACCAGGGCGATATCGGCTTCGTCAGCGGCGGCACCGGGCTCGAAGACCGCGAGACGCTGCGCGGGATGGCGGGCGACTACAATCTCCACCTCATGTTCGCGGTGCAGCCGAGCGGCCAATATCTTGCCGGGGTCGGCGTCACGCTGAACGACGCCAAGGGCAATACCGTGCTCGACACCGTCTCCGACGGGCCGCTCTTCTACGCGCATGTCCCGCCCGGCCGCTACCGCGTCACGGTGACGAGCGGCGGTAAGGCCCAGACGCGCGACGTCCAGATCGCCGCAACCGGCCGCGCCGCGCAGGCGTTCTATTGGCGGCAGGCGGGATGAAATCCCCATTCGAGCGATCGGAGGTCAAGATGCGTATCCTCAAGTTCAGCCTACTTTCGGGTGCCATGCTGGCGCTCGCCGCGTGCGGCACCACGCCCGTCGACCGCGCCGCCTCGGGCGCGCTCATCGGCGGCGGCACGGGCGCGGCGATCGGCGCCATCGCCGGCGGTCCGGCCGGCGCGGCGTTCGGCGCGTGGGTCGGCGGCGCTTCGGGCGCGCTCGCCGGCGCGGTCTCGCCGCCGACCATGGTCGATCTCGGCAAGCCGGTGTGGGAGTAAGGCCCCGCGCACATTGGGCTTCGGCCCTTGCGAAGGCGCGGCTTCGGCCGCGCCTTTTTCTTGCCGGTGTCGAGGTGCCGCTCGCGTGTTAAAATCGCGCCGCGTCACGGCCGGGGGCGGCGGCTTGGATCAGCAGCAGGATGCGGAAGCAAAGCGTTTCACACTGAGGCGCCGCGAATTCATCGCGATGCTGGGTAGCGCGGCAACCGGATTGCCGGTTGCGGCGATGACGCAGCAGGGGCGGGTGCCGGTGGTCGGTTATCTCAACGGTTCTTCGGAAGTTCCATTCGGGGCGAGTTTTCGCGCGGGTCTTGCCAAGGCCGGTTTCGCGGTGGGCCGCGATGTCGAGGTCGTGTTCCGCTTCGCCGACGGAAATTATGGGTTGTTGCCGAAATTGGCCGAGGAGCTGGTCGATCTGCACGTCGATGTCATCTGGGCGACGCCGTCCGCGGCGGCATCGGCGGCGAAGGCGGCGACGACGACCATCCCCATCGTCTTTCTCGTCGGGCCGGACCCCGTCCAAATTGGGCTGGTGGAGAGCTTGAACCGTCCTGGAGGGAATTTGACCGGCTTTACCCTCGCGGGGTTGGATCTCCTGCCCAAGCAGATCGACGTCTTGCACGAAATCTTGCCGCGACCCGCCGCGATTGCCTGTCTCTACAACTCGCGGAACCCGGCGAAACCTGCCATGACCGAGGGAGCGGCGACGCAAGGCCGCGCGCTCGGGCGCGAGATCGTGGTCGTCGGCGCCGCAAATGCCACGGAGATCGACGCGGCGATGACCACAGTGGCAGCCCGCCAGCCGATCGGTCTGGCCGTCGGCGGCGACCCGGTATTCATAATCGAGGAATTACGCGTGATCGACCTTGCGGCGCGCCTCTCCATTCCGGCGATCTACGCATACGCCCGAGCGGCGCGGCGCGGGGGGCTGATGAGCCTCGGAGCGGATGAAGCTTCTGTCTCGGACGGTTCCATTGACTACGTCGCGAAAATTCTGCGCGGCGCGAAGATCGCGGAACTACCGGTGCAGCAACCGACAAAGATCGAATTCGCCCTTAACCTCAAGACCGCGAACGCTCTCGGCCTTGCGATCCCGGCGACGGTGATGGCCCGCGCCGGCACGGTGATAGAGTGATCGAGTGAACCGGGCGTCGGCGCCTAACCCGAGATCAACCGGCTTGCGCCCCATACCAACAGCGCGCCCCACGCCGCCGTAACGGAAAAACAGAGAGCCGTGAAAAAAGCCGTTACGACGCGCTTCATGATTCATTCTCCCCGACACGCGGGTGCAGCGATCAAGAATTCTTATCGATCGGCGCGAGGCCGCCTAGCCGGGGAAAGTACCTAGTCGGCACGTTGCGATCATTGAGGCGATGTCGCTTGCCACCAGGGCTGGCACCGCGCGCCGTCGCTCGTTAAGGTGCGCGCCATCCCATAAGACGAGAGGTGCGCCATGCCGGACGACGCACGCAACCCCAGTTTCGACAAGGCCAAGCTGCCCAGCCGCCACATCACCTCGGGCGCCGAGCGCGCGCCGCACCGCTCCATGTTCTACGCCATGGGCGTCACCGAGGAACAGCTCAAGCAGCCGATCGTCGGCGTCGCCACCACGTGGAACGAGGCCGCGCCGTGCAACATCGCGCTGTCGCGCCAGGCCCAGGCGGCCAAGCGCGGCGTCGCCGAAGCCGGCGGCACGCCCAGGGAATTCACCACCATCACCGTCACCGACGGCATCGCCATGGGCCATGCCGGCATGAAGTCGTCGCTGGTGTCGCGCGAGGTGATCGCGGATTCGGTCGAGCTCACCATGCGCGGTCATTCCTATGACGCGCTGGTGGGATTCGCCGGCTGCGACAAGTCGCTGCCCGGGCTGATGATGGCGATGCTGCGGCTCAACGTGCCGTCCGTGTTCATGTATGGCGGCTCGATCCTGCCCGGCCGCTTCCAGGGCCGCGACGTCACCATCGTCGACGTGTTCGAGGGCGTCGGCGCGCACGGAGCCGGCTTGATGAGCGATGCCGATCTGCACGATCTCGAATGCCACGCCTGCCCGTCGGCCGGCTCGTGCGGCGGGCAGTACACCGCCAACACCATGGCTTGCGTGTCCGAGGCGATCGGCATCGCGCTGCCCGGTTCGGCCGGCACGCCCGCGCCTTACGAATCACGCGACGAGTTCGCCGAGGCGTCGGGCAAGGCGGTGATGAACCTGATCCGCCTCGGCCTGCGCCCGCGCGATATCGTGACCAGGCGCGCGCTCGAGAACGCGGCGATGGTGGTGGCAGCGTCCGGCGGCTCGACCAACGCGGCGCTGCATTTGCCGGCGATCGCGCACGAGGCCGGGATCGATTTCGACCTCCACGCGGTGGGCGAGATCTTCAAGCGCACGCCCTATATCGGCGACTTCAAGCCGGGCGGGCGTTATTTGATGAAGGACCTGCACGACGTGGGCGGCGTGCCGGTGCTGATGAAGGCGCTGCTCGACGGCGGCTATCTGCACGGCGACTGCATCACCGTTACCGGCCGCACCGTGGCGGAGAATTTGCGCGACGCGGTGGTGCCGACCAACCAGGACGTGGTGCGCCCGACCTCGAAGGCGATGTCGCCCACCGGCGGCGTCATGGTCCTCAAAGGCAATCTCGCGCCGCAGGGGGCGATCGTGAAGGTCGCGGGCATGCAGGGCATCCAGCTCAAATTCCGTGGCCCCGCGCGCTGCTTCAACCGCGAGGAGGATTGCTTCGCCGCGGTGGAGGCCAAGCGCTATCAGCCGGGCGACGTGTTCGTCATTCGCTACGAGGGGCCGCGCGGCGGGCCCGGCATGCGCGAGATGCTGTCGACCACGGCGGCGCTCACCGGCCAGGGCACGGGCGGCAAGGTCGCGCTCATCACCGACGGGCGCTTCTCGGGCGGCACGCGCGGCTTCTGCGTCGGCCATGTCGGGCCGGAGGCGGCGGTGGGCGGGCCGATCGGGCTCTTGCGCGACGGCGACATGATCGTGATCGACGCGGTCGAGGGAACGCTGTCCGTCGAGCTCAACGACGAAGAGCTCGCGGCGCGGCGCAAGCGCTGGCGGCGGCGCAAGAACGAATACCAGTCGGGCGCGCTGTGGCGCTATGCGATGACCGTGGGCGACGCCGAGAAGGGCGCGGTCACCCATCCGGGCGCGAGCGCGGAATCCTTCTGCTACGCCGACATCTGATGAGGGTCCCGCGGCGCGACGCGCTCGCCCAAGTGGCCGCGCGCTACGACGTGGCGATCACGCCGGAGATGGCGGCGCTGATCGAGGGCGATCCGGCGCGCGACCCGATCGGCCGCCAGTTCGTGCCGCAGGAGGCCGAGCTCGATCTTGGCGCCGGCGAGAGCGCCGATCCGATCGGCGACCGGGCGCTGTCGCCGGTCAAGGGCATCGTCCACCGCTATCCCGACCGGGTGCTGCTGAAGCCCACCTTGCTGTGCCCGGTCTATTGCCGCTTCTGCTTCCGCCGCGAAGATGTCGGGACCAAGGGCGGCAGCCTTACCGCGCGCGAGCTCGACGCGGCGCTCGACTACATCCGCGCGCGCCCCGCGATCTGGGAAGTGATCCTCAGCGGCGGCGACCCGCTCATCCTGTCGCCCCGCCGCGTCGCATCCCTGGTCCGTGCCCTCGACGCGATTCCGCATTTAGGCGTCATCCGCATACATACCCGCGTGCCGATCGCCGATCCTGCGCGCGTGACACAAGCGCTCGTCGATGCGTTGGCGGCAACGAAAGCCGTCTATGTCGTGATCCACGCCAACCATCCGCGCGAGCTGACCGACGCCGCGCGCGCCGCCTGCGCCCGGATCGTGCGCGCCGGCATCCCGCTCCTCTCCCAGTCCGTGCTGCTGCGCGGCGTCAACGATTCCGCGGCGACGCTCGAGGCGCTGTTCCGCGGCCTGGTGGCGATGCGGGTCAAGCCCTACTACCTGCATCATCTCGACCACGCGCCCGGCACCAGCCAATTCCGCACCGGGCTCGCCGAGGGTCAGGCGCTGATGCGGAACTTGCGCGGCCGGCTCTCGGGCCTGTGCCAGCCGACCTATGTCCTCGACCTGCCCGGCGGGCACGGCAAGGTCCCGGTCGGACCGTGCTATGCCCGCCTAGCCGATCCGGAAACGTGGGGGATCGAAGATCCCGGCGGCCACATCCACCTCTATCCGCCCCCCTCGAACTGAGCGTCAGTCCGCGCGGCCGAGTCCGCGCGGCCGCGCGGCCGAGTGTTGCTAGCTCGTCAAGTTGGCCGGTTTATGTAGCTCGTGGGTTGGCCGCTTCGTGATCGCTTCGGTTCGGGGGCATGCCCGCGAACCGAAGCGGCGGGCATGGAAGCGTGGCATGCCGCGTTTGGTTTGTGGTCGACGA
>DATNID010000050.1:0-8278 GCA_035604615.1 Allostellaceae bacterium | reverse complement strand
CTCCCAAAACCCCGCATCCTTCACCCCTGGCCGAGCGAGCGCTTCGCCGTCAAACACCCGAGGTGGGAGCCGTATGCGGGAAATCCGCCCGTACGGATCTGTGCGGGGGGCGTCCGGTAACGGACGTTCCTACCGCGATCCTGCTGCGCAAAGAGGACATCGCGCCCTACCGCGAGGTGCGCAGCAGGTTTCTCGGCGAGCACAGGCCGGCCGGGACGCTGCTCGTCATCGCGGCCCTCGGACGCGATGGGGCACTCGTCGAGGTGGAGGTAGTTGCCGCCAAAAGCGTCTCGTGACCGGGCGCACACGGGAGGAAGATTGCCGGGCTTATATGATCCCGGCGGAGTTCGAGATGCAGACTCGATTAGCTTAGCCAGGTGTCATCCAAACCTGCAGCAGGCCATCTACCACTGAGCTACGGCAGCGCCGCGCGGGAGATACAAGACAAAGGCGCCGATTTCAAGCCAGCCCACGCGTGTTGGCGGCGAACAGATCCTCGGGCGCAAGGCGCGCGGGCAGCATGTGCTGCTCGACCGCGAAGCCCACCAGCGCCTCGAGCGCCTTGCGGTTGGCGGCGACGCCCAACGGGAAGGGATCGCCGCCGACGATCTCGCCCAGCGCCAGCGCGGCCTCGTCCGCCTTGTCGAGGCCGCGCCCGGCCTTGAGCCGCGCGAGATAGCTCGCCTTCGAGGCCGCGAACGCGTTGAAGAGCTGCACCGCCACCTGCGGCTGCGCCTCCAGCACCGCGTTCTTGACGACGATGCTGTGGTTGATGGGATAGATGCCAGTTTTGCGGTAATACGCCGCGCCCGCCTGGCGCGCGTCGGGGATGAGCGGGCGCACGTCCGGGGAATCGACGCGGATGTCGCCGATCGCGGCGTCGAGCTCGCCCGATTTCAGGAGATCGGCGCAGGAGCGGCCGACAAAGCGGTGATCGACATTGCCCGGCGCCTTGAACTCGGCGACATGCTCCTCGTCGGTCGGCATCCAGGTGATCTTTTCCAGATCGACGCCGTATTCGTGCTGCAGGATGCCGCGCACCCACAGGCCGGTGGTGACGGTGTAGCCGCGATTGACCCCGACGCGGCGGCCCTCGAGATCCTTTGGCTCCTTGATCCCCGACTTCACGTTGATGAAGGCGGCCCAGTGGTGGAAATTGCGCGTCACGAACACCGGAATCGCGGTCAGGGGCTTGCCCGCGGCGCGGGCGCAGAGATATGTCGTGAACGCCATCTCGCAGATGTCGAACGCGAGCGAGCGGACCATCGGCCGCATCCCGTCGGTCGTGATCGCCTTGACCTCGACGAATTCGAGCGGCAGGCCGGTCTGCACCTCGCCCCGCTTCAGGGCGCTGGTGATACCATAGGTGCCGGTGGCGATCTTGAGCGCTGCCACGGTCGTTCCCTCCCTCGTGTTTCGCCGCGAGGATAGACCGGCGCCGGGCTAGCGACAATCGACCGGCATTCAGGGCCACCGCAATTGGCTCGAATTCGGCCCTGTGTCCCTCGGCTTGCGGCGTCCGTGGCTTGACGGCACAAACCGGCGGAAGCAGGCTTTGCTCATGCCGCCGCCAAATGATCCGCCGCCTCCGCACAAGAAGCCCGCCGCCCTCCGGCGCGAGGACCGGCTCGCCGCCGCGCTGCGCGCCAATCTCGGCCGGCGCAAGGCTCAGGCGCGCGTTCGCGGCGAGCCCAAGCCCGCGCCCAAATCGTCCGGGTGCGAATGACCGCGCGGCCCGCGCTTGAGCGCGGCGCCGCCATCCCCTAAGACTCCGCCGCCTCCTCGCGAAAGTCGCGCCATGGACAGAATCCGCATCCGCGGCGGCATTCCCCTCAAGGGCAGGCTGCCGATCGGCGGCGCCAAGAATGCGGCGCTGCCGCTGATGGTCGCGTGCCTCCTGACCGACCAGCCCTTCGTACTGCGCCGCGTGCCGCGCGTCGCCGACATCACCACCATGGCGCATCTGCTGGTGCAGCACGGCGTCTCGATCACCATGCGCGGCGCCGAGCGCGAGGACGAGTGGGGCCAGGTGCTGGCGCTCGACGCGCGCCGCGTCGTCTCCACCACCGCGCCCTACGATCTGGTGCGCAAGATGCGCGCCTCGGTCCTGGTGCTGGGGCCGCTGGTCGCGCGCTTCGGCCGGGCGCGCGTGTCGCTGCCGGGCGGCTGCGCCATCGGCACGCGGCCGGTCGATCTCCACATCAAGGGGCTGCAGCGCCTGGGCGCGACGGTCGATCTCGACCAGGGCTATATAGACGCCAGCGCCGAGAAGGGCCTGACAGGCGCCGAGATCGTCTTTCCCATCGTCTCGGTCGGCGCCACCGAGAATCTGATGATGGCGGCGACGCTCGCCCGCGGCGAGACCATGCTGGTGAACGCCGCGCGCGAGCCGGAGATCGTCGATCTCGCGCGCTGCCTCACCGCCATGGGCGCCGACATCGAGGGCGCGGGCGGCGACCGCGTGCGCATCCGCGGCGTCGAGCGCCTGCACGGCGCCGAGCATGCCGTCATCCCCGACCGCATCGAGACCGGCACCTACATGATGGCGGCGGCGATCACCAACGGCGAGGTCGATCTGGTCGGCGCGAACCACGACAGCGTCGCCGCGGTGGCGCGCATCCTCGAATCCGCCGGCGTCGAGGTCAGCGAGACGCCCAACGCGCTCCATGTCCGCCGCCGCGACGGTGGCCGCCTCGCCGGCGTCGACGTGATGACCGAGCCGTTCCCCGGCTTCCCGACCGATCTCCAGGCGCAGATGATGGCGCTGATGGCGACGGCCGACGGCGCGGCGATGATCACCGAGACCATCTTCGAGAACCGCTTCATGCACGTGCCCGAATTGTGCCGCATGGGCGCCAACATCAATGTCCACGGCGCCTCGGCCATGGTGCGCGGCGTCAAGCGGCTGGCGGGCGCACCGGTGATGGCGACCGATCTGCGCGCCTCGGTGTCGCTCGTCCTCGCCGGGCTCGCGGCCGAGGGCGAGACCATGGTGAACCGCGTCTATCACCTCGACCGCGGCTACGAGCGGATCGAGGAAAAGCTCGCCGCGTGCGGCGCCGCGATCGAGCGGCTGCCCAGCGACGAGTAGGCCCATGGCGGGCGCGCTCAAGCTGCGCGCGGTCGACGCGGTCGACGTGTCGGTGCTGTCCACCGTGTTGCAGGACGCGCTCGTACCGGTGGCCGAGATGGTGTGGCTCCCCGACGAGCGGCGTTTCGCGCTGGTCGCCAACCGCTTCCGCTGGGAACCCGAGGCGGGGGCCGGGCGCGGCACCTTCGAGCGCACCCTCACGGGCCTCTGCATCGACCATGTCGCATCGGTACGGCGGCGCGGCTTCTCGCCCGCCGAGACGGACCGCATCCTCGAGCTCTTGGCGCTGCGCGCGGAAGGCTCGTCGATCTATCTCGAATTCGCAGGCGGCGGCTCCATCCGCCTCGAGGTCGAGCGCATAGAATGCCGTCTCGACGATCTCGGCGAGCCCTGGCCGACGCGCTGGCGTCCGCGCCATCCCATCGACGACACCGGGCCGGGCGCGCGATAGACTGAGGCGCGACCTTCGAGGAGTCCTGTGATGCCCGACGATCCGTCCCGAGCCGCCGCGCGCGTGGCGCCGCTGAACCAGGCGCGCATCCTGTCGCATGGCACCATCACCTGCCGCGACATCGCCCAGTCGCGCCGCTTCTACGAGGAATTCCTCGGTCTCGACTGTGTCAAGATCCAGAAGCGCGCGCTGATGCTGAGGAAGGGCGGCTATTGCGCCATCATCTGCCTCGAGGTCGGCGACCATGTGAAGCCGGTCGACCGCCAGCATCACTGGGGCATCGATCTCGATTCGACGGCGGCCGTCGATCGCGCCCTCGCCCTCGCGCACGAGCTTCAGGAAAAATACCGCATCAGCCAGATCTCGCGCATCGCCACGCATCACGGCACCTACTCGTTCTATTTCCGCGACCTCGACGGCAATTACTGGGAGTTCCAGTATGCCGGCGAAGGCCAGATGAGCGGCGGCGGCATGTACGACCAGCAATTCGCGCGCGGCGATTTCGATGACGAATGACGCGGGCCGCGCGCGCCCGTTCCTCGCCGAGATCGAGCATCTGGTCATCGCCGGCTGGACCGGGCGCGATGCGGCAGCGGTCGAGGCGCATATCGCCGAGCTCGAGCGGCTGGGCGTCAAGCGGCCCAAGACCGCGCCGATCTTCTATCGCGTCGCCGCGTCGCTCCTCACCGCCGCGCCTCTGATCGAGGTCGCGGGCCCCGCGTCGAGCGGCGAGGTCGAGCCGGTGATGTTGTCCCTCGCCGACGGGTTGTGGGTCGGGGTCGGCTCCGACCACACCGACCGCGCCGCCGAGGCGGTCGGCGTCACGCTCTCGAAGCAGATGTGCGCCAAGCCGATCTCGGCGGCGCTGTGGCGATATGACGAGGTCGCACCGCACTGGGACGCGCTGGTGCTGCGCTCGTGGGCGACCATCGGCGGCGCGCGGCGCCTCTACCAGGAAGGCGCGGTCGCGGCGCTGCGTCCGCCGGCGGAGCTGATGGCGCGCTATGCCGCGCCCAAATCCGTCCTCGCACCGGGCACCGCGATGTTCTGCGGCACCTTGCCGGTCCATGGCGGGATCGAGCCGGCCGAGCGCTTCGAGATCGAGCTGGAAGACCCGGTGCTGCGCCGCCGTCTCAGTCACGCCTACGCGATCCGGCCGCTGCCGGTCGAAGGCTGAGATGCGATGAGCGATGAAGCCGCCGCGCCGCCCTTGCCGCTAGAGGGCGTGGGCGTCCTCGAGTTCACCCAGAACATCATGGGGCCGAGCGCCGGGCTGATCCTCGCCGATCTCGGCGCCGACGTCATCAAGATCGAGCCCGCTCCCGAAGGCGAGAGCACACGCGGCCTCAAGGGCTTCGCCGCCGGCTTCTTCGGCTATTTCAACCGCAACAAGCGCAGCCTCGCGGTCGATCTCAAGCGGCCGGCGGGGCGCGCGCTGGTGCATCGCCTCGCTGCGACATCCGATGTCGTGCTCGAGAACTACGCGCCTGGCACGATGGACCGGCTGGGTTGCGGCTATGAACCGCTGAGGGCGCTCAACCCGCGCCTCGTCTATTGCGCGCTCAAGGGATTCCTGAGCGGGCCCTACGAGCATCGCCCGGCGCTCGACGAGGTGGTGCAGTTCATGGGCGGGCTCGCCTATATGACCGGGCCGCCGGGCCAGCCGCTGCGCGCCGGCACCTCGGTCGTCGACATCATGGGCGGCGCGTTCGCGGTGATCGCCATCCTCGCCGCGCTCAAAGAGCGTGAGCGCACCGGCAAGGGCCAGCTCGTCAAGAGCGCGCTCTTCGAGAGCACCGTCTTCATGATGGGCCAGCACATGGCGGGCGAGGCGATCATCGGCGAGGAGATGCAACCGATGCCGGCGCGGCGCGGCGCCTGGGGCGTCTATCAATGCTTCGCGACGCGCGACGGCGAGCAGCTCTTCGTCGCCGTCACCAGCAACAACCACTGGCGCCGCTTCTGCGCCGAATTCGACCGGCCCGACCTCCTGGCCGACGCGCGGCTCGCATCGAACGAGGACCGGGTCGCGGCGCGCGACTGGTTCATCCCGATCATCGCCGCGCATCTGGCGCGCTATGACAAGGCGGATATCGTCGCCAAATGCGAGGCGGCGCAAATTCCCTATGCGCCGGTGGCCAAGGTCGCGGACCTTTTCGCCGACCCGCATCTCAACGCCTCGGGCGCGCTGCTCGACGCCGGCCTTGCCGGCTATGGGCGGACCAAGCTGCCGGCGCTGCCGATCGAGATGAACGGCAGGCGCACGACCTTGCGCCGCGACCCGCCGCGCATCGGCGAGCATTCGCGCGCGATCCTTCTCGCGGCAGGCTTTGGCGAGGACGAGATCGCCGCGCTGGCCGCCGACGGCGTCATCGCGGAGCGCGGCGCCTGACCGGGGAGAACGCAGCGGCAACGGTCGCGTCGCGGCTCGACCGCCTGCCGCCGTCGCGCGCGTCGCGGCGGCTCGTCATGCTCATCTCGCTGGGCGGATGGTTCGAGTTCTACGACCTGTTCTTTACCGCTTATATCGCGCTCGGCCTCTACGGCGGCGGCATCTTCCGGCCGACCACGCGGGGCCTGTTCGATTTCGAGGGTTTCGCCAGCTTCATCGCCGCGCTGTTCGCCGGGCTCTTCGTCGGCACGGTCGCGTTCAGCTGGGTCTCCGACCAGTTCGGGCGGCGCTCGATCTTCACCTTCGCGTTGTTGTGGTATTCGCTCGGCGCGTTCGTCATGGCGCTCCAGAGCACGCCGCAGAGCATCGACCTGTGGCGCTTCGTTGCCGGCATCGGCTTGGGCGTCGAGATCGTGACCATCGACACCTATGTCTCGGAGCTGGTGCCCAAGGCGCAGCGCGGCGCCGCCTTCGCCTTCAGCCAGTGCGTCATGTTCACCGCCGTGCCGGCAGTGGCGCTGCTGGCGTGGCTGCTGGTGCCGACGACGATTCTCGGGCTCGCGGGCTGGCGCTGGGTCGTGATCATCGGCTCGTTGGGTGCAGTCCTGGTGTGGCGCATCCGCTCGTCGCTGCCCGAATCGCCGCGCTGGCTGGCGCAGCATGGCCAAGGCGCCGAGGCCGAGCGCGTCCTGGCCGCGCTCGAGCGCGCGGTCGAGGCCGAGACCGGGCGGCCCTTGCCCGCGCCCGATCCGCTCGCCGGCGAGACCCGGTTCGCCGCCGGCGCCAGCGCGTGGCGCGAGATGTGGAGCGCGCCCTATCGCGGCCGCACCATCATGCTGGTGGTCTATAATCTCGTCCAGACCATCGGTTATTACGGCTTCGCGAGCTGGGTTCCGACCTTGCTGGTGGCGCAGGGGATCGAGGTGACGCGCTCGCTCGCTTACACCTTCGTCATCGCAATCGCCGCGCCGGCGGGACCGCTTGCCGGCATCTGGTGCGCCGACCGGGTCGAGCGCAAATGGCAGATCGCCTGGTCGGCGCTCGCCATCGCCGCCTTCGGCCTCCTGTTCTCGCAGGCGCGCAGCGCCTTGGGCGTGATCGCGTGCGGGGTGCTGCTGACGCTCGCCAACAACTGGCTGTCTTTCTCGTTCCACGCCTATCAGACCGAGCTCTATCCGACCCGCATGCGGGCGCGGGCGGTGGGGTTCGTCTATTCGTGGAGCCGGTTCAGCAGCATCTTCTCGGGCTTCGTCATCGCCTTCTTCCTCGACCGCTATGGCACGACCGGCGTCTTCGCGTTCATCGCGGCGGCGATGGCGGTGGTGTTCGTCGTCATCGCGGTCTTCGGCCCGGCGACCACGGGGCGGCGGCTCGAGGCGATCGCCGGCTGAAAGCCCGGCTTGACGCGTGGGCCGCTTTGGCGGAGCGTGGCGGAGCAACAGCGGAGATGCGTCATGTGGATCGCCCTCGGGGTTGTCGGCGTGTTGTGGTTCGCGGGCATGGTGATCTGGCCCGACAAGAACGCACCCGCGCAATCGCACGTCCAAACCCCGCCGGCCGTCGCGACGACGCAGGCGCCGCCGCCCTCGGCCCCGCGCTAAGGGCCGGCCGACCTAGGGCGTGACGGCGTAGGGCGGGCCGCAGTTCTGGGCGATCCCGTCGCCCAGGCCCTGACGCAAGCGGTGTCCGAAGTCGGTGTTGGGATCGGACACTTCCGAGACCGCGCCGATGGGCGCCGCCATCACCACCGTCAGGATGCAGACCGGGATCTTGCCGATGATCAGGATCGGCGTGCCAACGGCGGCAAGGACCGCCGCGCCGCCGTCTGAGCTGGACGGCGGCGTGTTGGGCGATCCGGACACTTGAGGGCTGGGCTCTGGCGCCACGGCGCAGGCGCCGAGCGCCGCCGCGACAAGGCTCGCCGTCACAATCCGCCGCATCGATCGCCTCCGCTGCCGGGCCGGTTCGAGTCTACCCGCTCCGGCGCGCTCGGGGGAAGGGCGGAGCGCTTGGTTAACGCCGCGAAACGACGATCCGGCTCGTGCTTTGCCGCCGGTTCCGCTAGGTTCACGGGGAATGATCGAGGTTCACGACCTTCACAAGTCGTTCGGCGGCATCCATGCCGTCCGCGGCGTCAGCTTCGTTGCGCGCGACGGCGAGATCACCGGCATCATCGGCCCCAACGGCGCCGGCAAGACCACGATCATGCGCCTCATCTACACGGTGCTGCAGCCCGATTCGGGGCGGACGCTGGTCGACGGCATCGATTCGGCGACCGACCGGCGCCAGGTGCAGCGCCGCATCGGCGTGCTGCCCGATGTGCGCGGCCTCTACCCGCGCCTCA
>DATNID010000049.1:0-114349 GCA_035604615.1 Allostellaceae bacterium | reverse complement strand
AGGTCGAGCCCGTAGATCGCTACTCGATTTTCCAGTGTTCGGCCTGCATTGTGGGCGTGCAGCCAATCCACGAACGACCGCACCTCGTTGTTGCGCCACATCCAGGTCGGAAAGCGGGCGAATGCCGTCCACTCGCTGGGTGGATATTCGAAATGCCGCACATAGTGATCGAGACGCGCCACATCCGGCCAATCCCCCTCGATGGCGACAAAGCGAAACCCCTTGCGCGTTATAAGCTCCCGCGTGATGCGCTCGCGCATGCGGTAGAATTCGGAGGTGCCGTGCGTCGCTTCTCCGAGCAGCACGATTTTTGCGTCACCGATGCGCTCCAGCAGCGGGCCGAGATCCGCCGATCCGATCGAATTGAAGGGCTCCGAGCAAGCGTCGATTGCCCGCACCATGTCGCCGTCAGCCGAGCCGGCCTGCGCCGGGCGCGGTTCCGCCGGAACCGGCAGCACCTCTGGCGCCCATCCTTCCTTCCCGATGAGTGGCACAAAGCGGACATCGGCGATGTCTTCGCTCTTGAACTTGTCGTCTGATATCCGCGTGACACGTACAAGCTCCTGCGTCCGCGGATCGTTGCCGACGGGAATTACCAGCCGGCCGCCGATCTTCAGCTGTGCCTTGAGGGACTCCGGAACCACGGGTCCGCCCGCCGCGACGATGATCGCGTCATAGGGCGCCGCCATGGCCCAGCCGAGAGTCCCATCGGCATGCACAACGTGGACGTTGCGGTACCCGAGAGCCTCCAGCGTCGCGGCTGCCTTTTCGGCAAGCTGGCCAATACGCTCCACCGTGTAGACTTCTGCTGCGATCTCGGCCAGCACCGCCGCCGCATAGCCGGAGCCCGTGCCGATCTCGAGCACCCTTTCTCCACCCTCAAGAGCCAGCGCCTCGGTCATCAGCGCCACGATATAGGGTTGCCAGATGGTCTGACCGGCGGCGATGGGGAGCGGCGCATCCTCGTAGGCGAATTCCCGCAGACGCTCTGGAAGAAAAGCTTCGCGTGCGACCTTTCTCACAGCACCGAGGACGGCTTCGGAACGGACGCCCCGCGCAACGATCTGATGTTCGATCATGTCCTCGCGAAGCTTCGAAAGATCAGTCACCGCCTATTCCCCTCTGGCCACAGCACGCTTCATCCATTCGCACAGAAGGCCCACAAGCGCCGATCTAGCCCCGACGCCGCCCGCCCGCCGGCGCGTTCGATGACCGTGACGATGCCGACGCCGTCTCGAAACTCATGCCGCTCGCAGACGCCGCCGCGATCGCCGCGCTCGAATGCGGAGGCCAGTGGAGGCAAGCGGGCCAACAGCCTTAACCCTTCTGATGGTTCTCAATCCGGTGAACTTCCTGTTCGTCGATCTCAGCCAAAAGCCGGCACGAATCGGCGACGTCCTTGTCCTTGGCCGCGTCAGCCAGGCGCCGGTATCTCGCCGCACGGTCGCGCAGGAAATTGACATTCGACATCGATCGCTCCTCCGCGCCGAACAATGCATTACACTGCGGTTACAGGGAGGATGTGTTGATCTGAATCAATCCCGCAGCTCGTCCATCAGTTGCCATTGACACCCAATCCGCGCTAGCTTCAGGTCTCTCCTGAAAAGAAGAAATCTCGCAGTAGGAGCACAAGCGGTTGGCTGAGCCCACGGTCGAAGAGTTACGTGAGGAATCGCGCCGACTCAGGGAAGCCGCGCGAAAAGAGCCGAATCTCGAAGCCAAAAGACGCTTGGCTGCGCGCGCGCTTGAACTTGCGGTCCGTGCCGAGGAATTGGAGCGCAAAGCCCGCGGCGGAACCTGAGCCGACATTCCCCGGATGCCCTGGGATTGGTTGGAATCGTGTACCTATGCGGGCCTCGCGCCCAGGGCACTCCGAAGACGCTGAGCCAACAGCCCCTGACCTCCGCGTTCAGTTGCCGTCAGCGCGGCGATGCCTTGTATCCTTCAAAGGTCAGGAAGAGCCCCAAAAGCAGCGGTATGGCGACATAGAAGTAGTAGAGATCCGCGAAGTGCAGAGCCTCGAACATGCCGGCGATGAACAGCAACGGCGGGGCGTTGGCCAGTTCGGCTGCTGTTTCGACCATCGCTGCCTTGTGCCATTTCCGCTACGAAACGATTAGAACGAAACGTCCGATCAGGCGGCTAAGAAAAATCGTGCGCGGCAACATCATTCCCTCCGACCCATGGCAATGGCCCAACCATACACCGTCGTGCGCGCGAGCGGCGCGCCCTCCGCGGAAGCGGCAAGGCTCTGGCGCATGAACCAGATGGCAGGTCCGTTTCCGCTCATGGGATGGCGGCTTATGCCTGTGGCCACATCATGCATCGGCGCTTGACCCGCCTTGGTCATTCAGCCTCAATCCCAACTTCGGGGACCGACTCCGATATGCGGGGTGACAGGGCGAGGCTCGCGGAGTAGACCGCTCCGAAAAGCCAAGCCTAACATGACGGAAGCAGGAGGGACTTCTCATGGCGACATTAGTACCATGGACAACCGTCGAGCTCGGCGACCTTGAATTCTTCGCCCCGGCGGTGCCGTGTCTGGTCGTTCACACGTGGTACATAGACGATCAGCCGGACAGCACCGTGACATATTTTTGGCAAGATGCAGCGACGGGGCTCATCAACCACGAAATGGTGTTTGCGGGGCCTGTCAGCTTCGAGGCCGCACTTGCATGGGCGCAGGAACACGCTCCGACACGCGGTGTCGAGCGAATTCATGTCAAGCATGGTCCATCGGGGAAGAAGCGTGGGCGGCCCGCGGCAAAGGCTCAACCTCGCAAGAAAAGGTCGCCACGATCCAAGGTCACCGCCCAAAAAAAGACGGCGCGAGGTAAAAAGCGTGGCCGCAAGGGCTCGTCTCGTTGATTGAGACGGCTCGGTTCAACGTCGGCACGCGGTCGAGCCCGTGCGAGACGCTTGCAACCGACGTAAGACGAGCCGCGTCCCCTACACGATCGCTGGCGGGCTTGATCAAACATCCGAAGTCATCCAGTTTCCGACTTGATCGGGTGAGCGAGAAAGGTCGCAAAAATTCCACAAGCAGACATCCGAATTTTTGTGGGATCGATGGGCTGTTTACGTATCGGCTGTAACCGGCATCTCGAGAAACGCGAGCCGTTGCCGCAACTCATGAAGGGCGTACTCGTGAAGCCGGGCAGCGCAACCGTCGACCACGCGACGGGCGCGCTCGATGAGACTGAGACGGACCTCCTCGTTCGGCGCAGCCGAGGCGATATCGTTGAAAGCGCGTAGCAGCCGCAGACTGACCGCGATGTCCGCAGCCGAATAATGCCGAATCTGTTCAAAGGCGGTGTCGAAAAGACCTTCAACGCTAATCCAAGGGACGACGACGCGCAGGACGTGCGGCGGCCCGAAGAAATAGGAGAGCGGGGGAGCGCGGCTGATCCATCTAATCAAGACTCGGCTTAGCTGATCGATGCACGATATCGCGGTGCTTGGATCGTTCACTGCAGGCGAGATGGCCCTGAGGGCGATGTCGACGAGCTGAATCACTCCGAACTCGACATCCTGTTGCATCGTGCGGGTGGGGCCGATATCGAACGTTGCTAGAAGGTGTGACGATCGCTCGGCGGTAATGCGCTCGGCGCGGGATACCCAAAGAAGCGGTACCCCCGCGGGAACGAACTGACCGACACGACGCTCGACGCGAACGCGAATTCGGTAATCCTTCGCCAAGTGCAGAAGTCGGCCAACATCGAGATAGCGGATGTATCCGGACCGCCGGCTTAAAACCGGGATGTCAGCCACCCCGTTATCAATCTCCGACGTTTGAGGCAGCGGAAACGCTGCGCGCAGACGCGGCATAAATTCATCAATGACGAGCTCGGTTTCCCGTGCGATTCGATCAACAATGTGATTGACGCTCACCGCCAGCGAAATGTGATGAATGAAGTAGATCAACCATCCGACGCAGACCAGTGCCAGCACCATTGCCCCGGACGTCGTCACGACTGGCACGAACGGCTGCGGAAGCGATCTGGCAGCAGGCAGCGCGGCGATGCAGAACGAAAAGGTGCCTAGAAACACCCCGAGCGTCCACTGCGTCGTGCGGTCTCTCACAAATCCGACCAGAATCCGTGGAGAGAATTGTGTCGACGCAAGGGTGAGCGTCATCAGCAGGATCGCGAATACGATCGACACGACAGTCATGATCGACGTCGCAATGCTTGTGAGGATGGCCTGCGCCACTTGCGGATCCTGGCGCGAAGGAAAGAGCGTCTCGGGAATCCAGAAACCGATTGCGGGTACGGCTTCTTCGACGGACGACATCACTGCGCCTGCGGTGCCAAGGAGCACGGCAATGACGAAGGGACGGATCAGGAATCCGCCACGCAATGCATACATCGCCGAGCGAAAAAGCAGTGGCACGCGCTCCATATTCAAAGCCCCTTAAGGAGATGGACGACCCGAGTCACCGTCGCCCATCGCTCTCGCCCTCAGCCGGAATTGCTGGGTTTTTCCCAAGAATCAACGCTGGGAGATGCCGTGGCCGGCAACAGCAATGCGAGGACCGGAGTCTCGTATATGCTCCCTATATAAACCGGGGCTCCGCTTCCGCTCGATTTTATACTGGCGACGTGGCTACCGTTTAACTGGGTCGAACGAGCAAATTTGCTCGCAATGAGCCGATAGCACGGTGAGCCTCGCGCGAGCAAGCATCTACGGGAACCGTCTGGTCGGGACCGCGTCGGTCAGCCATGCAGGGCGGCGTCAATGCCACGGAGAACGACGAGCGCAAAGATAGCGGCAATGTACGCCCACACGAGTACACGAACCACAGCGGCGAACCTCGGCATCGGCTGTAACAGTGTATGTTCGCCGGGCGTCGCACCGAGCGCCTCGGCGCCTCCGCTCGTGTGCCGGATCTTCGTGTTCATTCGGTCAATGACGGGTGCGGCCATGGTTCTCTCCATCGTATTCGCCTTCCTGCCCTGCCGATTATGAGTTCACTCGCCCATATAAATTCCAGAGCGCCGGAACGCCTGCGATGTTAAAGCCGCATATAAATTGATTTTGTCGCAAGATATCCCTTGTTTGCCCCGGGCGCCCGGCCGGCAGACGACGTGATGGTCGCCGGCATGAATATTATCGAAGTCGTGACGGCGTTGATCCGACGCGGGTTCTCCGATGACCATTGCCGGTCAGCGGAAAACGGCAGCACCTGGCGACGCCGCCCGGCGAGATCCTCTTCGCTCCCAACGTGCAAGGCGAAGCCGATCAAAACTGCGTCTTGACGCGGCTGGGACGCGACCCTCCTTCCACGAACAACGTCCAGGGCGTGTCCTCACGGATGGCGGCTTCGCCGCCGTGGAGCGGATCGTGGGGCACGGAGACATCGGAACCGTCTGGTGCGCCCAGAAAGCGGCCACGTCTGCGCGAGGCGCCGCCTTGGGGAATGCGCCATGAATCGCGTGGACTTGGCGATCCCCACGCGTTCCGGCAACGGACAACAGCCAAGCTGACCGGGCTTTGACCCTAGCGCTGCTTCCACGGGATGAGGACGCGCTCGAGCAGGTTCAGGAGGATCGCCGCGCCGAAGCCCAAAAGCGCGCACACCAAGAGGCCGACATACATCTTCTCGACCTGGAACACCTGCCACGAGGTCCAGATGAGATAGCCGATGCCGCTCTTGGCACCGACGAACTCGGCCGAGACGATGACGAGGAGCGCCACCCCCATGCCGAGCTTCAATCCCGCGACGATGAGCGGCAGCGCGCCGGGCAGCGCCACGTCGGTGAACATCATCCACTTGCCGGCACCGAAATTCTTGCCGACGTCGAGATAGATCTTGTCGATGTTGTGGACGCCTGCGGCGGTGTTGATCATCACGAGATATATCACCGCCGTGGCGATGATGGCGTACTTGCTCTCCTCGCCGAGGCCGAAGATCATGATGAAGAGCGGCAGGATGGCGATCTTTGGAATGGGGAAGGTCGCGTCGATGAGCGGCTGGACGATGGCCCGGACCGGGCGGAACAGGCCGACCGCGAGCCCGATCGCGATGCCGGGCACCGCGCCCAAGGTGAATCCCACCGCGATGCGGCTCAGGCTGATCGAGAGATGCAGCCACAGCTCGCCGCTCTGGATCATGCCCCAGGCTTCCTCGAACACGGCGGAGGGCGCCGGGAAGAAACGCGTGTCGACCTCGCCGGCCAGCGCGGCGAGTTGCCACAGCGCCAGCAGCGCTAGCGGCGACAGGACCGATAGGGTCTTTTCGATCCGGCGCTGACGCCGCCAGCGCTCGGCGTCGGCGTCGACCTCCACGGGCGGCGCGGCGGCTTGTGCGGCGGGGAGCGATTCGCTTTTCATGCGCGGGCTCAGCCGGGACCGGATTGCTGGCGCTTGGCTTCCGCCTCCTCGGCGGCCTGCGCGGCCACGACCTCGTCTCGCAACTGTCCCCACACGCGCCCGAACAGCTCGCCATAGCGCGGGCTCGACTTGACATCCTCGACCTTCCGCGGCCGGCCGAAGATGGCGGCCACGTCAAGGATCTCCTTGATCCGCCCGGGGCGCGCGGTCATCACCAGGATGCGGTCGGCGAGCACGATCGCCTCGTCGATGCTGTGGGTGACGTAGAGCACCGTTTTGCGCGTCTCCTCCCACACGCGCAGCAGCTCGGCCTGAAGCACCAGCTTCGTTTGCTCGTCGAGTGCCGCAAAAGGCTCGTCCATCAGCAATATCTCGGGATCGTTGGCGAAGGCGCGCGCGATCGACACGCGCTGCTTCATCCCGCCCGAAAGCTGATGCGGCAGCGCGTGCTCGAAGCCCGACAGCCCGACCTTGCGGATATAGGGATCGACGATGGCATAGCGCTCGGTGCGCGAGAGGCCGAGCGCCTTCAAGCCGAAGGCGACGTTGTTGCGCACGCTCATCCAGGGAAAGATGCTCTGCTCCTGGAACACCATGCTGTTGAGAGGGCGGCGCGTGTCGCCGTTGCTGCGCCCGATCGAGACGGCGCCTTGCGACTTGGTCTCGAGCCCAGCGAGGATGCGCAGCAATGTGGTCTTGCCGCAGCCCGACGGCCCGACGATGCAGAAGAACTCGCCGGCCCTGATGTCGAGATCGATCCCGGCGAGCGCGTCGACCCGCCGCCCCTGCACGTGGAAGCGCTTCTCGACGCCGCGGAGCGCGATCTTCGCTTCCGATGGGATGGCGGTATTCATTGGGCCTGCTCAGTCCTGGACCAGCAGCTCCTTGGGCCGCGTGCCGAGCCGCCGCGTGCCGCGCGGGCCGACCGCGACGCTGTCGCCCCATTTGCAGAAATCGGCGACCCCCTCGAGGATGGTCGAGGGCTTGATCACGAAAGAGCAGCCGTCGGCGACCGGCAAGTCCAGCACTTCGTCGGGCTCGGGGCGGGCGGCAACCAGCAATGGCCCGTCGTCGCCAGTGCCGCGGCCGTGAAGCCCGAGACCGGTGGTGGCGCGGCCACCGAGTCCCTTGATGGTGCCGGCCGCGATCAGCTCGCGCATGGTGACGCCCGGCTTCATGCGCTCGATGACGCGGTCGAACGCCTCGATGCTGAGCTTGAACGCGTCGTTGAGCTCCGCGCTCGCCGGCCCCATGATGGCGGTTGCGTCGATCTGGGCGATGTAGCCGCCCCAACGCCCCTCGATCTCGAGATTGAGGACGTCGCCCTTGGCGAACGAGCGGAACGACGGCTGCTCCAGCCGGTGCCAGGTCTTGCCCAAGGGGCCGGTAGCCCAGCCGAACATGGGCGTGAAGCTGCCGTCGGCGTCGGCGTTGGCGAACATCATCTGGGCGAAGACGTGGCGCTCGCGCACGCCGGCGCGCGCATGTTTCTTCACCGCCGCGAGCGTCGCCTCGGCCACCTCGGTGCCCTTGCGGATGAACTCGATCTCCTCGTCGCTCTTCTGCCAGCGCGCCTCGCCCAGAACCTTGGTCGCGCTGACGAAGCGGGCCTTGGGGAAGTTGTGCTTCAGGATGTCGACCGACTGCGAATTGACCTCGCCCTCGGCCGAGCGGATATGCGCCAGGACCGAGGCATCGAGTCCGCTGATCGCGATGGTGCCCGTCGCGAAGCGCGAATTGTCCTTGAGCCATTGCGCGATGGTCGCGCCGCCGGTGCCGCGCTGGGTCGAGCGGATATCGGCGAACCAGTTGGAGCCGGGCCACACGCCGCCGCGCGAATGCCACGCCGTGACCGGACCCTCGATCGGAAACGCGACCGTCGACTCGTCGCTGTTCTCGCCGAGCTGCGTGAGGTAGCGCGCGTCGGCCGCGCCGCGGTCGTGGCTGTTGGTGCAGGGCAGGCAGACGATGACATCGACGCCATCGCGCGCCATCAGGCGGCGCACCTTGTCCCAGCGCCGGTCGCGCTCTTCGAGCGAGAAGACCGCGTTGCTCCACGCCTTGGTCCAGCTGTCGCGTATGTCCGCCATCCTCGTCCTCCCGCTGGTTACCGCCGCCCCAGGATTTTCACCGCCGCGTCCGCGAATTCCGTGTCGACCTGCTTGTCGATATCGGGGACGGCGCCGGTCACATAGCCCTGCGACTTGTAAAAGGCAGCCTGGTATTTCAGATCATCGACGTTGACGTGGCCGTTCACGTCGGTGTTCTGGCGCGAGGTCTGCCACAGTGCGGGGTCCTTCACCGGCAGGTACTGCACCAGAAGCTTGATCGCCTCATCCTTGCCCTTGCCGAGGAAGAAGGCGTCGTAATAGTCGCGCGCGCCTTGCAGGAACGCGACCATGAACTTGGTCGCGGCATCCTTGTTCTTGGCGAAGCCGGGCGAGAAATAGAACACGCTGAGCTCGCCGCCGGGATAGACGGTGCCGCCATCGACCAGCACGCGCGCGATCTCCTTCTGCTCGCCCATCGTGACCAGCGGTTCGACCATGAATGCCGAGTCGAGCGATTTCGTCCCCATCGCGGAGAGCGAGTCGGCGAAGGTGAGATGGCGCACATCGACGTCAGATGCCTTGATGTTCGCCGCGCGGAACATCCGGTCGAACATCACATCGGTGATCTGCGCCGCGCCCGGCCCGCCGGCGAGCGAGTGGCCCTTGAGATCGGCGGGGGTCTTGATCGCGCCCCCATCGAGCAGGTCGGAGCGGACCATGATCGCGACCGTGCGGTCGCCGGCGCCGCCGATATGCGCGAAATCGGCGACGATGCGGATGTCGATGCCGCGGTTCAAGGCATTGAACAAGGCGGCGTTGGGCGAGCCGCTCGCCACCTGGAGCTGGTCGGCCGCGAGCGACGAGACGAACTCCATGCCCGAGCTCGCCTGGACGGTCTCGATCGCGAGGCCCTGCTTCTCGAAATAGCCGCGCCGCAGGGCCAGCTCGAGCGAGGCCTGGTCGGGCCGCCCCGACACGCCGAGCTTCACCGGAATGGGCGCGCTTTCCGCCCACGCCGATGGCGCCGCAAGCGCGGCCAGGATCGCGATCAGGATGAAGCGGCGCATGGTTTCCCCCGCGGCAGTAGAAAACGACGGTCGGATCAGGGCAGGCTCACCAGCACCTCGCCGCCCTCGACGCGGACGGCGAAGGTCTGGGCCAGCAGCTCAGGATTGGTGACGCTGGCGCCGCTCGCGAGATGGAAGCGGAAGCGGTGCCAGGGGCAGGCGATCTCGCGCCGCTTGACGCTGACCGCGCCCCCGCTCAGCGGGCCGCCGAAATGCGGGCAGCTGTCGAGCAGCGCATAGACCTCGTCGCCGCAGCGGACCAGCGCCACCGGCCGCTTCTCGATCATGACGCGGCGGCAGGTTCCATCCGCGATCTCGTCCAGCCGGCAGGCCGTGACCGTGCGCATCGCTCTCCTTCACCAGGCCTGTCGCGCGGCCGCCTCGTCGCCCGCGTCGCTCCTGGCGTCGAAGCCGTAGCACACGGGATGAAGCGCGCCGCAGCCGCCGCATTTGCGCCGCGCCGCATCGCTGTTGAAGGCGCGCGCCTCGGCGAGCAGGAACGGCCAGAACGACGCCATTCCCTGGGGCCGCGTGTCGAAGGCGAGGCTGCCCATCTCGTGCCCGCAGGAGGGGCAGACAAACAGCACCCGGTCCTCCTTGACCGCGCGGGCGGTGGCGGTGATGAGCGTGTGATAGACGCCCTCGGGCTCGGCATAGCGCAGATAGACCGTGTCGGCGTCCGACACGCGCCACGGCGCGAAGAGATGCGCGATCCGGTGCGGCGTGCCGGCGGGGATGAGATGCATGAGCCGCGGGCGCAGCGGGCACCGCACCAGCGTCTCGCCGCGGATTTCAAGCAGTTCGTAGGGGCGCGGCTCGTCCTGCGCCTGCCGGCCGACCCACAGCGCATAGCGGTTGGCCTGACGCCAGCCGCCCTCCTCGGCTGCGTCGGCGACCGCGAAATCGTAGTTGAGAACCGGCTCCGTGCTCATCACCAGATCGCGCGCGCGTCGCGCTCCTCGGGCGTGTCCTTGGCCGTGTTCCAGCAATAGCCAAAGGGATTGACGTGGCCGCACTCGACGCAGACGCGCTTGGCGGCTTCGGCGTTGAACTCGCGCACCGCGCGCTCCTCGGCGCGGAAGATGCTGGGCAGCCCCAAGGCGCCGGTCGGGCAATAGACTTCGTGCAGCATGGTGAAGCAGTTCTGGCAATAGAACACGAAGCTCTCGCCCTCGCGCCCCGTCGGCGTCTGCATGATGACGACGAAGTGGCCGAGCGGGTCGCCGTCGGCGCTGGGCAGCGGCAGATACAGCTCGTCCATGTCGTTGATGTGCCAGAACCCCATGCTGTTGGCGACGCGGTGGGGCGTGCCGGCGGTGGTGAGATGGAGCCGCATCGGCTCGAACTTGCCCTCGACCGGCCCGTTGGGGCCGAGCTCGAAGAACTTGCCGAACGCGCCCTTGCGCGGGTCGACGATCTCGGTGCGAGTAATGGCGCGCCGCCTGATGCCGTAGATGTTCTGGCCGACCGGGCGGAATGAGGTGAACTTGCCGACGATGGTGTCGGCGAAGAAGTCCCAATCGTCCAGGATCTTCTCGATCGGCTCGGCGACCGTCAATTCGGCGTGCATGGCGCCCTCCGCTCCGGGACCAGGCGCTACTCAACCACGCGGACGCGCATTTCTCAAGCTCATGCTAGAGTGGCGGCGCTCGTGGACGAGGGAGGAAAAGATGCGCGGAATAACAAGCGCATGGCTTATGGTCGCGGCGCTCGCGCTGTGGGGCGTGACGGCCGCGGCGCAGGGACAGGGCGGCAAGACGACGGTCAAGGTCGGCGTCACCGACCGGCCCGACAACGCCGCGCTCTATCTGGCATATCGGCGGGGCTATTTCGACCAGCAGGGCCTCTCGCTCGAGTTCGTCGGCGGCGGCAACGCGGGCCAGGATTTCGTGCCCGCGCTCGGCCTCAACCAGGTCCAGGTCGCGGCCGGATCGCCCAGCGCCGGCCTCTTCAACGCGCTCAACCGCGGCATCGTCATCCGCATTGTTGCCGACTGGGCCCATGTCGGCGCCGGCGACGACGCCACCTTCGCGCTGGTCGCGCGCAGCGATCTCCTCGACAGCGGCGCGATCAAGACCCTCGCGGATCTGAAGGGCAAGACCATCGCCGTCGGCCCCAACCACGGCTCGGTCAACGACATCCTGATTGCCGAGGCACTGAAGAAGGGCGGGCTCGCGCTGGGCGACGCCAATCTCGTCCTCATGGGCTTTGCCGACGGCATCGCCGGCCTTACCAGTCACCGGCTCGACGGGGCGCTAATGATCGAGCCGCTGGTGACTATGGTCGAGGGCAAGGGCATCGCCAAGGTGCTGGCCTCGGCCGGCGCCGTCATTCCGGGGGCGGAGCTGGCGGCGCTCTATTATTCGCCCGAATTCGCGCGCGATAAGGATGCCGCGACGCGCTACATGGTGGCCTATCTGCACGGCAAGCGCGATTTCGACGACGCTTTCCACGGCAACAAGGACCGCGAGGCGGCGATCGCAATCCTGGCCCAGGACCTGCCGCGCGTGCCGCCTGAGATATGGCGCACGTCCCGGCCCAACGTCTGCGACCTCAATGGCGAAGTCAATGTCGCGAACATCATCGCGCAGGCCGAGTTCTACAAGAAGGACGGCGAGATCACCGGCCCCATCCCCGACATCGCCAAGTTCGTCGATATGCAATTCGCGCAAGGCGCGGTGAAGGTGCTGGGCCGGCGCTGAGCGAGGCGCGCCGTCGTTCCAGGATTTGCCGCGCCGACCGGCATCGCGATGCGTGCTAAGCACGTTTTATTATTCGATCGCCTCACTGGCACGGGCGAGGAGGGGCGACGGGACGGTGACGCCGAGCGCCCTTGCGGTCTTGAGGTTGATAACCAGCTCGAATTTGGTGGGTTGCTGGACCGGCAGGTCGCCCGGCTTCTCACCCTTCAAGATGCGATCGACGTATTCTGCCGCGCGATGGAACTGGTCGGCCGTATCGGGGCCATAGAACATCAGACCGCCGGCGGTGGCAAAAGGCCGGATGGGGTAGATGGCGGGCAATCGGTACTTGGCGGCAAGCTCGACTATCAGGCCGAAATGGTTCGCGAGCGATGACGGCGGCCCGACGACGACCAAGCCGCCATTCGCCGCGGTCGCGAATTCGCCGATGGCGCGCGCGATCTCGCCCGCATCGCGCACGCCGACGGGCGTCAACTGCACGCCGAACGACGGTGCGACGGTTTGAATCGCGGCAAACCCGCCGGACCCTGCCGGGACCGCGGGGTCGCGCAGGACGGCCACGCGGGTCAATCCGGGCGCGAATTCCTTCAGGAGTTCGAGTAGTTTGCCGTTTCTGCTGAATTCGCCTGCGGAAAAGCCAGTGGCATTACCTCCCGGATGCGCCAGGCTCGATACCCAGCCGCCGCCGACTGGATCGACCGTCAATACGAACACGATCGGCACGGTCCGGCTCACCAGTTGAAATGCGTCGACGATCGAGCCGGCCGTGGCGAGGACGACATCCGGTGCGAGTTCAACTAATTCTTCCGCACTGCGGCGACGGCGTTCGGCGTCGCTGGCGCCCCAGCGATAGTCGATCCGCACGGTGCGGCCCACGGTCCAGCCGCGCTCCTGCAAGCCCTGTTCGAACGCGGCGACAAGCCTCAGTGTGGACGGATCCCCTTCGGTAGCGCTCAAGAGCACGCCGATCCTCCGCGTCGGCCCCGCTTGCTGCGCGGCGCTGGCGGCCGGCCAGAGGCCCGCTACGCCGATCAACGCGAGGAGATCGCGCCGCCTCATGCGGCGCCCTGCGCCACCGCCATACCGTTGAACCATGGCCTACGTCCCCCTGGCCACGACGTCCCGCGATCCTAACACAGTGGCAACGGTCTACCGCCGGTATGAATAGATGCAGCTAGCTAATCCCGCGCCTCAGGCGGTGGCGCGCGCGGCGCCTTCGGCGAAGGCGGGAATGACCTGCTCGCCGAACAAGGTCACCGATCGGTGCGCCATCGCGTGCGGCATGTTGCCGATATTGTGCTGCGCCAGCAGCACGTCATAGCCGACGCGTTGCTGCTGCTCGGCGATCTGGCGCGCGACGGTGCGCGGGCTGCCGACGAAGCCGAGCCCCTCGTCGAGCCAGAAATCGTAAGACTCCGCGGTCTTGAGATAGACCCGCGCGGTCTCCAGCATCTGCGGCGTCGCCTCCTCGGGCTTCAATGACTTGGCGCGCTTGACGCCGTCGAGGCCAATGAGGCCCTCGAGCATGTAGGGCTCGGCCTCGGCGCGCGCCTGCGCGTCGGTCGCCGCGACATGGACGTGGCGCACCAGCATGGTCAAGGGCATCGGCCCGGGATGGGCGCAGCGGCGCCACGCGTCGCGGTAATAGGCGAACTTGCGCGTCACCTGCGCCTCGACGTCGATGTTCTGCGCCAGATGGAAATTATGCTGCGCGGCATAGTCGAACGACTGCTCGCTGTGCCCGCCGACCCAGACGGGGGGATGCGGTTTCTGGAAGGGGAGCGGCTGCGGCAGCGCGTCCTTGAAGGTCCAGAACTTGCCCTCGTGCGAGACCTTGTCCTGGGTCCACGCCTTCAGAACGATGTCCATCGCCTCGATGCCCATCTCGCGCCGCGCCTTGAAATCGAGGCTCCAGGGCTGGAACTCGCCGAGCCGCGTGCCATAGCCGATGGCGAAGTCGAAGCGCCCGCGCGAGAGCTGGTCGATCAGCGCGGTATCCTGCGCCAGCCGCAGCGGATGGTGCAGCGGCATCTGGAACACCATGGCGCCGATGCGGATGGTCCGCGTCGCCTGCGCCAATGCTGCGAGATAGACCGCGGGCGCGCTGACGCAGGGAAAGCCCGCGTTCTGGTGCTCGATGAAAAAGAAATAGCGGTATCCGAGCGCCTCGGCGGCCCGCGCGTCCTCGATATGCTCGTGGTAGAGCTCCGCGGCGCGGCGCATCAAGCCCTCTTCGTGCGAGAACGTGTCGAACAGTCCGAACAGCAATGCCATGTCGCGCCTTCCCACGAGCCTTTGCGCGCGAATTATATCGCATATCACGCTGCACTGGCATCCAGCGTCCTTCGACTTCGCTCAGGATGAGGAAAATCCTTTGTGGCACGAAGAAAAGTTCCTCACCCTGAGCGGAGCGCGAAGCGCGCAGTCGAAGGGCGCAGGGTCGAAATCCCGCCCGATTGACAAATGACTGCCGGTCAGTCACTTTGAAATCGCCGCGCCAGGGAGGCATCCAATGACCGGAACGCTGTGGGGGCTCGCGGGCCCCATTCGCTGGAGCATGGCCGTCAGCGTCGTCATCGGCCTCGGCGTCACCGCGGCCTATGTCGGCCAGGGCGTGCTGCTGGCGCTGGCGCTCGCCGCCGTGTTCCGCGCCCATGACGTGGCGCGGGCCGAGTGGTGCGTCGCCGGCCTTTTCGTGCTGCTGCTGGTGCGCGGGCTCATGCTGTGGCTCGGCGAGATCGCGGCGCAGAAGACGGCGCAGATCACCAAGGAGAGCCTGCGCGAGCGTCTCCTCGACAAGCTCATCGCGCTCGGCCCCAGCTACGCCAACGCGCAGCAGAGCGGCCGCATCCAGCAGACCGTGGTCGGCGGGGTCGAGGCGCTCGAGACCTATTTCAGCCGCTACGTGCCGACCGTGTTCGTGGCGCTGTTCGGCTGTCTCGGCGTGCTCGTCGCGCTGGCGTTCATCGATCTCCATTCGGCGCTGGTGCTGGCGCCGTTCGTCGTCATCGTGCCGCTGTTCAGCCGCACCTGGACGCGCTGGCGCCGCTCGCGCTCGCGCGGGCTCTTCGGGGTGCGCGCGGATTTCGGGGCCTATCTGCTGGACAGCTTGCAAGGCCTCGTCACCCTGAAGGCGTTCTCCGCGACATTCGGCCGCCGCATCGAGCTGGTGAAGCGCGCGGTCGAGCTCAGGCTCGAGGCGATGCGCACGCTATCGGTCTCGCTGATGCGCGGCGGCGTCACGGGCCTTTTGTCGATGGGCGGCGTCGCCACCGTGCTCGCGTGGAACGCTTGGCGCGTCGCCGACCACGATCTGCCGGCGGTCGCCCTCTTCATGACGCTCTTTCTCGCGCGGGAGGCGTTCCGCCCGCTCGACCGGCTGGAGCGCGAGTTCCACGCCGCCTACAACGGCCAGACCGCGGCCCCTGCCATCGCGGGACTGCTCGCCGCCACCTCCGCCGTGAAGGAGACCGCGTCGCCGCTGCCGCCGCCCACGCGCTCGGACGTGTCGTTCGACGGCGTCACCTTCGCCTATGACGGCGCGCAGCGGCCGGCGCTCGACCGCGTCTCGTTCTCGATCGGCGAGCATCAGCGCGTGGCCCTGGTGGGGCCATCGGGCGCGGGCAAGACCACGATCGTGTCGCTGCTGCTGCGCTTTTTCGATCCGGCGCAGGGCGCGATCCGGATCGGCGGCGTCGATGTGCGCGACATGAGCCTCGCCGACCTGCGCGCGCAGGTGGCGCTGGTGGCGCAGGACACGTACCTCTTCCACGGCACCATCGCCGAAAATCTGCGCATGGGGAAGCCGGACGCCAGCGACGCCGAGATCGAGGCGGCGGCGCGCGCGGCCAATATCGACGATTTCATCCGCGCGCTGCCCTTGGGCTATCGCACCGAGGTCGGCGAGCGCGGCGCGCAGCTCTCGGGCGGCCAGCGCCAGCGCGTCGCCATCGCCCGCGCCCTCCTCAAGAACGCGCCCATCCTGATCCTGGACGAAGCCACCTCGAGCGTCGATCCGGCCAGCGAGCTGGCGATCCAGACGGCGCTCGACCGGCTGCTGGAGAAGCGCACCACCATCGTCATCGCCCATCGCCTCTCGACCATCCGCAAGGCCGACCGCATCCTGGTGCTCAACAACGGCGCGGTGGTGGAGCGCGGGACCCATGACGAGCTGTTGTCGCATGGCGGCCTCTATTCCAAGCTCACCCTCGCCCAGGGAGTGGCCGCATGACCGCCGAAACCGTCGACACGCTGGCCGCGCCGCGCTTGCAGGGCCTGCGCGCGCTGCTTCCCTTCATCGCCACCAAGCGCGCTCATTTCATCATCACCGTCGCATCGGGCGTGCTGGCCCAGATCGCCAACGTGGTCGCCGCCGCGACCGGAGCTTGGCTGGTCGGCCACGCGGTCCAGGGCGCGCCGCCCGAGAGCCTCACCGGCGCGTTCTGGCTCCTCGGTGTCGCGGTGCTGGCTGCCGCCTCGTGCAAATGGTGGCAGACCTTCATCTCGCACGACTTCGCCTATGGCCTGATCGAGGTGCTGCAGGTCGGCATCTATGACGGGCTGGAGCGCGCGGCGCCGGCCTATGTGCTGGGCCGGCGCACCGGCGATCTCGCGTCGGTCGCGACCGCCGACGCCGATCTCATGGAATGGTTCTACGCCCACGTGCTGGGCGACTATATCGGCGCGGTGATCGTGCCCCTGGGCGTACTCGCGACCTTGGCCGCCATTCATCCGATCATGGCGCTGGTGCTGCTGCCGTTCCTGCCGCTGGTGGCGTCGGTGCCGTTCTGGCTCGCCAAGCGCGCGGGCGAGCAGGGGCGCGCCATGCTCACGGCTCTGGGCGGCATCAATGCCGAGGTGGTCGAGGGCGTGCAGGGATTGCGCGAGCTGACCGCGTTCGGCGCCGGGCGCCAATTCCTCGACCGCCTCATGCGCGAGACGCGGCTCGTCCATGTCATCCAGATGCGCTATGGCGTGCGCGCCGGGCTCGAGCAGGCGGCAATCGACGTGCTGCTGGCCTTGGCCGTGCTCGCCACGGTGACGACCGGGCTTCTCCTCGTCAGCAGCGGCAGCCTCGGCTTCGCGCTCTATCCCATGGCGGTGGTGCTGGCGGGAGCGGCGCTCGCCCCCATCACCGAGGTGACGCAGACCGCGCGCAAGCTCGGCGAGTTGCGCGCCGGCGCCGACCGGGTCTCGACCATCTTCCACCAGGAGGCGCAAGTCGAGGATCGCGGCACCGCCGCGCCGTCGCAGGTCAAGGATTCGTCGGTGCGCTTCGAGCGGGTGGATTTCGGCTACGGCGGCGGGCGCGCGCGGGTGCTCTCTGGCCTCGACTGCACGCTTGCACCGGGCGAGACAGTGGCGCTGGTGGGCGAATCCGGCGCCGGCAAGACCACCTGCGCCAATCTGCTGATGCGCTTCTGGGATCCCAACGAGGGCACGATCCGCGTCGGCGGGTGCGACATCCGCGAGCTGCCGATCGAGGCGCTGCGCCGCAAGGTGACACTGGTGCCGCAGGACGTCTATCTCTTCAACGGCAGCGTGGCGGACAACATCCGGCTCGGCCGCCCCGATGCGAGCGACGCCGAGATCGAGCGCGCGGCGCGGCTTGCCCAGGCGCACGACTTCATCGCCGCCCTGCCCCAGGGCTACGCCACCCAATGCGGCGAGCGCGGCACGCGGCTCTCGGGCGGGCAGCGGCAGCGCATCGCCATCGCCCGTGCCTTCCTGCGCGACGCGCCCGTGCTGATCATGGACGAGGCGGTCTCGAACCTCGACACCGAGAGCGAGGAGGCGCTGCGCCAGGCGATGCACGAAGTGCGCCGCGGCCGCACCGTGCTGATCATCGCGCACCGGCCCTCCACCATCCGCAGCGCCGACCGCATCCTGATGCTCGAAGGCGGCCGCATCGTCGAGGACGGCAGCCACGAGGCGCTCTTGGCGCGAGGCGGCGCCTATGCGCGCTTCATCCTGGCGAAGGAGCAGGAAGAGGCAGGAGCCGCCGCGTCGTGAGCGGCCGGCGTTCATCCGTCGCGCGCATGTCCGCGCTCGCGACGCGCGAGCCGCGGCCGCGCACCAAGCCGCAGGAATTGCGCCGCGACGAGCTTCTGGCCTCGGGCGAGCGGCTCTTCCTCGCCCAGGGCGTGGCGGCGACCAGCATCGACGACGTCGCCGCCGGCGCCGACGTCGCCAAGGGCACGTTCTATCTCTACTTCGATTCGAAGGAGGACATGCTGGCGGCGCTGCGCGAGCGCTTCGCCGAGCGCCACCGCGCCGCCATCGCCGCGCGCGTCGCAAGCGAGCGGGCCGACGATTGGCGCGCGCGGCTCGGCGCCTGGGTCGAAGGCAGCGTCACCTTCTATCTCGACCAGGTGGCGCTGCACGACGCCCTCTTCCACGCCCATGACCACCACCCGCGCCGGCGCAACTCGCGCAGCGAGAACCGCGTCGTCGCGGCGCTGGCCGAGCTTTTGGCCGAGGGTATGGAAGCCGGCGCATGGTCGATCGACGATCCGGCGATGGCGTCGGTGCTGCTGTTCAACGCGCTCCACGGCGCGGTCGACCACGCTATCGCCCGCGGCGAGCAAGGGAGCCGCGCCCGCCTCGTCCGCGCCGTGCAGGCCCATTTCCTGCGCGTCGCCGAGCCTAACCACTCGCTCTCCGTTCCGAGGGGGCGGAGAAGGTCAGGGTGAGGCGGGTCGAACCGCGAAACGCGCAGCGCCCATCGCCTTTTCGTGAACGATCGAGGGTCTCGAGGTCGCGGCCGCGAGCAATCCGCGAGAATTCCATGTCCGATAGCGAATTGCGGGGCGCTTGGGTGGTGCTATGTTTCGGGAGGATCGGGAAGAAGCCTTCGCGGGAGAGATCGCATGCTCAGCAGACGACAGATCTTGGCCGGCGCTGGTGGCGGAGTGCTGCTGTCCGGGACGAGCATTCTGGTACGCGGTGCCCATGCGGCAGGCGCCCCACTGATCCCGGGTCTTCCCGCCGGGGAATACGATACCGCCGTGCTCGACGCTCTGCCGGGCAAGAAGCCTCTGATAAAATTATCCTACCGTCCGCCGAATTATGAGACGCCCGCGGACTATTTCAAAACCGAGATCACACCCAACGATGCGTTCTTCGTGCGCTATCACCTTGCCGACATTCCGCAATCCATCGATCCGCAAAAATGGCGCCTGCGCGTGGGAGGCGAAGCGGCAGCGAGTCCTTTTGAGCTGACGCTGACGGAGTTGCAGAGCGGCTTCCAGCAAGTCGAAATCACGGCCGTCTGCCAATGTTCCGGCAATCGACGCGGGCTTTCAGATCCGCACGTTCCCGGCGTCCAATGGGGCATAGGCGCCATGGGCAACGCGGTCTGGCGAGGCGTACGGCTCAAGGACGTTCTCGCCAAAGCGGGACTACGCGCGGAAGCGATCGAACTTGTTCTCAATGGCGCCGATGGTCCGGTGATCGACAAGACCCCGGATTTCGTGAAAAGCATCCCGGTGTGGAAAGGGCTCGATGAGAACACCCTCATCGCTCACACGATGAACGGCGCGCCGCTGCCGCATTGGAACGGCGCGCCGGCGCGGCTGATCGTGCCCGGCTGGACCGCGACCTATTGGACAAAACACATCATCTCGATTGACGCCGTGACGAAACCCTTCGACGGGTTCTGGATGAAGAGCGCTTATCGCATTCCGACCGGAAAATTTCCGGTCATTGACCGCTTCATATCCCAGGAGACGCTGGCGAACACTCCAATCACGGAGATTGTTGTGAACTCGCTCATCACGTCCCCTGCCGACCGGAGCCGCCAACCGGTCGGGCGCCCTGTCGAGATCAGCGGCATCGCCTGGGACGGTGGATACGGCATAGGGCGCGTCGAGGTTTCCGCCGATGACGGCAGGACGTGGCGCGAGGCGCAACTCGGCAAGGATGGCGGCCGCTTCTCTTTCCGCCCGTGGAGCTATCGCTTCGTGCCGGAGCGGGCAGGCACCTCACGCATTATCGCCAAGGCATCCAACCGCGCAGGGCAGACGCAGGCCGACTCCCTCATCTTCAATCCCGCCGGCTATCACAACAACGTGCCCCGGCCGGTCACCATCGTCGCATCGTGAGGGAAAAGCCATGAAAGCAGTCCTCGCCCTGACCGCCCTGCTCTTCGCGTCGCCCGCCTTCGCCGAAGAATAGCCGGTGCCATTGAAGGATGCACCCGGGCGCGAAACGGTCGCCAGCAATTGCAGCGTTTGCCACACGCTCGACTATATACGGACCAATGCGCCGTTCATGGACCGGCAGATTTGGACTGCGGAGGTCGGCAAGATGGTCAATGCGTTCAGCGCGCCTATCGCTCCCGATGATCAGGCCAAGATCATCGATTATCTCGTCAAGAACTACGGCAAGTAGACCGGTACTTTCTGTTTTAACCCGATCGCATCCCGCCCTATTCGTCGATGATCGGATTGGTGAGGGTGGCGAGGCCGGTGATCTCGATCTCGATGGTGTCGCCCGCCTTCATGAACTGCTTCTCGCTATAGGCGACGCGGCCGCAGGTTCCGGTCGCGATCATGTCGCCCGGCCTGAGCCGCGTGATCGACGAGAAATACGACACCAGCACCGGCACCGGGAAGATCATGTCGGCGATCGCTGTCGCTTGCTCGACCTTGCCGTTGAGGCGCGAGATGAGCTGCATCTCTTCATTCGGCGGCACCTCGTCCATCGTCACCATGTAAGGGCCGACCGAGCTCGAGCGGTAGAAATTCTTGCCCTGGTCGGTGGTGCGGCGCTGGAAGTCCCGGAGCGAGCCGTCGTCGAACACCGAATAGCCCGCGACGTAATTCATCGCGTCCTTTGCCGCGACGTGGCGCGCGACCTGGCCCATCACCACCATGAGCTCGCCCTCGAAATCGAACTCGACCGAATTGCGCGGGCGCACCATCGGCACCTTGTGGCCGACCAGCGATTCGTCGAGTTTCATGAAGAGGCGCGGGAATTTCGGCGCCTCGAGCTTCGTCTCCTCGATATGGCCGCGATAATTGAGGCCGGTGCAGAAGATGTTGACGCGGTCGGGGATGAGCGGAAGGTATTCGATCTCGGATTCGGCGAAATCTGGCTTGGCGCCCTCGACCGCGCGGCGCGCCGCGTCGAGCCCGCCTCCTTCGAGCAGCGCCAGCAGCGAGGGGAAGCGCTCGCCCAGACGCCGCTTGAGATCGACGATGCCGCCGGCAACGACCGCGCCATAGCTGGCCGCGCCGCGATGGCGATAGCTGGCGATCTTCATGGTCCTGCCTCCCTCGTTTCCACCGCGCCCGAGCATAGCACCGCGAGGACTGCCGCACGGGCTTGGATCGGGAGTATAACTACCGGACATCGGGCGCCAAAACGGGGGAGCGGACCATGGCGAAGGCGAAGGCAGGGCTCGCGGCGGTCGCGGGATTGATCGTGTGGTGCGGCGCGGCTTCGGCCGAGGATTTCAAGGTCGGCGTGGTCCTGCCGATGACCGGTCCCGGCGCCGACATCGCGAAGAACCTGGTCTACGGCTTCAACGCCGCGGTGCCGCTCATCAACGCGCGCGGCGGCATCGGCGGCATGAAGGTGGCGCCGGTGGTGTGCGACAGCCAATCGCAGGAGCAGCAGGCGATCCTGTGCGACCGCCGCCTCCTCACCGACGAGAAGGTCGATCTTCTCCTCGGCAACGGCAGCACGCCGCAAACGCTGGCGGCGCTGCCGGTGATCGAGCAGGTGGGCGTGCCGCTGTTCTCGATGGCGGCGGGCACGGCGATCTACCGCCCGTTCCGCAAATGGGTGTTCAAGGGCCTCAACTCGAACGAGGACCAGATCGCGGTCGAGATCGAGTACCTGAAGAAGAAGGGCTGGACCCACGTCGCCATCATCCGCGACAACGGGCCGTTCGGCGCTGACATCTCGTCGATCTACCACGAGTTCGTCAAGGGCACCGGGCTCGAGATCGTGGCCGACGAGCAATACACCTCGACCGATCAGGACATGACGGCGCAAGTGACGCGCGTCCGCGCCTTGAAGCCCGACGTGATCGTCGACATGGCAGCGACCGCGCCCCCCGGAGCGCTGGTGGCGAAGAAGATCGTGCAGCTCGGCATCGCGGCGCCAATCATCGTCGGCACCAATCTCCAGACCGCGGGGTTCGTCGCGCTCGCCGGCGACGCGGCCGACCAGATCATCTACACCGCGCTGAAGGTGGTACTGCCGGACCTGCCGAAGTCGGACCCGCTCTATGACAACATCGCCGCCTTCGACGACGAGTTCCACAAGATCAATCTCGGCATCGAGATGAACGGCCTGTCGCCCAACACCGCCGACGGTCTGATGGTGACGCAGGCGGTGGCGAAGTCATTGGGACCCCGCGCTCTCGATCACGACGCGCTGCGCCAGGCTCTCGAGACGGCGAAGGACATCCCCGGCCTTCAGGGCATCTGGACCTATACGCCGACGAGCCACGAGGTGTCGCTGAAGGACGGCACCGCGCTGGTCAAGTACGTCAACGGCAAGTGGGTTTCGGTGCAGTAGGGACGGGCGAGCCCGGCGCTCATGGACTTCGTCACCGTCGCCCAGACGGTCTTTTCCAGTCTGGCCAACGGCACGCTCTACGCCTTCATCGGGCTCGGGTTCGGACTGGTCAACCGCAGCACCGGCGTCATCAATTTCGCGCAGGGCGATTTCGTCATGCTGGGCGCGATCCTGACCGCGGTCTTGTCGCGCGCCGGGCTGCCGGTGGGGCTGAGCGCCGCGATCGCGGTCATCGCGTGCGCGGTGGTGGGGGGCGCGTTCTACCAGCTCGCGCTGCGGCCGGCGCGGCGCGCCAGCACCGGGCAGCTCGTCCTCATCACCATCGGCTTCTCGATTTTCCTGCGCGGCGCGGTGACGACCCTGTGGGGCTCGGACCCGATGCCCGTGCCGTCCTTCACGGGCAGCCGGCCGCTCGACGTCATCGGCGTGAGCATGCTGCCGCAGGAGCTGTGGCTCATCGCCATGCTCGTGATCGTCAGCCTGCTCACCGCCGGGTTCTTCCAGCGCACCGTCATCGGCCTGGCGCTGCGTGCCGCCGCCAGCAACCCGCTGGGCGCCGCCTTCGTCGGCATCGATCACCGGCGCATGGGCTTCTATGCCTTTGTCGCCGCCGGCATGCTGGGCGGTCTCGGCGGCGCGGTGTGGAGCCCCATTTCGCTGGCCCAGGTCGATATCGGCGTCGGGCTCGGCCTCAAGGGCTTCACCGCGGCGGCGCTGGGCGGGTTCTCGACCGCGTCGGGACCGATCGCCGGCGGGCTGCTGCTCGGCCTGGCCGAGGGCTTCGGCGCCGGATTTGTCTCTTCTGCGTACCAGGACGCGATCACCTTCACCTTGCTCCTCGTGGTGCTGATCGCGCGGCCGCAAGGGCTTTTCGGCACGGTGCAGCGCGCCACCGCCGACGAGCGCCAGGAGGCGGGCCCGTCCACCGGAGTCTCGGCGACGCGCCTTTCCGCGGCGGATTTCTGGCGCCTCGGCCTGGGCGCGGTCGCGCTTCTCGTGCTGGGACAGGTGCTGGTCGGCATCTGGCTCACCGCCGCGATCTTTGCCCTCGACCTCGCGATCGTCGCGATGGGGCTGGTGCTGCTCACGGGATATGCGGGGCAACTCTCGCTCGGCCAGGGCGCGTTCATGATGATCGGCGCCTATTCGAGCGGCTATCTGACGGTGGTCTGGGGCTGGCCGCCCGTTGCCGCGCTCGCGGTGGGCGTCGTCCTCGCCACCGTGATGGCGCTCCTGCTCGGGCGCGTCATCTTCCGCCTGCGCGGCTATTACCTGTCGATGGCGAGCCTCGGCCTCTTGATGATCGCGCTCACCTTCGCGCGCGAGACGGCGTTGATCACCGGCGGACCCAACGGGCTGCCGGGCATTCCGCCCTTTTCGTTCGTCGGCTACCGCTTCTTCTCCGACCGGCCGTTCTACTATTTGGCGCTCGCCGTCTCGCTCGTCATCGTGGCGCTGGCGCTGAGCCTCACGCGCTCGCGCTTCGGCCGCGCGCTCCTTGCCATCCGCTCCAACGAATCCGCCGCGCGCTCGTGCGCGGTCGACGCGGTGGCGCACAAGATGCGCAGCTTCGCCTTCAGCGCCGCCGCCGCCAGCGTCGCCGGCAGCCTCTATGTCCACTATCTCGGCATCGCCAATCCGATCCCGTTCGGCATCGACGCCACCATCGCGCAGCTCACCGCCCTGACCTTGGGCGGGTTCCAGTCGCTGTGGGGGACCTATTTCGGTGCCGCGGTCGTGGTGGCGCTGCCGGCGGCGATCGGCTGGGTCGGCGGCTCGTCGGCGACCCAGTTCGTCGCCGGATTGCAGTATCTCATCTTCGGGCTGCTGCTCATCTGTGTCGTCGTGGTGCAGTCGAGCGACCAGGGGCTGCGGTTCCTGGCCGCACTCGGATCGTGGCGGCGGTTGGGGCGGCCAGCCCCCGAGGCGGCTGCCCCGTGAGCGAGACGCTGCTCGCGATCGACGATCTCTCGGTGCGCTTCGGCGGCTTGCTCGCGGTAGACAGCGTGTCGTTCGAGGTCGGGGACAACGAGATCGTCGGCCTCATCGGACCCAACGGCGCGGGCAAGACGACCATCTTCAACACGCTGTGCGGCATGATCCAGCCGAGCGGCGGGCGCGCGCTTTTCGAGGGAAGCGGTATGAGCGGGCTGTTGCCAGACCAAGTGGCGCAGCTCGGCATCGCGCGCACCTTCCAGAACGTGCGCCTTTTCGGCGAGTTGTCGCTGCGCGAGAACGTGATGGTCGGCGCCTACCGCTCGGGAAGCTGCGGCGTGTTCGCGTCGATGATGCGGCTGGGCCGGCATCGCCGGCTCGAGCGCGTGGCGCAGGCGCGCGCCGACCGCTGGCTCGAGCGCACCGGGCTTGCCGCCCATGCCGAGGCCGCGGCCACGTCGCTGCCGTTCGGGCTCCAGCGCGTCGCCGAGGTCGCGCGTGCGATGGCGAGCGAGCCCAGGCTCCTGCTGCTGGACGAGCCGGCGGCGGGCCTCAACGAGCTCGAGAAGCGCCGCCTCGCCGACCTCCTCAAGGAGATCGCGCGCGAGGCGCAATGCGCGCTCCTCCTGGTCGAGCACAACATGCCGCTGGTGATGGGCCTCGTCGACCGCGTCGTGGTGCTCGATTTCGGGCGCAAGATCGCCGACGGGCTGCCGCGCGACGTGGCGAAGAGCCCGGCCGTGGTGGAGGCCTATCTTGGCGGCTGAGACCATGCTCGAGGTGCTGGCGCTTCATGCCGCCTACGGCAAGATCGAGGCGGTGAAGGGCGTCGATCTCGCGGTCGGGCGCGGCGAGTTCGTCGCCGTTCTCGGCCCCAACGGCGCCGGCAAGAGCAGCTTGATGAAGACCATCGCCGGCGTGCTCGCGCCCAGTGCCGGCAGCGTCACGCTCGAGGGCCGCGATCTTGCCGGCGTTGCCACGGCCGAGCGCATCCGGCTCGGCATCGCCATCATCCCCGAGGGACGCCAGCTCTTCGCCGACATGAGCGTGCGCGAGAACCTCGTGCTCGGTGCCTATTCGCAGCTCGGGATTCGCCTCGGTCGCGGCATCGACGCCGCCTTCGCGCGCGTCTTCGCGCTCTTCCCGCGCTTGGCCGAGCGCCAGCGCCAGCTTGCCGGCAGCCTGTCGGGTGGCGAGGCGCAGATGCTGGCGATCGGCCGCGCGTTGATGACGACGCCGCGGCTGCTCCTGTGCGACGAGCCCTCGCTCGGCTTGGCGCCCGCCTTGGTGCGCGAGGTGTTGGCGACATTGGGCCGCCTGCGCGACGAGGGCATGACCATCGTGCTGGCCGACCAGAACGCGCTCGCGTCGCTGCGCATGGCTGATCGCGGCTATGTCCTCGACACCGGACGCGTGGTGGCGAGCGGCACGGCCCAGGCGCTGCAAAGCGACGACCGCCTGCGCGCCGCCTATCTCGGCACCGGCGTTGAGGCCTGAGGCCGAGCGCAGCGCTTGCCCGGCGCGGCGGGATATCCCACAATTCGCCGCCACGACGCGAGAGGGGACCGATTGATGGAACCGTTGCCGCGGGGTGCGAACTTCCTTCGCGCCAAGGCGCTGTGGGAGCTGGGCCTGCATGTCGCCGGCAATCCCGCCACGCCCTACGGCGGCAATCGCGACGTGTGCATCACCATCGGCAACGGCTCGGGCGAGGATTTCCGGCCATGGCTGCGCATGGCGACCGGCTCGCCCGGCCTCGCCCATGCCGTGGCGCAAGGCCGGATCGAGATGGCGTTCGTCAATCCCTCGGCGCTTCTGACGCACGCCTATCGCGGCGTCGGCATGTTCCAGGCGAAGCTGCCGCTGCGCGTCGTCGGTGTGTGGCCGACGTGGGACTGGTTCGTGTTCGCGGTCCACAAGCGGCTGGGCTTCCGCTCACTCGCCGACATCAAGAAGGCGCGCTATCCGCTCCAGGTCTCGGTCAAGGAGGACCCCACCCATTCGACCCGCATCCTCACCGACCAGGTGCTGGGGCTTTATGGCTTCAGCCTCGCCGACATCGAATCCTGGGGCGGGCGGCTGCACATGAGCGGCTCGCCCAGCGACAAGCGGCGCATGGAGCCGATGGCGCGCGGCACGCTCGACGCCGTCTTCGACGAAGCGCTGGTGATATGGTTCGACGAAGCGCTGAAGTGCGACATGGTGCCGCTCGACCTCGAGCCCGAGACGTTCGCGCGCATGGATGCGCTCGGCTGGCGCAAGGGGGTGGCGCCTAAGAGCCGCTTCCCCGGCCTTGCGCGCGATCACGCCTGCATCGATTACAGCGGCTGGCCGCTCTACGCCCGCGAAGACTTGCCTGAGCAGACGGTCTACGACGTGTGCTCGGGCTTCGCCGCGCGCGCGGACGAGATCCCGTGGGAGCGGGACTCGTTCACCGACGTCGCGCAAGTGTGGCGCGACACCGACGCCACGCCGATTGATGTGCCGCTCCATCGCGGCGCGGAACGCTGGGTCAGGGAGCAGCGCAAGCGATGAAGGCCGCCCTTTTCTGCACCGCGCGCTACATGGGGCCGGCGGCGCACGATGTGTGGCCGGCTCCCGCCGACCGCTACTCGCCCGAGATCGCCGAGCGCTCGATGGCGACGACCATGGACCAGTTCCGCCTCGCCGACGAGTACGGGTTCGACTGGGTCACCGTCGCCGAGCATCACTTCGCGCCGATGTCGCTGACGCCCAACCCCATGCTGATGGCGGCGGCGCTGACGCAGACCGTGAAGCGGGCGAAGATCGCGGTGCTCGGCCCCACGTTGCCGCTCCTCAATCCGGTGCGGGTGGCCGAGGAATTCGCCATGCTCGACACCATGTCGGGCGGGCGTCTTATCGCCGGCATGATGCGCGGCACGCCCAACGAATACGTCACCTACAACATCAATCCGTCGGAATCGCGCGCCCGGTTCGAGGAGGCGGTAGCCCTGATCCGCATGGCGTGGACCGAGAAGCAGCCGTTCGGCTGGCAGGGACGATACTATAAATACCGCTCGGTCTCGGTGTGGCCGCGCCCGGTACAGCAGCCGCATCCGCCGATCTACGTCTCGGGCTCGAGCCCGGAATCGGGCGGGTATGCGGCGCGCAACCGCTTCGGGCTCGGCCTCGCCTTCACCACGCTGCCGCTCGCCGAGAAATCGGTCGCGCATTACCGCGCCTCGGCGCGCAAAGCCGGTTGGGAGCCCAAGCCCGACGACATCATCTACCGCGTCGGCGTCCATGTCGCCGACACCGACGAGCAGGCCTTCGCCGACATGGCCGAAGGACCGCCCCATACCGGCCTCTCCATGCGCAACCGCGCGGTCGAGAGCGCGGTCGCGGAGTCGGGCTTCTATGGCTCCGACTTCGAGGGGCAGCGCAACCGTCTCGCGCCGCGCGACTTGCGGGAACGCGTGGCCTTGGGCCAGCTCCTGGTCGGAAGCCCCGAGACGGTGGCCGAGCAGATCCGCACCATCCACGCGGCGCTTGGCAACGGCGTGATCGACCTGCCGCTCTCGACCCAGCTCGGCGCGCGGACCTTGCATGCGGTCGAGCTGTTCGGGTCCAAGGTTCTGCCGCGCATACGGGAGCTGCAATGACCAAATTGACCGAGCGTTCCATCGGGCCGGCCGGAGCGCGCGTGCTCGAAGGCGGCGAGGGTCTTGCCGTCGTGGTGCTCGACCGCGCCGACGGCGCGCGCGCCACGCCCTTCCTCGAGCTGCTGGCCGATCATTGCCGCGTCGTGGCACTCGCGTGCCGCGACGGCGACGATGGGGGCAGTGTGCTGCGTGACGCGTCTGCACTTGGCATCGACCGCTTCACGGCGCTGGGCCACGGCGCGCGCGCGGAGCTGGCGCTGCGCCTCGCGGTGGCGGCGCCGGAGCGGGTGCGCTCGATCGCGATGCTGGCGCCGCCGCCGGCGGGCGCGGGGGCGGGCGGTCTTACCGGCATCACGGTGCCGGTGCTCGCGCTCTTCGGCACGCGCGACAGCGACAGCCCGCCCGAAGCGGCGCATCGCTGGCGCGCCGCGCTCAAGGATTGCCACCTAGTGATGGTCTACGACGCCGCCAACGATCTCGCCGGAGAGCGGCCCGAGGCGGTGGCGGACGTGGTCGCCGATTTCGTCGCTAACGAGGACCGCTTCCTGGTCACCCACGAGAGCGGCGTCATCCACCCCTGAGCGCTACGCCGCCTCTTTGAGGCGCCGCACGAAAGCGCCGAGCCGCGCCGCCATCTCGTCCGCCGGCAGATGATGGCTGCCGCCATGGCCGGCGAAGATCCATTCAAAGCGATGCCCGGGCAGGCGGCCGAGGGACGCGACCTGCTCCGGCCACGACCACCAGCACACCGCGCGCGAGGCGCGGAAATCGCCGGTCTCGAGTTCCCACGACAGCGTGTCGCCGGTGAAGAGGCAGCGCTCCTCCAAGAGGAACGCGACCGAGCCCTTGGTGTGGCCCGGCACCGGTATGGCGAGGAGGCCGGGCGCGATCGGCGCCGGCTCGCGCCCGCGCAAGAAATTGGTGGCATAGGGCGCCGCGCCGCGGTCGGCCTCGTGAATCCACACCCGCGCGCCGAATTCCTTGGCATAGCGCTCGGCATCGGCGACGTCGTCGCGATGGGTGAGCAGGATGTCGGAAAGTCCGCCCCAATCCGTGATCGTCTCGACCAGTTGCGACGCCCAGCGCGGCGAGTCCACCATCACGTTGCCATCGGGGCGCCGCATCAGGAACGAGTGCGCGCCCCAGCTCGAGCGCGCGTTGAAGCCTAGCCGCCACACGCCGTCGGTCATCGCCTCGGGAAAGATGCCCGGCGGCGGATGGGCTGGGCTCTCGCTCCGCACCGAAGCGGTCGGGCACAGGAGCCGCGCGCGCCACGCCAGCACCAGCTCCTCCTCCGTCTCGGGCTGGCGCTGGAACACGCATTGCTCGCGATGATGGACGATGAGGCCAGGCGCTACGATGCGCGAGGCGCCGCAATCGATGCAGTCGCGATCGACATACCAATCGCCGGGCGCGTTGTCGGGGTGACGCTGGCGCATAGGACAAAGGTATGCCCGTTGGGGCCGCGCTTCAAGCGGCGGCCCGGCCATTGACGGCGCGGCTTGCTTCGGCGGAAAGTGGCGGCAACCACGAAGCGACGGGAGGCGAGGGATGAAATTCGCGCTGGGCCAATCGGTGCCGCGCACCGAGGATCCGCGGCTCCTGACCGGGCGGGGACGCTATGCCGACGATGTCGTGCTGGCGCGGCTCGCCCATGCCCATGTCTTGCGCTCGCCCCATGCGCACGCGCGCATCCGCTCCATTGACGTGCGCGCGGCGCAGCAGATGCCAGGCGTGCTCGCGGTGCTCACGGGTGCCGACTGGGCAGCGGAGAAATACGGCGCGTTCAAGCCGGCGATCCCGCGTTCGCGCCGCGACGGCTCGCCCATGTTCGTGCCGACGCGGCCGGCGCTGGCGCATGGGCGGGCGATGCTGGTGGGCGATCCCGTCGCCTTCGTCGTCGCCGAGACGGTCGAGCTCGCCAAGGACGCGGCCGAGCGCATCGTGGTTGATTACGAGCCGCTGCCCTCCGTCACCGCGACCGACCAGGCGCTGGCGCCCGGCGCGCCCAAGCTGTGGGAGGAATGCCGCGACAACGAATGCTTCCTCTTCTCGCTGGGCGACAAGCGCGCCGCCGACGCAGCCTTCGCCAAGGCGCATCACGTGACGCGGGTGAAGCTCGTTTTCAACCGCATCACCGCCGCCACCATGGAGCCGCGCGGCTGCATCGGCGAGTGGGACGACCGGCTCGGCCGCTACACGCTCTATCTCGGCACGCAGCGCCCGCACGGCACGCGCGCCGACATGGCGCGCCGCGTCTTCAACATTCCGGAGACGCAGCTCCGCGTCGTCGCCGGCGATGTCGGCGGCAGCTTCGGCATGAAGGGTGGGCATTTCCCGGAATATCCGCTGGCGCTGTGGGCGTCGCGCAAGGTCGGGCGGCCGGTGAAATGGATCTGCGAGCGCAGCGAGGGGATGCTCACCGACGATCACGACCGCGACCATATCAGCGACGCCGAGCTGGCGCTCGACAAGGACGGCAAGTTCCTCGGCATGCGCGTGCGCAACGTCTCGAACATCGGCGCCTATGTCGCGCCCGGCGGCATCATCTCGCCGACCATGCATCTGGGCGGGCTCGCCGGCACCTACACGACGCCGGCCATCCATGTCGAGGTGTCGGCCGTCTACACCAACACCACCAGCATCGGCCCCTATCGCGGCTCGGGCCGGCCCGAGGCGTCCTACATCGTCGAGCGCCTCATAGACAACGCCGCGCGCGAGATGGGATTGGACCGCGCCGAGCTGCGCCGCCGCAATACGGTGCCGGCGGCCGCGATGCCGTTCAAGACCGGGCTCGTCTTCACGCTCGATTGCGGCGAGTTCGAGAAGAATCTCGACCGCGCGCTCGAGATGGCGGAGTACGCCAGCTTCGAGACGCGCCGCGCCGATGCCAAGTCGCGCGGCCGGCTGCGCGGCATCGGCATGGCCAACATCATCGAGCAGACCTCGCAGATGATGGGCGAGACCGTGATGGTGCGGTTCGATCCGGGCGGCACCGTTACCGTGATCCCGGGCTCGATTTCGCACGGCCAGGGCCACGAGACCATGTACAAGATCCTGCTCAGCGATCGATTGGGTCTCGACGAGGCCGACATCCGCGTGACCTTCTCGGACACCGACCTCGCGCCCGACGGCGGCGGCACCTTCGCCTCGCGTACTGCCGTGCTGGGCGGCAACGCGGTGACGGTGGCTGCCGACAAGATCATCGCCAAGGCGCGCCGCATCGCGGCGCACGCCATGGAAGCGGCCGAGGGCGACATCGAGTTCGCCGACGGCAGCTTCCGTGTCGCCGGCACCGACAAGGCGGTGTCGCTGAAGGAGATGGCGCAGGCCGCGTTCATCCCGTCGCGCCTGCCCAAGGGGCTCGAGACCGGGCTCTATGAGACCGCGTCGTTCTCGCCGGAAATTCCCAACTTCCCCAACGGCTGCCACGTGTGCGAGGTCGAGATCGATCCCGAGACCGGCAGGAGCGAGGTGCTGCGCTATGTCGTGGTCGACGATGTCGGCACCGTCATCAACAAGCTGACGCTCGAGGGCCAGATCCATGGCGGCGTCGCGCAGGGCGTGGGCCAGGCCTTCACCGAGCACCTGGTCTACGATCCCAAATCGGGCCAGCTCGTGACCGGCTCGTTCATGGATTACGGCATGCCGCGCGCCGACGACATGTGCTCGTTCGACATGGACGAGAACCCGGTGCCGACCAAGACCAATCCGTTGGGCGTCAAGGGCGCGGGCGAAGCCGGCAACGTGGGCGCGCTGGCCGCGATCATGAATGCGGTGGTGGACGCGCTGTCGCCGCTCGGCATCGCCCACATCGACATGCCGGCGACGCCCGAGAAGGTGTGGCAGGCGATACGTCGCGCCCGTGGCGCATAAAATGGTTTTTTGGCGCGGGGTACGCGGAGGTTGCGCGGAGGACGCAGCGTTTCTTCCGCGACCTCCGCGCTAAATTTCTTACTTCAACCGCTTCCCCGCTTCCTCGATGAAGCTCAGATCGGCGTATTTCTTGACGTCGACCGGGTCCTTGAGGAGGCCCAGCGCGCGCTGGGTGTCGAGGTTGTGCTGCAACATGTCGAGGTCGGGCACGCCGGTCGGGTCGCGGTAATAGTCTCGCTTGGTGAAGACCAAGCCCTGAAGCCGCTCGGCCGGGATCTTGGTGAAGCGCGAGACGATGGCGAGCGCCTCCTGCTCGTTCGCGGGATCGACATACCAACGCACGGCGCGCAGCTCGTCCTCCATGAAATCGAGCACGGCGGCGCGGTTCTTCTCGAGGAATGGCGCGCGCGCCGCGAAGAAGGTCATCTGCGTCGGACCCATCGAATCCTTCTGCGTGTATAGGATTCGGGTCTTGGCGCGGAAATCGGGATTGTTGGCGAAGACGGGCGGCGGCCCGACCAGATCGGCCTTCTTCTCCAGCAGCATCGCCGTCATGTTCGGGAACGGCACCTCGATCACGGTGTAGTCCTTGCGCTCCACCAGATGGTGCTTCACCAGGATCGCGGTCATGCCGATATAGGCGGCGGTGCCGAGCGCATTGGTCGCCAGCACCTTGCCCTTGAGATCGTCGACGCTGTTAATGCCGCCGTCCTTCAGCACCATGTATTCCGAGGAATAATAGCCATCGACGCCGTCGCGGAACTCGTCGGCGATGATCTTCAAGTCGCTCATGCCGGCATTCTGCACCGCGGTCGCGAACGACGCGTAGGCAATGGGGCCGATATCAACCTCACCCGCGGCGAAGCCGGTGATCATCGGCGAAGTGCCCTCGAAATGCAGCGGCTCGATCGTGTAGGTCTGGCCGAGATGCTTGGCCAGGCCTTCCTTGGCGAAAAGGACCGGCGGCAATTCCGGCGGCGACGCGACCCAGGCGAGGCGGATCTTCAGCGGCTCCGCCTGGACCGAAGCGCAACCGAGCACCACCGCCAGGACGGCCGCGAAGCTCGCAATGGAAGGCTGGGTCTTCATCGGTCTATCCTCTGGGCTGGGCGATGGAGAAAACCATGGAGTTTTTCGATCTCGGCGGCAAGGTCGCGCTGGTGACTGGCGAGGGAAGCGGGCTTGGCCGCGCCTTCGCGCAAGGGCTCGGTGCCGCCGGCGCGCGCGTTCTCTGCGCCGACCGCAATCTCGGCTGGGCCGAGGAGACCGTTTCGCTGCTCGAGCCGGGCGGCAATGCCAATCTGGCGCTCGCGGTCGACGTGGCCGACGCGGCGTCGGTCGCGGGCATGGCGGAGCGCGCCAGGTCCGCCTGCGGCACGGTCGACATCCTGGTCAACAATGCCGGGATCGCAACGGCGCCGGCGCGCGCGCACGACATGCCGGTCGAGGATTGGGACCGGCTCATCGCGATCAATCTACGCGGCGTGTTCCTGTGCACGCGCGCGATCCTGCCGACGATGCTGGCGGGCGGCGGCGGTTCGATCATCAACATTTCCTCGATCATCGGGCTCGTCGGTCACTATCCCGGAACGCCCGCGGTCGGCGCCAACTATGCCGCGGCCAAGGCGGGGGTGATCGGCTTCACCCGCCAGATTGCGGTCGAATACGCCCGCGACAACATCCGCGCCAACGCGATCGCGCCGGGCTGGCATGGCGGCACGCGCCTCGGCGACGCCCGCCGCGCCACCGCGCGGCCCGAGGAGATCGCCGCCTTCGAAGCCGCGATTAAGGCGCAGACGCCGATGGGACGGCGCGGCTCGCCCGACGAGCTCCAGGGTCTAGCCATCTATCTGGCGAGCGACGCCTCGCGCTACGTCACCGGCCAGGTGTTCGCGCATGATGGCGGGTGGACGGCCGCATAAAAGCCTTTAGCGCAGAGGACGCGACCCCGCGCTAAAATTCATTTCTAAACCGCCGCCGGTTCCTTGGCCTGGGCGATCGCCTCGTCGAGGGCGCCGTACCAGCCCTTTTCCGAGATGTCGAAGATCATGCCCTCGGGATCGAGGAACTTGCGCTCGAAATTCATCCCGTTGGGATCGCCGAGATCGAACGCGTATTGGCCGCCATTGGCCTCGATCTCGGCCTGGGTCGCCTTCATATCGGCGACGCGGAATCCGAGATGATGGATGCCGACGCGCCCGTCTGCCGTCTTCGAACCCGGCCGGTTCACCACGTCATAATTGAGGAGCGCGAGATTCATCACCCCGTCGGTCAGGTAGATCGCCGTGTTCTTGACCTCATGGGCGCGCTTCATGTCGAAAATGCGCTCGTAGAAGCGGGTCGCAGTCTCGAGATCGCGGACCACGACCGCGACGTGGCGAAGCTTGGCCATCTGTCGTTCCTCCCGTCCCTGTGTGGTGCGATGGTAGCCGAGCCGCCACCGCCGCGCCACCGGAAGGGTCAGAGGCGCATCTCAGACCTTGAGATCGCCCGACATCGAGATGACCGTGCGTTGCGGTCGCGCCTCGTCCTCGGCGCCGGGCTGCGCCTGGATATCGCCCGAGAGCTGGCCGCCGGCCTCGACCTCGAGCTGGCCGTAACGCACCAGCCCGGTGACCTTGCCGGTGGCGCGGATGAGCAGGCGCTTTCGCACAGTGAGGGTTCCCTCGAATCGGCCGCGGATTTCGGCCTCCTCGATCGCCGCCGTGCCTTTGAGGAGCCCGGTCTCGGCGATCTCGATGTCGCGGCAATTGGTGAGGTTGGCCTCGACGCTGCCCTCGACGATCAAGCGCTCGCACGAGGTGATCTCGCCAGTGAGCGAGATCTCGCGCCCGACGATGAGGCGCCGCGTCTCGACGTCGCGGCGGGGCGTCGCGATGATGGGCGCATGGCCCTCGTTGCGCCGCGGCGGGCTGTCGCCCGGCTTGGTGGCGACGGGCGGAGTGGGCGTAAGTGTGGGGCTCGACGTGGCGGCGGGGGCGGGCGGCGGCGGCGTCAGCGGCATTGGCCTCGACGGCACCGCGCCGAGCGGGCGGGGCGCCAACGGTTTCGGCGGAAGGCCCAATCCCTCCTGCGCATCGGTCATGACGGAAGCTCCTTCCTGGTCGCTTTTCGGGCGGCGGAACAGCATGGCGGTACCTGCAAGTTAGTGTCCTGAGGCAATCGAAGGACCGGAGCCTCCGCTCACACCACGCGTTACGCTCGCCTGGTCCGGTGCGATCGTCCGTTGCCGACACGCGAACCATACTCGGCTGCGCGGCGCCGGACCAAGCGTATTATGCACAGACTTGCGCACAGCTTGCCGCCGCGGGCATGCCGGCGGTTGCCGTCCCGCGCCCGAAGCTGTCCCATATGTACGATGATTGCGTTCAAGCAGGGACCCCCCGCACCGCCGCCATGGTGCTTGCTCCCGCGGGCGCGGCCCCTATACTCCGCGCGCGTTTTCCCCTCCCGCCGGATTCCCCGAATGGCCGCCCCCACCATCGACGTCGTCGGCATTGGCAACGCCATTGTCGACGTGCAAACGCGCACCGACGAGGCGCTCCTCGTCGATCAGGGCCTGGTCAAGGGCACCATGGCCTTGGTCGACGCGCCGCGCGCCGAGGCGCTCTATGCGCTGATGGGCTCGGCGGCCGAGACGTCCGGCGGTTCGGTGGCGAACTCGATCGCCGGCCTCGCCTCGCTCGGCGGCAAAGCCGCCTTCATCGGCAAGGTCAGTGACGACGAGCTGGGCGAGATCTTCGCCCACGATCTGCGCGCCATGGGGGTGCGCTACGAGACGCCGCCCATGCAAGGGGGGCCGCGCACGGGGCGCTGCCTCATCATGGTGACGCCCGATGCGCAGCGCACCATGAACACGTTCCTGGGCGCCTCGGTCGAGTTCGAGCCGCGCGATATCGACCGCGACCTGATCGAGGGGGCGCACCTCACCTATCTCGAGGGCTATCTGTTCGACCGGCCGACCGCCAAGGCCGCCTTCCGTGCCGCCGCCGAGATCGCCCACCGCGCCGGCCGCAAGCTCGCGCTGTCGCTGTCCGACCCGTTCTGCGTCGAGCGCCACCGCGCCGATTTCCGCGACCTGGTGCATCGCCACATCGACGTGCTGTTCGCCAACGAGATCGAGATCTGCTCGCTGTTCGAGACCAAGGAATTCGACCAGGCGATGGGCGCCGTGCGCGGCGAGTGCGAGATCGCGGTGCTGACGCGGAGCGCCAAGGGCTCGGTCATCGTCACGCCCGGCGAGACCGTCTCGGTCGCGCCCGAGAAGGTGCGCGCGGTCGTCGACACCACCGGCGCGGGCGATCTCTATGCCAGCGGCTTCCTCTACGGCCTGACGCATGGCAGCCCGCTCGCGACCTGCGGCCGGCTCGGCAGCCTGTGCGCCGCCGAGATCATCGCCCATTTCGGCGCCCGGCCCGAGACCTCGCTCAAGCAGCTCGCGGCCAAGGCCGGGCTCGTCTGAGCATTGCCGGATGCGGCCCGAATACCCATATGGTGAACAGGTTTAACGCAGAGGACGCAGAAGGTGCGCGAGGTACGCGGCTTTCTGCGTCCTCTGCGCATCCCCCGCGTCCACCGCGCTGAAAATCTTATTCAATGGACATCCGCAACATCGCCATCATCGCCCACGTCGATCACGGCAAGACGACGCTGGTCGATCAGCTCCTGCGCCAGAGCGGCTCCTTCCGCGCCAACCAGCAGGTGATGGAGCGCGCGCTCGATTCGAACGACATCGAGCGCGAGCGCGGCATCACCATCCTGGCGAAATGCACTTCGCTCGTGTGGCACAACACGCGCATCAACATCGTCGACACGCCGGGCCACGCCGATTTCGGGGGCGAGGTGGAGCGCATCCTCAGCATGGTCGACGGCGTGCTAGTGCTGGTGGATGCGGCCGAGGGGCCGATGCCGCAGACCAAGTTCGTGACCTCGAAGGCGCTGCGCCAGGGCCTGCGCCCGATCGTCGTCATCAACAAGGTCGACCGCTCCGACGCGCGCCCGCTCGAGGTGCATGCCGAGGTGCTCGATCTGTTCGCCGCGCTCGAGGCCGACGAGCACCAGCTCGATTTCCCGACGCTCTACGCTGCCGGCCGCGCCGGCTGGGCCGTCGCCGATCTGGACGATCCGCGGAAGGACCTCTCGGCGCTCTTCGATCTCATCGTCGCGCACGTGCCGCCGCCGACCGCCGTGCGCGACGCGCCGTTCGCGATGTTGGTGACGACGCTCGAATACGATCCCTATCTCGGCCGCGTCCTTACCGGCCTCATCAGCCAGGGCCAGGCGCGCATCAACATGCCGGTGAAGTCGCTGTCGCGCGACGGCAGCGTGATCGAGGAGGCGCGCCTCACCAAGCTCTTGGCATTCCGCGGGCTCGACCGGCGCCCGATCGAGGAGGCCGAGGCCGGCGACATCATCGCCATCGCCGGGCTCCAGGCGACCACCGTTGCCGACACGATCTGCGCCCCCGAGCAGCAGACGCCGCTGCCGGCGACACCGATCGATCCGCCGACGCTTGCCATGACCTTCTCGGTCAATGACAGCCCGCTGGCCGGGCGCGAGGGCAGCAAGGTCACCTCGCGCATGATCGTCGAGCGCCTGAAGCGCGAGGCCGAGGGCAACGTCGCAATCAAGGTCAACGAGAGCGAGGAGAAGGACTCGATCGAGGTGGCCGGCCGCGGCGAGCTGCAATTGGGCGTGTTGATCGAGACCATGCGGCGGGAAGGCTACGAGATGGCGATCTCGCGCCCGCGCGTGCTGCTGCGCATCGATCCCGACACGGGCCGCCGGCTCGAGCCGATCGAGGAGGTGGTGGTCGATGTCGACGAGGCCTATACCGGCATCGTCGTCGACAAGATGGCGCAGAGGAAGGGCGAGCTGCGCGACATGCGGCCCTCGGGCGGCGGCAAGCAGCGCCTGATCTTTTTCGCGCCGACCCGCGGCCTCATTGGCTATCAGGGCGAGTTCCTCACCGACACGCGCGGCACCGGCGTGATGAGCCGTCTGTTCCACGGCTGGCAGCCGTGGAAGGGCGCGATCGAGGGCCGCCGCACCGGCGTCCTCGTCTCCAACAGCGACGGCGCCGCCGTCGCCTACGCGCTGTGGAACCTCGAGGAGCGCGGGCCGATGTTCGTGACGCCGGGCACGCCCGTCTACGAGGGCATGATCGTCGGCGCCCACACCCGCGGCAGCGACCTGGTGGTCAACCCCGTGAAGGGCAAGCAACTCACCAACATCCGCACCACCTCGAAGGACGAGGCGGTGCGCCTGACGCCGCCCATCCTTATGACCCTGGAGCAGGCGATCGCCTATATCGACGACGACGAGCTGGTCGAGGTGACGCCCAAATCGATCCGCATGAGGAAGCGCCACCTCGATCCGAACATCAGGAAGCGCGCGAGCCGCGCGGCCGAGGCCGAGGCCGGTTGACGGTCGGGGCCGCGCGCCCCTAATGTCCCGCGCCGCCTCGGGGCCGACGTAGCTCAGCGGTAGAGCAACTGATTCGTAATCAGTAGGTCCGCAGTTCGATCCTGCGCGTCGGCACCAGCCTTATCGAGAAAATGGCATAGCTTGCGCCAAGAGAGGCCATCGCCGGTTGCTTTACGCGCCAGGCAAGGCTAGTGACGAGAGCTGTCCTTCGCGATGCGGCAAATGCCCGGCTCAATTTGCGCGCCAACATGGATAACGCGCCGAAGAATTTTACGATGCCAAGCGCCGCTCCGAAGCGGCGTTTTCTATCGCGTTGCTATGACCGGTTTGCAAAATGTTGACAGTTTTTGCACACGATGATCGCCGCTTGGTTGCGTGGGTGCGGCTTTGGCGACAAAGCGAAAATGGGATCGTTCGCATGATGATTAACGAAAGTGAGACGGTCGAGTTGGCGCGGCGCATGATCGAGCGCTACGGCGCTGAAGCGCATAATCTTGCGGTCAAATGGGTGCAGCAAGCGCACTCCTCCAATGACGCGCGGACCGCGGACAAATGGCATTCCGTGTTGCTCGAGATCAACGCGCTGCGAAATTGCGCCGTCGCGCAATAGGATTGCGGCGGAGAAACACGCCTGCCTTGCTGTGTGAAATTCAGAATGTCCGCGGGCGACAATCGCTTCGCTCAACGGGTTCGCTTCCGCTGCCGCCGCGCCCGTGCATGAAGTCCTGCCCGCTGGAGTAAGGTTAATTATACGTCGATTCCGGGGTTGCGGACCATCGAGCGCCGGCCCGCGCGGCCCGTTGCGCGCGCCGCTAGGTAGATTCCGAGCCTTTCCTGTCCCGCCCAAAGCGCATACGGATTACATGTCGGATTAATATTGCGCGATGCCCGCGCGACTTTCCGGCGGGAATGTGTGAGGTGCGTCATGCCGTTACCGCATTGCGGCTGGGGCCGCATTGTCGCTTTCGCGACCCTGCTTGCGGCTGCGCCGCTGGGGCAGTCCGCTCGCGCGGCCGACGATGCGAGTGCGTTCATGGTGCAACTCGGTCAGCAAGCCATCGCCACGATGACCACCAACGCCCTGTCGTCGGGCGATCGCATGCGTGACTTCGCGGCCATCGTCGATCGCGATTTCGACGTTCCGAGCATCGCAAAATTCATGCTCGGCCGCTATTGGCAAACCGCGACCGCCGGCGAGCGCGACGACTTCACCAAAGTCTTCCACGACTACATGATCCGGGTCTATTCCGACCATTTCAGCCAATACCGCAGCGACTCGTTTCACGTGCTCGATCAGCGCGCTGAGAGCGATGGGGTGACCATCGTGCGGACCGACATCACCCTCGTTGCGACGGACCAGGCAATGACCATCGAATGGCGCGTGGTCAGCAAGCCCGACGGCTTCAAGGTCACCGATCTCAGCGTCGGCGGGGCCAGCCTCGCGGTCGCCCAGCAGGAGGAATTCGCGTCGGCCATTCGGCACGACGGCGGACAGGTTTCGATCCTGGTCAAGCAGGTGCGGTCGAAATTGGACCGATTGGAGATGGCTGGGCCCTAGCCGCGGCTCGGTTGACCCGACCCAGGCCCTTCAAATAGAATGAGGTTTCGCCGATCCGACCGGCCAGGAGAACCTCCCCATGCGCATCATCGACTCGCATTTCCACTGGTGGCCGCGGTCGGTCTGGAACGCGCTCTGCAAGCGCAAGGATTTTCCCAACGCTAGGCCCGCCCCGGCCAAGGGCGGATACAATTTCTTCCGCGACGAGAAGGGCGAGCCCTTCCTCGGCGGCGGGGCGGAGTGGTTCGACCTCGACGACCAGCTCGCGCACATGGACAAGCTCGGCCACCAGGTCGACGTGGTGTGCTCGATCGGTCCGTTCTCGGTCGTGTTCTCCGAGCTGCCGAAGGAAGAAGGCCGCGACCTCGCCATGTTGTGGAACGAGGAAATGGCGGGCGCGCAGAAGCAGCACCCTGGCCGCGTCTGGGCGAGCGCGGCGGTGCCCCTCGTCGACACCCAGACCGCTCTCGACGTCGTCGATCATGCGGTCAACACGCTCGGCCTGATGGGCGTCAACCTGCCGGGGAGCGTCGGCGCCGATCCCCGCATCGACCATGAGCGGCTAGAGCCGTTCTACGACCGGATCGAGAAGCTGGGCGTGCCGCTGTTCCTGCATCCGACCGATGCGGTCTTCCAGGATATGCTGATCGACGGCTATGGCGGGGCGCTGTTCCTCAGCCTCGGCCGGGTCGTCGAGGTGAGCGTCGCGGCGATGCGGCTGGTGTTCTCCGGCATCATGGAGCGTCATCCCGACCTCAAAGTGGTGATGTCGCATACCGGCGGCGCGCTGCCCTACCAATCGGGCCGCATGGACAAGAACGGCAAGGCGGCAAAGCTGCCGCATCCGCCCAGCACCTATATCCGCCGCATGTACACGGACACGGTGTCGCCGCATTCCGCGGGCATGAAGTTCGCCATCGAGTATTACGGCGTCGACCATGTCATGTACGGCAGCGACTATCCGTGCTGGAGCCCGGCCGCGGCGCTCGAATTCTTCGACAAGATCGGCCTGGCGAAGGACGACCAGCAGAAGATCCTCTACGGCAACGCGCGCCGCATCCTCGGCCTCAAGGACCCGGTCCAGCCCAAGGTCCGCGAGACCGCGCTCGCCTGAGTTTCCGGGAGATTGCTTCGTCGCTATCGCTCCTCGCAATGACGGTCACTTAAGCCGTCATTGCGAGCGCAGCGAAGCAATCTCCCCTCCGCGTTCTCCGTCCTACTGATCCATCACGCTCGGGGCGAATATCTCGTCGAGCTTCATCAGGCGCGGGGTCAGCCCCTGCTCGTGAGAATACTGGGCCGCGGTCTCGAGGATGTTGCGGTTGGCCTTGATGCCGTGGCGCAGCACCGGCTTCTCGAACGCGGCCTTTGCTTCGGGCGCCACCTGGCCCGACAGGATGTGGTACTCGACATGCTGCACGCGCTGGCGGTCGGCGATCTCGCGCGCGGCCTCGAACGCCTTGTAGAGGTTCAGCACGATCCACGGATTCTTCTCGGCGATGCTTTTGCGTACGATCATGCCGTGGTTGATCGGGTAGAGCCCGGTCTTGCGGTAGTAGCGCGTGCCCTCGGCGATCGGGTCGGGGAAGAGCGGCGCGATCTTGGGATTGGTCGACAGGTCTTCCGTGCTGCGGTCGATGATGCCGTGGCCGGGGAAATACATCAGCGTCGCGTGCAGCTCGTTGGCCGCCAGCATCGAGCCGATGCTCTTCTCGGGCGGGATCTGGTGGATAGTGACGCCTTCGGGCGCCTTGAAGCCGGTGGCGCCGGCATGGCTGCGCTCCGGCACGCGCTCCATCCAGAATTCCATGTCCCGGGGCCGGACGCCGAAATCGTGCTCCAGGATCCCGCGCGACCACAGCGCCGCGGTCTGCTGGTATTCGGGCACGCCGACGCGCTTGCCCTTGAGGTCCGAGGGCGTCGCGATGCCGGCGTCGGTGCGCTTCAGGGCCCAGGTCTGGAAGAAGAACCGCGTGGTGAAGACAGGGAGGCCGAGCCAGCGCTCGTCGCCGCGCGCGATCGTCATCATCAGCGACGACAGCGACATCTCCGAGACGTCGAAATCGGCGAAGCGAAGCTGGCGCCAGAACAGCTCGGACGGCGGCACGATGCTGATATTGAGCTCGATCCCATCGGGCTTCACCGTGCCGTCGAGGATCGGCCAGGTACGCGGGTTCGAGGTGAGGCCGATGCTGAGCTGGAGCGCCATCGCGGTATCTCCCCTTGGGTTGCGAGCCTCCACTTTGCCATGCCGGGCGCCTTGGCTCTACCCTGTCGCGCAACCGGCCAAGGGAGGAGCGAAATGGCACTGTCAGTGAGGCGCATCGTCACCGGGCACGATGCGAGCGGCAAGGCGATCGCCACCAGCGACGAGACCCTGCAAGCCGTGATGCGGCGCGGCCCCTATCTCAGCGGCTGCGAGATCTGGTCGACCAATACCATGCCGGCCGACAACTCGGCCGAGGCCGAGGCGGCACAGCGCAAGGGTTTCGTCGTGCGCCACAACTATGTCGGCAACGGCCAGGGCACGGTGATCCGCATCACGCAGATGGAGCGCGGCGCGCCGGCCAAGTTCATGCACCGCACCGAGACGGTCGACTACGCGATCCTGCTGTCCGGCACCTGCGATCTCGAGTTCGACAGCGGCGAGGTGAAGCACCTGAAAGCCGGCGACGTGGTGGTCCAGCGCGGCACCATGCACGCCTGGGTCAATCATGGGCCGGGCCCGTGCGTCTTCGCCTTCGTCCTGATCGACGCGCATCCGGCCAAGAGCGGCGGTCAGGAGCTGCGCACGCACTATCCCGTGCCGTAAAGCACCGGCAACACGACGAAGGACGGCGTCGCCTCGTCGTGATGGATGGTGTTGGTGGCGACGTGGAGATCGGCTTCGGTGTCGCGTGCCAGCACCGGGTTGCCGCTGTTGGCGTTGCGCGCGCGGCGCGGGAAGTTGCTGCTGGTCACGTCCAGCTCGATGCGGCTGCCGGCGCGGAAAGTGTGGTGGATGTGGCCCAGCTCGATGGCGAGGCGGTAGACCCGGCCGGGCTCGAGAGGCTGCGGCCCGGCGGCTGAATCGCGGTACAGGGCGCGCGTCACGCCGTCCATCAGCAGCATGGCGCGCCCATTGGGCTCGAGCTCGATGAGCTTGGCGACGAAATCGGTGTCGCGGCAGTCGGACTGGACGTGCAAAGTCACGCGCACTGCGCCGGCGATGGTGAGATCGCGCACCAGTGTCTCGCCGCGATAGATGAGCCCATAATCCGGCAGCGCCTGCACCGGACGCTGGTCGCGCGGCCCGGCGTCGATCAGCATGTTGCGCCCGCCCATGGTCGGAATTGGCCGGCGCGGATCATAGACATAGCTTAACGCCGCGCCCCTCGGTCCCGCCTCGCTCAGGCTTGCGTCGCCGCGCAGATAGAGCCGGCGCGGCGCGGCGCCCGGCGGCGGCCAGCGCTCCGACTCGCGCCAATCGTCGGCTACATAATTTGCGCGGTCCTCGACCCAGGCGCGCGGCGAATAGAACACCGCTTGCCGCTCCATGATGCCGGTGCGCTCGTCCTTCAGCCAGTGATCGAACCACTCGAAATAAGGATCGCGCGGCCAGAAATTGCTCTCGTAGACGAAGTAGTGCTCGTTGGGACCGATCCACAGGAGTTGGTTGCCGACCCGGGCCTGGATGTCGTTGAAAGCGGCCAGCACGCTGGTCTGGAAGATGTCGTACCAGGTGGTGACGTGAAACCCGGGAATGTCGATGGTGCGGCGGAAATCGTGCCGCGCGCGGAATGCGTCCGGCGCGGGGTGGGTGATGATCTCGTCGAGGAAGGGCTGCCAGGTGGCGAAGTCCGGATAGCCGGTCAGCGGCAGCTTCATCCAATCCGCCGCGCCGATGAAGGGCGGGCTGGCATGGCGCGCCTGGTCGAGTCGCGCGTAGCGAAACTCGGCCGAGGCGGCGGAAGCGGCGAGCGCTTCGGCGCCGATGCCGAGCTTGCGCATGACCGCTTCACGATGCGACGGCGACAGGCCGGGGATGTTGCGCGCCACCCACAGCCACAGCCGCTCCATCTCGATCGACTGGCCCTCATAGACCACGTCGTCATAGATGCTGGAGGCGCCGGCCTGGGCGAAGAACGCGCGCAGGCTGGGATGGCGCTGCGACGCCGCGGCGAAAGTGGTGGTGGCGCCGGCCGACGAGCCCGACATGCCGACCCGGTGGTTGGTCCAGCTCTGGCGCGCGATCCATTCCAAGGTGTCGAGACCGTCCGCCGCGTCGTCGGCATAGACGCGATCCTCGCCTTCCGAGCCGTGGCGACCGCGCGTGTCCTGGTAGACCGCGGCATAGCCGTGCGCGACGATGTTGCGCCAGCCGCGCAGGATCGAGCCGCGCATGGGCTCCGATTCGCTGGGAACCCAGGCCCTGGCCGGGTCGTTCTTGGCGGGAGCGTCGGCGGCTGCGATGCCGTAGGGCGTGCGCTGCAGGATGACGGGATAGCGCGGACCGCCGCCGGCAGGCAGGAACACGAACGTGTTGAGGCGAACGCCGTCGCGCATCGCGACCATCGCCTGGAAGGAGCGCGCGGCATCGCCGTCATGCATATTCCGCATCCCTTGCCGCCGTCCCCGCTGGCATACAACTTGCAGTTTTCCAAGAAACGTCAAATACGCAGCCGTGCGCGGGGGGAACGCGGCCGACCACATGGGTGATGCAGGATGACTCGACGTTTCACGATGATCAAATCTCGCGCGGACGCGTTCTGCGCCAAGCTCAACGACGGACTGGCGGCCGTAGCCTTGGTCCTCGCCATGGTTGTCCTCATGGTAGGGACCTACCGCACCGTCGAGATGCTGGAGCTGACCGACCAGGGCAATTTGGCAGGTTGGGACCAGCCGGGTCCGCAGCAGGTCAACAACTGATGTCGCCCGCTGCCCGCGAAAGCGGCAGAGTTCTTGGCGCCTGCCCAAGAATTCACAGATGGCGGCGCGCCGGCGGATTGGCTTTGGCGGTGGCCTGCGGCGCGGGCGGGGCGTGCGCCATGCCGCCCGAAAATGCCGACCCCGCACTCGCGCCGTGGTTTCACAGTCTTCAGGCCCCGAACGGCTCGTCCTGCTGCTCGATCGCCGACTGCCGCATGACGGAATACCGCATCAATCCCACCGGCTACGAGGCGTTGGTCGAAGGGCGCTGGCTTGTCGTCCCGTCGGACCGCGTTCTCTCCCATATCGGGAACCCGACCGGCCGTGCGGTGGTGTGCTACCTCCCGGGCATGGGCATCCTGTGCTTCGTGCGGCCCGACGAGACGTGATCGCGCGCTGCTACCGCGCCGCGCGAGCCGAGGCTACCATGGCCGCCCCGGCACTTCCTCGCGCGCGCGGTCTCGCCCATGTCGTCGTCCTCCCGCACCGATGCCGCCGATCCGGACCCGGCGAGTATCTTCACCTGGACCAAGGACCATCGCTCGCATGGCAAACCGATCGTCGGCGGCGATGTCGTCGCCTGGGTACTGACCGAGGGCCACCGCGCGGCGACCAACGCTGAGCTGCTGGATCAGCTCTGTTGGCGTCTCGTCGGCGCGGGCGTGCCGGTGTGGCGCGCGACAGTCTCGATCACGACGCTCCATCCGCAACTCCTGGGCTTCGGCGTGCGCTGGTGGCGCGACCGCGAGCAGGTCGAGGAAGTCGACATCGCGCACGGCGCGGGCCGGACTCCGGACTATCTCGACAGCCCGATGCGCCCGGCGATGGAGCGCGGCGAGACCGTACGCTATCGACTCGGTTTGGACCGAATCGACCAATTCCCGCTCTTGGTGGGCCTGCGCGATTCGGGGGGCACCGATTACCTCGCCTGCCCGCTCACCTTCATCGGCGACCGGCACCAGGTCATCACCTTCGCGACCGATCGCGAGGGCGGGTTCTCGGATGACGATGTCGCTGCCATTGGCCGCGTGCTTCCGGCGGTCGGCATCGTGGTCGAGGCCAAGGCGATGCGGCGCCTGATGGCCAATGTGCTCGACACCTATCTCGGCCGCACCATCGGCCGGCACATCCTCAACGGCGAGATCCAGCGCCGCCAGGGCGAGGAAATCCGCGCCGCCTTGATCGCGACCGACCTGCGCGACTTCACCGGGCTGTCCGACAGGCTGCCCGCCGCCGCGCTGATCGAACTGCTCGACGATTACTTCGACGCGGTCAGCTCGCCGATCGCGGCCCATGGCGGCGAGGTGCTGAAATTCGTCGGCGACGGCGTGCTCGCAATCTTCGTCTCGGACAGTGAGGAAGGCTCCGTTCGCGCCGCGCTGGACTCCGCCATCGCGGCGCTTGCGCGCCTCGATGCGCTCAACCTGAAACGGCGCGAGCAGGGCGCTGTGTCGATCCGGATCGGCGTCGGGCTCCATGTCGGCGCCGTGGTCTACGGCAATGTCGGCGCGGTCGACCGGCTCGACTTCACCGCCATCGGCCCTGCCGTCAATCTGGTGTGCCGGCTCGAAAGCCTGACCAAGCGGCTTGGCCGGCCGCTGCTCATGTCGCACGATTTCGCCGCGCTGGCCGGCCGGCCGCTCGACTCGCTGGGCTTCCACCCGGTGCGCGGCCTGGCCGAGCCCGAGGAGGTGTTCGGGCTACCCGTCGCCAACGACGGGTGATAGAACGCGGCGCAACCGGGGGAGGACGAACATGGCGCGCGGCAAGACCACCCGCTCCAAGGCCAAGGCGCCGAGGCGCGACAATTCGGGGCTCAAGGCGCTCAAGGACGATCTCGTCGCGGCCAACCGCATCCTCTTCAACGAGGGCGTGCTCGACGGGTTCGGCCATGTCAGCTTCCGCGATCCCAACGACCCGACGCGCTTTCACATGTCGCGCGCGCTGGCGCCGGGGCGGGTGACGGTCGCCGACATCCTCGAATACGGGCTCGACGGCGAGGCGATCGACGCGCCGGGCGTTGGCGTCTATTCCGAGCGCTTCATCCATTCCGAGGCCTACCGCGCGCGGCCCGACGTGATGGCGGTGGTGCACAGCCATTCGCCGACCGTCATCCCGTTCAGCGTGACGCAGGTGCCGCTGCTGCCGATCCGCGCCTCGTTCTTCTATCCCGAGGTGCCGGTGTTCGAGATCCGCGAGAAGGGCGGCTGGACCAATCTCCAGGTGACCAACAGCATGCTCGGCAAGGCGCTCGCCGACAAGCTCGGCGGGAATTCGGTGGCGCTGATGCGCGGCCACGGCAACATCGTGGTTGCGCCGGATCTGCGCGTCGTGGTCTCGCGCGCCATCAATACCGAGATGAACGCGCGGTTCCTGCTGCAGGCGCGGATGCTGGGCGGCCCCATCACCTATCTCGCGCCCGAGGAAGCGGCCGAGATCGAGAAGATGACCCGCTTGACCAAGCCCGGCTCCGAGCACGGCCAGGACCGCACCTGGGAGATGTGGAAGGAATCCGCGCTCGGCAAATCCAAGCGCCGGCGGCGCTGACTCGCAGCTGGTTCAAGCCGCTTCGATCACGCGTAGGCGCCCTTGGCGGGGTTTGCGCGGCGGCGGTTTGACGACGATCTCGACATCCCGTCCCAGCGACGTAAGCCAGCTTGCAAGCCGGTCGATGGTGACGCTCTCCATTCGGCCCCGCAGCACTTTGGAAAGCGTCGGCTGATCCGTGCCGCAATGCCGCGCCGCTTCCTGCTGCGTCAATTTGCGCCGTACGATGGTGTCCTTGATGGCGAGGATCAGCCCGCTCTTGGCAGCGAGTTCCGCCGCCTCGGCAGGCGCGAATCCGATATCGGCAAACACGTTGCCGCTGCTCTTCTGCAATGGAATTTTGGCCATGGAGCGTGCGGTCCTATCCGAGAGCGTGAGCCGCCGTGCGTCCTTCGACTACGCTTCGCTCCGCTCAGGATGAGGGGCATTGTACCACCTTCCTCATCCTGAGCGGAGCCCGAAGGGCGCAGTCGAAGGACGCACGGCGGTGCCGCGCAAACGTCTAACTCTAAGGAAGCGTCGTGGCGTAGCGCTTGTCGATCAAGGTCGCGGCGTCGATCTCGCCCTTGATCATGCCCTGGGCGCGGAACCAGTCGATCTGGTGCTGGATGTCGCGCGCGTCGATCCGTCCCTCGGGATCGATATAGGAGATGCCGCCGTCGATTTGCGCCGCGGTCTGGCCGGTGTACTTGGCGATGATGGCGAGCACTTCGGGCGCGGTGGGCCCGTCCTTGCGGGTCTCGCCGGGGCCGGTGAAGGCCGCGTGATAGTCGTGTACGCCCTTGCGGTAGGCCGCGAGATAGCGCCGCACCATGTCCGCCTTGGTGTCCGCGGTCGCCTTGGTCACCCAGGCGATGCCGACCTGCGACGGCGCGATGTCGGCGACATATCCCACCAGCTTCACCGCGCCCTTCTCGATGAGCGGCGCCGCGAACGGCGTCGGCACGATCGCCGAATCGGCCTGGCCGCCCGCCACCGCCGAGGCGACGTTCGGCAGGCCCTGCGCCGCGATGATCTTCACGCTCTTCACGTCGAGGCCGAGCTTCTCCTCGATCAGCCCTACCGCATAGTGAAAGGTCGAGCCCACCGTGGTGAGCGCGACCGAGCGGCCCGCGAGATCGGCGAAGCCGTGCAAGCCGCCGTCATAGGCGTGGTTCGACGCCACCAGCGCCACCGCCTGGAATCCGGGCACGTCGCGGTTGATGCCGGAGACGACGCGGATCGAGCCCTGGCTCGCCAGGTTGTAGAACGCCGCCGACACGCCGGCCGCGCCGATGTCGATGGCGCCCGAAACGGTCGCCACCGCCACCGCCTCGCCGGCATCGAACACCACGACCTCGGTATCGAGCCCCGCTTGCGCGAAATAGCCTTTCTCCTTGGCGACATAGATGGCGCCGCTGGCCGAGGTGCCGCGAAAGACGCCGACCTTGAGCGTTTCCGCCTGCGCGCCCGCGGCGAGCGCGGCGGCGAGCGCGATCCAGGGCAGCACCCGCCTCATCGCGCGCCGTCGAGCAGCCAGCCGAACTTCTCCGCCGCCTTCTTCGCCACCGCGGCGCTCGGCGCGTTGGTGGGCGGGAACTGGTCGCGCCAGTGGAATGGCTTGCAAGCGTCGACGATCGCCACCGAATGGGTCATGTCGCCGCGCTTGCGCTTCTCCGGCGACAGGCGCGGATCGGCCGGCGAGTCCCAGGAATGGGTGATGAACTGGATCGATTCCTTGGGATCGGTGCGGGTGAGCCACGCCCACAGCAGGGTCTCGAGGTTGGTCACGTCGATGTCCTCGTCCACCACGACGATATATTTGGACGCATAGGCCGAGGCGCCGCATTGCGCCGCGACGTGGCCCACCTGCGCCGCGTGGCCGGGATAGCGCTGCTTGATCGAGATGCCGTGCAGCATGCGCGCGCCGCCCACTTCGTGGCACCACACCTGCTGCACGTCAGGGACGCCGGCATTGGCGATGTTCTGCATGATCGTGGCCGAGCGCAGCACGCCGCGATAGCGCGCCATCTCATCCGGCCCCGCGCCCATCGGCGGCACGCCCAGGAGGATCGGGTCGTTGCGGTGATAGATCGCCTTGATGTCGAGCACCGGCGCCATGGTCGCGCCGCCGGCATAGTGGCCGGTCCATTCGCCGAACGGGCCCTCCATGTGGCGCTTGCCGGGCGTGACATAGCCTTCGAGCACGATCTCGGCGTCGGCGGGGAATGGCAGGCCGGTGACCCGGCCCCGCACCATCTTCACCGCCTTGCCGCGCAGGCCGCCGACGATGTCGAGCTCGAACACGCCGTAGGGCGCCTCCATGCCGCCATAGAAGAACGCCAGCGGATCGCCGCCCAGGACCATGACGAGCGGCATCGGCTCGCCGCGCGCGAAATATTTTTCGCGATGGATATAGCCGTGATGGCCCGCGGCCATGATGACGCCGACGCTCTTCTTGTCGTGGACCTGGGCGCGATAGGCGCCGGCATTGAGCCAGTTCTCCTCGGGATCGCGCGTCACGCTGTAGGTGCCGGTGCCGATATAGCGGCCGCCGTCCTTCTCGTGCCAGATGGGCGAGGGGAACTTCTCGACATCGACCTCGTCGCCCATCATCACGTTCTCGAGCACCGGCCCGTCGGACACGATCTCGTGCGGGATGATGCGCGGGTCCTTGAGATAAGCGTCGCGATAGGCCTGGCTCAGCTCCCACTTGTTGAGATGGTCGGGAAATCCCAAGGTCATGTTGCGGCGCGTCCCGGCGAAGACGTTGAGCAGCAGCCGGAACCCTTTTGGGCAGCCGGGAATGTCGTCGAACACGACGCATGGCCCGTTCTCGGCGCGCAGCACCGCCTCCGCGGCGAGCCCGATATCCTCCTGCCAGCTCGCGCCCTTGACCTTGCGCACCTCGCCCAGCCGCTCGGCGTGGTCGAGCCACTGGCGCAGATCGTCATAGGCGATGTTCGCCGCGATGTTGCTGCCGTCCGCCATGGCATGCCCTCTCGAAAATAAAGCACGTCATTGCGAGGAGCCGCAGGCGACGAAGCAATCTTCGGGAGATTGCTTCGCTGCGCTCGCAATGACAGCCAATCCCGGATCCATCTTCGCAGGCGCGCCGCGGAGATTCAAATATGCTATCGTCGCCGCCGTTTCGCGGAGTGTTCGACGATGGGACGCATGTGGTGTTGGGCCGCGCTGGCGGCGCTCATGGGAACGGGAGCAGCGCTTGCCGAGCCCATAAAGATCGGCGTCGTCGGCGTCAACGCCTTCGCGCCCGTCTACGTGGCGCAGGAGCGCGGCTATTTCGCCGCCGAGGGCGTGCCGGCGGAGCTGGTCTATTTCGATGCCGCCGCGCCGGTGGCGGTGGCGACGGTCGCAGGCGCCATAGATTTCGGCGTCGCCGCGGTCACCGCCGCCTTCTACAACCTCGCCGGCCAGGGCGAGCTCAAGCTCGTCGCGGCCGCGGCGCACGAGGCGCCGGGCTTCCAGATCCAGGCCTTCCTCGCCTCGCGGCACGCTTGGGATGCCGGCCTCAAAAGTCTCAAGGATCTCGGTGGCCACAGCTTCGGCGTGACGACGAAGGGCGCGCCGCCGGTCTATGTCGTGGGCGCCATCCTGGCCGAGAAATACGGCTTCGACTTCAAGACCATCGAGGTCCTGTCGCTGCAATCGATCCCGAACATCAACACCGCACTCACCGGCGGCAAGGCCGATTTCACCACCGTGTCGATGACGCCGGGCATGCAGGCGCTCATCGACCGCGGCGACATCAAGCGCCTCGCCTGGGTCGGCGACGAGGCGCCGTGGCAGTTCGGCATCGTCTTTGCCGGCGCCAAGACCGCGGCCGAGCGGCACGACACGGTCGACCGCTTCCTGCGCGCCTATCGCAAGGGTGCGCGCGACTACCACGACGCCACCACCGGCGCCGACGGCAAGCGCAAGGACGGGCCGGCGGCCGAGGCGATGATCGCCATCCTCGCCAAATACACCAAGCAGTCGGTCGAGGAGGTGAAATACGGCATCCCCTACCTCGACGCCGACGCGCGGCTCGACGTGAAGGACATCATGCGCCAGGTCGCCTTCTACAAGGCGCAGGGGCTGGTCAAGGGCGAGGCCGACGCCGCGGCCATGATCGACCAACGCTCGGTGATCCCGCTCGCCGCGAAGTGAGCCGAGGCAGGCGGCTACTGCGCCGTCTTGTCCGGGTGCAGGATCAGCTTCTGCACCCGCCAATTGATGATCTCGCCGACGATGAGCGTGTGCTCCGACGGGCATGCCATGGCGTGAATCCAGCCGAACGCCTTCATCTCCTTGCCCGCCTTGCCGAGCATGCCCAAAAGCTTGCCGTCGAGCGTGAGCTTGTAGATGCGCCCGGGGAACGCATCGGCGGTGTAGAGCACCTGGTTGGGCGGCGGCGTGATGCAGATCACCCACGGCGCGCCTGGCTTCAACAGCGACGGCACGTTGGCCGCCATGGGATCGGGATACTTGTTGCCGATCACCATGCGCGCGTCGGCCGGAACCGGTACGTCGATGGTGAACTGGCGCAGGAATTTGCCGTCGCCGTCGAACACCTGGATGCGGCGGTTGCCGCGGTCGGCGACAAAGATGTTGCCGTGCGCGTCGGCGCCGATGCCGTGCGCGGTGCTGAACTGGCCGGGCGCGTCGCCGCGGTCGCCCCACTGCTTCACCCAGTTGCCGTCCTTGTCGAGCTTGGCGATGCGCGAGTTGATGTAGCCGTCGGAGATATAGGCGTTGCCGGCCGGGTCCCAGGTCACGTCGGTGGGCTGGCGGAAGCGCCCGTCCTGGGCCGGCAGTGGCGGGTTGGGATGCTTCAGCGGCCCGACGCCCTCGTCGGACGCTTCCTGCTTGCGCCCCCACACCATCGCGACACGGCCTTCCGGATCGAACTTGACGATCATGTCCGAGCCCTTGTCGACGGCCCAGACATTGTCGTCCTTGTCGACCCGCACCGCATGCGCGAAGGACCAAGCGTAGAGATTCTTGCCGATCTCGCGCAGGTACTTGCCGTCGCGGTCGAATTCCAGGAGCTGCGCCGCCGTCTCGCCGAAGGCCGGACCCGTGCTGCTGCCGCCGCGCGAGAACACGAAGATGTGGCCCTTGGAATTGACCGCCACGCCCGACGGCTCGCCGATATAAAGGTCCCGCGGCAGCTTGAGGAAATTCGGCACCGAATCATACGCGATCTCCGGCACGGATTGCTGCGCCAACGCCGGCGCGCAAGCGAGCGCAAGACACGCGACCAGCCAAGCCTTCATCGACATCCCCCTACACCTCCCCTCGATACCGCTGCGGTCAGCGGCAGCCCCTGAGCGTGCTCGACGCATTCTTGGGCGTGAACGGTCCGAACGCGGCGGCGGCCTCGTCGGCGTAGCTCGGATCGAGCAGGCGCTCCGGCGGCGCCTTCTTCGCCAGCTTGCCCTCGCGGAAGTAGAAATCCTGGATGTCCGCCAGCACCTCGGGCCGGACCCGCCCGTTGGGGTCGCGCGCCTGCCAGCTCATGCGGTCGAGGAGCTCGCGGTCCTCCATCACCTTGTTCTTGGCCAGCAGGTCCACCACCTGCGCGCGGTTGGGGCCGTGGTGATAGGCGTCGCAATACTCGCGCCCCGCCCGCGCGAAGGCGAGCATGAGCCGGTGCGCCGCCGCCTGGTTCTGTGCCGCCCAGTCGGTGTTGATGATGTAGACAACGGTGAGGGTCGGGCTGGGCTCGATGATGGTGTCGGGATCAAGCCAGCGCCGGGCGGACCCCTGCGCCACGATCGGCTCGATATAGGGCGGCACTTCGAGCGCGGCGTCGAGGGCGTTGTTGGCGAAGGCCGGGCCCATGTCCTGGAACGGGATGTATTTGATGTCGATGTCCTTGAGGGTGAGGCCGGCCGACTCGAGCACCTTGCCGACCACGTATTCCGGGATCGCGCCGGGCGCGACGATCCCCACCCTCTTGCTCTTGAGGTCGCGCGGGGTCTTCAACTCGGCGGCGATGTCACTGCGCACCAGGATGACGCTGTTGATCGGCGACGAGCCGGAATCGAGCGTGACGATGATCGGCAAGCCCTGGGCCACGGCATTGAAATAGCCGAGCGAGATTCCGCCTTGGATCACCTGGACGCGGTTGCTGGCGACGAACGGGATGAGGGTCGCGGCCGAATTGGCCCTCTCGATGCGCGCGGTGAAGCCGGCCTCGCGCAGATAGCCCTCCTCGATCGCGAGAAAGACCGACGCGTTGGGCACCACCGGGGCGATGCCGATGCCGATCTCGGTCTGCGCCTGGGCGGCGGACGACGCCAGGGCAACGAGGAGGGGAAGGAGACGAAGGAAGAGCCGCATGCTGCATGCTATGATGACGCAGGAAGCCGCCGAAAGGGAAGCGCGGCGCTGAGGGAAGTGGGCGCGTCATGGCGGACACCGACGGCATGGTCGATACGCAGCGGCTCATCATTCCGGGCCTCGGGGGGCTCTATCGGCGCTTCTCGCCGATGAGCTACGCCCTCATGCGCTTCAGCGCCGGCGCGGTGCTGTTTCCCCATGGGGTGCAGAAGGTGTTTTTTGCACCGTTTCAGCGCTACGTCGACACGATCGCCCAGCACCATGTGCCGATGGCGGTATTTTTCACATACTGCCTCTTTTTCACCGAATTGGTCGCCGCCGGCTGCCTCGCGCTCGGCCTCTTCACCCGCATCGCGGCCGCGCTCATCTGGATCGAGATGACGGTCATCATCTTGGTCTTCCAATGGGAGTTCGGCTATTTCTGGACCAACCGCGGCATCGAGTACGCGCTGCTGTGGTGGCTCCTGTGCCTCGCCATATTCTTTCGCGGCGGCGGGCGCTATTCGCTCGACCATCTCATCGGCAAGGAGTTCTGAGCGCGGATGGCGGACGAAACGCTGATCGTCAACGAGCTGGCCGAATCGGGCGCGACCGTGCTCGAGCTCAAGGGCCGTCTCGAGGTCGCGACCATCGCGCTGGCGCAGGACAAGTTCGCCGACGCGGTGGCGTCGGGGCCGCCCATCGTGCTCGATCTCGCCAAGCTCGCCCATCTCAGCAGCGCGGGCCTGCGCCTCATCCTCAAGACCATGAAGCAGGCGCAGGCCTCGCGTCAGCCCTTCGTCATCTCGGGCGCGCGAGGGCCCGTCAAGGAAGTGCTCGATTCGATCGGCCTCAGGCAGTTCTGCCCCTTCGCCCGCAGCCGCGCCGAGGCGATCGCCAAGCTGAACTGAGCGGGTCTCCTGCCTATTCGAGCGCGCGGCGCAGATAGTCCGAGGTGATGCGCACGCGGCGCGCCATCTCGCGCGCGAGATTGGCGAGGATCTTGCCGGCGATGCGCGGATGCTCGTCGAGCAGCGCGCGGAAGGCGCCGTCCTCGAGCTCCCAGCACTGCACCTCGTCGTCAGCCACGACGGAGGCCGAGCGCTGCGCGCTGCTCAGCAGCGCCATCTCGCCGACCGCGGTGCCCATGGCGAGGCTGGCGACGCGCACGCTCTCGCGTTCCGATAATGCCATGCGCACGCTGACCGAGCCCTTGGTCAGGAGCCACAGCCGGTCGGCCGCCGCGCCCTCGACGCAGATCGTCTGGCCGGGCGCAAACCGGCGCGGCGTGAGGCGCGCCCGCAGGAGCGCGATCTCGTCGGCATCGAGGCCCTCGGTGAAATCGAGCTGTTCGAGCGCGAGCTGCCCGATCGCAGGGCGCCCGTCGGATTGGCGTCTCAATGCCTCCTCTTCCATCCACTCGATCGCCGTGTCGATGTCGGGCATGACGAGGGGGCCGGATTCGCGCCCGCCCGCGGCCAGCTCGGCGATGGTGCGCGATACGTCGGCCGGCACGGCGCAGAACACCAGCCGCTTGCCGCGCCGTCGCGCCGTCGCCACGATCTCGTGCAGCACCTGGGCGCCGGAGATGTCGATGTCGCCGATGCCGCGCAGATCGAGCGTCACCATGTCGGCCTCGTCGAACAGCGCCACGATGCGGTCGGCGAGGTCGTCGGCATTGCCGAAGAACAGCACGCCCTGCAGCTCGAGCACCGCGCGCCGCCGGCCGCTGGCGTGGAGGAGGGCGCTGTCGTCCGCCGGCCGCATGCGCTTCGAGGCGGTTTCGTCGCCGCGATAGGCGCGGCGCACGATCGGCCGGCTCATATTGGCGATGAAGATGATGCAGGCGAGCGCCGCGCCCGCCAGCACCCCGGCGATGATGGCGCCGCTCGCGGTGATGCCCATGACCACGAGCACCACCAGGAGATCGTGCCAGGCGTGGTGCTGCGCCACCCGGCCGCGGTTGATGAGCGTGCCGAACAGGAGCTTGAGGCTCCAGCGGTCGAACGACGAGATGCCGTTGGCGAGCACGGTCGCCGACAGCACCACCACCGGAATCGCCGCCAGCGCCGGCGACAGCGCCACCGTAGCGAACAGCAGCACGGCGCCGCCGACCAGGGGCGTCAGCATCGTGCGCCCGCCGGTCTTGTAGGCGTTGAGAACGACGTTGGGCGAGAGCTGCGTCCCCAAGGCGCCGGTGCAGCCGGCGACACAATTGCCGATCCCCTGCGCCACCAGGTCGCGCACCGGGTGGACCGGGCGCCCGGCCTGTTTCTGCGTCGCGCGCAAGGTAAGGAGCGTGTCGAAGGTCGCGATGATGGCGATGCTGAGCGCGGTCAGGAAAATGACCGGCGCGAGCGGCAGCAGCCGCAGGGCGAATTCCGCCACCGGCACGCCGAGGAACGGAATGGGCGGCAGGAAATTCATCCCCGGCGTGCCGATGGTCGCGCCCAGATCGGCGCCGGGATAGATCGCCTTCACCCCGTAATAGACCGCGACGCCGGTGCCGAGGCCGAGCAGCGCGCCGGGCACCTTGTAGGCGATCCTGCGGCCCCAGATGGTGATGCCGGCAAGGCCCAGCGCGAACACGAACATGGCCGGATGGACGATGCCGAACGAGTCGCCGAAACTCACGTAGCGCGCGATCTGCGGCAGCACGAGCAGAAGCGCCACGCCGTTCAGGAACCCGGCCAATACCGGGTGCGGCGTGAACTTGACGATGCGCGCGATGCCGCCGAGTCCGAACAGGATCTGCATCAGCCCGGCGGCGAAGACGCACAAGCCCAGGGCGGCGATGGCGAGGCGCGGATCGTGCAGCGACGGATCGCGCCACATCGTCGCCAGGAGGCTCGCCTGGATCACCGCCGTGCTGGAGCGCGGGCTCGGCACCAGCCACGGCGTGCCTGATGCGAGCGCCGCCGCCGGCGCCGCGAAGATGGCGCAGCATAAGCCCGCTGCGACCCCAGCCGCGGCATAGTCGGGACCCAAGGGCGCGAAGGTGAGGACGCCGGCCGCGAGGCAGGACGGCACCGCCGTCGAGATGAGGGCGACACCCGACGCCAGCTCGCGCCCGACCAGCGCGAAGCCGCGCGCGGATACTGCCAGCTCCTTCGCTTGCGCCATGCGTCAGTTCCGCTCGCGGCGCCGCGTCATTGCGGGGCTTGGAGGCTCAGAACCCCTTCACCGCCTGCGCGACGTGCTCGACCTCGGGCGCCGTCTCGAAGCAATGGCCGACCAGCTTGCGCCATTCGCAGAAATCGGCCGAGCCGCGGAAATCGACGGTGTGGTTCTCGACCGTCTCCCACTGGACGAACAGGCGGTAGCGGCGCGGCTTCTCGATCGAGCGCTTGAGCTCGACGCCGGTGCAGCCCTTGGCGCGGGCGAACAGCGGCACGGCCTTGGCGACGCCGGACTCGAACTCGGCCTCGAGGCCGGGCTTCACGTCGATCTGCGCGATCTCGACGATCATGACGCGCGGGCTCCCCGGATCGCCTGCCACACCTTCTCCGGCGTCGCCGGCATGTCGATGTGGCGGATGCCATAGGGCTTGAGCGCGTCCATCACCGCATTCATCACCGCCGGCAGCGCGCCGGCGCAGCCCGCCTCGCCACAGCCCTTGACCCCCAGCGGATTGGTGGTCGCCGGCACCGGATGGCTCGCGAACTCGAACATCGGCGCGTTGTCGGCGCGCGGCATGGCGTAGTCCATGTAGGAGCCGGTGACGAGCTGCCCCTCGCGGTCGAACACCGTGCGCTCCATCAGCGCCTGGCCGATGCCCTGCACCACCCCGCCATGGGCCTGGCCCTCCGCCAGGAGCGGGTTCAAGAGATTGCCGAAATCGTTGACCATCGCGTACTTCACCACCGCGATCGTGCCGGTGTCGGGATCCACCTCGACCTCGGCCAGGTGGCAGCCGTTGGGATAGGCCGAGGGCGGCGTCTCCATCACCAGCGAGGCGTCGAGCGTCTGCGGCAGCTCGGCCGGCAGCTTGGCGCCGGTCCGCACCCGCTCCGCGACCTCGAGGATGCCGACCGAGCGGTCGGTGCCGGCGATGCGGAAACGCCCCTCGGAGAACTCGATGTCGGCGACTGCGGCCTCGAGCAGATGGGCGGCGATCTGCTTGCCCTGCTCGATCACCTTGTCGCAGGCGGTGAGCAGCGCCGTGCCGCCCGCCATCGCCGAGCGCGAGCCGCCGGTGCCGCCGCCGAACAGAAGCTGGTCGCTGTCGCCCTGCAAGAGCCGCAGCTTCTCGAACGGGATGCCGAGCCGGTTGACCACGATCTGCGCGAAGGGCGAGGCGTGGCCCTGGCCGTAGTCCAGCGTGCCGCTGATCATGGTGACGCCGCCGTCGGGCTCGAAGCGGATGCCGCCCATTTCCTTGCCCTGCGGCGCCGTCACTTCGAGATAGCTGGCGACGCCGAGGCCGCGCAGCTTGCCGCGCTGCTCGCTCTGGCGCTTGCGCTGGGCGAAGCCTTGCCAGTCGCCGGTGTCGAGCGCCTTGTCGAGCACGGTGGCGAAATCGCCGCTGTCGTAGGACGAGCCCGAGGCCGCCTTGTACGGCATCGCGGCCGCCGCGATATAGTTGCGCCGGCGCAGCTCGATGCGGTCGATCCCCATCTCGTCGGCGGCCGTGTCCATCAGCCGCTCCATGTAATAGTTGCCCTCGGGCCGCCCGGCGCCGCGATAGGGCCCGACCGGCTGGGTGTTGGTGTAGACGCCCTTGGAATTGACCTCGATCAGCGGCGTGCGATAGACGCTCGCCACGTTCTTGACCGCGTTGACCGAATAAGGGAGCGGCGCCACCGGATAGGCCCCGGCATTGCCGAAGCCGGTGAGCCGCAGCGCCAGGATGCGTCCGTCCTTGTCGAGCGCGAGTTCGCCCGACATCTCGTGATCGCGGCCGTGATTGTCGGAGACGAAGCTGCCGGAGCGCTCGTCGGTCCACTTCACCGGCCGGCCAAGAAGGCGCGCGGCGAACAGCACGCAGGGATATTCCGGGAACACCTGCGACTTCATGCCGAACGAGCCGCCGACATTGTAGGAGAGCACGCGCAGCTTGTCGGTCGTCACGCCCAGCACCGGCGCCAGATTGCCGCGCAGGCCGAACACGCCTTGGCAGCCGAGCGTCAACGTGAAGCGGCCCGACTTGGCATCGAAGCTGCCGACCGCCGCGCGCGGCTCGATCGCGTTGACGATGATGCGGCTGTTGACCGGCTTGAGCTTGGTGACGTGCGCGGCAGCGGCGAACGCCTCGGCCACCTTGGCGCTGTCGCCATAGTGGAAATCGAGCAGGATATTGCCCGGCGCCTCGTCGTGAAGCTGTGGCGCGCCCGCGGCCGCGGCGGCGGACGGCGAGGTCACGGCCGGCAGCGCGTCGATGTCGCATTCGACCGCCTCTGCCGCGTCTTTGGCCTGAGCCACCGTCTCGGCGACGACGAAGGCGACCGGCTCGCCGATATGGCGCACCTTGATCTTGGCGAGCGCCGGCCGCATCGCGTGCTTCCACGGCGTGCCGTCGCGGTTTTGCGCCGCGAACGGGCTCTTCAGCATCTGGAATCCGGCGGCCTCGAGATCGGCAGGTCCCCACACGCCGAGCACGCCCGGCAGCTTGCGCGCCGCCTCAAGCGCAAGGCGGCGAATGGTGCCATGCGCGACGGGCGAGCGCACCATCACTGCATAGGCCTGACCGGGGAGGTTGACGTCGTCGGTGTAGCGGCCCTCGCCGCGCAGCAAGGTCGGATCTTCCTTGCGCGTCACGCTTTGGCCGACGCCGAATTTCACCAGCGCCGGATCGATCGCGTCGTTGAGAGTGTCCATGATGCCTGCCCCTTCATTCTTGGCCGTTACCATAACGGACGGGGCAAGAGGCGGACAACGGCCAAGGCAACAGGCCTCCCCCGCACCTTCGGGGGAGGGGCGCTTGAGGGTCGAAACGCGGGCGGGCAACCGGCTTTCCGTTGACCGACTGGGCTGCTATACGCGGGACTGTCGCTTGAAAAGGAAGCACCATGAGAAGACTCGCTGGTACCGGCCTTGGCGCCTTCGCGTTCGCGGTCCTGCTCAATGCCTGCACCGCGCCCGCGCCCCCGCCCGACTATGCCGCGCTGCTCGCGGCACCCGACCGGACCGATGCCGACCGGAAGAACGACGACCGGCGCCAGGCGGCGAAGCTGCTCGCCTTCACCGGAGTACGGCCGGGCATGAAGGTTCTCGATATGGCGGCCGATGCCGGCTACAGCACCGAATTGATGGCGCGCGCCGTGGCGCCCGGCGGGGTCGTCTACGGACAGAACCCGCCCGACAACTTGGCGCGCGTCTTGGCGGCGTTCGACGAGCGCATGAAGCGCCCGGCGATGAAGAACGTCATGGACGACCGGCGCAAATTCGACGATCCGCTGCCGCCGGACGCCGGCAATCTCGACCTCGTCACGTTCTTCTTCGGCTATCACGACACGACCTACCTGCCGGTCGATCGCGCCAAGATGGACGCGGCGATGTTCAATGCGTTGAAGCCGGGCGGCTATCTCGTCGTCGCCGATTACGCGGCGCTGCCAGGAGCACCGGTCACCACCGGCAAGACCTTCCATCGACTCGACGAGAACATCGAGAAGAGCGAAATCGAGGCGGCCGGATTCAAGCTCGTGGACGAGGGCGATTTCCTGCGCAACCCGAACGACACGCACGACTTCATCATCTTCAATTCGAAGATCCCGATCGATATCTTCGTCATCAAGTTCCAGAAGCCGAAGTGAACCTGCCACATCGCCGCTCATAGATGTGGCCGGGGGAGCCATGGACGCAGACGAAGCGAACGAGATCGCCGAGAGCGTGTCCGAAACCGCGCGCGAGGCCGCCGAAAGCTTCCGCAAGCGCGTCGCGCTCGCGGTCGGCTTCATGGCGATGCTGCTGGCGATCGCGAGCCTCGGCGGCGAGAACGCGATGAAGGACACGATCAATTCCAACATCCTCGCGTCCAACGCCTTCGCCTTCTACCAGGCGCGCAACATCCGCCAGGACATCTATGTCGCGATGGCGGATCTGCTCGAGACGCAAGGCAAGGACCCGCAATCCTATCGCGCCCGCGCCGAGCGCGAGGCCAAGGAAAAGGCGACGCTGCTCGAGGAGGCGCACAAGCATGACGGCGAGCGCGCCACCGCGCAGCGGCGGGATGCGAATTTCGATTATTCCCGCGCCTTCTTTCAGATCGCCATCGTGCTCGGCTCGGTCAGCATCGTCGCCGCCTCGCGCGCGCTCATCATGCTGTCGGGCCTCCTGGCGCTCGCCGCGACCCTCTTCGCCGCCAACGGCTTCCTGCTGCTCATCTGACCGCGCGGCCACGCCACCGTCTCGCCGCCTGCGCGCTGCTGCGGCGGGACTCGCGCCGCATCCAGCCCCGCCGCCGAGAGGCGCGCTACTTCGCCGGCGCGGCCGGCGGCGGGACGTTGGCGCCGATGCTGGTGAGCACGATCTTCCAGCCCTTGCCCTCCGGCACGATCACGTTGACGACGTGCGAGCGAACCTTCACCGGACCGTTCGGACCGTTGCCGTCCACGGCCGAGCTCATCAGCGCCCAAATGCCGTTGCCGACCGCGTGCGCCTCCTTCACCTCGCCGACGAACTTGAAGTCGCCCCACGCCTTGATGGTATCGGCCTCGTCCGCCTCGACCGCCGCGCGGCCGGTATAGGTCTTGCCGTCGGGCCCGACAAAGAGAGCGTTGCTCGCATAGAGCGCGGCGATTCCGGCGGCGTTCTTTTTGTTGAAGTTGTCGACGATCATTTTCTCGATGGCGGCCGCGTGTTCCATGGCGCGGTCATTCGCAGAGGATTTTTGCTGCGCGATCGCCGGCGCGGCGGCGATCGACAGGACGACGGCAAAGACTATGTACTTTTGCATGAGTCTTCTCCCTCGTAAGAGTTTACTCCTTCGTACGACGCGCGGATCGTGACTCCGCGGCGGCGCCGATTCAAGCGGACCCTAGCGCTGCAGCCGCCTCATGGCGCGGTCGATGCCGTCGAGCGTCAGGGGGAACATGCGCCCCTCCATCAGCTTGGCGATCATGTCGATCGATTGCGTGCCCTGCCAATAGCGCTCGGGCACCGGGTTGAGCCACACCGCCTTGGGATATGTGACCAGCAGCCGGCGCAGCCAGGTCTCGCCCGGCTCCGCGTTCCAGTGCTCGATGGCGCCGCCGGGATCGCTGATCTCATAGGGCGCCATGGTCGCGTCGCCCACGAGAATGAGCTTGTAGGCCTGGTCGTAGGTGCGCAGAAGTTCGACCAAGGGCGTGCGCTCGGCCTGGCGCCGCCGCGCGTCCTGCCACAAATGCTCGTAGGGGCAATTGTGGAAATAGTAATGCGCGAGATGCTTGAACTCGGCGCGCGCCGCCGAGAACAACTCCTCGCAGGCGCGCACGTGCCCGTCCATCGAGCCGCCGATGTCGAGGAGCAGCAGCACCTTCACCGCGTTGTGCCGCTCCGGCACGAGGCGGAGATCGAGCCAGCCCGCGTTCTTCGCGGTCGAGCGGATGGTGTCGGGAAGATCGAGAATCTCGGCCGCGCCCTCGCGCGCGAACTGGCGCAGGCGCCGCAGCGCCAGCTTGATGTTGCGGGTGCCGAGCTGCACCTCGCCGTCGAGATTCTTGAACTCGCGCTTGTCCCACACCTTGACGGCGCGGCCCTGGCGGCCCTCGTCCTGGCCGATGCGCACGCCCTCGGGGTTGTAGCCCTTGGCGCCGAAGGGCGAGGTGCCGGCGGTGCCGATCCATTTGGAGCCGCCTTCGTGCCGCCCTTTCTGCTCGGCCAAACGCTGGCGCAGCGCGTCCAGGAGCTTGTCGAGCCCGCCCATCGCCTCGATCTGCTGCTTCTCTTCCTCGCTGAGGAGCTTCTCGGCCAGCGCCGTGAGCCAGTCCTCCGGCACCGGCGAGCCTTCCGCCGCGCCCTCGATCCCCTTGAAGACCTGGCCGAACACGCGGCCGAACTTGTCGATGTTGCGCTCGTCCTTCACCAGGCAGGTGCGGGCCAGATAGTAGAAGTCGTCGACGCTGAAGCCGGCGACGCTCTTCTCCATCGCCTCCATGAGCGCCAGGTACTCCTTGAGCGAGACGGGAACGCGCGCCCGCTTCAGCTCGAGAAAGAATCCCGCGAACATCAGCCGCCGCCGCGCTCGCGGCGGTGGAGGAAGGCCAGGCGCTCGAAGAGCTGCACGTCCTGCTCGTTCTTCAAGAGCGCGCCGTGGAGCGGCGGAATGAGCTTCGCCGGATCGCGCGTGCGCAGCACCTCAGGCGAAATGTCCTCGACCAGCAGCAGCTTGATCCAATCGATCAGCTCCGAGGTCGAGGGCCGCTTCTTGAGCCCGGGCACGTCGCGCACCTCGTAGAAGACCTCGAGCGCCTCCTTGAGCAGCGCCTGCTTCAGGCCCGGATGATGCACTGCGACGATGCGCGTCATGGTCTCGCGGTCGGGGAAGCGGATGTAGTGGAAGAAGCAGCGCCGCAGGAATGCGTCGGGCAGCTCCTTCTCGTTGTTGGAGGTGATCAGAACGACCGGGCGCTGGCGCGCCACCACCGTCTCGCGTGTCTCGTAGACAAAGAACTCCATGCGGTCGAGCTCGAGCAGCAGATCGTTGGGGAACTCGATGTCGGCCTTGTCGATCTCGTCGATCAGCAGCACCGGCCGCTGATCGGCGGTGAATGCTTCCCACAATTTGCCGCGCGCGATGTAGTTGCCGATGTCATGGACTCGCGCTTCGCCGAGCTGGCCGTCCCGGAGGCGCGCCACCGCGTCGTATTCGTAGAGCCCCTGCTGCGCCTTGGTGGTGGACTTGATGTGCCAGGTGATGAGCGGCGCGGCGAGCGCCTTGGCGATCTCGTGCGCGAGAATGGTCTTGCCGGTGCCGGGCTCGCCCTTGACCAGGAGCGGCCGCTCCAGCGCGATCGCGGCATTGACCGCGACCCGCAAATCCTCGGTCGCGATATAGGTCGCCGTGCCCTCGAACCGCGCCATGCCGCCTCCTTTTCGCCCGCGCAGGGATAGCGGAAACGCCGCATCCGCGCCAGACGGGGGCGCACGACTAATATCGGCAGCGCAGTCTCCTGCGCCGTTCGTGCTGTGCCTATCCAGCATTGCATTCCGTTTCCCAGAGTCGTCATTGCGAGGAGGCCGCAAGGCCGACGCGGCAATCTTCCCCCGGCGTTGCGCCTTTGCCTGAAGCAGATTGCTTCGCTCCGCTCGCAATGACGGTCAATGTGTGGGTTCAAGGCAACCGCCCGAATTCCGTCCGATTGCCACGCTGCTCCGCTCGGCATTAGTCTCGCTGCCTAAGAGCGGCGCCTGGACCTTTGAGGGAGTACGCGATGGACAACGGCATGAAGTGGCGCGTCGGCGAGATCGAGATCAGCCGCATCCCCGAGTTCGAAGTGCCGATGTTCGAGCCGCGCTTCATCTATCCGGATTTGGCGCCAGAAAAGCTGGCGCAGCACAAGCGTTGGCTCGAGCCGGTGATGCTCGATCCCACGACCGGCAAGCTGATCATCTCGGTCCACAGCTTCGTGGTGCGCACCAAGCGCCGCACCATCCTGGTCGATGCGTGCAGCGGCAACGACAAGGAACGCCCCTCGCGCCCGCTGTTCCATCACCAGAAGCGGCCGTGGCTCGAGCGCCTCGCCGCCGCGGGATTCGTGCCCGAGCAGATCGATGTCGTGCTGTGCACCCATCTCCATATCGACCATATCGGCTGGAACACGCGCCTCGTCGACGGGCGCTGGGTCCCGACCTTCCCCAACGCGCGCTACCTCATCACGCAGGCCGAATGGGACCATTGGAAGGACGAGGAGAAGCGCCGCGCCTACTCGACCGACATGCACATCGAGGACAGCGTGCTGCCGGTGATCGCCGCCGGCCAGGTCGACTTCGTGACCATGGATCATCGCTTCGACGACGAGGCCTGGCTCGAGCCGACGCCGGGTCACACGCCGGGGCACGTCGCGCTGCGGGTGCGCTCCGGCGGCCACGAGGCGATGATGAGCGGCGACCTCATGCACACCGCGGTGCAATGCGCCGAGCCCGAGATCAGCTCCTGCTTCTGCGTCGACAAGGCACTCTCGGCGCGCACGCGCCGCGCCTTCCTCGAGCGCGCGGTCGAAGGCCGGGCGCTGGTGCTGCCGGCCCATTTCCCGCGCCCGAGCGGCGGCTTCGTGGTGCCCGAGGGGGCGGGCTTCCGCTTCCGCTTCGAGCCCTGATCAGCGGTAGCGCCACAAGCCGCGCTGCGAGGTCCGCGCCGCGTCCTCCGCGGTGATGTACTGAAAGCTACTGGTGCGGTCGGCGAGCGCCAGGCCGCCGGATACGAGGAATCCGCCGAGGTCGGTGCCCGACGCATCGTGACAGATATAGCCGGGCTCGCCCATCTGGCCCGGCGGCATGGTGCAGTTGACCGCGGCGTTGCCGGCGAGCCGCGCCGCGAGCGCCGCGCGGGCGGTGGCGTCGCACGGGCCCGCCGCGCAGCGGTCGCGCGGATCGGGCAGGCGCACCCCGAACAGATGGATGGTGCGGCCGGCGACGCTGAGATTGGCGCCCCCCACCGCTTGCGCTGCGCCGCCCAATGGCATGGGCGCAATCGAGACCGGGGTGGCGCGCTGCGGCGGCGGCCGGATCGCGTCGACGCGGTCGGCGACGGTCCCGTCGAGCTGTTTCAGGGTGACTTTCGGGACCGGCAGGGACGCCTCGTTGTTGGGCACCTCGTGGACGATGCGGGGCTGCACCACGATAGTCGGCAGGTCCGGCTCACGCGGTGCCGTGGGCGCCGCTTCCGCCTGGACCGGCGCCGGAGGCGCGATCGCGACCGCCACCTGCGCCACGGGCGTCGGCGGAACTTGCCGGACGTGAACCGCCACGGCCAGCCCGGCGGCCAGTGCCGCCAGCACCCCGACCCCGAAAATCGTCTCCCGCATGGGCCGAGGCTAGCATCGCCGGCCGGGTCCCGCCACCTGCCCGAAAGTCCGGCACGGCACCATGCCCGGTTGACAGGGGTCCCGCCCGGTGCCCCCTCCCCGAGACGGTCCTTGCGGCCGGGGCAGGGTGACATTACCCTAGACAATTGGACGTTTGCTCTGCGCCAACGCGGCGCCAAGCGGGGAGCCACGATCGAGGTTGGGCCATGGGTGGTCTCAGTATCTGGCATTGGCTGGTGGTCATCGCCGTGGTCGCCTTACTGTTCGGCGGCAAGGGCAAGATTTCCGGCGTGATGGGCGATTTCGCAAAAGGCATCAAAGCCTTCAAGTCCGGCATGAAGGAAGAGGAAACGGCCGAGGGCGCGGCGCCGGCGCAGGTGCCGCCGCCCAACACGCCGCCCAAGGTCACCGCGACGAGCACGGTCGGTGAGCCGGCGGCGCACGACCGCGGCTGAGCCGCCGCCGCATTTCTCCCGCCAGGTCGCAGTACTGCCGGCGACCGTTCCCTTCGTCCCGCCCGAGGCGCTGGAGCGCCGCATCGGGCATCCCATCAAGCTGCGCATCGGCGCCAACGAGAGCGCGTTCGGCCCCTCGCCCAAGGCCATCGCCGCGATCCGGGCGGGCGCCGAGCGGGTCAACTGGTATTGCGATCCAGAAGGCTTCGTGCTGCGCGAGGCGCTGGCCCGCCACCATGGCGTGAGACGGGAGAATATCGGCCTCGGCATCGGCGCCGACGATCTGCTCGGCCTCATCGTGCGCGCCTTCGTCGATCCCGGCGATCCGGTGGTGATGTCGTACGGCGCCTATCCCACCTTCGCCTTCCACGTCGCGGGCTTCGGCGGCAGGTTCGTGCATGCGCCCTATCGCGCCGACCGCAACGACGGCGAGGCGCTCGCCGCCGCGGCGCGGGCGAGCGGGGCGCGCATCGTCTATCTCTCCAACCCCGACAACCCCACCGGAAGCTGGCTTTCGGCCGACGAGCAGATGCGCATGATTGCCGGGTTACCCGCAGGCGCGCGCCTCGTCCTCGACGAGGCCTACAGCGACTTCGCGCCGCCGGGCGTGCTGCCCGAGCTCGACCCCGAGGACCCGCGCGTCATCAGGCTGCGCACCTTTTCCAAGGCACACGGCATGGCGGGGATGCGGGTCGGCTACGCCATCGCGCCGGCCGAGATCGTCGCCGCCTTCGACAAGATCCGGCATCATTTCGGCGTCAGCCGCCTGGCCCAGGAAGCGGCGCTCGCCTCGCTCGGCGATCCCGGCTTCATCGCGGACGTGGTGCGCAAGGTGGACGAAGGGCGGGCCGACTACGCGAAGCTCGCGGCAAGGCTCGGCCTCAAATCGCTGCCGTCCTCGACCAATTTCGTGGCCATCGATCTCGGCAACGGCGGCCGCGCGCGCGCCGCGCTCAAGCTGCTGCTCGAGCAGGAATCGTGCTTCCTGCGCATGCCCGGCGTGGCGCCGCTCGACCGGCTGGTGCGCGTCACCGTCGGCACCGAGCCGGAACGGCGCGGCTTCGCCGAGGCGCTGGCGCGGGTCCTGCCGCAGCTTCCGGCGTGAGGCGCGCCGTGTTATGGCTTGCGCCTTGATCAGCGAGGGGACCAAGCGCCATGACCGAACGCTTCAAGACACTGACCGAAGCCGAGATGACGCCGGAGCAGAAGCGCCTGGTGCAGGCGATCATCGCCGGCCCGCGCAAGGCGATGCGCGGCGGACCGTTCCAGGCCTTCCTGCGCTCCCCTGAGCTGGGCGACATCGTGCAGCAATTCGGCGCCCATATCCGCTTCAAGGGCGTCCTGCCCGACCCGTTGAAGGAGCTGGCCATCCTGGTGACGGCGCGGCACTGGACCGCGCAGTACGAATGGCAGGCGCATCGCCGGATGGGCGAGCAGGCCGGGCTTTCTCCCGCCATCCCCGACGCTATCGCCGAAGGACGCCGGCCGGAAAAGCTCTCCGCCGACGAGGCCGCGATCTACGACTTCGCCGGCGAGCTGGTGCGCACCGGCGAGGTCAGCGACAAGAATTTCGCCGCCATCACGGACCGCTGGGGCGAGCGCGGCGCGGTCGAGCTCATCCTCACCGTCGGCTATTACACCACGGTGTCGATGATCCTCAACGTCCACCGCCACCCCATCCCGCCCGACGCGAAACCGCTGCCGCCGCTCAAGAAGTAGGGCGCGCCGGCAGGAGCGGCGCGAATATCAAGAATTCCGCAACCTGCGGATTGTATGACCGGCGGAATGACGACCAGCATGGGCGATACCGGGCGTGTGACCTTTCGCAAGAAGGCGCTGGCATCGCTTGGCGTGACCGCTGGAATGTTCCTGCTCCCGGCCGCCTATATGATGCTTGAGAGTTATGGCCCATCCAGCCGGATCGTTTACTACGGCTACCTCTTCCCACAGAATGCAGAGAATTACCCGCTCGCGGGGATTCTAGGCGCGTGGTTGGGCGCCCGGTCATGCCGGCTGTTCAGCCGGCAGACACATTTTTCCATCACAAGACTCGCGGCAGGATGCGTTATCGGCGGCTTCCTTGGCTTTACAGCGGTTGCCGTCGCGACGCTCGCCGCTCTTCAGTTGACCACGACTCAAACAACCGTTTTCGTCGGCGTCATCTACATCGGCTTTGTCATCGTGCCGGTCGTCGGGGCGTGGTTGGGCGGCATCGTCCTGTTCAAGCCGACCGCGCCCGCTGCCGGCCATGGGCGTTATCCCTGGCTCCAGCCGAGCGCCGCAATCCTTCTGATCGTCTGGCTATTGCTCCCGCAATTCCGCGCGTTTCCCAAGGACGGGACCGTGGCCGAACGCGAGGCCTGGGCCCTGAGCCACGTGCCGCAATACGCGTCGCTGACGCGCGTCGTGGCGAAGATTCCCATCGTCGCGGAGAATGTCGGCCCCATTGTCGCGATCGCGCCGACCGGCGGCGACGACCACATTGCCGCAGGGGACATGGACGGCGTCGGCTTTAACTTCACCCTCGACGTGGTGGGCGAGAAGGGGCACGGCGTCTTCCGCGTGCTCTGCACGATCGACGGCGACATGGTCTTCGAGTGGCAGACCGGGACCTGGATGTTCAACGGCCAGACGACCGAGATCGCGACGGTGCCCAATCTCATCCATCGGGGGCCGTAGCCTGCCGACCGGCTAGCGCCGCGAGGCGGCGCTCGAGCGTGCGCAGCACGCGCTCCTTGGCGAAATAGTCCTGCGCGGCGCGGCGCGCGGCGATGCCGGCGGCTTGCCGCGCTTCGGGCGCGGCGGCGAGCTGCACCACCGCGGCGGCGAGCCCTTCGCCGGTGGCGGGCGCCTGCACCACGGCGTCGGCCAGCGGCGCGGGCAGCGCGCCCGGCATCTTTCCGCTCACGACCGGCCGGCCGCTCGCCAGCAAGGTCGCGAGCTTGGCCGGGACCAGCGCGTCGCTCGCGGCGATCCCTTCCGGCATGAGATGAATATCGGCCGCGGCGAGAAGCAGGTTGAGATCGCGCTCCGGCGGCATCGGCAGCACCCGGAGGCGCGGCAAGGCGCGCGCCGCCGCCGCCAGCGCGCCGAGCGCCGGCCCGCGCGCGGCGACCACGTAATGAATGGCGCCGTGCGGCGGCACGCGCCGCACCGCGTCGATGAGCGACTCGGCGATACGGTCCTCGGCGAGCGTCCCGACATAAAGTGCGATCACATCGTCGGCTTGAAGCGTGACGAGGTCGCGCAGCAGGCTCGGCTGGTCGAGGGGGCGGATCGCGCTGGTGTCGACCCATGGCGCCAGCGCCAGCGCGCTCGAAGCGGCGACGCTGCGGTGCTCGAGCCGCAGGGCAGCATCGAACGCGGCGGCCGAGACGCAGGCAAAAGCAGGCTCGACCCCGAGCGAGGGCGCGTCCTCCTCGAGATGGAGCCAGGCGGGGCACGACGCGAGCCGCGCCGCCGCCAGCGCCGCCGACGCCGCCGTGGTCGAGGGCGTCAGCGCGCCGACGATGTCGGGGCGGAAAGTGGCGGCCTCGGCGAGAAGAGTCGGCGCACTCGCCACCGCGAACGAGACGTTCCGCACCCGTCGCGCCAGCGCGCCCGGCGAAGCGGCCGGCACCAGCGGACAGCTCAGCACGCGCACGCCGTTCCGATCCGCGCGAACTTCGTGCGGCGCGGACGAGGCCGCGACCACCGCAACGGCATGACCGCGTCCGGCGAGCCAATGCGCGATGGCGCTTTGGCGCGTGTCGCGCTCGGCGAAATGCAGGGTGTGGAGAAGAAGGCGCAGGGTGCGCGTCAGCGGGTCGCCGCCGCCGGCGGGGGAGCGATGCGGTTGCGGTTGAGGACGGGCGCGCTGGTCGGGTTCTGCAGCTTCTCGATATAACGTCCCTGGAACGCCCTGATGCCGGCCTTGTGGCCGAAGGCGACGGCCTGCTCGGTATCGCAGCGCGCGAGGATGAGGCGCGTCTTGCCGATGCGCTCGATCGCGGCGAGGAACTCGTGCTGGCGGTCGCCGTCGGAGCCGTCAGCCATGTCCGGGCTCCAGATCAGCTTGACGAGATCGAGACCCAGGCTGGCGCGATCGACATACGGCAGGGTCAGCCGCGTCATGCCGTCGAGGCATAGGCGGTAGCCGCGCTCGCGCACGAAATCGCGCGCGAAGATATAGGCGCCGAGATCGGCGAAGATGTCGACCTTCTCGACCTCGATCACGATGCTGCCGCGCGCGCCTGCCTTGAGGCTGTTATCGAAGGCCTGGAACTCGGGCGAGAGCAGGGTCGAGATGTTGAGGTTGAGGCTGAAGGACTGCGACAGCGCGCTGTCGTCGACCTTGCGCAACAGCGCGAGCACGCGCTTGTCGAGCGTCTGTGTCAGGTATTGGAAGAGCCAGCGGTCGGACGCGATATCGCGCCGCGGCATGACGGCGTCGCGCAGATCGGCGATCGAGACATAGAGCTCGCGGAAGATCGGTTTCGGCGGCTCGCCCGGCCCGAACGCGCATACCGACTGGCGGCGCAGGATGTTCGACAGGTCGGCGCGCGCGATGGTGGAGATGAGCTCGTGCAGCCCGAGCGGGTCCATCGGCTGGCGCTCGCTGCTTTGGGGCCCGACCAGCGACGAGACGCGCTTGCGCCGCTTGTCCTCCTCGCGGCGGAGCTCGTCGATGAAGTCCTGGAACGCGCCGGTGCCGTCGGAGAGGTTGAACCAGGTGGCGAAGCCGTCGGTGTTGTCGTCGGCCTGGGAGGCGATGGGATCGTCGCCGAAGAGATAGCGTACCTTGGTCACCGCGGCGTCGATCGAGACGACGTTGTCCTCGCGGCAGATGAAGACGATGTCGCCCTGCTGCAGCACGAAGATCTGGCCCTCGAACTGCTTCACCAGCGACTCGAAGGTGTTGGCGGCGATGCGGATCTGGTGCGTGCCGCGGTTGTCGGGCCTGAGGCGCGAGAGATGGATCGCCACCGCGCGGCGGCCCTGGGCGTTGCGCTTCAGCCGGTCGGCATAGTCGAACAGGAGCTGCTCGACGCTCATGGCACGTTCAGTCGGGTTCTGGGTCATTCTTCCAACGCGCTATCCCTCTGGCGGTTCGAGCTTATCGCGACAGATTTTACGGAACGGTTAAGCCCAGGTTAGGCAACCGCCCAGGCCCCGCCTCAACCCTTTCTTTACCAGCAATCCGCTAGAACCATCCTTAAGCCAAGGCGGAAACGGCCCGGCTTTCCACCGCGTCGCGGCAAGGACATGGTTGAGCCCGGCACAAGCAGCGCCAACAGAACCAAGATCGTCCTCGGGGTCGACGACCTGCCGCAGCACATGCGCCTGCTGCGGCAATGCGTGATGTCGGCCGGCTACACCTTCGTCGGCGCCACCAGCGGCCTCGAATGCCTCAATCTGGTGACGCGGATCGAGCCGCGCCTCATCCTGCTCGACATCCAGATGCCCGAGCTCGACGGCTTCGAGACCTGCCGGCGCCTGCGCGCGGATGCGGCTTTCAGCCATATTCCGATCGCGTTCCTCACCTCGCGGAACTCGCCGGACGACGTGAAGCTCGGCCTCGCCGCGGGCGGCAACGACTTCATCCTCAAGCCGGTCGCGATCGCGCGCCTGGTGGAGCGGGTGCATTACTGGACCTCGCGCCGCGTCGGCGCCCGGCCCGTCGCGCGCATCGCCTAGGCCGCTCCGGGGGCCTATAGTCGAACCATGATCGGACGGTTCTTCGCCCCCCGCGGCCGCGAGGAGGGCCCGCTGCCCGCGGCCCCGCCCGGCACGCGGCTCTATGCCATTGGCGACATTCACGGGCGCATCGATCTCCTGCGCCAGCTCACGCGACTCATCGAGGACGACGCCGCTTCGCATGCGGCGCCGCGCAAGGTCATCGTCTATCTCGGCGATTATGTCGATCGCGGCGATCATTCGCGCGAAGTGATCGAGCGCCTGCTGCGCGAACCGGTGCCGGGCTTCGAGAGCGTCCATCTCAAGGGCAATCACGAGGACTTCATGGTGCGCTTTCTCGACGACGTCTCGGCCGGCCCGGGCTGGCTCAGCTTCGGCGGCATGGAGACGCTCGAGAGCTACGGCGTCGCGCCGCCGCCGCCGCACGCGCCGCTCGAGGAGCTGCTGCGGGCGCAGCGCGAGTTGGGCCAGCGCCTGCCGCAGGACCACGTCGAATTCCTGCGCGCGCTGTTGCTCTCGCACGCGGAGGGCGACTACTTCTTCGCCCATGCCGGGGTCAAGCCGGGCGTCGCGCTCGAGCGCCAGCGCGAGCAGGATTTGCTGTGGATCCGCGACGAGTTCCTGCTGTCGGAGGCGCCGTTCGGCCGGGTCGTGGTGCACGGCCACACCATCGCGGCCGAGCCGGTCGTGCGCCCCAATCGCATCGGCATCGACACCGGCGCATTTAAGAGCGGCCGCCTCACCGCGCTCGTCGCCGAGGGCACCGAGCGCGCGTTTCTCCAGACCTGAAGCTCAGCCGCGCGGCGCGTGCTTGCCGAGGATGCGCTGCAAGGTGCGGCGGTGCATCTTGAGGCGGCGCGCGGTCTCCGACACGTTGCGGTCGCACTGCTCGAACACGCGCTGGATGTGCTCCCATCGCACCCGGTCGGCCGACATCGGGTCGTCGGGCGGCGGCGGCAGCCCCTGGTCGGTCGAGAGAAGCGCGCGCTCGACCGCGTCGGCGTCGGCCGGCTTGGGCAGGTAGTCGACCGCGCCGGCCTTCACCGCCGCCACCGCAGTCGCGATGTTGCCATAGCCGGTGAGCATGACGATCCGCGCGTTCGGCCGCGCCAGGCGCAGCGCCTCGACCACCGCCAAGCCGCTGCCGTCGCCGAGGCGCAGATCAACGACGGCGAAGGCCGCGGGCCGGGCGCTGGCGGCGGCGACGCCGGCAGCGACGCTGTCGGCGGTCTCGACCACGAAGCCGCGCCGTTCCATGGCGCGGGCGAGGCGCTGGCACAGCGGCGCATCGTCGTCGACGATGAGGAGCGTGCGCTCGGCCTCCGGCAGACCCTCGAGTGCGGCAACCAGCCGCGTGCCCCCCTCGTTCGGCTCGTCGCGATTTTCGCTTCCGCTCATGCGCTGGTCTCTTTGGATCGGGGCCGCGCCTCGGCCGCGGCGAAGGTCGACGCATGCCACTCCACCACCACCTCGGCGCCGCCCTCGGCCAGGTTGGCGAAATCGAGCCGCGCGCCGGTGCGCTCGAGCAGGCTTTGCGCGATGAAGATGCCGAGTCCCATGTGCTGCTGCGCCTCGCTGCCCCGCCCGGATATATAGGGCTCGCCGATGCGCGCCAAGACCTGCTGCGGGAAGCCCGGGCCGTCGTCGAGGATGTCGACCGCGACCATGTCCTCGTTCCAGCTCGTCGTCACCGCCACCTCGCGCTCGGCGAACTGCACCGCGTTCTGCAGCAGGTTGCCGAGACCGTGCATGATCTCGGGGCTGGGCGGGACGCGCGGCTCGTCGAACGGGTGGCCGGCGCCGTCGCGTCCGGGCGCGGTGCGGTATGTGACCGCGATGCCGGCGCGGCGATGCGGCTCGCCGGCGGCCTCGACCAAGGCCGAGACCGGAAGCGGGTCGAGCTCGCTCCCGTCCTCGCCGTCACGCCGCCGCGTCAGCTCGGCCAGGATAGTGCGGCAGCGCTCGCTCTGGCTCAAGAGAAGCTGCGCGTCCTCGGCATAGGGGCTGTCGGCGGGCAGGTCGCGGACCAGCTCCTTGGTGACGACGGCGATGGTGGCGAGCGGGCTGCCGAGCTCGTGCGCGGCGGCGGCGGCGAGCCCGCCCACCGCCGAAACGCGCTGCTCGCGCGCCAGCGCCAGCTGCGTCGCGGCGAAGGCGTCGCGCATGCGCCGCGCCTCCTCGGCCACCGACCAGTTGTAGCCGGCGATGAACACGGTCGAGGAGACGAGCGCCGTCCACATGCCGAGGACATAGAGCGGCAGCGGCTCGAGCGACATGCCGGGCAGCGCCGGCAGCGGCAGATGGACGAGCGCCAGCAGCGACAGCACCGCGACGGTGATGACCGAGAGCCCGATCACGCTGGCGCGCGACAGGATGGTGGCCGAGACGGTCACCGGCGCCAGCATCAGGATGGCGAACGGGTTCTGCAGCCCGCCGGTGAGGAACAGCAGCACGCCGAGCTGCAAGGTGTCGTAGGCCAGATAGTTGAACGCCTCGCGGTCGCCGAGACGCAGGCCGGAGCGGTGCGACAAGGTCGCGACGATGTTGAGCGCCGCCGAGATCGCCACCGCCGCCAGCGCGCCCACGGTCGAGAACTCGAGGTGGAAGCCGTAATGCACCACCAGCACGGTCGCGGCCTGACCCGACACCGCTACCCAGCGGATCAGCACCAAGGTGCGCAGGCTGACCGAGACGCTGGTCCCGGCCGGCGCCTGCATCGGCCCGCGGGCGAGGTCGGATGTCATGGCGGCAGTATAGGGGAAAGCGCGCGCCGCCGCCCGGCAGGCTGGAATGCGGCCCTTGCGCCCTTCGACTACGCTTCGCTCCGCTCCGGGTGAGGAGCCTTTCTTTGTGCCATAAAGACCCCTCCTCATCCTGAGCGAAGTCGAAGGACGCTTGATACCGTTGCGGCGCCATATGTAATTCCCTTGGGCGCCCATCGCTGTGTAACCTGCCGCGCTATGACCAAATGCCGCTTCGCCGCGCTCGCGCTCATGGCCTGGCTCGGTCTCGCCGCCCCCGCCGCTGCCGATCCGGTCGCCGATTTCTATGCCGGCAAGCGGGTGTTGCTGGTGGTTGCGACGCCAGTGGGCGGGCCTTACGACAATTGCGCGCGCCTCCTCGCCCGCCACATCGGCCGCCACATTCCCGGCAATCCCGTCGTCGTGGTCGAGAACATGCCCGGTGCGACCGGCACCATCGCCGCCGATTACGTCTTCAACCGGGCGCCGCAGGACGGCACCATCCTCGCCAACCTGCACAACATGCTGCCGCTCTTGAAGGCGCTCGGCCAGATGACCGCGCAGGTCGATCCGGCCGCCTTGAACTGGCTCGGCAACATGACGCTGGAAGTCGGCGACGCCATCGTCTCGGCCAAGTCGCATGTCAAGACGATCGACGACGCCAAGCGCATCGAGGTGGTGATGGGCGCGGCCTCGCCCATGGCGCTGGCCGCGATCTATCCGCGGGTGATGAACCACGTGCTCGGCACCAAGTTCCGCGTCATCACCGGCTATGCCGGTTACGCCGGCGTCGAGCACGCGATCGAGCAGGGCGAGGTCGAGGGCAACGCCGGCGACACCTGGTACGCCGGCGAGGGACGCACCCACGAGTGGTTCAAGGACGGGACCATCCGCGTCCTGGTGCAGATCGGGTCGCGGACGCCCGATCTTCCGGACGTGCCGCTCCTCGCCGATCTCGCCGCCAACGACGCCGACCGGCAGCTGCTCGAGCTGTTCTCCTCGCCTTACCGGATCGGCAAGCCGACCGCGGTCGGGCCCAAGGTTCCGCCCGATCGCGTCGCGGCGCTGCGCGCGGCCTATGACGCCACCATGGCTGATCCGGACTTCCTGGCGGATGCGCGCCGGCTCGCCATCGCCATCGTGCCGGTGCCGGGCCGGGACCTCGAGGACATGGTTAAGTCCATCCTGGACCTGCCGCCCGACCTTGCCAAACGCGCCCGCGACGCAATCGCACCCTAGATCGCGCCGCTTGCGCGCTCTTCGCGCGCGGGCCTAGGATGCTTAGCAACATAATCATTCGGCAGGCCCCCATGCTGTCGCGCGAGGACAACGAGCGTCTGGTGAGAGTGGGAAGCGGCACGCCCGCGGGCGAGCTGTTCCGCCGCTACTGGCAGCCCGCCTGCCTGTCGACGGAGCTGTCCGAGCCCGACGGCGCGCCCGTTCGCGTCAGGCTCCTGGGCGAGGACCTGGTCGCCTTCCGCGATACCAAGGGCCGCGTCGGGCTGGTCGAGGCCTTCTGTCCCCACCGCCGCGCGCCCCTGTTCTTCGGCCGCAACGAGGCGTGCGGGCTGCGTTGCGTCTATCACGGCTGGAAGTTCGACGTCGACGGCAATTGCGTCGACATGCCCTCGGAGCCCGAGGGCAGCCCGCTCAAGGCGACGGTCCGGATCAAGGCCTATCCGACCAATGAGAAGGCCGGGATCGTGTGGGCCTATCTCGGGCCGCAAGACGCGATGCCGGAGCCGCCCGACTATGAATGGACGCGCGCGCCGGCGACGCATTGCCACGTCTCCAAGACCTACGAGGCGTGCAACTATCTCCAGGCGCTCGAGGGCGGGCTCGACACCGCGCATTCCTCGTTCCTCCACAACCTCAAGCTCGGCGACACCATGCAGCTGCGCCAGCGCGACCGCGCGCCGCGGCTCGAGGTCGAGCGCACCGATTACGGCTACTACTACGTCTCGACCCGCCAGGCCGGGGCCGACGGCACATATGTGCGGCTCTATCACTACGTGATGCCGTTCCAGCAGATGCGCGGCGGCTTGCGCGGCCTGTGGGGGCGCAACGAGGTGCCCAAGCTCGACGGCCATATCTGGGTCCCGATCGACGACGAGCAAACGAACGTCTACAACTGGTGCTACAGCGCCGACCCGGAGATCGCGATCTCGGCCGAGCTGGCGGAAGTGTTCGAGCACCATTCCGGGCGCGGCAAGGACGATCTCATTCCCGGCACCTTCGTGCTCAAGCGCAATCCCTCGAACGACTACCTGATCGACCGACAGGCGCAGAAGACGTCGAGCTTCACCGGCATCGACGGCGTCAACACCCAGGACTTCGCGGTCCAGGAAGGCATGGGGCCGATCGTCGACCGCTCCAAGGAATATCTCGGCACCACCGACCGCGCCATCACCACCTTGCGCAAGATGCTGCTCGACGCGACCCAAGCGGTCGAGCGCGGCGAGGTCCCGCCCGGCGCCGATCCCAAGACCCATAGCGGCATCCGGCCCTATGACGGCGTGGTGCCGCCCGGCGGCAACTGGCGCGAGGCGTGGGCCGACGAGCTCGTGTGCAAGTGGTAGAGGCACCGGAGCTGCTGCGCGATTTCGTCGCTGCGATGCGGGCGCTGTGGCGGCTGGACCTTGACGATGCGGAACGCTGGCGCCGGGTCGCGGGGCTGTTGCCGATGCTGCTCGAGTCGCCCGCGCTCCACGACAGCGCGAAATCCTGGCCGGCGCCGCCCGCCGGTCGCAAGCGCGCGCAGAACCTGCTGTTCTACGAGGACCCCGACTACCGCTTCGTCATCAACGGCCTGATCAAGCACCCCGGCGAGGCGACCGCGGTGCACGATCACGCCCATACCTGGACCGTCTACAGCGTGCTCGAAGGCGAAGAGCGCGTGGTGCGCTATCGCCGCGCCGGCGCCGCGCTCCAGGAGGACGGCGACTACCATGTCCGCCCGGGCTTCATCGACATCGTGCCGCCGCGCATGATCCATGCCGAATTCGCCGGCCCCGTCCGCACCATCGCGGTCATCGTGCGCAGCGAGAAGGTCGGCGGCTTCATGCAGGGGCGCTTCGATCCTGCCACCGGCGCGGCCGGCGAGGCGCCCGGTCCGGAACAGATACCCTACGCCCTCTGAGTCTCACGCCTTCCCGCTCACCCCCGCCTCGGCGAAGGTCGCCATCCCCGTGTGACACGCGACCGCGGCCTTGACGACGGCGATCGCGAGCGTCGCGCCCGAGCCCTCGCCCAGGCGCATGCCGAAATCGAACAGCGGCGTCTTCTCGATCATCGCCAGCAAGCGGCGGTGGCCCGGCTCGGCCGAGCAATGCGCCACCAGGCAGTGGTCGAGGGCGCGCGGGTCGGCCTTCATCAAGACCGAGGCCGCGACCGTCGCGGCATAGCCGTCGAGCAGCACCGGCACGCGCGCACGCCGCGCCGCCATCACCGCGCCCGCGATCGCCGCCAGCTCGCGCCCGCCGAGGCGGCGCAGCAGCTCGAACGGGTCGGGCCCCGCCGGCTTGTGCAGCTCGACCGCGCGCTGCACCACCGCGATCTTGTTGGCGAGCGCGGCGCCCGCGACGCCGGTGCCGGGCCCGACCCAGTCGGAGGCATCCCCGCCCCACAAGGCGCAGGCGAGCGCCGCCGCCGAAGTCGTGTTGGCGATGCCCATCTCGCCCACCGCGAGCAAGTCCACGCCGGGCTCGACCGCCATCATGCCGTAGCTCATGGCGAGCGCGCAGTCCTCGTCGCCCATCGCCGGCGCTTGCGTGATGTCCGCGGTCGGATCGTCGAGCGACATCTCGTAGACGCGCAGATCGGCATCGACCGACTGGCACAGCTGGTTCACCGCCGCGCCGCCGGCGACGAAATTCTGCACCATCTGCGCCGTGACATCGGCGGGATAGGCCGAGACGCCTTGGGCCGCGACCCCGTGATTGCCGGCGAAGACCGCCGTGCGCGGGTGGCGCACCGCAGGCGGGTGGCGGCCTTGCCAGGTCGCGACCCAGTGCGCGATCTCCTCGAGCCGGCCCAAGGCGCCCGCCGGCTTGGTGAGCTGCGCCTCGCGCGTCGCCGCCGCGGTTCCGGCCTCGAGGTCCGGGCCGGGCAGCTCCGCCATGAGCGCGCGCATCTCGGCGAGGGTTGCCCGCGCCGCGTCTTCCGTCATCGTCTCCTCCGCGCTGAACGGCCCGGACCTTACAGGCAAAAACGCGTGGTGTCCCGCCGCCGGGCTTGGCGTTAAGATCGCCGCCATGCGCCTCTCCTTCTGGAGCGACGGCGAGCGCCGCCGAACGGAACTGCTGATTGCGGCGCGCTTCCTCACCCGGCTTCCCTTTGGCGCCGCCACCGCGCCGGAGCCCGGCGACCTGGCGCGCGCCTCGTGGGCGTTGCCGCTGGTTGGCGCCGCCATCGGCGTCGCCTGCGCCGCGATCTTCGCCGTCGCCATGTCCGTGCATATGCCGCCGCTCTGCGCCGCGCTGCTCGCGGTCGGGACAGGGACGCTGGTCACCGGCGCGCTCCATGAGGACGGGCTCGCCGACACCGCGGACGGTTTGGGCGGCGGCGCCGACAGGGAGGCCAAGCTCGCCATCATGCGCGACAGCCGCAGCGGCGCCTACGGCGTGCTGGCCGTGGTGTTCAGCGTTGGCTTGCGCGCCGCCGCGGTGGCGACGCTCGCCTCGGGCGGGGCCGCGCTCGCCGCTTTCGTCGCCGCCCACGCGGTCGGGCGCGGCGGATTGCCGGCGGTGCTCTATCTGGTGCCGGCGGCGCGCAGCGACGGGCTCGGCGCCGCCGCGGGTCGGCCGGAGGCGGAGGAGATGGCGTGGGCGCTGGGCCTCGCCGCGGTGATCGCGCTCGCGGCGCTGGGGCTCGGCGCCGGCATCGCCGCGCTCGTCATCGCAGGGCTGACCATGGCGGCGCTCGCGGCGCTGGCCGAGCGCCAGATCGGCGGCCACACCGGAGACGTCTTGGGCGCGATCGAGCAGGGAGGCGAGACGGCGATGCTGCTCGCGGCGGCGTCATGGGCGTGGTGACGCGGTGGTGGTGGATCCGGCACGCCCCGGTGACCATGAACCAGGGCTGCTGCTATGGCCAGACCGACTTTCCGTGCGATGTTGCGGACCGCGCCGCCTTCGCCGCATTGGCATCGCGCCTGCCCGAGGACGCGATATGGATCGCGAGCCCGCTGCAGCGCACGCACATGACGGCGGCGGCGCTGGTCGAGGCGGGCGCCCAAGGTCCCGCGCCCATTCCCGGCCCCGCACTACACATCGAGCCCGACCTCATCGAGCAGAATTTCGGCGACTGGCAGGGCCTCAAATACAGCGATCTCTACGCCCGGCGCGGCGACGAGGCGCGCCGCTTCTGGCTCGCGCCGGCGCACGAGACGCCGCCCGGCGGCGAGAGCTTCGCCGCCTTGACGCGCCGCGTCCATCGCGGCATCGAGCGGCTCAACGAGCGCCATCGCGGCCGCGAATTGGTGTCGATCTCGCATGGCGGCACGATCCGCGCCGCATTGTCGCTGGCGCTGGGACTCGGTCCCGAGGCCGCGCTGACCTTCGCGGTCGACACGCTCTCGCTCACGCGGATCGAGTATTTCCCCGAGCCCATTGCCGCCCATGGCTGGCGCGTCGTCGCCGTCAACCAGCCGCCGCACGGATAAAATCCAGGAGGAAACCATGCCGACACACGTGAAAGTCGCGCCCAAGGGAATGGGCCTCAACGATTTCGTCGCCAAGGAGGAAGGGTTCTTCGCCGCCGAGGGGCTCGATGTCGAGTTCGACTGGAAGACCTTCCGCGGCACCCAGTCGAGCTGGAAACATCTCGACTATTTCGAGCGGCCGCAGGACAAGCCCTATGCCGAAGCGGCCGAGGTGATCCAGGGCGCCTGCGTATGGGGCAGCATCTGCAACGCCAGCGCCGGCATGGGACGCTTCGTCGCCGACGCCTACGGCGTCTCGCCGTGGGCGATCTTCGTGCGGCCCGAATCCGCGATCCGCCGGCCCGAGGATCTGCGCGACGTGCCGGTCGCCGTCGGCATGCGCGCCGGCAGCCACTTCAACGTGCCGTACCGGCTCGAGAAGTTCATGCCGCTCGAGCACATCAAGACGGTCAATGTCGGCGGCTTCGGCGCGCGCCTCGATGCGCTGCTCAAGGGCGAGGTCGAGGCGGCGAGCCTGCTGCCGCCGCAGATCGCCATGGCCGAGCAGTTGGGCCTGCGCCAGATCATCGCGGACGAGTTCCACACGCTGTGGTGGGTGCCCTCGGGCGCGCCGCCCGCGGTGGTGCAGGGCTATCTCAATGCGCTGGAGCGGGCCGAGCGCGCGCTCGAGGCCGATCTCGCCAAGTACCTGCCGCTGTGGCGGCTCTCGGTGCCGGCGGAGTTCGCCGACCGCACGTGGGACTTCACCCGCTTCGGCCGCGGCGAGCGCTTCGTGCGCCAGCCCATCCCGCAGAGCGAGTTCGCCGAGGTCTTCGCCCAGGTCGAGCGCTGGGGCCTCGACGAGTTCGCCAAGGAACGGCGCTTCGAGGCGTTGGCGTTTTAGTCGCCCCGCCCGCCAGCGTCCGTGCTAGTCTCGACCCCGCGCGACGAGACAGGGAAGTCCGGTGCAATGCCGGCGCTGCCCCCGCAACTGTAAGCGGCGAGATCGCGGCAAGATCCACTGGCGGATAACCGCTGGGAAGGCGCCGCGATCGACGACCCCGAGCCAGGAGACCTCCGCGCCGCGCATGCGCAACGACCATCCTCGGGCGGAGGACGCGTCATGCTGGACCGTATTGAGACGTCGCCGCCGCGACTGACGCTGGTGCTGGGCGGAGCGCGCTCGGGCAAGAGCCGCCATGCCGAGGCCCTGATCGAGGGGTGGAGCGACGAGGCGCTCTACTTCGCGACCGCGGAGCCGCGCGACGACGAGATGCGGGCGCGCATCGCGCGGCATCGCGCCCGGCGCGGCGCGCGCTGGACCACGATCGAGGAGCCGCTGGCGCTGACGCCAATCTTGCGCGCCCACGCGCGGCGCGGCCGGCCCGTCCTGGTCGATTGCCTGACCTTGTGGCTCTCGAACCTGCTCGAGGCCGGAAGACAAGTCGCCAGCGAGATCGACGCGCTGATCGCCGCGCTGCCGCTGCTCGAGGGGCCGGTCGTGCTGGTGGCGAACGAGGTCGGGCTTGGCATCGTGCCGGAGAACCGGCTCGCGCGCGAATTCCGCGACCATGCCGGCCGGCTCAACCAGGAGGTCGCCGCGATCGGCGACCACGTCGTCTTCCTCGCCGCGGGACTGCCGCTCGTCCTCAAGGCGCAAGGCTCACGCGCATGAAGCTGCAAAGGCATCCTGCGTCCTTCGACTTCGCTCAGGATGAGGAAATATCTTTGATGGCATTGAGAATGCCCCCTCATCCTGAGCGGAGCGAAGCGCAGTCGAAGGACGCACGGACGGAATTCCAGCCAAGCGCGCCAAGCCAAGGGGCGCGCTGAGCATGCGCAAGCTCCCCGTCACCATCGTCACCGGCTTCCTCGGCGCCGGCAAGACGAGCCTGGTGCGCCACCTGCTGGCGAATTCGCATCGCCGCATCGCGCTCCTCATCAACGAGTTCGGCGAGCTCGGCATCGACCGCGAGCTGCTGCTCGCCTGCGATGCCTGCGCCGAGGACGAGATTATCGAGCTCGCCAATGGCTGCATCTGCTGCACCGTCGCCGAGGATTTCCTGCCGGCGCTGACCCGGCTGCTCGACGGCGGCAAGCCGCCCGACCACATCGTGGTCGAGACCTCGGGCTTGGCATTGCCGAAGCCGCTGCTGCAGGCGTTTCATTGGCCCGAGATCAAGGCGCGGGTCACGGTCGACGGCGTGGCATCGGTGATCGACGCAGGCGCCTTCGCCGCGGGGGCAATGACGGCTTCCTCGCGCCCGGGCTTCTCTGCCCACGACGATCCGCTCGACGAGGTGTTCGGCGATCAACTCGCCGCGTCCGACATCGTCGTTCTCAACAAGACCGATCTGGTCGAGGCATCGGTGCTCGACAAAGCGGAGCGCGCGCTCGCGGCGCGTCTGCGGCCGGGCGTGCGCATCGTGCGCGCGTCGCACGGCGCGGTGTCGGCGCTGGCGCTGCTCGGCCTCGCCGCCGCCGCCGAGGACGATCTCGCCTCGCGACCGTCGTGCCACGATTTCGCGGAAGCGCACGATCACGACGATTTCGAAAGCTTCGTCCTGGCGCGCGGGCCGGTCTCCGATCCCGCCCGCTTCGTCGAAAAACTCTCGGACGTGATGGCGCGCCACGGCGTGCTGCGGCTCAAGGGGTTCCTCGACGTGCCTGGAATGGCATTCCGCCAGGTGGTGCAGGCGGTGGGACCGCGTGTCGAGCGCTATTTCGACCGGCCGTGGCGGCACGGCGAGGACCGGCTGTCGCGCCTGGTGGTGATCGGGCTCAAGGGCCTCGATCGCGCCGCCATCCACGCTTCGCTGGCGTCGTAGGCGGCGATGCATCTCCTCGCGACCCAGCCCGGCACGATCTCCGACGGCAGCGCGGCGGTCGATCTGCGCCAGACGCCGGGCGACATCGTCGTGCTCTCGGCGGCGGACAGCGAGATCTCGTGCCTCGCCGCGGCGCAGCGCTCGCTCGCCGGCCGCGATCCGTCGTGGCCGCAGCTTCGGCTCGCCAGCCTGCTGCGCCTGCGGCACAACTACTCGGTCGATCTCCACGTCGAGCAGGTGGCGGCGAAGGCGCGGCTCGTGATCGCGCGCGTGCTCGGCGGGCGCGGGTACTGGCCTTATGGAATCGAGCGGCTGCACGAGCTAAGCCGCGGCGGCGGACCGCTGCTCGCGCTCCTGCCCGGCGACGATCAGCCCGACGCCGAGCTTGCCGCGCTCTCGACGGTGCCGGCATCGGCGCTGCACCGCTTGTGGCGCTATCTCGACGAGGGCGGCACCGCCAATGCCGAGCAGTTCCTGCGCTACGCCGCGAGCCTCGTGGGACACGCCAGCGCATGGCGCGAGCCGCAGCCGCTGCTGCGCGCGGGGCTCTACTGGCCGGGCGAGGGCGCGACGAATTTGGAGTCCGTCCGCCGTCATTGGCGCGGCGATGCGCCTGTGGCCGCGCTCATCTTCTATCGCGCGCTGGTGCAGTCGGCGAACCTGGGCGTCGTCGATGCGCTGGTCGCGGCGTTGGCCGCGCGCGGGCTCGCTCCGCTGCCGCTCTTCGTCGCCAGCCTCAAGGAGCCGCACAGCCTCGCCATCCTCGCCCAGACCTTCGCCGCCGCCGCGCCGGCGATCGTGCTCAACGCCACCGGCTTTTCCGCGCCGCTGGCCGGCACCGACGCGCCGGTGCTGCAGGTGATCTTCTCGGGCGGCGATCGGCGGCAATGGGAGGAGGAGACGCGCGGCCTCGACGCGCGCGATATCGCCATGAACGTGGCGCTCCCTGAAATCGACGGCCGCATCATCAGTCGCGCCGTCTCGTTCAAGGCGCCGCCGCTGCGCGACGATATGACCGAGGCGGACCTCACCCTCTACGAGCCGGTGGCCGACCGGATCGCCTTCGTCGCCGATCTCGCGCGCAACTGGACCCGTCTGCGCGACGCCGCACCGGCGGAGCGGCGCATCGTGCTGGTGCTCGCCAATTATCCCAACCGCGATGGCCGCATCGGCAACGGCGTCGGACTCGACACGCCGGCCGCCGTGATCGAGGTGCTGCACGCGCTCAAGCGCGCGGGATATCGCGTTAGCGACATTCCCGAGAACGGCGACGCGCTGGTGGCGCGCCTCCTGCGCGGCCCGACCAATGCAGCGCCCGGCCGCGCCGCCGAGGAGACTTTCCCGCGCAGCGACTACGGCACAGTCTTCGCGACATTGCCGCGCGCGGCGCAGGACAAGGTCAGTGCGCGCTGGGGCGCACCCGAGCGCGATCCGTTCTTCCGCGAGGGCGAGCTCGATTGCGGCACCTTCGCGATCGGCGCGGTGCGCTGCGGCAATGTCGTCGTCGCGCTGCAACCGTCGCGCGGCTACAATGTCGATCCGCGCGCCTCCTATCACGATCCCGACCTGCCGCCGCCCCATGCCTATCTCGCCTTCCATGCCTGGATCGCCGACGGCGTGCGCGCGCACGCGGTCGTGCACATGGGCAAGCACGGCAATCTCGAATGGCTGCCGGGCAAGGCGGTGGCGCTCTCCGCCGAATGTTTCCCGGAGGCCGCGCTCGGGCCGCTGCCGAACCTCTATCCCTTCATCGTCAACGATCCAGGCGAGGGGACCCAGGCCAAGCGCCGGGCCCAGGCGGTGATCGTCGATCACCTGACGCCGCCGCTCACGCGCGCCGAGAGCTATGGCCGCCTCGCCGAGCTCGAGCGCTTGATCGACGAATACTATGCGGCCAGCCTTGGCGATCCGCGCCGCCTGCCGCTGCTGCGCGGCCAGATCCTCGATCTGGTCCGTGCCGAAGGGCTCGACCGCGACTGCGGCATCGCATCGTCCGAGCCCGACGCCGCCGCGCTCGGCAAGCTCGACGCCTATCTGTGCGAGCTGAAGGAAATGCAAATCCGCGACGGGCTCCACGTCTTCGGACGCTCGCCCGAAGGCGCGCAGCGCGACGCGTTGCTGGTGGCGCTCGCGCGCTTGCCGCGCGGCGAGCGGCCGCACGACGCCTCGCTGATCCGCGCTCTCGCCGATGATCTCGCGCTCGCGTTCGATCCGCTCGCTGCCGATCTCGGCGCGCCGTGGCAAGGGACGCGTCCCGCCGCGCTGGCGGGGGAGGGCGCGTGGCGCAGCGCCGGCGACACGGTCGAGCGGTTGGAGGGACTCGCGCTGGCGCTGGTCGCGGGCGCGCGCCCGGCCGACGATGCCTGGACGCGGACCCGCGCGGTGCTCGGCTGGATCGACGCCACCTTGCGCCCCAACCTCGACGCGTGCGGCACGGCGGAGATCGCCGGCCTGCTGCGCGGACTCGACGGACGCTTCGTGCCGCCGGGACCCTCGGGTGCGCCGAGCCGCGGCCGGCCCGACGTGCTGCCGACGGGCCGTAATTTCTACTCGCTCGACACGCGCGCGGTGCCGACGCCGGCGGCGTGGCAGCTCGGCTGGAAATCGGCGTCGCTCCTGATCGAGCGCCACGCGCAGGACCACGGCGACTATCCGCGCCGCGTCGCGTTGAGCGCCTGGGGCACCGCCAACATGCGCACCGGCGGCGACGACGTGGCCCAGGCGCTGGCGCTGATGGGCGTGCGCCCGCGCTGGGAGGACCGCACCGGCCGCGTCACCGGATTCGAGATCATGCCGGCGGGGGTGCTGGGACGGCCCAGGGTCGATGTCACCGTGCGCGTGTCGGGCTTCTTCCGCGACGCCTTCCCGAATCTCGTCGATCTCCTCGACAGCGCCGCGCGCGCGGTGGCGGCGCTCGACGAGCCCGAGGATGTGAATCCGCTGGCAGCCACGGTGCGCGGCGACCGGGCGCGGCTCGAGGCGGCGGGCGCGGCACCCGAAGAGGCCGCGCGGCGCGCCGGCCATCGCGTGTTCGGCTCCAGGCCGGGCGCCTATGGCGCGGGGCTGCAGGCGCTGATCGACGAGCGCTGCTGGGACGGCGACGGCGATCTTGCTGCCGCCTATCTCGCCTGGGGCAGCTATGCCTATGGCGGCGGCGCCCAGGGCGCGCACGAGGAGGGGCTGTTCCGCGCGCGGCTCGGCGCGGTCGAGGCGGTGCTGCACAACCAGGACAACCGCGAGCACGACATCCTCGACAGCGACGACTACTACCAGTTCGAGGGCGGCCTCGCGGCCACCGTGCGCCACCTTACCGGCGCCAATCCGGTCGTCTATCACAACGACCATTCGCGGCCCGAGACGCCGCGCATCCGCACCCTGGCCGAGGAAGTCGGCCGCGTGGTGCGGGCGCGCGTGGTCAATCCCAAATGGATCGCGGGCGTGATGCGCCACGGCTACAAGGGCGGGTTCGAGCTGGCCGCGACGGTCGATTACCTCTTCGCCTTCGCGGCCACAGCGCACGCCGTGAGCGACCGGCATTTCGACATGGTCTATGAGGCATACGTCGAGGCGCCCGAGCTGCGCGAATTCCTCGAGCGCCACAATCCGGCGGCGCTGGCCGAAATCAAGGCGCGGCTCAATGAGGCGATCGAGCGTGGCTTGTGGCGGCCGCGGCGCAATGGACTGGGCGAGGGGCTTCGACCATGAGCGATGATGCCCTGACCGAGGCCGAGACCAACGCGCGCCACGCCGAGAGGATGGCGAAGCGCAAGGCGGCGCGCGACAAGATGCTGGCGGGCAAGACGGTCGAGCGCGGGCTGCTCATCGTCCATACCGGCGCAGGCAAGGGCAAGTCGACCGCCGCTTTCGGCATGGTGATGCGCTGCCTCGGCCACGGCATGCGCGTGGGCGTGGTGCAGTTCGTCAAGGGCGCGTGGGAGACGGGCGAGCGCAAGCTGCTCGCCGGCTTCGGCGACCTCGTCACCTGCCGCGCCATGGGCGAGGGCTTCACCTGGGAGACGCAGGACCGCGCCCGCGACATTGCCGCCGCCCGCGCCGCGTGGGCCGCGGCCAAGGCGATGATCGCCGATCCGGGCTACCGCCTGGTTCTGCTCGACGAGCTCAACATCGTGCTGCGCTATGATTACCTGCCCTTGGACGAGGTGATCGCGGCGTTGCGCGCCAAGCCGCGCGATCTCCACGTCGTCGTCACCGGCCGCAACGCCAAGCCGGAGCTGATCGAGATCGCCGACCTCGTCACCGAGATGACCTTGGTCAAGCATCCGTTCCGCGCCGGCGTCAAGGCGCAGCGCGGCATCGAGTTCTGATGGCGCGCGCCGCCCTCATGATCCAGGGCACCGGCTCCGACGTCGGCAAGTCCACGATCGTCGCCGGGCTCGCGCGCGCGTTGACGCGGCGCGGCCTCGAGGTGCTGCCATTCAAGCCGCAGAACATGTCGAACAACGCCGCCGTAACCGAGGACGGCGGCGAGATCGGCCGCGCCCAGGCGCTCCAGGCGCGGGCCTGCTTCGCCGCCCCGCGCGCGGCGATGAACCCGGTGCTGCTGAAGCCGCAGACGGACGGCGGCGCGCAGCTCGTCCTCGAGGGCCGCGTTGCCGGCGCCGCGTCGGCAGCGGACTACCACGCGATGAAGCGCGATCTCATGCCGCGCGTGCTGCGCTGCTTCGAGGATCTGTCGCGCGAGGCCGACATCGTGCTGGTCGAGGGCGCCGGCAGCGCCGCCGAGATCAATCTGCGGGAATACGATATCGCCAACATGGGCTTCGCGGTGGCGGCACGCGTGCCTGTGGTGCTAGTCGGCGACATCGACCGCGGCGGCGTGATCGCGTCGCTCGTCGGTACGCATGCGTTGCTCGAAGCGGGAGAGCGCGCGCTGCTCCGCGGCTACATCGTCAACAAGTTCCGCGGCGATGTACGGCTCTTCGACGGCGCGATCGACGCGGTCGCGGCGCGCACCGGTCTCCCTTGCCTCGGCATCGTGCCGTGGTTCGTGCGCGCGCGCGATCTTCCAGCCGAGGATTCGCTGGCGCTGGAGCGAATCGTGCCCCCGGTTGCGCGCGACGGTGCCATCCGCATCGTCGTGCCGCGCCTGCCGAGGATCGCGAATTTCGACGATCTCGATCCGCTCGTGGCCGAGCCCGGCGTGGCGCTCGAACTCGTCGCGCCGGGCCGGAAGCTGCCGGAATGCGATCTCGTGCTGCTGCCCGGCTCCAAGGCGACGCGCGCCGATCTCGCGGCGCTGCGGCGCGAGGGCTGGGACATCGACATTCTCGCCCATGCGCGAAAGGGCGGCGCCGTGCTCGGCATCTGCGGCGGTTACCAGATGCTCGGCCGCACGATCGCCGATCCCGACGGCAGCGAAGGGCCGCCTGGAACCAGCGCCGGCCTCGGTCTCCTCGAAACCGAGACCGTGCTCGCGGGCGAGAAGATACTGCGCACCGCCGAGGGCAGCGACATCGCGAGCGGCGCGCCCGTCTCCGGCTACGAGATGCATCTCGGTCGCACGACCGGCGCCGCGCGGCCGATGCTGCGCCTTGGCCACGGCGACGATGGCGCGGTCTCGAACGACGGCCGCGTCGCCGGCTGCAATCTCCATGGCCTCTTCGCCAGCGACTCTTTCCGCCGCGCCTTTCTCGCGGCGCTCGGCGGCGCGGGCGATCTTTCGCTCCATTGGGAAGCGCGGATCGAGGGCGCGCTCGACGCGCTCGCCCAACACCTCGAAGCCGCGCTCGACGTTGGGCGCCTCCTGGAGATCGCCCGTGCGCGCTAGAGCCTCACGCGAAGCGCAGCGCCGCGAAAGCCGTCAGCACCAGCGCCGCCTGCACCAGGCAGGCGACCAGATAGAGCCGCAGGGCCAGCGTCACGTCGTTGGGCGTGGCGCGCGCGCGGCCTTGGCCGAGCCATGGGTCCGCGACCAGCGCGCCGCCATAGCGCTTGGGGCCGCCGAGCGCCAAGCCCAGCGCGCCCGCCGCCGCCGCCTCGGGCCAGCCGGCATTGGGCGAGCGGTGCTTGCTTCCGTCGCGCAACATGGTGGTGACGGCATTGCGCGCGCTCGCCTGCGGCAGGGCCAGCGCGGCGACGCTCAGCAGCAGCGCCGTCAGCCGCGCGGGCACCAAGTTCAGTACGTCGTCGAGCCGCGCCGCGGCCCAGCCGAACTGCAGATGCCGCGGCGAGCGGTGGCCGATCATGCTGTCGAGCGTGTTGGCGGTCTTGTAGAAAAACAACCCGGGCAGGCCCAGCACCGCGTACCACAGCACCGGCGCGACCACGCCGTCGTTGAGGTTCTCCGCCAGCGATTCGATCGCCGCGCGCGCGACGCCGTGCTCGTCGAGACTGTCGGGATCGCGGCCGACGATGTGCTTGACCGCCTCGCGTCCCCCGAGCAGCCCCTTGTGCTGCAACGCCTCGCCGACCCGCGCCACGTGATCGAACAGGCTCTTCTGCGCCAAGAGGATCGCCACCACCAGCGCCTCGATCACCCAGCCGAAGCGCGGCACGCCGAGCGCCCGGTGAAGCACGAAGCCCGAAGCCGCCGCCGCGAGCGTCAACGCCGCGACGCACAATATGCCGCGCGCGCGCCGCACAGCGTCGCTGCGCTGCGCGCGGTTGAGGCGCCGGTCGAGCCACGCGATCGAATTGCCGACCCACATCACCGGGTGCGGCACGATGCGCCACACCGCCGGCATCTCGCCCATCAACAGATCGAGCGCCAGCGCCACGAGCAGCACCAGCAGAGGATCGGACGCGCGCACCGCGAACAGCATGATACGCGAGCATCGGGCGCGGCCACGGCGCGCGTCAACCGCAACGGCAGCAGGAGGAACGCGTGAAGACCGGAGTGATGCTGTGCGGACACGGCAGCCGCGATGCCCAGGCGGTGGCGGAGTTCGAGGGGCTCGCGGCGGGCCTGCGCGCGCGCCTGCCGGACTCCGACATCGAAACGGGCTTCCTCGAATTCGCGCGTCCCGTCATCCGCGCCGGGCTCGAGGCACTGATGGCGCGCGGCGCGCGGCGCATCCTCGCGGTGCCGGGGATGCTGTTCGCCGCGAGCCACGTCAAGAACGACCTGCCGTGGGAATTGAACAGCTTCGCCGCCGAGCATCCGTCGCTCGAGCTGCGTTTCGGGCGCGAGCTGGCGATCGAGCCCAAGCTGATCGAAGCCGCCGCCGACCGCATCGAAGCGGCCGAGCGCGGCGCCGCGCGCGAAATTCCCCGCGCCGACACGCTGCTCATGGTGGTGGGCCGCGGCACCAACGATCCCGACGCCAATTCCAACATCGCCAAGGTGGCGCGCCTCCTGGGCGAGGGCATGGGATTCGGCTGGGCCGAGGCGGCCTTCAGCGGCGTCGCAATGCCGCTGGTCGAGCCGGGTTTGCGCCGCGTGCTGCGCCTGGGCTTCGCGCGCATCGTCGTCTTCCCCTATTTCCTTTTCACCGGCGTCTTGGTGAAGCGCATCTACGACGCCGCCGACCGCGTCGCCGCCGACCACCATCCCGAATGCGACATCGTCAAGGCGCCCTATCTCCATGACCATCCGCTGGTGCTCGACTGCTTCGTCGAGCGCGCGCGCGAGATCGAGGACGGCGAGCCGGCGATGAACTGCCGGCTGTGCAAGTACCGGGCCCGGATCGTCGGCTACGAAAGCGCGGCCGGGGCGCCGCAGGCGGCGCACCATCATCATGTCCGCGGCATCGGCACCGACGCCGACCGCGCGCACCGCCATCACCACCATGACGATTGAGGCGACGCGCTACACATATCTGCGCGACGGCGACGCCATCCGCCGCGCCTCCTTCGCGCAAGTGGCGCGCGAGGCGGATTTGTCGCGCGTGGCCCCGGAGTTGCGCGCGCTGGCGCTGCGCGTTGCGCACGCGGCGGGTGATGCCAGTATCATCGCCGATCTCGAATCTTCGCCCGGCGCGGTCGCGCGCGGTCGCGCGGCGCTTGCGGCGGGCGCGGCGATCCTGGTCGATGCGCGCATGGTGGCGGCGGGAATAGCCGAGCATTTTCTGCCCGCCGGCAACCGCGTCATCGCCACCATCGCCGATCCGCGCGTGCCCGGCCTCGCGCGCGAGCTCGGCACCACGCGCTCGGCCGCCGCGGTCGAGTTGTGGCGGCCGCATCTCGAAGGATCGGTCGTCGCCATCGGCAATGCGCCGACCGCGCTCTTCCATCTGCTCGAAGCGATTGCCGCGGGCGCGCCCAGGCCCGCGCTGGTGCTGGGATTTCCGGTCGGATTCGTCGGCGCGGCGGAGGCCAAGGCGGCGCTCGCCGAGAATCCTTTCGGCCTCGCTTATGTCGTGCTGGCAGGGCGGCGCGGCGGCAGCGCCATGGCCGCGGCTTCGGTCAACGCGCTGGCGCTCGGAGACGAGGGATGAGCGCCTGGCTCGCGGTGGTGGGGCTGGGCGAGGACGGGCCGGCCGCGCTCGCGCCTATCGCGCGCGCGCTCGTGGCCTCGGCCGAGACGCTGATCGGCGGCAAGCGCCATCTCGCACTCGTGCCCGAGGGCAGGGCCGAGCGTCTCCTGTGGAGGAGCCCGATCGAGGCCAGCATCGCCGACATCGCCGCGCGCCGCGCGCGCCGGGTGGTGGTGCTGGCAAGCGGCGATCCCATGTGTTACGGCGTTGGCGCCATGCTCGCCCGCGCCTTCGCGCCCGACGAGATGATCGTGCTGCCGGCGCCAGGCGCCTTCGCGCTCGCGGCATCGCGCCTCAAATGGCCGCTCGAATCTTGCGTCGCGCTGTCGCTGCATGGCCGCCCGCTCGAGAGCTTGCACCTTCATCTGGCGCCCGGTGCGCGCCTCCTCGCGCTCAGCACCGACGGCGACACGCCCAGGCGCGCGGCCGCGCTTCTGCGCGCGGCGGGCTGGGATCCCTCTGCGCTGACCGTGCTCGAACACATGGGCGGCCCGCGCGAGGGACGACGCGACGGCACCGCCGCGGATTGGGGCGAGGCGCGCGTCGCCGACCTCAATCTCCTCGCCATCGAATGCCGGCCGGGACCGGGCGCAATCATCCGCTCGCGCCTTGCCGGGTTGCCCGACGACGCCTTCGACCATGACGGGCAGGTGACCAAGCGCGAGGTGCGCGCCGCGACCTTGGCTTCGCTCGCGCCGCTGCCGGGCGAATTGCTGTGGGACATCGGCGCGGGATGCGGCTCGGTCGCGATCGAATGGCTGCGCGCGGGGCAGGCGATGCGCGTCATTGCGGTCGAGCGCGATCCGGCGCGCGTGGCGCTCATCGCGCGCAACGCGGCCGCGCTTGGCGTGCCCGATCTCGAAATGCGGGAAGGTTCGGCGCCCGCCGCGTTCGCCGATCTGCCGCGCCCCGACGCCGTGTTCTGGGGCGGCGGCCTGAGCGACGGCGAGATCTTTGCGGAGGCGTGGCATGCATTGCGTCCGGGCGGGCGGCTGGTCGCCAACGCGGTGACGCTCGAAGGCGAGGCCCAGCTTCTGCGCATCGCCGCGCGTCACGGCGGCGATCTGACGCGCATCGCGGTCGCGCGCGCCGATGCGCTGGGCGGCTATCGCGCCTTCCGCCCGCTGCTGACGGTGACGCAGCTGGCGCTTCGCAAAGACCGGGACGTCGCGCCGTGATCGCCGCCGCAAGCCGGGGCTGGATTCCTTACGGGCTGCTGCTCGTGCTGTGCCTCGGGCTCTATCTGCCGGGCCTCGCCTCGCTCCCCGTGATGGACCGCGACGAAGCGCGCTTCGCCCAGGCGACGCGGCAGATGCTGGAGAGCGGCGACTATCTCCGCATCCGTTTCCAGGACGAAGCGCGCAACAAGAAGCCCGCCGGCATCTACTGGCTCCAGGCCGCGTCGGTGGCGGCTTTGAGCGACGCCGGCAGCAGCGCGATCTGGCCCTATCGCGTGCCGTCCTTCTTGGGCGCGCTGGGCGCGGTGCTGCTCACCTTCGCGTTCGGCGCGCGTTTGGTGGGGCGCGAGGCGGCGCTCCTGGGCGCGGCGCTGCTCGCTTCCTCGCTCGCGCTCACCATCGAGGCGCATCTCGCCAAGACCGACGCGGTCTTGCTGTTCGCCTGCGTCGCGGCGCAATTCGCGCTTGGCGCGATCTATGTCGCGGCGCGGCGGGGCGGCGCTGCCTCGCCGGCATGGGCGCTGCTGTTCTGGGTGGCGCAGGGAGCGGCGATCCTGGTCAAGGGGCCGGTGGCGCCGGCACTCTCGCTGCTCACCGCCGCTTCGCTCGCCATCGCCGACCGCGACTGGCGCTGGCTCGGCGGGTTGAAGCCGCTGTGGGGCGTGCCGCTCCTCGCCGCGCTGGTGGCGCCGTGGCTGGTCGGCATCGGCACCGCTACCAACGGCGCGTTCTTCAGCGAGGCGCTGGGCCACGACTTCCTCGGCAAGCTGTTCGGTGCGCAGGAAGGGCACGGCGCGTGGCCCGGCTATTACCTGGTGCTGGTCGCGGTCATTTTCTGGCCCGGCTCGATCCTGCTCGGCGGTGCGGCGGCGCTGGCGTGGCGCGAGCGGCGCGATCCCGTCACGCGGTTTCTCGCCGCCTGGGCGGTGCCGTTCTGGATCGTGCTCGAGCTGACGCCGACCAAGCTGCCGCATTACCTGCTGCCGGTGTTTCCGGCGCTGGCGCTCTTCGCCGGCCGCGCCGCGCTCGAGGGGCAGGAGGCGCTGGCGGCGTGGGCGCGGCGCGGCGCTTGCGCGGTCTGGGCCGCGGCGAGCCTGGTGGTGGTCGCGACGCTCGGCCTCGCACCCATCGAATTGGGGCGCGGCATGGACGCGGCGGGGATCGTGGTGGGAGCTGTCGTCCTCCTCTACGGCGGCGCGACCGTGCGCGCGGGCTGGCGCGCGCTCGAGCCGGGCCTGGCCGTGCGCGCGGTGCTGCTCGCGCTCCTGACCGTGCCGGCGGCGTTGGCGCTCGAGGCGCCGCGGCTCGATCCGCTGTGGCTCAGCCGCGACGCGGCGCGCCTCGTGGAGCGTTATCGCCCGCCGCCGGGCGTCGCGGTCGCGGCGGTCGGCTATAGCGAGCCGAGCCTCGTCTTCCTGCTCGGCACCGGCACGCTCCTGGCATCGCCCGAGATTGCGGCGCAGCGCCTCACCTCGGCGCGGGGCGCGGTGGCGCTGGTCGAGGCCCGCGACGACGCGGCGTTCCGCACCGCGCTCCAGGCGCGCGGCTGGGAGGCGCAAATCATCGATCGCATCGCCGGGCTCGACTACTCGAACGGCAAGCGCATGGTGATCACGCTTTATCGCGGCGTGCCGGGATGAGCGGGCGCCTCTTCGGATTGGGCGTCGGCCCCGGCGACCCCGAGCTCATCACGCTCAAGGCGCTGGCGCGGCTGCGTGCGGCGCAGGTGGTGGCCTATCCCGCGCCGGAGGGCGGCCAAAGCTTCGCGCGCCGCATCGTCGCACGCTGGCTCAGCCCGGCACAGATCGAGATCGCGATCCGCATGCCGATCGAGGCTGCACGCTTTCCCGCCGCGTCGGTCTATGACGCCGCCGCCGCCGCCATCGCCGCCGAGCTGGCGCGGGATCGCGACGTGGCGGTGCTGTGCCAGGGCGATCCGTTCTTCTACGGCTCGTTCATGTATCTCTTCGGCCGGCTGGCCGAGGCGCATGAGGTCGAGATCGTGCCGGGCGTGTCCTCGCTCGGCGCCGTCGCCGCAGCGGCGCGCTGGCCGCTCGCCGCCCACACCGACACGCTCGCGGTCATTCCGGCGATGCTGGACGACGCGGCGCTGGCGGCGCGGCTTGGCCTCGCCGACGCCGCCGCGATCATCAAGGTCGGGCGCCATTTCGCGCGGGTGCGGGACCTCCTCGCGCATTTGGGCCTCGACGGCAGCGCGCGCTATGTCGAGCATGCCAGCCTCGCCGGCGAGCGCGTGCTGGCGCTCGCCGACGTCGCGCCGGCGAGCGTGCCCTATTTCTCGATGATCCTGCTGCATCGCCGCGGCGAGGCGTGGCGGTGAGCGGCGACCTGCCCGCCGGCGCGGCGGTGGTCGTGCTGGGGCCGAGCGCATTGGCGCTGGCCCGGCGCATCGTCGCGCATCTTCCTGGCGCGAGGCTGCATGCGCCCGCATCGCGCGGCATCGCCGCCGACGTGAATTTCGCCGAAGCCATGCCGCACCTCGCCGCGCTCTTTGCCGCCGAGACGCCCATCGTCGGATTGTGCGCCGCCGGGATTCTGGTGCGCGCCGTGGCCCCGCTTCTTGCCGACAAAGGGGTCGAGCCGCCGGTCGTCGCGGTGGCCGAGGACGGCTCGGCCGCGGTGCCGCTGCTAGGCGGGCATCGCGGCGGCAATGCGCTGGCGCGCGCCATAGCATCACTCGCCGGCGGCACGGCCGCGGTCACCACCGCCAGCGATCTGCGCCTGGGCTTGGCGCTCGACGAGCCGCCGCCGGGCTGGCGCATCGCCAATCCGGAGAGGATCAAGGACATCGCCGCATCGCTTCTCGCCGGCGGCCCGGTCGCGCTCGAGATCGAGGCGGGCGACGGCGACTGGCTGCGCGCGAGCGGCATCGAATTCGCCGCCTCGGCGCCGCGCGCGATCCGCGTCACCGACCGTGCGCCCGGCGCGGCCGAGCGCGCGCTGGTGCTGCATCCGCCGGTGCTGGCGCTGGGCGTCGGCTGCGCGCGCGGCTGCGAGCCCGACGAACTGCGCGCGCTGGTCGAGCGCAGCCTCGCGTCGCGGGGGCTCGCATCCGGCGCGGTCGCGTTGGTCGCCTCGCTCGACTTGAAGATGGACGAGACGGCGGTCCTGGCGTTGAGCGAAGGACTGGGCGTGCCGGCGCGGTTCTTCTCCGCATCCGCGCTGCTCGAAGAGACACCGCGCCTCGCGCATCCGTCGGAGACGGTGTTCCGCGCCGTCGGCTGCTATGGCGTGGCCGAGGGCGCGGCGCTCGCCGCCGTGGGACGCGACGGCGCGCTGGTGGTGGCGAAAGAGCGCTCGGCCAACGCCACTTGCGCCATCGCACGCGCGCCGCATCCGCTCGATGCGAACAAGATCGGCCGCGCGCGTGGCGTGTTGCGGATCATCGGCATCGGCCCTGGTGCCAACGAATGGCGCACGCATGAGGCCGACGCCGCGCTCGCGGCGGCGAGCGACATCGTCGGGTTGCGGCTCTATCTCGATCTCCTCGGGCCGGCTTGCGCGGGGAAGACTCTCCACGAAAGCGCGCTCGGCGACGAAACCGCCCGCGCTCGGCTCGCGCTCGATCTCGCGGGCCAAGGGCAGAACGTTGCGCTGGTCTCGTCCGGCGATGCCGGCATCTATGGACTGGCCGCGCTTGTCTTCGAGCTTCTGGAGCGCGCGCCGGAAGAAGCGTGGCGGCACATCGACCTCGCGGTGGTGCCGGGAATTTCCGCGCTCCAAGCCGCCGCCGCCCGGCTCGGGGCGCCGCTGGGCCATGATTTCTGCGTCATCTCGCTGTCCGACCTCATGACGCCGTGGGCGGTGATCGAGCGCCGGCTCGAGGCCGCGGCGGCGGGCGATTTCGTTGTAGCGCTCTACAATCCGCGTTCGACCCGGCGCCAGTGGCAGCTCGCGCGCGCGCTCGAGATCCTGCGCCGCGCGCGGGGCGAGGGCGTGCCCGTGGCGCTGGCGCGCAATCTCGGCCGCAGCGGCGAGCGCGTGACGGTCACGACCCTTGGCCGCGTCGAAGTCGAAGCGATCGACATGCTGACCCTGGTGATCGCCGGCTCGAGCGCGACGCGCCTGATCGCGGGCACCCCGCTGCGCCTTTACACGCCGCGCGGCTACCCCGTCGGCGCAAAAGCGGAGACGGACGAATCGCAGCTGACCAATTCAAAACCCTCTCCATCCGCGTTGCGGGGGGAGAGGGATGAACAACCGCGGCTCCGGCCGATCGGCAACCGCGCTGGCGCGCGCGAGCCGTGAGCGCCGCGGTCCATTTCATCGGCGCGGGTCCCGGCGCGCCCGATCTCATCACGTTGCGCGGCTTCCGGCTCATCGAGCGCTGCCCGGTCTGCCTCTATGCCGGCTCGCTCGTGCCCGAGGCGGTGGTGGCGGCGGCGCCCAAGGGCGCGCGAATCGTCGACACGGCATCGCTCACGCTCGACCAGATCATCGCCGAGATGACCGGCGCGCACGCGGCGGGATTGGAGGTGGCGCGTGTCCATTCCGGCGACATCTCGCTCTATGGCGCCGTCGCCGAGCAGATGCGCCGCCTCGACGCGCTCGGCATTTCCTATGATCTGACGCCGGGCGTGCCGTCATTCGCGGCGGCGGCGGCGGCGCTCGGCGTCGAGCTCACGCTTCCCGGCCTGGCGCAGACCGTGATCCTCACCCGCACCGCGGTGCGCGCGTCGCCGATGCCGGAGGGCGAGCAACTCGACAATCTGGCGCGCAGCGGCGCCACGCTCGTGATCCATCTGTCGATCAACAACCTGGCGCGCATCGTGCGCGATCTCGTGCCGCATTACGGCGCGGACTGCCCGGCGGCCGTCGTCCATCGCGCGAGCTGGCCCGATCAGCGCATCCTGCGCGGCACGCTCGCAACGATCCGCGACGAAGCCAAGGCGGCCGGCATCACCCGCACCGCGCTGGTGCTGGTCGGGCGCGTGTTGGGCCAGAGCGATTTCCGCGACAGCCGCCTCTACGCCCCCGACCACCACCACGTCCTGCGGCCACGGCGATAAAGTTTAGATGACGTAATTCCGCTTCGGTGAATGTCGGCTACCGCTTCGCATCCAGCACCTTCAGGACCGCTGGCTTGCCGGCGGCCCAGCCGTAAGCGTCGCGGCCGGAGTAATCCTGCTTGCGCGGATCGGCGCCTTGCTCGATCAGGGCCCGCACCGACGCCGGCTGCAAATGGTCGGCCGCCAGCATGATCGGCGTGATCCCCTGGCGGTTGGCCGCGTCGACCGCCGCCTTGTTGGCGATGAGGAAGCGCACCATCGCGATGCTGCCGCGCTCGGCCGCCCAATGGAGCGCGGTGTTGCCCTGGCGGTCGCGCGCGTCGATATGGGCGCCGTGATCGAGCAGGAGCTTGGCGATCTCGGTGTTGTCGAAGGAGGCCGCGAAGTCGAGCGCGGTGCGGCCGCTCTGGCTGTCGATCGCATCGGGATCGTTCCCGCCCTGGGCCAGCATGGTCCGCACCTGCTCGGTCTGGTTGCGCGCCGCCGCCATGGCGACGGTGTACCAGTCGTTGGCGCTGTTCTGCGCCGCGGCCCCGCCGCCCGCCAGTATCATGCCGAACGCCAGCGCCGCCGTCGTCTTGCGCATTCTCATGCCCTCGCCTCCACGCCGATTTGCGTTCCGATCCAAGCGATCGTGTCGGCCACGCTCGCGACCGAGGGGCCGGGCTCGCTCGGCGGACGCTCCACCAGCAGCACAGGAAGGCCCACTTCGCGCGCGGCGTCGAGCTTGGCCGGGCGCGCGCCGCCGCTCGCCTTCGCGACCACGATCTCGATCCCGTGACGATGCAGCAGAAGCCGCTCCTCGTCCAACGAGAAAGGCGGCCGCGCCAGCACCAGCGCAGCGCCCGCCAGCTTCGGGGGTGCGCGCGGCTGCTCCATGAGCCGCACCACGAAGGCGACGCCCTCGCACGCGGCAAAGGCGTCAAGCTCGCGCGCGCCGATGGTCAAGAGTGCCCGCCGCCCCAGCCCGGGCAGCGCGCGCGCGGCCGCCGCCATGTCCGGGACCGCGATCCAGCGGTCGCTGCCCTCGCGCCGCCACGGCGGGCGCACCAGCGCGATCCGCGCCGTGCCCGTGGCATCGCACGCGAGCCGCGCATGGCGCGAGATCTGCGCCGCGAAGGGATGCGTCGCATCGACCACGAGATCGATCGAAGTCTCGCGCAGATATGTGGCGAGCCCGTCCGCGCCGCCGAAGCCGCCGCTCCTGACCGCGCCGGGCAATGGCGCCGGCGACGCGGTGCGGCCCGCGAGCGACGTGACGACGAGGAGCCCATCGCCGAAGCGCGCGACGGCATTGCGTGCGAGCGCAGCCGCCTCGCCGGTGCCGCCGAGGATGAGGAGCGTCGGCCGCCTAGGCGCCTTCATGGGCGAGCAGGCCTCCTTGCCGGTCGAACACCGCGGCATCGACCGCGATGGCGGCGCCCAAGCGCGCGCGCGCGACCGCGCAGGCGTCTTGGGCGATGCTGGAAGCGAGCGCGCTTGTCCAACGCGGATCGAGCGCCGCGAACGCCGCGCCCGCGCTCGCGGCATGGGCGCAGGCGGCGATCGCGTCGTCGGGCGCGCCCGCGCGCTCGAGCCTTCGTGCGAGGTCCGCGCCGGCGATGCGGCTCCGCGCCGAGTGGAGATCGAGATGGCCTTCGGCGAGCTTCGCCATCTTGGCGATGCCGCCCGCGAGCGTGAGGCGCGGCACCGGATGGCGGCGCAAATATTTGAGCACGCCGCCGACGAAATCGCCCATGTCGATGAGCGCCAACTCGGGCAGGTCGAGAAGTTTGCGCACCCCCGCCTCGGATGTGCGGCCCGTCGCCGCCGCGATATGCGTGAGGCCCGCCGCGCGCGCCACGTCGATGCCGCGCTCGATCGACGCGATCCAGGCCGAGCACGAATAGGGCACGACGACGCCGGTGGTGCCGAGGATCGACAGGCCGCCGACGATGCCAAGACGGCCGTTCATCGTCTTCGCCGCCAGCGCCTCGCCGCCCGGGATCGACAGCGTCACGTCGAGATCGGGCGCGGGCTCGAGCGTCTCGAGCGCGGCCGCGATCATGGCGCGCGGTCCCGGATTGATCGCCGGCGCGCCCACCGGCAGCGCCAGTCCCGCCAAGGTCACCGTGCCGATTCCGGGACCGGCGCGGAACTGGATGCCGCTGCCGCGCGGCGCCCGGCGCAACTCGGCTATCACCAGCGCGCCGTGGGTCACGTCGGGATCGTCGCCCGCGTCCTTGACGATGCCGGCGCGCGCGACCCCGTCGTGCATTTCCTTGAGCGCGAGCGGGAAAGAGGGATGCGCGCCGCCGGGGAGGTCGATCGCGACCGGATCGGGGAACGTGCCGGTGATGAGCGCCTCGAACGCCGCGCGCGAAGCCGCGGCGGCGCAGGCGCCGGTGGTCCAACCCCGCCTCAACAGCGCTTTCGGCCGCTCTGGCATCCTGCGTCCTTCGACTACGCTTCGCTCCGCTCAGGATGAGGCGATGGTTCTACCTCATCCTGAGCGGAGCGCGAAGCGCGCAGTCGAAGGACGCACGCCGCTCGCCTTCGTGCTATGTCTGGGGCCATGGAGCTCGATCCCGCCGCGTTCGACCTGCCCGAGTTCGCGCCGGGATCGGTGTGGCTGGTGGGCGCCGGGCCGGGCGCGCCGGCGCTCATCACGGTGCTCGCGCTCCACGCCCTCAAATCCGCCGACGTGGTCGTCTATGACGCGCTGGTGGATGCGCGCATCCTCGCGCTCGCGCGGCCCGGCGCGGCGCTCGACTACGCCGGCAAGCGCGGCGGCAAGAAGTCGCCGTTGCAGCCGGACATCACGCTGCGCCTCATCCGCCTCGCGCGCGAAGGGAAGCGCGTCCTGCGCCTCAAGGGCGGCGACCCGTTCGTGTTCGGGCGCGGCGGCGAGGAGGCGGCGGCGCTGGCGGCCGCGTCAATTCCCTGCCGCATCGTGCCGGGCATCACCGCCGGGATCGGCGGGCTTGCCGCCGCGGGCATCCCGGCGACCCACCGCGACACCAACTCGGCCGTCGCCTTCGTCACCGGCCAGGCGAGCGGCGGCGCGCTCCCCGACGGCATCGACTGGGACGCGCTGTCCCGCGGCGCGCCGGTCTTGGTGATCTACATGGCCTTGAAGCACCTGGCCGCGATCGCCGCCCGCCTCATCGCCGCCGGCCGCCCGCAAGACGAGCCCGTCGCCATCATCAGCAAGGCGACCTTGCCGGCGCAGCGCGTGCTGCGCACGACCTTGGGGCGCGCCGACGCCGACGCCAAGGCAGAAGCCATCGAGCCGCCCGCCATCGTCGCGGTCGGCAAGGTGGTGGAATTTTCCGATCTGCTCAAATTGCTGACATGACGCGCGGCCTCGTTCTCGCGGCGCCATCGTCGGGCAGCGGCAAGAGCACGGTCGCGCTCGCGCTCATCGGCGCGCTGCGGCGCCGCGGCATGCGCGTCGCGGCGGCCAAGGCCGGGCCCGACTATATCGACGCCGCCTTTCTCGCCGCGGCATCGGGATGCGAATGCCGCAATCTCGACGCCTGGGCGATGCGGCGCGCCACCATCGCCGCCAATCTCAAGGCACTCGCCACCGCCGATCTCGTCGTGTGCGAGGGTGCGATGGGTCTGTTCGATGGCATCGGCGCCGGCGGCGAAGGCTCGACCGCCGCGCTGGCGCGCCTCCTCGGCTGGCCCGTCGTTCTGGTGGTCGACGCGGCGGGCATGGGCGCGTCGGTCGCCGCCCTCGTCAAAGGATTCGCGCGCCACCGTCCCGACACATCGCTCGCGGGCGTCATTCTCAATCGCGTCGGCAGCGCGCGCCATCGCGATCTCCTGGGCGCGGCGCTCGCTTCGGAGCTGCCGGAGGTGCCGCTCCTCGGCGCGCTGCCGCGGGCGCGCGAGCTGGTGCTGCCCTCGCGCCATCTCGGGCTGGTGCAGGCGGGCGAGCACGAGTCGCTCGAAGCCTTCCTCGCCGCCGCCGCGGCCTTGGCCGAAAGCCATCTCGATGTCGACCGCCTCGCGCGCCTGGCGCGACAAGCGAGCCTGCGATCGGACGCGCGCGCGCCGTCCCTGAAGCCGCTCGGTCAGCGCATCGCCGTCGCGCGCGACCGTGCCTTCGCCTTCGCCTATCCCGCGATGCTCGAGGCCTGGCGCGCAGGCGGCGCCACGCTGTCGTTCTTCTCGCCGCTCGCCGACGAGGCCCCGGATGGCGCGTCCGACGCGGTATTCCTGCCCGGAGGCTATCCGGAGCTCCATGCCGCGCGTCTCGCCGCCGCCGCTGGGTTCCGCGCCGGCCTCGCGCGCGCGGCTGCGCGCGGCGCGGTGATTTATGGCGAATGCGGCGGCTACATGGCGCTGGGCGCGGGTCTCGTCGACGCGCACGGCGCGCGCCACGGGATGGCGGGGCTGCTGCCGCTCGAGACGAGCTTCGCCGAGCGCCGCCTTCACTTGGGCTATCGCGCGGCGCGGCTCGGCGTCGCTGGTCCGCTCGGGGAGAAGGGTGCGCGCTTTCGCGGCCACGAGTTCCACTACGCCGCGATTCGCGACGAGGGCGTTGGCACGGCGCTGTTCGAGATCGAGGATGGCGCCGGCGCGGCGCTGCCGCCAGCCGGCCGCGCGATCGGCACTGTGATGGGCTCGTTCGTCCATCTCATCGATGCCGCCGACTGAGGCGCCGCCGCAGCAGCGTCCTTGCTCGCGCGCAATCTTCGTATAAGCTTGGGCCGTGACCAGGACATCGCTCCTTCGCATGGACCTCGCATCGTTGTCGCTCATGGGCGGCGCGGTGCCGGTGCGCGTCAGCACGCATCCGCGCGCGCGGCGCATGGCGCTGCGCATCGATCCGCACGGCGACGCGGTCGATCTCGTGCTGCCGCCGCGCAGCTCGCTGCCGCGCGCGCTCGAATTCTTCGAGACCAATCGCCGCTGGCTCGAGCGCCGGCTTGCGGCGCTGCCGCCCAGGACCGAGCTCGCCGACGGCGCCGAGGTGCCGATCCTCGGCGTACCGCATCGCATCCGCCACGTGGCGTCAAGCCGCGGGCGCGGCGCCGTGTGGATCGAGGGCGCGGAGATTCTGGTCGCCGGCGACCGCGCACACATGGCGCGCCGCGTGCGCGACCATCTGCGCGAGTTGGCGCGCGGCGAGCTCCTGGCGCGCGCGCGCCGGATCGCCGACGCGATCGAGCGCAAGATCGTGCGGGTCAGCGTGCGCGACACCCGGACCCGCTGGGGCAGCTGCTCGGCGACGGGCAATCTGTGCTTCTCGTGGCGGCTCATTTTCGCGCCCGAGGACGTGCTCGACTATGTCGTCGCGCACGAGGTCGCTCACCTCATCCACATGAACCACGGCAAGCGCTTCTGGCGCCTCGTGGAGCGGCTCTGCCCGGGGGCGGAGCGGCACCGCTCGTGGCTCAACCGCAACCGGGCGCAGCTATTGCGGATCGGCTGACCTCCCCGGCGCGCGCATCAGCCACGCCAGCAGCAGGAGCCCGGGCAAGCACGCCGCCGTCGCGAACAGGAAGAACGGCGCCCAGCCGAGATGGTCCGCGAACCATCCGCCCGAGGACGCGAGCACGGTGCGCGCCGTCGCCGCCAGCGCCGACAAGAGCGCGTATTGCGTCGCCGTGTAGGCCTTGTTGCAGAGCCGCGACAGATAAGCGACGAACGCGGCCGAGCTCATGCCGCCGGTGACGTTCTCGACCGCGATGGTGAGGGCCAGTACCGCGGCGTCCGCCCCGGCCCACAACTGCACCACGTACATGAGGTTGGACAGCATCTGCAGGATGCCGCACGCCAAGAGCGCCGGCATCACGCCCATTCGATAGACGACGCCGCCGCCGGCGATCACGCCGAAGATGCTGGCCGCGAGCCCGAACACCTTGGCGACGTTCGCGATCTCGATCTTGGTGAAGCCCAGGATGACGTAGAACGGGTTCGACATCACGCCGGCCAGCGCGTCGCCGAACTTGTAGAGCACGACGAAGACCAGGATCGCCCAGGCCCGCTCGCGGGTGAGGAATTCCGCGAAAGGCGCCGCCACTGCGTCGGCGAGCCACGCGCCGCTTTGCGGCAACGCGGGCGCTTGCGGCTCGCGCGTCATCACCACGGCGATCATGCCGATGAGGAGCAGCGCCGCCATCGCCGCGTAGGCCACGAACCAGCCGAGATAGGCCGCGAAATAGAGCGCGCCCGCGGTCGAGGCGACCATCCCGATGCGGTATCCCACTTGCGTCGCCGCCGCGCCCGCGCCCTGCTCGCGGTCGGCCAAAAGCTCGACGCGATAGGCGTCGATGACGATGTCCTGGCTGGCCGACAGGAACGCCACCACGACGGCCGCGAGCGCCACGAGAAGCGGCGCTTGCGCCGGATCGCACGCGCCCAGCGCGACGAGCGCCAGCGCCAGCGCCAGCTCGATCGCGATGGCCCAGCCGCGCCGCCGCCCCAGCGCGCGCGTGAAGAACGGCAGCGCCATCCGGTCGATCGCCGGCGCCCACAGGAATTTGAGCGTGTATGCGGTGCCGACGCCGGCGAAAAGACCGATCGCCGTCAGCGTGACATGCGACTCCACGAGCCAGATCGACAGTGTCGATCCCGTGAGGGCGAGCGGCAGCCCGCTCGCGAATCCCATGCACAGAATCGCGAGCATGCGCGGGTCGCGATAGATCGCGAGCGGGGCGAGCCAGCCCGTCATCGCCGCCCCTCCCGGAGGAAGGGTGGGGCCGGAATCGGTTGCGCTATTGCTTGGCCTTGTCGGCGTCGGCGGCGACCTGCATGCGGACGATCTTGTCGGGATTGTTGACCGAGCCGTTGCGGTCGGGATCGCCCTTCTTGATCGCGTCGATGAATTCCATGCCCGAGCTGACCTGACCCCAGATCGTGTACTTGCCGTCGAGGAACGGCGCCGGCGCGAAGCAGATGAAGAACTGGCTGTCGGCGCTGTCGGGGTCGGAGGAGCGCGCCATCGAGACGGTGCCGCGCACGTGATGCTCCTGGCTGAACTCGGCCTTGAGCTTCTGGCCCGATCCGCCGGTGCCGTCGCCGCGCGGATCGCCCGTCTGCGCCATGAATCCCGCGATGACGCGGTGGAAGACGATGCCGTCGTAGAAGCCGCGCCGGACCAGCTCCTTGATGCGCGCCACCGTCTTGGGCGCGAGGTCGGGCCGCATGTCGATGACGACGCGGCCCTTGGGCACGTCGAGAAAGAGCGTGTTCTCCGGATCGGCTGCGCTCACGGGACCCCCTGCTGCAAGAAGAAGGACGGCCACGAGGGCGATGATCCGAACTCGTGGAAACATGGACCGCACCTGCGCCAGAAGCGACGACGCGCCGACCTTATCGCACCGAACCGGGCATGGGAAGCGCCGCCGGCCTCGGTCAGCCGAGCTGGCGCTCGCCGCTGGGCAGCTCGAACAATCCCTTGGGCAGGCTCTTGATGTGCTCCACCGCCTCGTCCGCGCCGACGACGTCGGCGTATTTGGCGTGCATGTCGCACAGATTGATGGCGTGGCTCGCCTGCGAGCGGTCGAAGCAGCCGTCCTCCACCACCGTGGTGCGATAATTGTTGCTGAAGGAATCCAGCACCGTCGCGCGCACGCAGCCGCTCGTCGTGGTGCCGCACACGATGACGCTGTCGCAGCCGAGGAGCGTCAGATAGCCCAGCAGGTTGGTGCCGTAGAACCCGCTCGGCTTCTGCTTGGGCACGACGATGTCCTGCGGCGCGGGCGCGATCTGCGGCATGATCTCGTTGCCGTCCTGGTTGGTGTGGAGGACGCGGGGCGCTTCCTTGTCGCGGTTGTTCTTCCACGACCAGCTGCCGTTGTCCCAATTGTCGGGTCGGCGGATGCCGGTGGTGTAGATCACCGGCAACCCCTGCTCATGGGCGGCGTCGATGACGCGCTTCAGCACCGGCAGCGCATCCCACGCGTCCTCGCCGCAGGAATTGCGCCAGCGCTTGATCGATTCGAGGATCGGCTCGCGCTTGTCGCCGCAGAAATTGTAGTTCACGTCGATGATGAGGATCGCCGGCCGCTTGCCCCAGCCGGCGCGGCTGCCATACCCCGCGGCTTGGAATACCTCCTTGTCGCGCGCGGTGAGGAATTTGGTCCAGACGGGCTCGGACATGGCGGCGCTCCTTCGGGAAATCGCATACCGAAGTAGCGCACGCCGCTCCGCGCGCTGTCAAGCCGGGCGCGGCCTGCTTGCGTTGCTGCGGTCGACCTGGAGCACGGTCGGCACCGCCGCCGCATAGGCCAGCGCGCACACCAGGAACACGCCATGCCAGGCGTGATGGTCGCCGAGCGCGCCGAACAGCAAGGGCGCGGTCGCCGAGCCGAGATCGCCGCCCGAATAGACGAAGCCGAACACGCTCCCGGTGCCCGCGCCGCTGGCGGCGCGGCGCACGATCACGTCGCGCGACGGGCCGGTCATGCCGTTCATCAGTCCGGCCGTGATCATCGCGGCAAAGACCGCTTCCGGCCACGACGGCACAACGGCGACGACCAGCATCATCGCGGCGGCGATGCCGAGGCCGCTCATCGCCACGAGGTGGTGCCGGGTGGTGCGGTCGGCGAGGAAGCCGCCGAGCACGATCCCGCACGCCCCCGCCACGAGATAGGACGTGAGCGTCATCGTCGCCTGCGTCAGCGAGAAATCATAGCCTGCGCCCAGCGCCGCAACCGAAAAGGTCTGGATGCCGGTCCCGCCATAGGCGGTGATGACGAAATAGCCGAACGCCAGCAGCACCACCGGCGCGGTGACGACGGCGAGATAGGAGCCCGCTTGGCGGGCCCCGCCGGCGCGGGGCTCGCTGGTGCTCTGCGGCGCAGGAATGCGCTCATAGGCGAGCTTGGCGCGGCTTGCCTGGAGCAGCAGCGCGACGCACAGTCCTGCTATCCCGATCGATCCGAGCGCCGCGCGCCAGCCGAAGAACGCGGTGATGGTCCCCACCAGCACCGGCGCGGTGGCATATCCCAGCGAGCCCATCAGCCCGTGCGCGGCAAAGGCGCGGCCCAGCATGCGCTCGCCGACGCGGTGGCTGAGGATCGAAAGATCGGCGGGATGGAACACGCTGTTGCCGAGCCCGGCCGCCACCGCGAACGGCAACATGGTGCGATAATCCGGCACGAACGCCATCGCCAAGGTCGCCAGCGACAGGAGCGACAATCCCGCCACCAGCACGCGCACCGCGCCCATGCGGTCGACGAGGAAGCCCGCGGTCGCCTGTCCCAGTCCCGACGCGCCGTAGAACAGAGTCACGATCACGCCCAATTCGATGAAGCTCGCGCCGAACGTCGCGTGCAGGATCGGGAACAGCGGCGGCACTGCGAGCTGCATCACGTGGCTCGAGAAATGCGCGGTCGCGACCAGCGCGATGACCGCGATCCCGCGCCGCGGCGCCGCCGCGTCGCTTGCTATTTTCACTGCCGTCATTGCGAGGAGGCCGAAAGGCCGACGAAGCAATCTCCCTGGGGCTTTGCGCCAATGCCTGAGGGAGATTGCTTCGCTGAGCTCGCAATGACGGCGACGGGGCGGGTTCGCAATGTCAGATTCGATCCCCTAGCTTTGCGTCGGCAGCAGCGGGCGCGCGGAGGCGGCGGCATCGAGCGTGCGCCGCGCCGGCGGCGGCCGGTCGGAGCCGCGCCATGCCAAGGTCGCGAAGCCGTCGCAGCCGGGGCATTGCGCCGCCCATTGCACGCTCTCGACGCCGCAGGCATCGCACACCCAGGCCGGATCGGGCAACGCCGCTACGCCCGCGCGCGCCAGCCACGACCGCGCCGCCGCGTGATCGCCGTTCTCGCTCTCCTCGACATCGGCCATGAGGCGGCAGACGCGCGGCGTCGCGTTGCCTGCGCCGTCGCCCTGGGCCGCGGCGAGATGGCGCCGCGCCTCGCCCCAGAGCCGCGCCTCGAGCGCCGCATTGGCCAGCGCGATATGGCCTTCGGCATGCCCGGGATGGAACGACGCGAGCCGCTCGAGATGCTTCATGCGCTGCAGGATCGGCTCGCCGGCGAAGAGCGCGCCATAGGCCTCGGCGAGCGTGGGGTGAGGAGCCGCGCGCCACGCCGCCTCGAGCGCGCGCCGCGCCTTGCGCCGCTGCCCGCGGAGCGCGAGCATGCGGGCATAGCGCACCGCCACCGGCGCGAACGCAGGCTCGAGCGCATGCGCCCTGGATTGGAGCCGCATCGCCTCGCCGGCGCGGCCCTCGGCATCGGCCTCGCTCGCATGTTCGTGCAGCACCACGGCATGGCGATGGCGCGCATCGGGCGGCGGCAGCGCCTTGCGCCGCGTCACCTCCACCAACGTCGCCTCGGCCGCCTGCCAGCGCCGCGCGCGCGCCTGCAATTCAAGCAGGTTGCTCAGCACCCACGGCGTCTTCGGGCGCAGCGCCTTGGCGCGCTCGGCGAGGCGCAGCGCGCCGGCCTGGTCGCCGCCGCGCAGGGCCTGCATGAGCAGGCCGCGCAATCCTAGGAACTCGGTCTCGGGCCGCTCCAGCATGGCGTTGAAATAGCGCGTCGCGGCGCCTTCATCGCCGCTCAATTGTGCCGCCTGCGCCGACAGCAGCAGCGTCAGCGGCGGCTCGGCGAGCAGGCTGTCGGCCTTGCGCGCGAGCTTCTGTGCTTCCTCGGCGTCGCCCGCCGCCACCGCCACCATGCCTTGGGTCAGCGCGCGATAGCCGTCGCGCCGCCGCCGCTCGCGCCGCGCCCGCGCCCAGGCGCCGGGGCCGCGCACGATCCAACGCAGCAGGGTGAAGACGAAGGCGATGACCAGGGCCGCGAAGGCGACCGCCAGGCCCATCACGGCGACGCTGGTCTCGATCTCCCAGCCCTGCCAGGTAACGGCAACGCGGCCCGGCTGGCTGGCGATGAGAACGGCGGCCGCGACGACGAGCGCGATCGCGATCAGCGCCGGCAGCGCGCGCATCAGCGGCTGTCTTTCGCCGGCGCGGCCTGCGCCATGCGGCCCGCGATCCGGCGCGACAAATCGGCGACCGATTTTTCCGCATCGATCCGGTGCTGCGCCGCCGCGACCCACGGCCGTGCTGCGTCCGCCGCCGCGCCATCAAGCGGGCCGAGCGCCGCGATCGCCGCGGCGAGATCGCCCTTGTCCAAAGCCGCGCCCGCGCCGCGCACAGCGGCGGCGACCGGCGTGCCGTCATCGCCGATGCGGCGGATGGTGACGAGGCCGAGGACACGCGCGAGGACGCGGTCGCCGAAGCTGCCGTCGTCCGCTGCGGCAGCCGGCGCCGCCGCGCGTCGGATGGCGGGCGCGGTCTCGGCGCGGAAGCGCTCGCCGAGGAGCGCGGTGTTGGCGATGCCGGTCGCGGCGTCGGCGGCGAGCGGCTTCAACGCGTCCGCGATGGCGGCATCGCCCTGGCCCAGCGCCGCGAGCGCCATCAACTCGGCCTCGAACGGCACCGACGCGGCGAGCGCCGCGCGCAAATCCGCGAGCGCGGCGAGGAGCCTGAGATCGGCCGCATCGCTCGCGGAGAGCGTGGCGGCTTGGCTCAGCCGCGCATCGAATGCGTCGAGCCGCGCCACGGTCTTCTGCTGCGTGTCCTGGAGCGCCTGGAGCGCCTGCGGCGTCTGCGTGTCCGGGGGTGGCGCGCTCGTCGGCTCGGGGCGGCGTTCGAGCGCGTCGATGCGCTGACCCAAGGCGCGCAGCGCGGCGGGGTCGGGTGCGGCTTGCGGCGCATTTTGCTGCGCCTTCATCTGTGCCTCGAGCCGCGCCACGCGCTCATCGCTGGCGCGGCGCGCGGTTTCGGCCGCGCTCAGCCGGCTCTCGAGCGCACCCAGTTGCGGCGCCGCCGGGGCGCCTTCGCCCCACGGCAGGAGCGCCATCACCGAGGGCGCCCAGTAGGGCGTGCTTCCCACCATGGCAAAGGCCACGATCAATACCGACAGCACCCATGCCCCCACGCCACGCCGGCGCGGGGGACGAGACGCAGCCGGCTGCGTCTCTAGCCGCGGCGGAGCGCTGGTCGGTTGCGGCGCCGCGCTGTCTTCGGTCATCGAGCCTCCGCCGGATGCGCCCGCCGCCAGGACGCGATCGACCGCGCCAAGGAGCGCCGTCGTGGTCGGCGCTTCCGCCGCCAGCACCGCCCGCCACGGCAGCGCCTGGAGCCGATCCGCCACCGCCGGGCTCAACGCAATCGCCGTGCCAGAGCGGCAGCCGCGTTCGAGACCGGCCTCGCGCGCGAGCCTAACAAACGTCTCGGCCGTGCGGGGAGAGAAAAAGAGCGCGAGCGCGATCTCGCCCGCCGCGAACTGCGACGAAGTGGCCGCGCTCAACCGCTCCGCCGCCACCGCCTCATAGAGCCGGGCGCGGCGCAACTCGAACCCGGACTGTCCGAGCGCGGCAGCGAGATCGCCGGCGACATCGCTGCCCGCGGCATGGACCAGCGCGCCGTCCTCCGACTTCAGGCGCCGGCGCACCATGTCCGCCAGGTCGGCGACGGCGCCATCCGCGCTCGCGACCTCGGCGAAACCGGCCTCGCGCGCCGCCATCGCGGTGGCGTCGCCGACGGCGAAGACCGGCAGCGCGCGCCCATCCGTCGCGGCGGCGAAGGCGCGCACGCCGTTGGCGCTGGTGAAGAGCACCGCCTGCGCGCCGGCGAGCAACGGCGCCAGGACCGCGGCGCCGTCCGCGGCGAACCGAATCGACAGCAGCGGCTCGATCACCGGCTCGATGCCGCGCTCGGCAAGGGCGGCGGCGAGCTCGCCGGCATCCTCCCGCGGCCGGGTGACGAGCGCCTTCACGCGAAGATGTCGGGGTCGGCGCGGGCGCGCAGCTCCGCTCCGGCGTCGGCGCCCAACGCCTGCGCCTCGCCCGCGCCGCCCTCGCGCCGCGTGCGATAGAGCGCGCCGCCGTCCCGGCTGATCACCATCGCGTCGAGCGCGACCCTTCCGTCCTTCACTGTGGCGAGCGCCGCGATCGGCGTCTGGCACGAGCCGTCGAGCGCGGCGAGAAGCGCGCGCTCTGCGGTGGCGCAAATGGCGGTCGCCGCGTCGTCGATCGCCGCGAGCCAGGCGCGCGCCTTCGCGTCGTCGGCGCGCGTTTCGAGCGCGATGATGCCCTGGCCCGCCGCCGGCAGCATCTCCTCGGGCGCGACGATCGACGCGATGCAGTCGGCGCGGCCGAGCCGCTTCAACCCGGCGACCGCGAGCAAGGTCGCCGCGAACTCGCCCGCCGCGAGCTTGCGCAGCCTGGTCCCGACATTGCCGCGCAAGGGCACCACCACCAGGTCCGGGCGCAGGTGCAAGAGCTGAGCGCGCCGCCGCACCGAGGCGGTGCCGACGATGGCGCGCGGCGCGAGCTCGGCGATGCGGCCGGCCGATGTTGAAACGAAGGCGTCGCGCGGGTCCTCGCGCGGCAGGCAGCAGGAAATCGCCAGGCCCGGCTGCGACACCGTCGGCATGTCCTTCATCGAATGGACCGCGATGTCGATCGCGCCGGACAGCAGCGCTTCCTCGATCTCCTTGGTGAAGAGGCCCTTGCCGCCTTCCTCGGCGAGGCTCTTCTGCGACGGTCGGTCGCCGCTGGTGCGGATCGGCACGATCGCGATGGCGTCCGCGAGCTCGGGATGGCGAGCCGCGAGCCGCGCCTGCGCTTCCGCGGCCTGCGCCAGCGCCAGGGGACTGCCGCGCGTGCCGAGCCGCAGAACCGCTTTCATGCCAGGGTTCTAGGGGCTCGGCGACTGCATGTGAAGCGGCGCGGGCGCGCTATTTGCCGCGCGCGGGGCGGTGGGTCGCGAGCCAGCGCGACATGACGCCGGCGATCGCCAGGTTGTTCTTCTCCAGCATCATCATGTGACCGTTGCCGCGGATGCCGACATCGGCGAGCTTGACCCAGGTGACCGGGACGCCCGCCTGCGCGAGATACTTCGCCGTGCAATGATCGTAGGGCGCGTGATATGAGGCTTCCGATGTCACCACCAGCACCGGGATGGCGCGGAGGTGGGGCAGCTTGCGCGCCGGCTCTTGCTGCAGCCAGCAGCGCACCAGGTCGGGCCCGTCGGCCTTCTCCTGTTGCGTGACCGCGAGATCGTTGGGCGACGCCGCCGGCGGATCGTAGACCAGCGGATCGGCGGTCACGCCCCACGGCCGCGCCGCCTTCGCCGCCGTGTCGCGGAACCAGTCCGGCGGTCCCACGTTCTGGATGTCGGTGAAGGGCGGGCCGCTCGGCTCGACCGCGACGATCGCCTTCACCAGGTCGGGCCGCGAATCCGCCACCGGCCAGCCGAACGCGCCCGACTGCGAATGGGTCAGCAGGATCGCCGGCCCGATCTTGTCGAGCAGCGCCACCAGCGCGTCGCGGTTCAAGACCTGCTGCAAGCCGAAATCCGCGATCGACGGCAGCTGCGAGGCGAGGAACTGGTCGAACACCGGATCGCCCTTCACGCCCGCGCCCGGCCATTGCGTGTGCAGCGCCGCCTGCGGCCACAGCTTGAACCGCTCGGGCGCGGTGAAGCGCTGTTGCGCGAAATCGAGATCGACCGGCCGCGCCTCGCCATAGCGGTCCGCCTGGTAGGCGCCGCGTCCGCGGCCGGGCTGGTCGACCACATAGACGGCATAGCCCAAGCGCAGAAAGAACTCCGCCCAGCCCTCGCGGCCGTCGGGCGTGCCGGTGAAGTTGGTGCCGGACTGTCCGCCGCCCGGCACCATGACGATGGGAAAGGGATGCGTCTGTCGGCTCGGGATCTGGAATTCCGCATAGAGCTGGCCGCTCAGCACGGTCCTGGCGCCGACGGTCGAGTAAGTGCCGCCGGCGAAGAGATAGCCTTGCCGCGCGATCGACAAAGGCGGCGGCCCCTCGGCCCGCGCCCCGCCCGCGAGCATGACGATAGCGAGCACGAGGATGAGACGTAACTTCATGGCGCGGAATCCTTGTCCTAGAGCAGCGTCTCCGCGTACCACCCGGCCGCGAGCGCGACGATGCGGTCGAAGAGATAGGGCCCGAAGCCCTGCTCGAAGAAATGCCCCATGCCCGGGATCACCTCGAGCCGCGACCGGGCGTTGCCGGCGGCCACCAACGCGTCGCGCATCCATATGCCATGATCGTGCGGGCAGACGAGGTCGAGCGTGCCATAGACCAGCAGCACCGGAACCTTGATCGCCGCCGCATGGTTCACCGCCGAGATGGCGCGGTAATAGTCGGGCGCCTCCTCGGGGCTGCCGCCGTGCGAATGGATCATCTCGGCGTGGCGGCTGGGCGCGTAGGCCTTGAGACCGTTCACCATGCGGACGTGATCGGTCGGGCCGGCGAGGCACACGGTCGCGCGCACGCGCCGGTCGGCGGACGTCGCGAGCAGGCTCCCCATGCCGCCGCGCGAATGGCCGATGAGTCCGATGCGCGCAGCGTCTACATCGTCGCGTGCAGCCAGGAGCGAGACCGCGACCTGGATGTCCTCGGCGTCGCGGTCGTAGTAGCGCACGTCGCCGTCGCGGTAGCGATGCGCCAGGACGACATGGCCGCGCTCGGCGAGGCCGCGTCCGAGCCAGTCGAGCCCCACGATGTCGCGGCTCCGTCCGGGCGACAGCACCAGCGCCGGCGACCGGCCCGCCGTGTCGCGCGGGCGATAGAGCGTTCCTTCGATATCGCCGCCGTGGCTCGAAAAGCGCACGGGCGGGGCGATGATGTCTGCCGCCATGTGGTCCTCCCCAGGTCCATCGCATGGGACTGGAAATCGGCCCGTGCGTCCTTCGACTACGCTTTGCTCCGCTCAGGATGAGGCGCTTTTCTTGATGCCATCAAGGATATTCCTCAGCCTGAGCGCAGTCGAAGGCCGCAGGTTGCCGATACAGCGCCATTTCCGTCTCCCCAGTATAGTCGCGCCATGCTGGTCCTGGGCATCGAAACGAGTTGCGACGAGACGGCGGCCGCGGTGGTGAGCGACGCCGCGCCGCGCATCCGTTCGGACCTCGTCCTGTCGCAGCTTGCCGAGCATCGTCCCTATGGCGGCGTCGTGCCGGAGATCGCGGCGCGCGCGCATCTCGACCATCTCGACGGGTTGATCGCGCGCGCGATGGACGAGGCCGGCATCGGCTTCGACGCGCTCGACGCGGTGGCGGTGACCGGCGGCCCGGGCCTCATCGGCGGCGTCATCGTCGGCGTGATGGAGGCTAAGGCGATCGCGCTGGCGCGCGGCCTGACCTTCGTCGCGGTCAACCACCTCGAGGGCCACGCGTTGTCGGTGCGGCTCGAGCACGAGGTGGCGTTTCCCTATCTGCTGCTGCTGGTGTCGGGCGGGCATTGCCAGCTTCTGCTGGTCGAGGGCGTCGGGCGCTATCGCCGCCTCGGCACCACCATCGACGACGCCGCCGGCGAATGCTTCGACAAGGGCGCGAAGCTGCTGGGCCTCGGATATCCTGGCGGCCCGGCGATCGCGGCGGCCGCGCGCGCGGGAGATGCCACGCGCCTCGCGCTGCCGCGGCCGATGCTGGGGCGGAAGGGCTGCGATTTCTCGTTCTCCGGTCTCAAGACCGCGCTGGCGCAGCGCGTGGCGCGGCACGCGGGCAGCGATGGCGCGCTCGATCCCGCCGACGTCGCCGATCTCGCCGCGTCGCTCCAGGCCGCGATCGCCGAT
>DATNID010000048.1:0-33682 GCA_035604615.1 Allostellaceae bacterium | reverse complement strand
GCAAGCACACCGACCGCATCGATGTCGACCGCATCGGCCATTACGACCCGGCGGAGTTCTGGGAGCCCATTCAGTTCCGCCGCCACCGCTCGATCGTGCTCGACCCCAACGAGTTCTACATCCTCATCACCCGCGAGGCGGTGCGCGTGCCGCCCGACTACGCCGCCGAGATGGTCGCCTACGACACCGCGGTCGGCGAGTTCCGCGTCCATTACGCCGGGTTCTTCGATCCCGGCTTCGGCTGGGACATGTCGGGCGGCGTGAGCCGCGCCGTGCTCGAAGTGCGCTCGCACGAGGTGCCGTTCATGCTCGAGCATGGCCAGACCGTGGGCTGGCTGCGCTACGAGCGCATGATGGCCCGGCCCGACCGGCTCTATGGCGCGGCGATCGGCTCGACCTACCTCAACCAGGGCCTCGCGCTGTCGAAGCAGTTCCGCGCCCCCGAGGCGGCGAACCAGCCCTAGAGTCGGCGCGCCGATCCATGCTATAGGGCGTCGCTCGGTGGCAAGGACACGCGCAGGAGGGGCCATGGCGGCGCTCGCGAAACTTCCGGTGCGGCATCTCGTCGCCGCGATCGCGTTGGCGCTCTTGGTCGCGCTGCCGCCGCGCGCTGCTGCCGCCTACACCGCCCAGCAGGCGCACGAGATTTTCGACATTCTCGATTCCGACCATGACGGCAAGGTCACCAAGGTCGAGTTCGAGGCCAACAAGATCGACGCGTTCTATTTCCGCTCCCGCAAGAACCCGCAGGACCCGCGCCTGCGCTTCGAGGAGACGGGCCTGTCGCGCGAATTCTTCGACGCGGCCGATCAGAACCACAAGGGCTACCTCACCGGGCTCGATCTGGTCGATGCCATCCGCTTCGAGAACATCGATACGCGCCATCGCGGCTATTTCGATTTCAACGATCTCGTCGCCGGGCTCAAGACCATCAGCCGATGAGCGACGGGGCGCGGGCTCCTGAGGTGGCCGATGGCATTGCGAGCGCCGCGGACAGAAAGCGGCTCCTGGTCGAGTGTCAGGATTGCGGCCTGCGCCACCGCATCGGCGCGCTGGCGCCGCATCATGTGGCGCGGTGCGGGCGCTGCGGCGGCCTGCTGCGCGCGCACGGCTCGCTCGACGCCTGCCTCGCGCTTGCCGTCACCGGGCTCGCTCTGATCCTGCTCGCGAACTTCATGCCGTTCATGTCGCTCGGCATGGAAGGACGCGTCGAGAATGCGAGCCTCGCCAGCGGCGCGTTGGCGCTCGCCGGACAGGGATTGTGGCCGCTCTCGGTCCTCATCCTGCTGCTGACGATCGCGGCGCCGGCCTTGAAGCTGGGCGCGATCACCTACGTTCTAGGCGGGCTCAGGATGTCGCAGCCGCCGCCCTATCTCGTCGCGGTGCTGCGCCGGCTCGACCAGTTGAGCCCGTGGTCGATGGTCGAAGTCTACATGCTCGGCATCTTCGTCGCCTACGTCAAGCTCGCGGCGCTCGCGACGGTGACGCTCGGCATCGCGGTTTATGCGCTGGCCGCGCTGATGGTCGCGATGGCGGCGATGGACGTGATCCTCGATTACGACACGCTGTGGGAGGAGGTCGTGGCCAAGGGGCTGGTGTTGGTGCCGCCGCCTTCCCCGGGCGAAAAGCTGGCGCGCTGCGCCACGTGCGGCCTGCTGGCAGCGGCGGGGGGCGAGCAATCGCGCTGCCCGCGCTGCGACGCGCGGCTGCATCGCCGCAAGCCGGACAGCTTCGCGCGCTGCTGGGCGCTCGTCGTGACCGCCGCGATCCTCTACGTGCCGGCGAACTATTATCCGATCATGACCGTCATATCGTTCGGCAGCGGCGCGCCCGATACGATCCTCTCGGGCGTCAAGCATCTCGTCGAGGCCGGCATGTGGCCCCTGGCGCTGCTCGTGTTCTTCGCCAGTATCACCGTGCCGGTGCTCAAGATCGTCGGGCTCGGCCTCTTGCTGGTGACGTCGCAGCGCGGCTCGCATTGGCACTTGCGCGACCGCACCCGGCTCTACCGCGTGATCGAGTCGGTCGGACGCTGGTCGATGATCGACATCTTCATGCTGTCGATCCTGGTGGCGCTGGTGCGGCTCGGCAAGATCGCGACGGTGGTGCCCGACATCGGCGCGCTCGCCTTCGCTTCGGTCGTGCTCACGACCATGTTCGCGGCGATGGCGTTCGACCCGCGCCTGATGTGGGACAGCGCGGGAGAAAACCGATGAGCGGCGACGAGTTGCACGCCGACCAACCGGCGCTCCCGGTGATGCGCGCGCGGCACCGCTTGTCGCCGATCTGGGCCATTCCGCTCGTGGCCTTCATCATCGCCGGCTGGCTCGCCTACACCACGGTGTCGGAGCGCGGCCCCACCATCACGCTCAACTTCCGCACCGGCGAGGGGCTGGAGGCGGGCAAGACGCGGGTCAAGCACAACGACGTCGAGCTGGGCGTGGTCGACAAGATCGAGCTCAGCCCCGACTTCTCCCATGTCGTCGTCACCGCCAGCATGAACAAGGCTGCGACGCCGCACCTGACCGCCGGCACGCGCTTCTGGGTGGTGCGGCCGCGCATCAGCCTGTCGAGCTTCTCTGGCCTCGAGACGTTGGTCTCGGGCGCCTATCTCGAGATGGATCCCGGCGTGGGCGCGGCCGCGCGCGAGTTCACCGGGCTCGAGGAGCCGCCGGTCATCACCGCCGACGTGCCGGGGCGCGAGTTCATCCTCACCACCGACCGGCTCGGCTCGATCGGGCCCAGCTCGCCGATTTTCTACCGCAGCATCAATGTTGGCGAGGTGCTGGGCTACGATTTCGACCCCAACGGCAACGCCGTCCGCATCCACGCCTTCGTGCGTTCGCCCTTCGACAAGCTGGTCTTTCCGGGGAGCCGCTTCTGGAACGATTCCGGCATCACTTTCTCGGCCGGCGCGCAAGGCTTCAAGTTCGAGGTCGAATCTCTGCAGGCCGTCATCGCCGGCGGCGTCGGATTCGATTCGCCCGACGAAGTCCGCACCGGCGAGCCGGCCAAGGAAGGGACGGCGTTCCATCTCTTCGCCGATCACGCAACCGTGCTCGAATCGAGCTTCGCGCAGCGCATCCCCTTCATCATCGATTTCGAGGGCTCGGTGCACGGGCTCGAGATCGGCGCGCCCGTGGAGTTCCGCGGCATCAAGGTTGGGAACGTCACCGATATCCGTCTTGAGTTCGATCCCACCGACGGCAGCGTCCGCATCCCCGTAACGATCGATTTCGAGCCGCAGCGCATCCAGCGCGGCGACGTCCAGGGCAATGGGCCGTCCGAGCTCGCGCGGGTGATGGCGGCGATGAACGAGCTGGTCGCGCGCGGCCTGCGGGCGCAACTGCGCACGGCGAGCCTGATCACCGGGCAGCTCGTCGTCGCTTTCGACTTCTTCCCCGGCGCGCCGCCGGCGAAGATCCGGCTCGAAGGCAAGATTCCGGTCATGCCGAGCGTGCCGTCCGACCTCGAAAGCCTGACGCTGACCGCGACCGATCTTCTGAGCCGCATGGCGGGGCTGCTCGAGCGCGTCAACAACATGCCGATCGAGCAGCTCCTGCAGCAAGCGCTGTCGCTGGTGCAGTCGTTCCGCGCGCTCGCCGAGGCGCCCGAGCTCAGGTCTTCGGTCAAGTCGCTCGACAAGACGCTGGCCGACGCGGATCAGTCGCTGCATCAGCTCGACGAGCTGCTCGCGTCTGCCTCGCGCGGCTATGGCGGCGATTCGCAGGTCCGGCGCGAGCTGATCGAGCTCCTGAAGCAGCTTCAGGACACGGCGAAGTCGGTGAAGCTTTTGACCGACTATGTCGAGCAGCATCCCGACGCAATCCTGCGCGGCAAGGGAGCGCCACGATGACGGAGCCTCTTGCCCGGCGCCACGCGCTCGTGGTCCTCGCGCTCGCCGCGCTCGCCGGCTGCTCACAGACGCCGCCGCCCTTGCTCTATACGCTCGTGCCGCTGCCGGGCACGCCGGTCGCCCGCCCGGTCCCGCCATTCGCGCTGCGTGCGGTGGTGGTGCCGAAATATCTCGACCGGCCGCAGATCGTCCGCCACCGCACCAGCATCGAGCTTGCCACCAACGAATTCGAGCGCTGGGCCGAAGGGCTCGACGACATGGTGACGCGGGTGCTGCTCGAGGATTTGTCAACGCGGCTGCCGGCGACCCAGATCACCGTCTATGGCAGCGCGGTGACACCGCGGGCCGACACCACCGTCGCCATCGACATCGCGCGCTTCGATCCGGATCCCGACGGGACCGCGATGCTCGAGGCGCGCTGGACCATCAACCTCGGCGAGAAAGCCAGCATCGTTCGGCTCGAGCGCATCTCTGTCCACTCCGCCTCGATCAAGGCCGCCGATCTCGTCGCCGCGATGAGCGATTGCCTGGCGCAGTTGAGCGACCGCATCGCCCAGGCGCTCGCCGGCTAGCGCAGCCGCTCGCGCAGCAGCGCGACCAGGGGCTCGTCGGCGGGTGGCATCGCGTAGTCGGCGAAGCGCTCGACCGGGACCCATGCGACGCTTTGTCCCTCGCGCGGCGTGATCGCGCCCTCCCAACGCCGGCAGAGATAGAGCAGCAGCAGCACGTGAAACGTCTCATAGGCGTGGGACGCGAAGGCGAACGGCGCGAGCGATGCGGGCGTGACCGTGATGCCGAGCTCTTCCTCGAGCTCGCGCACCAGCGCCGCTTCGGGCGTCTCTTCCGAGTCGATCTTGCCGCCGGGAAACTCCCACAGGCCCGCCATTGCCTTGCCGGGCGGCCGCTGCGCCAGAAGCACGCGGCCTGATGGATCGACGAGCGCGGCGCAGACGACGACGAGCGGCTGCCCGGCGCGCGGGTCGCTCACCGCCGCTCAGCCTCAGGACCGTCCGGGGCCGCGGAAGATCAGCACGCCCGAGCGGGTGCGCTCGACGCTCGGGGCGGAGCTTTCCGCCTTCGGCGCCGATCCCTCCTCGACGATGCCGCGATAGACCCGCGGCAGCAGCGACGCCGTCGCCGCGTGGCGCGCCAGTATCGCGTCGCCGCCCTCGCTGTAATATTGGCGCACGTGCTGGACATAGGCCTTGGTCTCGGCATAGGGCGGGACGCCGCCATATTGCTCGACCGCGGCCTCGCCCGCGTTGTAGGCGGCCAAGGTCAGGGTAAGGTCGCCCTTGTAGCGATCGAACAGCCAGCGCAGATAGCTCATGCCGCCGCGCAGATTCTGGGCCGGGTCGAACGGATCGGAGACGCCGAACCGCGCCGCCGTCTCCTTGGTGAGCTGCATCAGCCCCATTGCGTTCTTGCGCGACACCGCGCCCGGCTCGAAATTGCTTTCGGCCAGGATGATCGCGGTGACGAGCGTCGGATCGAGCCCGTAGCTCGGCGCCATCCGATGCACCGTCGCCGCGACGCTCGCGGGGCTGTCCCACGAATTCAGCGGCTTGGTTTCCGCCGCAACTGTCGCCGTCGCACCGATGGCAAGCGCCATCGCGCCGCACGCAATGCGAAGGGGGCGACGGGTTCCCGACCGAATGCCCTGTATTTTCAGCAAATTCACGGCGGTGCGGCCCCAGGATTGTTGCCAGCGAAGCTATTACAGGCGACGAAAAGATGACACAGATTAATTAATGAGCCGTGCCGGGCGGGATCGCCTCGCGGCGCACGCAGCGGATCGCGAGCTTCGCCGTCTCGCTTCCGGGCTTGTGGATGTGGCCGGTGATAACCTCGCCGTTGTGCCGCCCTTCGAGCAGCACGGTGAAATCCGGACTGCTGCCGAAGCCGGTGGCAAGCGGGCCGCTGTAATGGACGATGCGCGCCTCGCCCTCGATCGCCGTCCCGCGCTCGCGATAGCGGCCGACGTAGTAATAGTGGCTGTCGCCGCCGAACACCCTGCCGCCATCGAATATGACTATGCCGCCGGTGCGCCATTCGCCGGCGACATCGAACTGGATCGTCCACAGTGCGTCGATTTCCGCCACGGTCGGCCCCTCTTGCCGCGATGGAGCGCAGAATAACGCGATTTCCCGATGCGCTTGCCGGAAATGGGCGCGACTTATAATTAATAAAAATTAGCCATCAACGGCGCAGAAATTAGGCCGCCGGGCGAGCCGGGTTCCGGACCGCCGTGTGACCTCTATCACTGTGATCCGACAGGGAAACCGGTTCGTATTTTTTGTCATGAAGATGAGCTTCGCCTCATCACGCGGCCTTTTTAGAACAGGGGGTAGTCGGTCATGATCTACCAATACGAAACGGTCCGGTTCTCGTCCCATCCCCGCTTCCACGAGACCCCGGAATGCGGCGTGATCGCCGCGGCGAACCTGGATCACGCCAGGCGCGAAGCCCAGTCGCAGTTGAAATCGCTCGGCGTCAACGTCAGCGACCGGCAGCGGCCCGACGGTATTCGCCTGTTCGATATCCGCGGCATCGAGGTGTGGTGCTGGTGCCGCGACCGGCTGTGACCGGCCGCGCGCTAGCTGCGATAGCTGCCGTTGATGTCGATGTAGCGATGCGTCAGATCGCAGCTCCATACTGTGGCGCGGCCGCGTCCTAGGCCGAGATCGATGGCGATCGCGATGTCACGTCCCGCCATGTGGCGCGCCACCGGCGCCTCGTCGTAGCCCACCACCGGGGCGCCGTTCTCGGCGATCCTGACACCGCCGACGCTGATCGAAAGCCGGTCGCGATCGGCCTTCTCTCCCGCCTTCCCCACCGCCATGACGATGCGGCCCCAATTGGCGTCGCCGGCCGCGATCGCCGTCTTGACCAAAGGCGAGTTGCCGACCGCGAGGCCGATCCTGCGCGCGGCGCGGTGCGAGGCGGCGCCGGCGACAGCGATGGTGACGAACTTCTCGGCGCCCTCGCCGTCGCGCACGATCTGCTGCGCAAGGTCGATCATCACCCGGTCGAGCGCGCGCCGGAAATCCATGAGCCGCTTGTCAAGCGCCGACGCGGGCGATGCATGCCCGGCCTTCCCCGTCGCCAGCAGCAGCACCGTGTCGCTGGTCGAGGTGTCGCCGTCGACGGTGATGCAGTTGAACGAGCGCTCGGTCGCGTTGCGCAGCAGGACCTGCAGCACCGGTGCCGGGATCGAGGCATCGGTGAACACATAGGCGAGCATGGTCGCCATGTCGGGCGCGATCATGCCGGAGCCCTTGGCGATGCCGTTGATGGTGACGCGCGTGCCGTCGATGGCGGCGCTCGCGGTCGCGGCCTTGGCGAAGGTATCGGTGGTCATGATCGCCTCGGCGGCGTCGCGCCAATTGGCCGGCGCGGCCTCGGCGAAGGCGATGGCGAGCGCGGCCACGATCTTGTCGGCGGCGAGCGCCTCGCCGATGACGCCGGTCGAGGAGACATAGACCTCGCGCGCATCGCAGCCGAGGAGGCGCGCGGCTTCCTCGGCCGTGGCTGCGACCGTGACGCGCCCGGCGCGGCCGGTGAACACGTTGGCATTGCCGGAATTGACGACCACGGCGCGGGCCCGGCCGCGCGGCAGGCACTCGCGGCACCAATCGACCGGAGCGCCGGGGGTCAGGGACCGGGTGAAGACGCCGGCGACCGCGGTACCCGGATCGAGCACCGCCACCATGAGATCGCGCCGGTCGCGGTAGCGGATGCCGCACCGGGCCGAGCCGAGCCGCACCCCGGCGATTGGCGGCAGACCGGGAAAGCCCGCCGGCGCGAGCGGCGAGACCGCGCCGGGCATGGGCCGCTATTTCCCGAGATTCTGGGTCGCCGGCGCCAGCGTCGGCGGGCCGGACGCCGCAGGCGGGCTCGAGGGCGTGCCATTCTGGAGCGGCAGCAGCTCGGGCTGCTGCGGCGCGGTGGCGACGGGAGCCGGAGTCGATGGCGGCGGCGCGGCCGGCGCGGCCGCGGCGGCGGGCGGGGCTGCCGGTGCGGGCACAGGCGCGGGCTTGCTGCCGTCCGGGTTGAACACCTCGATCTTCGCCACCGAGGCCATCTGCTTCACCTTCTGGGCATAAAGCTCTTGCGCCATCTGGCGCGCAAGTTGCGGTGCGATCTCCTCGTAGGTCGGCGGCTTCGATTGGCGGCGGTCCTCGACCTTGATCACGTGCCAGCCGAACTGCGTCTTGACCGGGGTCTGGGAAATCTCGCCCGGCTTCAGCGAGAAAGCGACCTTGGCGAATTCCGGCACCATGTCGGTCTCGGCGAAATAGCCGAGATCGCCGCCCGAGGCCTTCCCGGCGGGGTCGGTCGTCTTCTCCGACGCGAGCTTGGCGAAATCGGCGCCCTTCTTGATCTGGTCGATGAGCGCCTTCGCCTCGTCCTCGGTGGGCACCAGGATGTGTCGCGCATGGACCTCCTCGCGCGGCGCCGCGGACTTGACCTGCTGATCGAAGCGCTGGTGCAGCTTCGCCTCGGTGATCTCCTTGCGCATCATGCCGTCGAAATAGGCGTCCTGGAGAATCTGCTCCTCGCTGAGCGCCGCCATCTTCTTGACCCGCGGGTCGTCGTTGAGCTTTTCCTTGCGCGCGGCCTGGGACACGAGCTGGAGCGCGACGCTCTGATCGAGCAGCTTGGGATAAAGTTTGTCCGGCGCCTCCTGCTGCGCCTGTGCCGGCAGGGTCGCGCGCAGCGCCTCGAGATCGGAGCGGTAGATGGCGACGCCGTTGACGCGGGCGACCACCGGGTCGCCGCCCGGCGCTTCGGATTTCTGCGACGCGGCCGACTCCTTCTTCGCCGCCGGCTGTTCCTTCTTCGGCGCCGGGGTCGCGGGCTTCTGCTGGGCCAGCGCCGGCGAGACGGCGAGCGCCAGGACAAAAATTCCGATCAACGCACGCGGCGTCATGGGCCATCCTTCGGACTGAGCGCCCGCCGGGGGGCGGATCACGGCGGGCATAAAGCATATCGGACGGCGGCAAACAAGCGGCGAAGGGTCGCGGAAATCGGCCCCGAGTCGCTGGAACGGCGGTCGCCACGGGTTTGACACAATGTCGTCGGTCCGGTCGCCGGGGAACGTGAATTGACAGCCTCTGTTGGCGACCCTATCTCTCATCTGTCGCGCAAACGACGGACACCGCCTGCCCGCCCCCCGCTCGAGGTATTGATGATCGGCGCCCTAGCCCGGCGACTGTTCGGCTCCGCGAACGACCGTTACGTCAAGAGCCTGCGCCCCTTGGTCGACGAGATCAATGCGCTCGAGCCGGCGCTGGCCGCGCTCTCTGACGACGATCTACGGGCGCGCACGGCCGAGCTCAAGAAGCGCCACCAGGACGGCGAGCCGCTCGACGAGTTGCTGGCGGACGCCTTCGCCACCGTGCGCGAGGCCTCGAAGCGCACCCTCGGCCAGCGCCATTTCGACGTCCAGCTCATGGGCGGCATCGTTCTCCATCGCGGCATGATCGCCGAGATGAAGACCGGCGAGGGCAAGACCCTGGTCGCAACCTTGCCGGTCTATTTGAACGCGCTGTCCGGGTTGGGCGTCCACGTCGTCACGGTGAACGACTATCTGGCGCGGCGCGACAGCGAGTGGATGGGGCAGATCTACCGGTTCTTGGGACTCACCGTCGGCTGCATCGTCCATGGGCTCGACGACAACCAGCGCCGCGACGCCTATCGCTGCGACGTGACCTATGGCACCAACAACGAGTTCGGCTTCGACTATCTTCGCGACAACATGAAGTTCCGGCTCGAGGAGATGACGCACCGGCCGTTCAACTACGGGATCGTCGACGAGGTCGACTCGATCCTGATCGACGAGGCGCGCACGCCGCTCATCATCTCGGGTCCGGCCGAGGATTCCTCGGAGCTCTATCGCCAGGTCGACAAGCTGATGCCGAAGCTTCAGCCCGAGGATTACGAGAAGGACGAGAAGCAGCGCACCGTCACGCTCACCGAGGCCGGGGTCGAGCGGGTCGAGGAGCTGCTGCGCGAGGCCGCGCTGATGCAGACCGGCACGCTCTACGACGTCCACAACATCTCGTTCACCCATCACGTGAACCAGGCGCTGCGCGCGCACAAGCTGTTCGCGCGCGACACCGACTACATCGTGCGCGACGACAAGGTCATCATCATCGACGAGTTCACCGGCCGCATGATGGAAGGGCGGCGCTATTCCGAGGGGCTGCACCAGGCGCTGGAGGCCAAGGAAGGCGTCACCATCCAGAACGAGAACCAGACGCTCGCCTCGATCACGTTCCAGAATTATTTCCGCCTCTATCCCAAGCTCGCCGGCATGACCGGGACGGCGATGACCGAGGCGACCGAATTCTCCGAGATCTACAAGCTCGAGGTCACCGAGTGCCCGACCAACGAGCCCTGCATTCGCGTCGACCACGACGACGAGGTCTACCGCACCGCCGCCGAGAAGTACGAGGCGATCGTCGAGCAGGTGATCGAGTGCCGAGGCCGCAAGCAGCCGGTGCTCGTGGGCACGGTCAGCATCGAGAAGTCCGAGGCGCTCGCCGCCATCCTCAAGAAGCGCGCCATCCCGCACCAGGTGCTGAACGCGCGCTATCACGAGCAGGAGGCCTTCATCATTGCCCAGGCCGGCCGGCCCGGCGCGGTGACCATCGCCACCAACATGGCCGGCCGCGGCACCGACATCCAGCTGGGCGGCAATCTCGACATGCGCCTGCGCCAGGACGTGGCCGAGAACGAGGATCTGATCGAGCGCGAGCGCCGCGCCGACGCGATCCGGCGCGAGATCGACGAGGCCCACGAGGAGGTGCGCCAGGCCGGCGGACTCTTCGTCATCGGCAGCGAACGGCACGAGAGCCGGCGCATCGACAACCAGTTGCGCGGCCGCTCCGGCCGCCAGGGCGACCCCGGCGCATCCAAGTTCTTCGTCTCGCTCGAGGACGACCTGATGCGCATCTTCGGGTCCGAGCGCATGGACGGCATGCTGACCAAGCTCGGCCTGAAGCCGGGCGAGGCCATCATCCATCCTTGGGTCAACAAGGCGCTCGAGAAGGCGCAGCAGAAGGTCGAGGCGCGCAACTACGAGATCCGCAAGCACCTGCTGCGCTTCGACGACGTGATGAACGATCAGCGCAAGGTCGTCTATCAGCAGCGGCGCGAGATCATGAGCGCCCCCGACATCGCCGCCACCATCGTCGACATGCGCCACGAGGTGATCGAGGGAATCGTCGCGCGCACCATCCCGGCGAACGCGCTACCGGACCAGTGGAACGTCGAGGGCCTCCACGCCGACGGCCTGAGCATCCTCAATGTCGACCTGCCAGTCGCCGAGTGGGCCAAGGAGGAAGGCGTCTCGGACGAGGATGTGAGCGGGCGCATCATCCAGGCGGCCGACGCCAAGATGGCGCAGAAGGCTGCCAATTACGGCGCCGACATCATGCGCCTGGCCGAGCGCTCGCTGCTGCTGCAGCTCCTCGACCAGATCTGGAAAGAGCATCTCCTGTCGCTCGACCATCTCCGCCAGGGCATCAATCTGCGCGCCTATGCGCAGCGCGATCCGCTCAACGAATACAAGCGCGAGGCGTTCCAGCTGTTCCAGGACATGCTGGTTCGGCTGCGCGAGCAGGTGACGAGCGTGCTGTGCCATGTCGAGCTCCGGGTGCAGCGCGCCGAGGAGGATCTGGCGCCGCCGCCGCTGCCGCGCATGGTCGAGAGCCGCCGCGACCCGGCCGAGCCGGACGAACCGGTGCGCGAGCCCGCCCGCGGCAACGGCGCCGCCGCGGCGACCGCGGTCGCCGCCGCGCCTTGGGCCCGCACGCCGCGCAACGCGCCCTGCCCGTGCGGCTCGGGCAAGAAATTCAAGCATTGCCACGGGCGAGCCTAGACACGCCGCCCTGGAATTCGTCGCCGGATGACAAATATGTAATCCCTGGGACGGCGCCGCGTAACGCGCGGCGGCGCAGTCTGCCCTTGGTCGAGAGGTTGCCCATGTCCTTGTCCCCGATCCACGCTTGCCTTCCCGCCGACGCCGCGCCGCGGTTCCGCCTGGGCGCGCTTGCCGCCGCGGCCGCGCTGTCGCTGGCATGGTCGCCTGTGGCGCTGGCGCAGACGGCCCAGCCTCCCATCGTGCAAATGCCGACCTTGGCGCCCTTGGTGAAGAAGGTAATGCCGGCGGTGGTCAACGTCTCGGTCACCATGAAGGCCGGCGCCGCCACCGACGAGGACGAGGACGATCCGGACAGCGACAACGACAACGACCAGCCCAAGGACCAGCCCCACGCGACGCCGCGGCCCAACCTGCCACAATCGCCGTTCGACGAATTCCTGCGCCGCTTCTTCGACCAGCAGCAGGGCCGCAACGGCGGGCGCACGCCGACGGAGCCGCGCGGCCAGCGCGTGGCGCTGGGCTCCGGCTTCATCATCGACGCGTCGGGCGACGTCGTCACCAACAACCACGTGGTCGAGAACGCCGACAAGGTCACCGTCATCTTCCAGGACGACACCAAGCATCCGGCCAAAGTGGTGGGACGCGATCCCAAGACCGATCTCGCCCTCATCAAGATCGATGCGCCCAAGCCGCTGCCCTTCGTCGAATGGGGCGACAGCGGAGCGATGCAGGTGGGCGACTGGGTGCTCGCCGTGGGCAATCCCTTCGGGCTCGGCGGCACGGTCAGCTCGGGCATCATCTCGGCGCGCGGCCGCGACATCCATTCCGGCCCCTATGACGACTTTCTCCAGATCGATGCCGCCATCAACCGCGGCAATTCCGGCGGCCCGACCTTCGCGCTCGACGGCAAGGTGATCGGCATCAACACGGCGATCTATTCGCCCAACGGCGGCTCGGTCGGGATCGGCTTCGCCATCCCGTCTAACCTGGCCCGGCCCGTGATCGATCAGCTCAAGGACCACGGCAAGGTCCAGCGCGGCTGGCTCGGCGTGCAGATCCAGGAAGTGACGCCCGAACTCGCCCGGAGCCTCGGCCTGCCCAAGGCGCAGGGTGCGCTGGTCGCCGACGTGACCCCCGGCGGCCCGGCGGAAAAGGTCGGCATCAAGCAGGGCGACGCGATCGTGCGGTTCGACGGGCACGACATCGCCAAACTGCGGGACCTGCCGCTTGCGGTGGCCGAGACGCCGGTGGGGCAGAAGGCCCTGGTCGAGGTGTGGCGCGACGGGCATGCGCAGACGCTCGAGGCTGCGATCGCCGCCATGCCCGAGAACCCGGAACAAATGGCGCGCAACGAGGAGCCCGGGCCTGCGTCCAAGCCGCAATCGGCGAGCGCCATGGGCATGAAGCTCGCCCCACTGACGCCGGAGCTGCGCCGCGAGTTGAGCGTGCCGAAGTCGGTGAAGGGCGTGGTGGTCACGTCGGTGGCGGAGAAGAGCCCGCTCGCCGAGCTGGGCTTGGCGCCGGGCGACGTTATCCAGGCCATCAATCAGGAGCCGGTGACCTCGACCAAGGACGTCACCACCAAGCTTGACGCGATGAAGAAGAGCGGCACGAAGTCCCTGCTCTTCCTCATCAACCGCCACGGCGTCAATCAGTTCGTGGCGCTCACGATGGGCGGCGGCGCCGGGTGATGCGCATCCTCGTCATCGAGGACGATCGCGAGGCGGCGGCCTATCTGGTCAAGGGCCTGACCGAGAGCGGCCATCGCGTCGACCTTGCGGACGAGGGCCGCCAGGGGCTCGAGCGCGCGCGCGAGGGCCGCTTCGATGCCATGATCATCGACCGCATGTTGCCCGAGTTCGACGGGCTGAGCATCGTCGCGGCGCTGCGCGCGGCGCGCGATCTGACGCCCGTCCTGGTGCTGAGCGCGATGGGCGCGGTCGAGGACCGTGTCACCGGTCTGCGCGCCGGCTGCGACGATTACCTGCCCAAGCCGTTCGCCTTCTCCGAGCTGCTGGCGCGGCTCGAGGCATTGACCCGCCGCGGCTCGGCCGAAACGAGGCTCGTCGTCGCCGATCTCGAAATGGACCTGATCGCGCGCACCGTGACCCGCGCCGGCCGCGCCATCGATCTCCTGCCGCGCGAGTTCAGCCTGCTCGAATACCTGATGCGCCATGCCGGCGACATCGTCACGCGCACGATGCTGCTCGAGAAGGTGTGGGATCATCACTTCGATCCGCAGACCAACGTCATCGACGTGCATGTGAGCCGATTGCGGCAGAAGATCGACAAGGGCTTCGATCACCCGCTGCTGCACACCGTGCGCGGCGCCGGCTACAGCGTGCGCGCGCCGGCCTGAGCGCGGCGCGGCGTCTCAGACGTCGATGCTGCCGCCGTCATCGCCCGAGCCGCCGTCGTCGGTACTGTAGTCCTGGTCCGACACATCCTGGGCTTGGGCGAAATCCTGATCGCTGGAACCCTGGCTCCAATCCGCTTGCTCCGTCTCGGGCGCGGATGGCGCCGGGCTGTCGTAGTAGTTGTTGATCACGGTCTCGCCCAGCCCCGGTTGCAGCTGCACGCCGGAGAGCATGCCGCCGTAATGCGGCCCGAACAGCGAACTGATCCCCTGGAACAGCAGCGCGCCGCCGGCGATGCCGGCCGCGGTCGTGGCCGCCTGGCGCAGGAAGCCCGAGCTCGCGCCCGGCATTGCCAACGGCGCCATGGTTGGAGCGGCAGGCGGCGCGGCCGGCGCGGGAGCCGCGCCGACCGGGCTCCACGCAGGTCCCGGCCCCGGCGCGGGTGCGGTGGGCCGGCCCCACGGGCCGGCGGAGGGCACGCTGCCGCGCGCGGCGCCAAGAAAGCTCGGCGGCGGCTGGGCTGTCTTGGCCTCGGCGAGCTGACGTTCCAGCTCGGTGATGCGGTTGTGCGCCTCGCCCATCGCCATGTCCTGGATCAGCACGGTCTGGACCAGGAGGTAGGGCGCGTCGGGCTGCTGCGCCACGCACTGGCCGATGAGCGCCTCGGCGTCGCGGTCCGTGGGCTGGTTCGCCGCCTGTTGAAGGCGGCTGAACAGGGAAACGATGAGGTCTCGTTCTTGCGGCGTCATGGGTCACCTCGCCTCGACGGGAGAGGCTGATATAGGGTCACAAGCCGCGCTTTCCCATGGCCAGGAATTTGTCGCGCCGCCGTCGCCGCAATTCGCCGCCGTCGATGCCGAGGAGCGGGCGCAACGCGGCGTCGATCGCAGTCCCCGCCGCGGCGATCGCCGCCGCCGGGTCGCGATGGGCGCCGCCCAGCGGTTCCGGCACGATCGCGTCGATGACGCCGAGCCGCAGCAGATCGTGCGCCGTCAAGCGCAGCGCCTCGGCGGCGTCGGCGACCTTGTCGGCGCTGCGCCACAGGATCGAGGCGCAGCCCTCTGGCGAGATCACCGAATAGGTCGCGTTTTCGAGCATCAGCACGCTGTCCGCGGCGGCGAGCGCGATGGCGCCGCCCGATCCGCCCTCGCCGATGACCGTGGCGACGAACGGCACGGTCAGCGACAGGCCGGTCTCGATGGTGCGCGCGATCGCCTCGGCCTGGCCGCGCTCCTCGGCATCGACGCCGGGATATGCCCCCGCGGTGTCGACGAAGCACAAGACCGGCAGGCGGAAGCGCTCGGCGAGCCGCATCAGCCGCTGCGCCTTGCGATAGCCCTCGGGGCGCGCCATGCCGAAATTGTGTTTGACGCGGCTGTCGGTGTCGCTGCCCTTCTCGTGCGCGATCGCCACCACCGAGATGCCGCGGAACCGCCCCAGCCCGCCGACGATGGCGCGGTCCTCGGCGAAGGCGCGGTCGCCGGCGAGCGCGGTGAAGTCGCCGACCAGCGCGGCGAGATAGGCCGTGCCGTGCGGGCGGTCGGGATGACGCGCGAGCTGCACCTTCTGCAAGGGCGTGAGCTTGGCGAAGGTCTGGCGCAGCAGCCGGCTCGCCTTGGCCTCGAGCCGGTCGACCTCATCGGCGATGTTGAGATCGCCGCCCGAGGCGAGATGGCGCAACTCCTCGATCTTGCCCTCGAGCTCGGCAAGCGGCTTCTCGAAATCGAGGAAATACCGCATCGCGCGCGATCCTCAGCCGGCCTTGCGCTTGCGCGCCAGCGGATGATGCGCCGCCACCAGGCGCTCGAGCCGCCCGCGCTCGACATGGGTATAGATCTGCGTCGTGGCAATGTCGGCGTGGCCGAGCATCGCCTGCACGCTGCGCAGATCGGCGCCGTGGTCGAGGAGATGGCTCGCGAAGGCGTGGCGCAGCACGTGCGGCGAGAGGCGCGCCGGGTCGAGCCCTGCGCGCAGCGCCAATTCCTTGACGAGCTGGCCGCAGCGCTCGCGCGTCAGATGCCCCGTGCGCCCGCGCGAGGGAAACAGGAACGGCGACGTCGCGCCCTCGGCGAGGAAATGAGCGCGTACCGCGAGATAGTCCGCGAGCGCGGCGCGGGCCGGCTCCCCCAGCGGCACCAGCCGTTCCTTGTCGCCCTTGCCGCGCACGATGAGGAAACGCGGGTCGCGCCGCGCGGCGGCGTGCGGCAGCCCCACCAGCTCCGAGACGCGCAGGCCAGCGCCGTAGAGCAGCTCGATCATGGCGCGCAGCCGCGTGCCTTCCGGTCCCGGCCATTCGCACGAAGCTGCGACGAGCGACGCGGCCTCGTCTTCGCGCAGCACCTTGGGCAGCGGACGGCCGAGGCGCGGCCCGTCGAGCGCAGCGGTCGGATCGTCGCGCCGCACGCCGTCGAGCACGAGAAAACGGAAGAACTGACGCAACGCGGAGAGGCGCCGCGCCGCGGTGCGCGGCTTCATGCGCGCGCGGGCGAGCACGGCGAAATAGCGGCGCAGATCCTCCGTCGTCGCTTTCTCGAGCGTCTGTCCCGTGGCGGCGAGGATGCGGGCGCAATCGGCGAGGTCATTGCGATAGGCCTCGAGCGTGAGCCGGGCCGCGCCGCGCTCGGCCGCGAGCATCTCGAGAAAGGCCTCGCAATGGCGCGATGCGATGGGCGGCGCGCGCCGCTTGCGCTCAGATGCCCGCGTCAATGGCCGCCTCGAGGGCGAGCGCGCGCGCGTCGGACTCGCAGCCAATGGCGCGCAGGCCGGCGATGGCGCGGGCCAGCAGGATGGGTTCGAGCGACAGTTGCTCGCCCGCGCCGACGAGCAGGATGCTGGTGAGCGCGGTCTCGCCGACCCGCTTCGCCGTCATCGCCTGCTGCTGATCGAGCCACAACGCCGTGCTCGGCATCTTGGCGTCGTGCGGCGGCGCCATCAGCGGCGACCAGTCGAGCGCGCCGATCGGTTGGTCCAACGCGCCGGCGAGCGCCACCAGCAAATCGGCCTGGGCCGGCGCCGCGCCGGCATTGCGGCTCGCGAGCTCGGCGATCGTGTCGTGCAGCAGCGACGCGGCGTCCTGGCCTTCGCCGCCGGACGGCAGTGCGAGGCTGCTCAGCATCGCCAGCGCCCTGCTGTCGGCGCTGTCGATCCAGGCCGGCGCCGCATCGGCCGCGCCCGTGACCAGCAAGGCGCGCGCCGCGTCGGCCGCGAAGGCAGACGATCCGTCGGCTGGATTGAATTCGCTGAGCGCCGGCGCGATGAGGCGCGCGGCAAGCGGAAAGGCGCCGCGCTTCTTCGCTTCGGCGAAGAGCGCCGCGATCGCCGCCTCGCGCGTCTGCGTCGAGGCGCCGGAGCGCGCGATGTCATAGAGGATGGCCCGGGACTTGGCGTCCTGCGGCAGCTTGCCCTCGGCCAGCGCGGCGGTCTGCTCCTCGGGCTTGAACTGGATCTGCCGGTAGAGCGCGCCCAGCGCATCGGGCGCGAGCGCGCCCAGGAGAGCCGCGCGCTCGGCTGCGGCGAGGCGCCGTTCGGCCGGTACGGATTCGCTCGACGCGTAGGCCAGGAGCGACGCCGGCCCGGCCGCGGCCAGCACCTCCGCCGGCAAGGGCTGCTTTGCCGCGGCGAGCAACGCGACCCGCATCGGCGACGCATCGGCGAGCTTGTCGATCTTGCGCGGGCGCCCGCCGAGCGCGTCGATCAAGGCGTCGAAGGCGGCATCGGCCGGCGCCTTCTGCTCCTTGAGCAGGCTCAGGCCCAGCGCCGCCTTGGCGCCGTCGCCGGCGAGCGCCTGGCAGGCGACGAGCGCGCGATCCCACCACGCGTTCTTGTAGTGCGCAATGCCGTCCGCAACGCTCTGGCACGCGCCCTTCGCGTCGTTGGCGGCAAAGCGCAGCTCGACGCGCATGCGGTCCATGCCGTCGCCCTTGGGATCGGCCGGCAGCGAGTCCATCATCGCCAGCGCGCCCTGGACATCGCCCAGCGCCATCAGCCGCTCGAGCCGCGACGCGGCGAGGCTCGGCCGGTCGGGCGCGTCGGGGCCGGCGGGCGAGACCGCGTTGCTCAGGAGCAGCCGCCGCGCCAGGTCTTGAAGCGCGGGCGAGGACGAGGGCTGCAAGAGCGGCAGCGCCGATGCCACCAGCGAGCGCTGCGTGCCGCGCCACATGTTGACCGGAAAGGCGCCCTGGTCCTCGCCGAGCGTGCCGGCCCAGGCGGCGTCGGTCGGCGAGAGCGGCTGGGCCTCGATGCCGCGCGGCGCTGCAACCTTGGGCGAAGCGGGCGCTTGCGCCGGGGCGGGAGCGGCGGGGCGGCTTGCGGAGGGCCGGGGAACGAGTGAGACGGGCGGCCCTAACTGCGCCGCGGCCGGGAGCGCGGCCGTGACCGCGGCTGCGATCAGCGCGCCGAGGGAGATCGGTCGCGGTGCCGACTCAGTGCGGGAAGCGCGCATCGGGAAGCACGTGTTCCACATGCGCGCTGGGTGCCGGGATGTCCATCATCGCGAGGACACCGATGCCGCCGGCGATCACCACCATCAGCAGGCCGACGCCGATCAGAACGATCTTTCCCATGGCTACTCAAGGTCCTGCGCAATCGAAGCCAAGCCGCTCGAGCATCGACCAATTGGCGATGGTACCGGCGGATATGCTAGGGTTGCGTCATGGCGAATCTGCGGCAGTCTATCGGAGGCGCCGGCCGGCTTTCCAGGGCAAACGCGTGCGCGGATCGTGCGCGATGCGCCGCCAGGGCCGCGCCGGGACCGGGCAAGCGGGCGTGGCGATGACCGCCGCGGCCGCCATTTCGCTGCCGCGCACGGTCGCGCTCGTCGGCCTCATGGGGGCCGGAAAGTCGAGCATCGGCCGGCGTCTCGCGCAGCGCCTCAAGGTGCCGTTCATCGACGCCGACGCCGAGATCGAGGCGGCGGCCGGCGCCACCGTGGAGGAGATTTTCGAGCGCCACGGAGAGGCTGCCTTCCGCGAGGGCGAGCGGCGCGTCATCGCCCGGCTGCTCGAAGGGCCGGTCCACGTGCTCGCGACCGGCGGCGGCGCCTTCATGGACCCCGCGACTCGTGCCCTGATGCGCGAGCGTGCGATTACCGTCTGGCTCCGCGCCGATGTCGAGCTGCTGCTCGCGCGGGTGACGCGGCGCAACAACCGCCCGCTGCTCAAGGGCGGCGATCCCCGCGCGGTGCTGGAGCGGCTGGCGGCCGAGCGCCATCCGATCTACGCCGAGGCGGACATCGTCATCGACACACTCGAGGGTCCGCCCGAGGCGACGCTCGAGAGCATCGTCGCGGCGCTCGCGTCGTGGCTCGGCGTCGCGGCGCTCGCGTCATGAGCGGGCCCGAGCGCCTGCGCGTCGAGCTGGGCGACCGCGCCTACGACATCGTGGTCGGCTCCGGCCTCATCGATCAGGCGGGCGCGCTGATGCAGCCGGTGCTGCGCCAAGCCCGCGTCGTGGTGGTGACCGACGCGACCGTCGCGGCGCTGCATTTGCAGCGTCTGGAGGCCGCGCTCGACCGTGCCGGCATCGCGCATCAGTCCGTGGTGCTGCCGCCCGGCGAGCAGACCAAGGATTTCGCCCATTTCCAGAAGCTCGCCGAGGATATTCTCGGCTTCGGGATCGAGCGACGCACGACCTTGGTGGCGCTGGGCGGCGGCGTGGTCGGCGACTTGACCGGGTTCGCCGCCGCGACTTTGCTGCGCGGCCTGGCCTATGTGCAGATTCCGACCACGCTCCTGGCGCAGGTGGACAGCTCGGTCGGCGGCAAGACCGCGATCGACACGATTCACGGCAAGAATCTGGTGGGCGCGTTCCACCAGCCGGTGCTGGTGCTCGCGGACATGGACACGCTCGCGACCTTGCCGCGGCGCGAGCTGCTCGCGGGCTATGCCGAGGTGGTGAAGTACGGCCTCATTCGCGACCGCGCCTTCTTCGAATGGCTCGAGGTGCACGGGCCGGCGCTGGTCGAGGGCGACGGCGATGCGCGCCGCGTCGCCGTACTCAAGAGCTGCGCCGCCAAGGCCGTCGTCGTCGCCGCCGACGAGCGCGAGGAGGGCGAGCGCGCGCTGCTCAATTTCGGCCACACTTTCGGTCACGCGCTCGAGACCGAGACCGGGTTCGGCGACGCGCTGCTGCACGGCGAGGCGGTGGCGCTGGGCATGCGGCTCGCGTTCGATCTCTCGGCGCGGCTCGGCATCGGCTCGGCCGAGGCGGCGCACCGCGTGCGCCGCCATTACCAGGCGGTGGGGCTGCCGGTCGCGCTCGGCCAGATCGCCAACGCGCGGCCCTTCGCGGCGGACGCGCTCCTGCGCCACATGCGCCACGACAAGAAAGTGCGGGACGGCAGGATCACGCTCATCCTCGCCCGCGACATCGGCGACGCCTTCATTAGCCCCGAAATTCCCGAAGGTCTGCTACGTGACTTCCTCGTGGCGGAGACCGCGAAATCGCTGGCACCGCAGGCAGGTGCCGTCTAAAGAGGGTCGCCCGTCACTGGACGAGAGGCGCCTCATGCCGCTGTCCCCGCCTACCGCGCGCGAGCCCATTCATACCCGTCACGTCGTGTGCAACGGCTTCCGCCGCGCCGACGGAATGTGGGACATCGAGGGCCATCTCACCGACACCAAGAGCTACGATTTCGATTCGCAGTTCCGCGGCACGGTGGCGTCGGGCACGCCGGTGCACCAGATGTGGCTCCGCCTCGTCGTCGACGACGAGCTCGTCATCCGCGACGTCGAGGCGGTGACCGATCACAGTCCGTTCCCCATCTGCGGCGGCATCACCGGCAATTTCGCGCGCCTCAAGGGGCTGAGCATCCGGCCCGGCTTTCACGCCAAGGTGAAGGATCTGCTCGGCGGCGTCGAGGGCTGCACCCATCTGGTCGAGATGCTGGGGCCGGTTGCAACCACCGCCTTCCAGACCATATATCCTTATCGCGAACGGCTGCGGCGCCAAAGCGGCGAGCCCACCGCCCCGCGGCCGTCGCGCGGTCCGCGCCTGATCAACACCTGCCACGGCTGGTCGAGCAAGCAGGACGTGGTCAAGCAGCTCTACCCGGCCTCCTACGACGGCGGCTGAAGCTCACGCCCGCAGGTGCTGCAGCGCGGCGCCGTGGCCGGCGCCGACATGGCCGGTCTCGGTTGCGGCGGACTGGAAATAGCACAGCAGATAGACGCGGATGGCCGAGGTGAGGGTGGATTCCGTGCGCATCCGGGCGATGTGGGTCACGATCTGGCGCAGGCTGGCATGCTCGCGCCGGCACACCTCGTGCAGCGCCGCCCACATCGCCGGCTCGAGCCGCACGCTGGTGCGGTGACCGTCGACCGTGACGTTGCGGTTGAGGAGGGAGCAGTGTGGGTCGTGCGCACCGGCTTCGGTCGCCGACCGACAGTCCGAATGGTAGGTCATTTCGTAAGTGTAGCCGATTCCACTCAAAATACAACTAATACATGATAATTGTTCAAACATTACAATTGATGGCTGTAGTGCGGGGTTGCAGGCTAACCGGCGGCGCCTTTTTCGCCCGGGGCCATGGTGACGAGCTGGAGGGCGTGGACCCGCTCGGCCATCTCGTCGGCGAGGAGGGCATAGACCGAACGCTGCCGCTCGATCCGGCTCAGGCCGGCGAAGGACGCGGCCACGATCTCGACCCGGAAATGGGTCTCGCCGCCGGGGCGTGCGCCGGCATGGCCCTGGTGGCGATGGGAGTCGTCGATGATCTCGATCCGCGCCGGCTTGAGGCCGGCCTCGAGCTTGGCGCGGATGCGTTCGGCCATGGACATGAGCACCGCGAAGGTGGCGCGACCGGACGCCGCGGTCAAGCATTGCGCAAGGCCGCTGTGCAAGCCTTGTCAGTCACAAGGCCAGCCGACATACTGCTATGATGGTTCGTATGCGCATCGAGGATGGAGCGACGAAGCGGTCTGATCCGCCGGTGCGGGGGTGCGACCATCCGGGCTGCGCCGGGACCGGCGATTTCCGCGCCCCGCGCTCGCGCGTGTCGCTCGATCTGTTCCATTGGTTCTGCCTCGAGCATGTGCGCTCCTACAACTCGGCCTGGAATTTCTATGCCGGCATGAGCGCGCAGGAGATCGAGCGCGAGATCCGCAACGACACCGTGTGGCAGCGGCCGACCTGGCCGATGGGGACCCGCGCCGGCATGCGCTATGCGCCGCGCTTCCGCGACTATGGCATGTTCGGCCTCGACGACGACGACGGGCCCACCGAGCGCCGCGCCGAGCACCGCCGCCGCACGGCCTCGCCGCAGGACCAGGCGCTCGCTATATTCAACCTGATGCCGCCGCTTACCCTGGTCGGCCTCAAGGCGCGCTATAAGGAGCTGGTCAAGCTCAACCATCCCGACGTGCACGGTGGCGACAAGGCGGCCGAGGAACGGCTCAAGATCGTCAACCTCGCCTACGCGACCTTGAAAGCGAGCTATTTCCCCTGACGCCCCTGGCGCCAGGACCCGACCTACTCAGCCCATTCACACCAACAACCATCGAAGCGATCATGGCACCGGCAGATATCTCCAACGCGTCCCCGCTCTTCCCCCTCGACCGGCCCGACATCACGCTGTCGGTGCGGCAAACCTTCGGCATCGATTCCGACATGCAGGTGCCGGCCTTCTCGCAGGCCGGCGAGCATGTCCCCGACATCGACGAGGCCTATCGCTTCGACCGCGACACGACGCTCGCGATCCTCGCGGGCTTTGCCTACAACCGCCGCGTCATGATCCAGGGCTATCACGGCACCGGCAAGTCGACCCATATCGAGCAGGTGGCCGCGCATCTCAATTGGCCCTGCATCCGCATCAACCTCGACAGCCATATCAGCCGCATCGATCTGGTCGGCAAGGACGCGATCGTTTTGGTCGAGGGCCGCCAGGTGACCGAGTTCCGCGAGGGGCTGCTGCCGTGGGCGATCCAGCATCCGATGGCGCTGGTGTTCGACGAGTACGACGCCGGCCGGCCCGACGTGATGTTCGTGATCCAGCGCGTGCTTGAGGTCGACGGCAAGCTCACGCTTCTGGACCAGAACCGCGTCATCCGCCCGCATCCCTATTTCCGCCTGTTCTCGACCACCAACACGGTGGGGCTGGGCGACACCACCGGGCTCTATCACGGTACGCAGCAGATCAACCAGGGTCAGATGGACCGCTGGAACATCGTCGCGACGCTCAACTACCTGCAGGCCGACGCCGAGATCGAGATCGTCCTCGCCAAGGTGCCGCATTACGACAACGAGGAGGGCCGCCGCATGGTGCGCGCCATGGTGGCGCTCGCCGATCTCACCCGCTCGGGCTTCATGAACGGCGACATCTCCACCGTCATGTCGCCGCGCACGGTCATCACCTGGGCCGAGAACGTGCGCATCTTCAACGACGTGTCCTTCGCCTTCCGCCTCACCTTCCTCAACAAGTGCGACGAGGTCGAGCGCGCCACGGTGGCCGAATACTACCAGCGCTGTTTCGGCACCGAGTTGAAGGAGACCGGGGTCCGCGCCACCCTGATGTAACGCCATGGCCGAAACCGACACGCCGATCGAGGCTTTCAAGCGCTCCACCGCCGCGACGCTCCGCGCCATCGCCGAGCGCGACGACGTGACCGTGACCTATGGCGCCGAGCCCGCCGGCGCCGCCGGCACGCGCGTGCGCCTGCCGCTGCCGGGTCGCGATCTTAGCGAGCGCGAGGCGGCGCCGGTGCGGGGCGCGGCCGACGCCCTGGCGCTCAGGCTCAAATATCACGACGCCGCGGTCCATGCGAAGCGCGCGCCTGCCGGCGAGACCGCGCGCGCGATCTTCGAGGGGGTCGAGCAGGCCCGGGTCGAGGCGCTGGGTGCGCGGCGCATGACCGGGGTCGCGACCAACCTCGCGGCGATGCTCGAGGAGCGCTATCGCCGCCAGGGCTACGAGCACATGATCGAGCGCAACGACGTGACCTTGGCCGAGGCGATCCGGCTCCTGACGCGCGAGGCGCTCACCGGCGCGGCACCCCCGCGCGCGGCACGCCAGGTGGTCGACGCGTGGCGTCCCTTCCTCGAGGGCCGCGTCGGCCGCGACCTCGTCGATCTCACGCGCCAGATCGAGCATCAGGATTCCTACGCGAAGATCGCGCGCCAGCTCATCAAGGACCTCGACCTCGATCTGGGCGAGCCCGATGAGGCCGACAGCGAGAACGCCGAGGGCGAGGGCGACGACGACAACAGCGAGGGCGAGGACGAGAGCGGCGAGGGCGCGGCCACGGGCGCCAAGGGCTCGCTCGAGGGCGGCGTTCCCGAGGAGGACAAGGACGAAGGCGACGACGCCGCCGAAGAGGTGCAGGGCGAGCTGATGCCGGGCGCGGGCGACGACGATCCGAGCCGCCCCGGCAAGCCCGGCGTCCTGCCGCGCAATCCCCGCGGCAACGACGATCCCTCGATCTATCGCGCCTTCACCACCGAATGCGACGAGGTCGTGTCGGCCGAGGATCTGTGCGACGCCGACGAGCTGGGCCGGCTGCGCATGCTGCTGGATCAGCAGCTCGCCCATTTGCAGAGCGTGATCGCGCGCCTCGCCAACCGGCTGCAGCGCCGCCTCATGGCCAAGCAGATGCGCTCGTGGGAGTTCGATCTCGAGGAGGGCATCCTCGACACCGCACGGCTGTCGCGCGTCGTCACCAACCCGGTCTATCCGCTGTCCTACAAGCGCGAGAAGGAAACCAAGTTCCGCGACACGGTGGTGACGCTGCTCATAGACAATTCGGGCTCGATGCGCGGCCGCCCCATCACGGTGGCGGCGATGAGCGCCGACATCCTCGCCCGCACGCTCGAGCGCTGCGGCGTCAAGGTCGAGATCCTCGGCTTCACCACGCGCGCCTGGAAAGGGGGCCAGTCGCGCGAGCGCTGGATCGCCGCCGGCAAGCCGCCCAATCCCGGCCGTCTCAACGATCTGCGCCACATCGTCTACAAGCCCGCCGACGCGCCGTGGCGGCGGGCACGCCGCGCCTTGGGCCTGATGCTGCGCGAGGGCATCCTCAAGGAGAACATCGACGGCGAGGCGCTGGTGTGGGCGCACAACCGGCTCCTCGCGCGCACCGAGCAGCGCCGCATCCTGATGGTCATCTCCGACGGCGCGCCGGTCGACGATTCGACGCTCTCGGTCAATCCCGGCAATTATCTCGAGCGCCATCTGCGCGAGGTGATCGGCATGATCGAGCGCACCTCGCCGGTGCAACTCGTCGCCATCGGCATCGGCCACGACGTGACGCGCTATTATCGCCGCGCCGTCACCATCGTCGATGCCGAGCAGTTGGGCGGCGCCATGCTCGACAAGCTCGCCGAGCTGTTCGACGAAACCGCTGCCGAAACCGCCGCCGCCTCGGCCGCCGCGCGCATGGTGGTGTGAGGGGCGCCGCTTCCTTTTCTCTCCCTCGCCCCCACGACGTGGGGGAGAGAGTAGGGTGAGGGGGCGCTTCAGCTTACCCGGCGTCTCTGGGTTGTCGTCGACCCCCACCTCACCCTGCCCTCTCCGCCCCAGAGGGGCGGAGAGGGAGTCAAACCGCTACTGCCTTCCGCGGGGGAAGTGCTGGACGCCGGGCGGGACGGCGACCCAGCCGTGCTTCGATTCTTCCCACACCGACGCGGTCGGGGCGGGGAAATTTGGGTCGGCGAAGGCGCCCACCGCGATGCCCCAGAAGTCCGGCCGCAGATCGGCGTCCCAGTAGACGTTGCTGCCGCACTCGGGGCAGAAGTGGAAGCGCAGCTTGCGGCCCTCGGCGGCGGTGCGGACATAGACCTTGCTGGCGCCTTCGATGCGCACCTGGGCCTTGGGGTAATAGGCGCCGGAATGCACCACCGCGCCGGTGCGGCGCTGGCACGCCTGGCAATGGCACAGATTGACGAAACCGGGATCGCCGCTGGCGATGACGCGCAGCGCGCCGCAATGGCACTGCGCGGTGCGTTCGATGGCCATGGCGGCGCTCCTAGTCCAGCGGCTCGAGCTTCAAGATCGAGGCGGTGTGGTGGCCGCCGGTCCAGAAGGTCGGCGGCTCGGTGGAATTGTCCACGATGACGCGGCGGATATTGGTCTCGCGCGGCAGGAGATAGGCGGTGGTCTCGCCCGTCTTCATGTCGATGCGCACGACGCGGTCGGTGCTCATGCCGCCGGTCCAGATGTTGCCGTCCTTGTCGGCAATGGCGTCATAGGGCCAGGTGCCGGCGGGGACGGGCCATTCCTGGAACTTCTCCGCCTTGGTGTCGAACATCGCCACCTTGTCGCCGCGATATTCGGCGACGATGAGGCGGTCCTGCGCGTCCATCCGGCCTCGGCGCGGCCGCGCGTAGGGGGTCGGGATGGGATAGAACGTGACCTTGCCGGTCTTGGCGTCGATGCGCACCATCTGCGCGTCGCGGTTGTCGCCGAAATCCGAGGCGTAGAGGTTGTTCTGCGAATCCGCGAAGATGCCGTAGACGTCGTGGAAATGGTCCTTGGGCAGCTCCTTGAACGGCTCGATCGTGTCGAAGGTGCCGGACGCAAGCTCGAGGCGGTGGAGCCCGTGCAGCCCGACATTGTTCATCCACACCTTGCCGTCGACGCTGGCGCGATAGGGCACCACCATCGCCTGCTGCGCGCCGTCGCCGTTGATCGCGGGCGGCAGCGCGAAGACCTGGAACTGGTGCGTCTTGCGGTCGAACTTGGCGACGCCGGCTTGCAGCATCATGCCGAGCCACAGGTTGTTGTCCTTGTCGAACTCGAGGTCGAGCAGGCCCTTGGGGAAGTTGGGCTTCAAGGTCGGCACGGCGTAGTCCACGACCTTGCCGGTCTTGGGGTCGAGCGCGCCGATGAACTGGCTGCCGAAATCCGTGTACCAGACCATGCCGTCGGGATCCATGACGACATCGTGCGGCATCGCTTCCGCGCGCGGCAGGTCGTATTCGGTGACGATCGCGCGGGTCGCCTTGCCGGTGGGTCGCGGCAGGGTCTTCAGCGGGTATTCCCAGCGCTCGACGGTGCTCAAGTTGATGCTGGCGAGATATTCGGCGGGCTTCTGGAAGCGCTCGGGATGCTCGGCCTCGGGCGCGGAGATGCGGCGCTGCGGATGGGTTGGCTGGCTCTCCGGTGAGTAGCCGGCCATGCGCGTCATCACCTGCACGAACTCGGCCGCGTTATGAGTCGATTTGAAGATGCGCTCGAGCGTGTGGCAGCCGGTGCAGCCGAGGAAGACGCTCTTCTGCTCGTCGGTGCCGGGCGCGCTCATCTCCCATTCGGCGTTGGTGAGCTGCTGGGTGAGGTTCTTCGTCTTCTTGAGCGCGAGGTCGGCGGTTGCGGTGGACGCGGCTGCGACATCCGCCGCCGGCATGCCGTCGAGGTCGTAGCCGACGGCGCGGATCTTGAGCGCGTAATGGCCGGGCTCGAGCCGTCCCGCCGGGAAGGCATAATGCCCGTCCTTGTCGGTGACGACGCTCACCGTGATGGTGCCGCCGTCCTTCTTGGCGCTCACCACCACGCCTTCCAGGACGCCCTCGCCCGCGGCGCTGACCTTGCCCTGGAGGGCGGTTTGAGCGCCCGCCCAGGGCGCCATCAGTGCAAGCGCGAACGGCGCCGTCAGCGCGGCGCGGACGATAAGGCGCATGGGTTCCTCCCTTGGCTCAGTCCTGCGGCTCCACCTTCACGAGGGCGGCGGCGTGGTTGCTGCCGGTCCAGAACGTCACCGGGCTCGTCGTGTTGTCGATGAACACGGTGCGCATGTTGGTGTCGGACGGCATCAAGTATTCGACCGACTGGCCGCTCTTGGGGTCGATGCGCACCACCCGGTCGGCGTTCATGCCGCCGGTCCAGACCTCGCCGTTCTTGTCCATGACGGCGCGGTAGGGGCCGGTCCACGGCGTCGGCGCCGCCCACTCGGTGAACTTCTCGGCCTTGGTGTCGAACATGCCGACCTTGTTGCCGCGGTACTCGGTGAACAGGATGCGGTCCTGGTCGTCGATCGTCATGCGCCGCGCCCGCGCGTTGGGCGTCGGCACCTCGTACCAGGTGGCTTTGCCGGTCTGGGCGTCGAGCTTGCCGATATGGCCCTCGGTGAATTCGGCCATCCACAGGTTGTTGTGCGAGTCCGAGATCACCTGGTAGATCGAATGCCGCCCGCCGCCGCTCAGCGTCTTCAGGGGCTCGAACTCCTCCCATTTGCTGGTCGAGACGTCGACGCGGTAGACGTGCTGGTTGCCGACATTCTTGGTCCAGACCTTGTTGTCGACGTCATAGCTCAAGCCGACGAAATTCAGCTGCACGCCGACATTGTCGAATTCGGGCGCTAGCGGGTAGTACTTGATGTCGCCGGTCTTGGGATCGAGCCGGCCCAGCGCGCCCTGGAACATCATGTCGAACCACAGATTGCCGTGCTTGTCCTCCTGCAGCGACAAATTGCCGACGGGATGGGCGGGCTTGAACTGCTTGACCGGGTATTCGGTGAGCTTCAGCGTCTTGGGGTCGAACTTGGAGATGTAGAGCTCGCCGAAATCCGAGTACCACACCATGCCGTCCTTATCGACCAGCACGTCGTGCGGCTCGGTGGTGGGCCGCGGCAGGCCGTACTCGGTGACGATGACATGGGTGGCGCGGCCCGACGGGCGGGGCAGCGTCTTCAACGGGTATTCCCACTGCTCGACCGCGCTCAGATTGATGGTGGCGAGATAGGCCGCCGGCGCGCGGTACATGTCGGGGGTGCCGGCGCGCTCTGGATCCATGACGCGCTGCGGCTTGATCGGCTGGCTCACCGGGGCATAGCCCATCATGCGGGTGATGACTTGGGCCCATTCATTGGCGTCGTGGGTCGAGCGCGCGATGCGCTCGAAAGTGTGGCAGCCGTTGCAGCCGAGCAGGAAGCTCTTCTGCTCCTCGGTGCCGGGCATGCTGGCGAGCCATTCGGCGTTGGTGAGCTGGGACGCGAGCTTCTTGGTCTTCTTGAGCTTGAGGTCGACCGTCGCCGTCTTCTCCTCGGCGAGGTCGGCGGTGCCGGCGCCGTCGAGGTCGTAGCCCACGGCGCGGATCATCAGCGCATAGTGGCCCGGCCCGACCCGGTCGGCGGGAAAGGCATAGTGGCCCGCCTTGTCCGAGACGACGCTCACGGTGACGGTCGAGCCGTCCTCCTTGGCGCTTACCACCACGCCTTCCATGGCGCCCTCCTCGGCCGAGCTGACCTGGCCCTGAAGCGCGGGCGCGGCAGCGTGGGCGTGGGGAGACGCGAAGACGAATGCGAGAGACGCGGTCAGGACGGCGAGCATTGCGCAGCGCATGGGTTCCTCCGTTCCGTCTTCAATCCAGCGGTTCCACCTTGATCACCTTGGCGGTGTGGTTGGCGCCGGTCCAGAACGTCACCGGCGTGGTCGAGTTGTCGACATAGACGCGGCGGATGTTGGTGTCGCCCGGCATCAAGTATTCGACCGTGGTGCCGGTCTTGGGATCGAGCCGCACGACGCGGTCCGTGGTCATGCCGCCGGTCCACACCTCGCCATTCTTGTCGGTCGTCGCGTAGTAGGGCGCGGTGAAGGGCGTCGGCAGCTTGTACTCGGCGAACTTCTCGGTTTTGGTGTCGAACATGCCGACCGCGTTGCCGCCGTACTCGGCGATCCACAGCCGGTCCTGGTTGTCGAACTCGATGCGGCGCGGACGGGTGCGCTGCGACGGGGTCTGGTACCAGGTGACCTTGAGCGTCTTGGCGTCGATCCGGCCGATATAGTTGGTCGAGAACTCGGTGAAGTAGAGATTGTTGTGCCGGTCCGACGCGATGCCGTAGACCGAATAGGGACCCTTGCCCGGCAGCTCCTTGAGCGGCTTGAAGGTCTCCCATTTACCGGTCTTCACGTCGATGCGGTAGATGTCCTGGTTGCCGGCGTTGTTGGTCCAGATCTTGCCGTCGACCTTGTAGTTCAGCCCCAGCATGTTGAGCTGGGTGACCTTGTCGCTCATCGGCTCGGGGATTTGCAGCGACTTGACGAACTTGTTCTGCGCCGGGTCGAAATTCGCGAGCGCTGGCTGGTACATCATCCCCATCCAGAAGGTGCCGTTATAGGGATCGCGTTCGAGATCGAGCGCGCCCTCGGGAAAGCCGGCCTTGAGGTTGGGCATATCGTACTCGGCGACCTTGCCGGACTTGGGATCGAGCCGGCCGAATTTCAGCTCGCCGAAATCGGAATACCAGGCGACGCCCTTCTTATCGAGCACCACGTCATGCGGCTCGATGGTCGGACGCGGCAGGTCATAGGAGGTGACGATGACGCGGGTCGCGCGCCCCGTCGGCCGCGGCATGGTCTTCAGCGGATAGGACCAATCCTCGGTCGCGCTGAGATTGATGGTGGCGAGATAGGTTGCCTGCTCGCGGTACTGCTCCGGCGTGCCGCCCCAGGCTGGGTCCATGCGCTGCACTGGCTTCACGGGCTGGCTCTGGAACGTGTAGTGCATCATGCGGCGGATGGTCGGCATCCATTCGTCGGCGGTGTGGGTCGAGCGCATGACGCGCTCGATCGTGTGGCAGCCGTTGCAGTTGAGGAGCGACGCCTTCTGCGCGTCGGTGCCCGGCACGCTCAGCATCCACTCGGCGTTAGTGAGCTGAGCCGGGAGGTTCTTGGTCTTCTTGAGCGTCAGGTCCTGGGTCGCGGGCGCGTTGGCCGCGACATCGGCGCTGCCCATGCCGTCGAGGTCATAGCCCACGGCGCGGATACTGATCGCATAATGCCCGGGACTAAGATGATCGGCGGGGAAGCTGTAGCGTCCGTCCTTGCCGGAGACGACGCTCACCTCGATGGTCGAGCCCGCCTTGCGCGCGGAGACGACGACGCCTTCCATCGCGCCTTCCTGGGCCGAGCTGACCGTGCCGGAGAGCGCCACCGCCTTGCCCGCGGCGAGCGCGTGGTGGCTGGTGCCGGACGCGAGCGCCGCGATGAGCGCCGCAAGCCCGAGAATCGTGCTTTTGTGCATCGTTTTTCCTCCCGCGACCGACTTTAGTCGATCGACTCTCACATTGCGAACCCACATCTCCGCCGTCATTGCGAGCGCAGCGAAGCAATCTCCGGGAGATTGCGTCGTCGGCCTATGGGCCTCCTCGCAATGACGCCGGAAAACGGTATCCGGCGCCGGAACCGCACCACTCGGCTACAGCGGCCGGCCGGCCGGCATGGTCAAGAACGCGTACGCCATGTGCCAGAACTTGGCGCGATTGTAGCCGAGCCCGACGCTGTGCGCGGCGCCGGCGATGACGACGTATTGCCGGTCCTGGTTCGGCAGCTTGCCGTAGAAATCGAGGAGATCGGCGTCGGTGGCGATGCCGTCGTACTCGCCGCGCACGATCATCACCGGCGCCATGATCCTGGCCGGATCGACGACCGGAAGATTCGCCGTCATGTCGAGATAAGTGCCGGTCGGCACCGTGTCGCCCCATTGCAGCTCCGCCGCGGCGATGGCCGGGAGCACGCGCGGATCGCTGGTGCCGGGCTTGTCGCGGGTGAAGATGCTGTCGATCATGGCGCGGTCGCGGGTGCGCCGGTTGTGGGTGCGGAAGAACTCGACCTGCTCGGCGCGCTTGGCCAAGGTCGGCGAGCCCTTGCCGGTATAGGTGAAAGCCACGAACACCAGCCGCTCGATGCGCTCGGGCCGCGCCATGGCGAAGGCGCCGGCGCGCAGCGCGCCCGACGACTCGCCGATGAAGCTCGCCTTCTCCTGCCCCGTCTCGCGCGTGACCACGTCCATCGCGGCGCCCAGGTCGGCGACGCCGCTCGCGATGTCGGAATTGCCGCTCGTATGGCTGGAGCGGCCATAGCCTTCGAAATCCATGGTCCAGACGTCGAAGCCGTGGCGCGCGAACACGTCCATGATCGAGTATTCGCCGGCGCCCGGCACGGTCAGATCGAACCCGGTGCGCGCGGAGAGCGAAGAGCCGTGGACCAGGAACAGCGCCGGCAACTTGGTCTCGCCGGGCCGCGGCGCTCCCAAGCGCTTGCGGTATAGATAGAGCCGGACCTCGCCCTTATTGGCCCAGTATTCGTGCGCCCAGAGCGGTGCGCCGGGCGCGTCCGTCATCGCTCGGCGAGCCCGTCGCCGCTCTGCGCGTGCCGGCCGATCGCCGCCGCGAGGTCGCGCCAGCCATAGGAGACGGCGTCGACCGGCTGGCCGCCGACCCGGATCGGCCGGTGCATCACCTGCCGCCCGCCCAGGCGCTCATAGAAGAAGCGCGCCGGGTTGGCGCGGATGACCCATACCAGCGCCGAGCCATAGCCGGTCGCCACCAGCCGCGCGAAGAGCGCGAGCAAGAGCGCCCGGCCGGCGCCGTCGCCCTGGGCGTCGGGCAGGACGTAGAGGGTGTAGATTTCGCCTGCGAAATCGATCGCGCTGTCGCGCTGCGCGCCGCAATTGCCGAAGCCGGTGATCGATCCCTTGGGGGTGTGCGAGATGCGTACGTCGTCGGGGCGGTGGCGCAGGAAGCTCGCCCATGACGCGCTCTGGCGTCGCTCCGACATGCCGAGCAGCACCCGGTCCGGCAGCATCCCGGCATAGGTGGTGCGCCAGGTGTCGACCTCGATGCGGGCGATGGTCTCCGCATCGGCAAGGCGTGCCGGCCTCACGAGACTGAGCAATCTCTCCTCCCTTGCCGCCCATCATAGACCGGCAAGGGCGGCTTTGCCGAGAGTCTTGCGCGGGGGGTAGTGTCCTAATTCGATTTCGGACAGGGAAAAGCATCTGTGATGGCCCTAGCCACAAGCGGGCCAGATTCGACGTTCAAGACTGCGGGGTGCGCTTCGAGAAATTTTTTGACGACGTCTCGAACTTGGGCCGTGTTCGTACCATTCGGAATGCAGATCGGATAGCCTTGTTCTCTTCCGATCTGGTCAAGAAGGACGCCGTTCACAAACCCGTTAATGTATGAACTGCAATTTTGATCGCCCGCCGTTCCCGGCGCGCTGTTGCAGGATGCATAAAGATCGCCTCCGCTCGCCGCTCCCCAAACCGGTGAAGTCACTAACAGCGACCCTGCGAGAAGAGCCTTTTTCATGTTTCACCTCTGGTCCGGCGCTCCGCGACAATCGCGGCTCGCACCGCCTCGACCGGCGACGTGATCGCGGCCATTATAACTGTGCGCGCCTGCGCAAGAACATCCGCATGACGCCAGCGATGGCGGCAGAGGTTGAAAATCGGCTATGGTCCCGAGAGGAATTGGTGGAACGGACCTCTCGCTAAAAGGCAACCCAAATGCGGACGACTTGGTACTTGGAAACTCATCGCGCCCTGGCGGTTCAAAGTGTGTTGAGCCACGTCACGTTGCCCAATGCCGCTGAGGGTCTTAAATGGGCGGCCGCGAAGCTGGCGCCCGGAATAACCGTAAGGGTGTTCACGCCAGCATCCGCGACCGGCCCGGAATTGCAGGCATTCACGAAGCTAGGCGTCACGCTGTCAAATTAGGACACTATCGCGCGGGGCTAGCAGGCTGTTGAAGAACCTACCATGGCCGAGCGCGATAGGTGGTTTCATCGCCGTTGTCGAAGGTGATTTCGCCGGTGATGGAGCCATCGTCGTCGAGTTCTGCCCAGCCGTCACCGGAGACCTCGTCTCCCTCGTCG
>DATNID010000047.1:0-9283 GCA_035604615.1 Allostellaceae bacterium | reverse complement strand
CCTTGTGTCTTTGAAATTTGTCAGTCTGGGGATGCCAGGGGATCGGGTCATGACCCGATCCCCTGGCGCGGCCCGGAGCCCGTAGTACACCAAGGCAGCAAACCGCGGGTGAGCGAGGAGCCCGAGCCGTTTTCTTCTGTAACCCGAACAGTTGCGTGGGTCGAGCCCGCAGCACAAGGCAGGGGGAGAAGATGGCACAGTTTGCGCCCAGCGTTGGCATTGATGTCTCGAAGGAGCGGCTGGATGTGGCCGTGCAGCCGAGCGGAGAATACTTCAGCGTGAGCAATGACGCGGCTGGCTGGCGCGAGTTGGTGCGGCGATTGACCCCGCTCGGGGCGCGTGCGATCGGCATCGAAGCCAGTGGCGGATACGAGCGTGACGTGATCTGCGCCCTGGTCGCCAAGGACCTGCCGGTGCGCAACGTCAATTCCTGGAAGCTCCGCCAGTTCGCGAAGGCGGCCGGCGTGCTGGCCAAGAACGATCGGTTGGATGCGCGAACCATCGCCTGGTTCGTCGTGACCCTTCCCTGTCGCGAGATCCGGCACGATCCCGCCCGGACGCATCTGGCCGAGCTGGTGACGGCGCGGCGCCAGGTTCTCGATGCCAAGCTGCGGCTGACCAACCAGCTCGAGCACCTGCGCGATCCCGAGCTGCGCCGGGTGCAGGCCCGTCGAATCCGCCAGCTCGAAGCCGATGAAGTCCGCCTCGCCGCGCGGATCACCGAGGCCGTCATGGCCACGCCCGCCATGGCAGAGCGCCACAAGCTGCTCTGCTCGATGCGCGGGGTCGGCCCGGTGCTCGCCGCGACGTTGATTGCCATGCTTCCTGAACTCGGCAGCCTCACCAATCGCCAGATCGGAGCCTTGGTCGGCGTCGCCCCGTACGACTTCGACAGCGGCAAAATGCGCGGATTGCGTTGTATCTTCGGCGGAAGGGCCGCCGTCCGCCGCGTCCTGTTCATGGCCGCACAGGCAGCCGCCATCTGGAATCCGACCCTGAAGGCCTTCAAGCAACGGCTCGTGGCGAACGGCAAACCGCCAAAGGTCGCGATCGTCGCCGTCATGCGAAAGCTCATCGTCACGCTCAACGCCATGGCCCGCGAAAATGCAGCTTGGCGGCCCGTGGCCGCTTGAGCCGAAATGACAGTTGCTCACCCGCCGAAAATACCGGTGCCGATATAATTGTCAACCGGCAGGCCCGATGGTAGCTTCGGCGCCGCCGCACTTCGATGGGAGAGGAAGAATGCCGTCCGTCCGGGCAACACTGCGCCATTTCCTCGTTCGAGGTCGCGCTCGGACCCCGGACCTTGGCTGAGACCGATGGCTGCCACCAACGCAATTCACTCGCAGTCACGATCGTTGGCGGCGCAGGATCCGGCGACGCCTCTCGCGGCAACGGATGAGAGCACGCGCATCGCGGCATTTTCTGTTTCGACCCGGCCCGGCAGGCGTGCCGGCGCGCGTCCGACCGTCCCGACGCTCGTCCATGCGGCGGAGGTCACCACCCTCATCAATCTCGCGGCACGCCTCACCGGCAAAGCCGCGCGCATCCGCATGGGCCGCATCGGTGCTTGGCCGGGCCAGATCCCGTTGCTGCTCTGGCTCCTCGAAGAGGACGGCGTCATTCAGAAGGTGCTGGTCGAGCGCTCGAACATGGAACAATCGACGGTCGCGGAGCATCTCGATCGGATGGAACGCCACGGGCTCATCTATCGCGAGCGCAGCAAGGACGACCGGCGCAAATACCGCTTCTATCTCACGCCCAAGGCGCGGGTCGCGGCGCGCGAGCTCGTCCAAATGCTCGAGACCGGCGCCCAGATCTTCACCAAGGGTATTCCAAAGGACGATCTCGCGATCTTCACTCGCGTGATCCGCCAGATCATCGCGCGGCTCGACGACTACATCACGAACACCGCGGCGCCGCGTGCCAGAGCACGGCGCACGCGCGCTGCCGCGAAATAGCGAATGGACCGGGCGACGCAAAAGCTCGACATCGGCCGCGCCGTCGGGCTCCATGACCGCACCTTGCCGCTCTTCGACGGGCAGGTCGGCGGCTCGCTCAACCTCATTTCGCTCAACGCTCCGACGGCCGCCATCGCCGAAGCACAAAAGAGATTCAACGCCGGCGGCGTGCCTGATGACGCGCCAGCGCGCGAACCGATCCGCCAACGCGTCGCGGGCCTCGTCGAATTCACCCTGTGCCTCAAGGGAACGAAAGCGTGACCGACCTGATAGGCCAGCCGATCAGGCGCAGCGAGGACGAGCGGCTCCTGCGGGGCCGAGGCCACTTTACGGCCGACCATGATCGTCCCGGCCAAGCCTATTTGGTCGTGCTGCGCTCGCCGCACGCACATGCACGGATCGTGTCGATCGACGCAGCGGCCGCGCGCGCCGCACCGCGCGTGCTGCTCGCGTATGCGGGCCAAGATTACGAAGCGGCGGGGCTCGGCATCGCGCCGGCGGGCAAGCCGCCGCTTGGACCGGTCTCACGCTTCGTCGGCGAGCTCGTGAGCCCGCCCAACAAGCTGCTGCCGACCGACCGCGTGCGGTTCGTCGGCGAGCCCGTCGCCATCGTCGTCGCCGAGACTGCGGCGGCGGCGCGCGACGCGGCTGAGCGGATAGAGATTGCCTACGAACCTCTGCCCTCGGTCATCGATATTGATGCCGCGGTGCTGCCCGGCGCGCCCCAGCTCTGGGCAGAGGCGCCTGGCAATCTCTGTTGCGAGATCGAGATCGGCGACCCGGCCGCGTGCGCTGCGGCGTTCTCCTGTGCGGCGCATGTCTTATCGATCGACCTCGTCAACAGCCGCATTACCGGCGCGCCAATGGAGCCGCGCGCGGCGCTCGGCGAATTCGATTCAGCCACCGGAACATTCACGCTCACCGCCGGGACGCAGCTGCCCAACAACAACCGCGACACGCTCGCCGAGCATATCTTCCGCGTGCCGCGTGACAAGGTGCGCGTGATCAGCCCGGACATGGGCGGCGGTTTCGGCACGCGCTCGCAATGCTTCCCCGAGCTGGTTTTCGTACTGTGGTGCGCGCGCGTGCTGGGTCGCCCGATAAAGTGGCAGAGCGACCGCTCGGAGTGCTTCCTCACCGACACGCATGGGCGCGACAGCGTCTGGCGTGCCTCGCTCGCGCTCGACGGTGAGGGCCGCATCGCGGGCTTGCGCGTCCGCACGCTATCAAATCTCGGGGCCTACCCCGGCCATGCCGGGCCGCTGGTGCCGATCTCCGCGGGGCCGCGCGTTCAGACCGGGGTTTATCGCGTGCCGGCGCTTGATGCGCGCATCGGCGTCGTCTTCACCAATACCGGTACGGTCTCGCCCTATCGCGGCGCGGGTCAGCCGGAGGCGGTCTATCTGCTGGAGCGCCTGCTCGATCTCGCCGCTGCCAAGACCGGCATCGATCGCGTTGCCCTGCGGCGGCGTAACATCCTGGCTCCCGGCGATTTCCCCTATGTGAACATGGCCGGCGCCAAATATGACAGTGGCGATTACGACGCCGGCATGACTCTTGCGCTCGAAAAGGCCGACTGGGCGGGCTTCGCGCAGCGGCGCGCTGCTGCCCGCCAAAGAGGCATGATGCGCGGGATCGGCTTCGCGAATTATGTGCAGGTCTCCGGAGGCGCCCCCGCCGAATGGGGCAAGGTCATCGCGCGGTCCGACGGGGTGGTCGAGTTCCGCGTCGGCACCCACAGCCATGGCCAGGGACACGAGACGAGTTTCGCGCAGATCATCGCCTCGCGCCTCGAGATTCCGCTCGAGCGGATCAGCATCGTCGAAGGCGATACCGACCGCGTGCCCACTGGCTTCGGCACGCATGGGTCGCGTTCGCTCTTCAAGGGCGGTCAGATCATGGTCGAATCCTGTGCCGGCGTGATCGACCGGGCGCGGCGCGTCGTGGCATACCGTTACGCGGTTGACCCCGCGGATGTAACCTATGCCGGTGGCAATCTCCAAGTCGCGCGGACGAACATCGTCCTCGCGCTGGCAGAGGTCGCGTCCTACGCCGAGATGGCGGTCGATCTACCCGAGGCACTGCGTGGCCCGCTCGGCTGCGAGGTGACGTTCACGACGTACGACTGCAATTTTCCCAGCGGCACGCATATCTGCGAGGTCGAGGTCGATCCCGAGACCGGCGATACGCGCATCGACCGCTTCGTTGCGGTCGATGACGCGGGCCGGCTCATCAATCCGATGATCGCGGAGGGTCAGATGCATGGCGGCATCGTCCAGGGGATCGGCCAGGCGCTCAGCGAGCGCATCGTCTACGACCCTGCCTCGGGCCAGCTCGTGACGGGCTCTTACCAGGATTACTGCGTACCGCGCGCCGATGATCTGCCGCCGATCGAGGTGACCTTCCAGGAGGTCGCATCGCCGACCAATGCCCTCGGCGTCAAGGGCATTGGCGAGAGCGGGCCCACCGGATCGACGCCCGCGGTGATCAGCGCTATCGTCGATGCGCTTCGCGACTATGGGATCGAGCATATCGAGATGCCGGCGCATCCCGAGCGCGTATGGCGCGCGATCCGCGACTCACGGAGAACGCCTCCATGACCGATGGCAACGTAGGGGCGCTGGTGCTGGCCGACCGCATTCACGGCAGGCTCTACTACGACCCGGAGATTTTCGCGCAGGAACAGCGCCGCATCTGGAACAGGGTCTGGGTCTATCTCGGCCACGAGAGCGAGATCCCTGCGCGCGGCGACTATGTCCGCCGGCAGCTCGGTCTCCAGCCGGTTATCATGGTGCGCGGCGACGACAATGCGATCCGCGTGCTCTACAACCGCTGCCGCCACCGCGCGAACCTCGTCTGCCACAAGGACCGCGGCAACGCTGCCGAGCTGACCTGCCCCTATCACGGCTGGACCTACGCGAGGGACGGCCGGCTCGTTGCGCCCACTTTCGGCGAGGCCTACGAGGCTTCGCTGCGGCAGGAGGATTTCGGCCTGACGCCGGTGGCACGCGTAGCCGCCTATCGTGGCTTTGTCTTCGCGAGCGCGACGGCAAGCGGGATCGGGCTCGACGAGCATCTCGGCCACGTGAAGCCGCTCATCGATTTCTCGATCGACCGCGCGCCCGCGGGCGAGCTCGAGCTTAGCGCCGGCACGCAATGCGTGCGCTACCGCGGCAATTGGAAGATGATGGCCGAGAATTCGGTCGAGAATTATCACGGCCCCGTCGTGCACAAGGTGGCCTTCGCGCTCTCCGACCGCCGCGCCGGACGAGTGCGCGCCTCGATCACGAAGCGCCTTCGCGATCAGGAGGACGAAACGCTTTCCTTCACAGGCGGCCATATGGCTGAGTATCTGCCGCGCCAGGGCAGTCCGACCGTGAAGCGGGAGCCGAGCCCGGCGCGGCGCGCCTATCTCGACGCGATGATCGCTACTTATGGCGAGGCGCGGGCGCGCGAGCTGACGGAGACTCTCCCGTCCTTTTTCTTCGTCTTCCCCAATCTGCTCTTCATCCAGACCCATCTCCGGCGCATCGAGCCGGTCAGCGTCGATGAAACCAACGTCTATTACCAGCCGGCCCTCCTCAAAGGCGCACCAACCGAGATCAATGATGAGTTGCTGCGCTTCCACGAGACTTCGTTCGGCCCGGCGGGCTTCGTAGCACCTGACGACATGCAAATCATGGAGCGCAACCAGGCGGCGCTCCGCGCGACGGGCGATGAGTGGCTGTTCCTGGGCCGTGGCATCCATCGCGAGCATCATCTCGCCGACGGCACGGTGAGCGGCCAGTTCATGGACGAGACGCAGCTCCGCGGCTTATGGCGTCACTATGCTCATCTGATGGCCACGCCATGACGACCCCGGAGATCGAGCAATTCCTCTATCGCGAGGCCTTGCTCATGGACGAGCACCGCTACGAGGAGTGGCTATCGCTGTGGACGGAGGATGGAATCTACTGGGTCCCGTGCTCGCGTGAACCAACCGATCCCACGCGCGAGGTCTCCATCATCTACGATGACCGCTCGAAGCTCGCCGATCGTGCTGCGTATCTCGAGACCGGCACCGTCCGAGAGCCCGATTCGCGGCCGCTGATGCGGCGCGTCATCTCGAGTATCGCGACGAAGCCGGTGAGCGACTTGGAGACCGAGGTCACGTCGAATTTTATCCTGGTCGAGGCGCGCGACGGCGGCCAGTTCATTTGGTGCGGCCAGTCGATCCATCGCTTGCGCCGTGACGGCGGCGACTTGAAGATCGCCTTCAAGAAGGTGCTCTTGGTCAATCGCAGCCAACCCATGCCCGTCCTGCAATTCCTGATCTGACACGCGAGGCAGAAACCCATGGACAGCAAGCACACACGGCGCCGCGTCCTACACCTCATCGGCGCGGGCGCCGCATCGGTCGCCGCCCCACGTTGGGCCTGCGCTGCCGACAAGGTGAACATCACACTCGACTGGCACGTCACTGGTTATCACGCACCGTTCTATGTCGGGCTCGACCAGGGAATCTTCCTGAAGCACGGCATCGACCTCACGGTCAACCCCGGCAACGGCAGCCGCAACACCATCCTGGCCGTCGCCGCGAACAACGTCATGTTCGGCTTTGCCGACGCGACGGCGCTGCCCGCGGCCATCCTCCAGGGCGCGGATGTGCGGATGTTCTGCAGCTACATGGCAACGACGCCGTTCGGCATCATGTTCAAGGCCGACTCGGGCATCTCGAAGCCCAAGGACCTCGAGGGCAAGGCCTATGGCGATTTTCCCGGCAGCGCCACTTACGCGCTCTTCCCGGCATTTGCGAATAAAGTGGGTGTCGACCTGTCCAAGGTACAGGTCGTCAACATCAACCCCGCCGCGCAGGCCTCCGCGCTGCTCGATGGGCAGATCCAGGCGACCTACACCGCCGTCAACGACAGTTTTGTGTCGCTCTCGCACAAGGGCAACAAGCTGGCAAATTTCTCCTATGCAGCCGAGGGGCTCAACCTCCTGTCGCAAGGCCTCGTCGCGAGCGATGACACGCTGAAGAACACGGATGTGGTGAAACGCTTTGCCGCGGCCTTCAACGAATCGATCGCCGTCGCCAAGGTCGACATCGCGAAATCCGCAGCCACGACGAAACGCCTCGTCGCCGAGGCGCCCGAGCCCGACGTCATGGTCGATATGCTGAACGACACCTTCGCCAACCGTCTGACCAACCCGCGCAATGCCGGCAAGGCCGGCGGCTGGATGGCCGAGCAGGATTGGGTCGATCTCGTCAACCTGTTGAACCATTACGGGACCCTCAAGGAGAAGGTTGCGGTCGATCGGCTCTATACGAACGACTACCTAGGCTGATCGGCGCGCATGGAGTCGCGCGTCGGCGCCGGCGTCGGCGTCAGGGTCGACCGGGTGAGCCAGGTGTTTCCAGGTGAGGCGGGCGACCTCCTGGCACTCGACGAAGTCTCGCTCAATGTCGCGCCGGGCGAGTTCTTGTCGCTGCTTGGACCCTCGGGATGCGGCAAAAGCACCTTGCTCCTCGCCATCGCCGGCCTACAGCCTCATTCGCGCGGGCGCATCGCGATCGGGGGCCGCACGGTCGAGCGGCCCTACACCAATCTTGGCATCGTGTTCCAAGAGCCGTTCCTGCTGGAATGGCGCAGCGTGCTGGCGAACGTGATGCTGCAAGCCGAACTGCGCGGCCTCGATGCGCAGCGTTACACGGCGCGCGCCGAGGCGCTCCTCGACCGCGTCGGGCTGGCACAATTCAAGGGGCGGCTGCCTCACGAGCTGTCGGGCGGGATGCGTCAGCGCGCATCGATCTGCCGCGCGCTGCTGCACGACCCGCCGCTCCTCCTGATGGACGAGCCTTTCGGCGCGCTCGACGCCCTGACGCGCGATGACCTGAACCTCGAACTGCAGGACATCTGGCTGCGCTCGCCCAAAACTGTGGTCTTTGTCACGCACAGCATCGCCGAGGCTGTGCTGCTTTCCGACCGCGTCGCCATCATGTCACCGCGTCCGGGGCGCATTGCAGAGCTGATGACGATCGCGCTGCCGCGGCCGCGAGGCCTCGACACGCGCGAAACCGAGGAGTTCGGCACCTATGCCCGCCGCATCCGTGAGATATTCACCGAGATGGGCGTGCTGCGGGCGGAGCCGGTGCGGTGAAGAGCCGGCGCGGCGTGTTGCCCTTCGTGGCCTTCGCGGTCTTCCTTGCCCTGTGGGAATGGGCGGTCGCAGCGTTCCATGTGCGGCCCTTTGTGCTGCCACGGCCGTCGCAGGTTGCGGCGGCGCTCGTGGCCGAGGCCGGCCAGCTCATGCCGGCGGCGATCGTTACTGCCGAAGAGATCGTTCTGGGGTTCCTGTTGGCGGTGGCTGTCGCGGTGCCGCTGGCGGTGGTGCTGGTTTCGTCGAAATGGGTCGAGGACGCTCTCTTTCCGATCATCGTGTCGGCGCAGCTCGTTCCCAAGGTGGCGCTGGCGCCGCTGCTCACCGTGTGGCTCGGTCTCGGCATGACGACAAAGCTTACCGTGGCCTTTCTGCTGTCGTTCTTCCCGATCCTGATCGACACGATGATCGGCCTGAAGTCGGTCGAGACCGGAAAGCTCCTGCTGGCCCGCTCAATGGGCGCCGGCGCCGGCGCAATGTTCTTTAAGATCCGCCTGCCGAGCGCGCTGCCTAATCTCTTCGGCGGCATGAAAGTCGCGTCCACTCTTGCGGTGGTCGGTGCGATCGTCGGCGAGTTCATTGGCGCCAATGCCGGTCTCGGCAATGTTCTCCTCATCGCCAACAGCAATTACGATATGGTCATGGTCTTCGCAGGGATCACCTATCTCACGGCGGTGGGCATGATCCTCTTCGCTGTGCTCGACGCGATCGAACGCTGGACGATCCCTTGGCACGTCTCGCATCGCCAGCTGCTCGAACCGACGATCCACGCCAAGTCCTGACCACGCCCGCAGCAACGGAGACCTGCGATGAACAAGACCTACAACCCCCCGACAGTCGCGCCGCCCTCGGGCTACAGCCACGCCGTCGAAATCGGGCCCAATTCACGGGTTCTGCATCTAGCCGGGCAGCTGGGCGTGGCACCCGACGGCACGCTCGCTAAGGACATCCGCGGCCAGACGGAGCTCGCGTGGACCAACATTCGGAATGTGCTCGCCGCCGCCGGAATGGAGATCACCGACATCGTCAAAATGAACCATTAGTGCGCCAGAAAGCTGGCGTGATCCGGCCGGTGGAAGTCCGGTCCAGGTAAGGGGTAGCTCCCGCCTGGTAGTGAGTGTTGCGTTGTGGGCGGTGACGCCCATGGCGAAGCGTACACAGCGATCGTGCAGGGTGGGCGA
>DATNID010000046.1:0-3575 GCA_035604615.1 Allostellaceae bacterium | reverse complement strand
TGGTGAGCGGCGTCTCGAAGAAGAGGCGGAATTCCGGGGTCTCGAACTGGGCGGTGGCGAGCGAAGTCAGCTCGCCATCGAGGCGCTCGGCGTGGCTCGATGTCGCAACCGCGGCCGCCTGGCTCATGACCTTTGTCCCTCTCCTGTCGCAGCGGCAATCATATCATAAGCGGTAGCCGGTCCGGCGAAGCCTATAGCTCCGCGGGCGACAGCGGGGCTTTGCCGCGGATCATGTCGGACGCCTTTTCGGCGATCATGATCACCGGCGCGTTGAGATTGCCGCCGATCGGATCGGGCATGATCGAGGCGTCGATCACGCGCAAGGCATCGACGCCGTTGACGCGGAACTCGGGATCGACCACGGCGGCGCTGTCGGTTCCGATCTTGCACGTGCCGGCGGGGTGATAGATCGTCGTCATGTTGGCGCGGATGAAGGCGTCGAGATCGGCGTCGCTCTTCACCTCGGGGCCCGGGAAGACGCGCCGCCGCGCCATGCCGGCGAAGGCCTTGGTGTCCTCGACCGCGCGCAGCGCGAATTTCAGTCCCTCGCGCATGGCGCGGCGGTCATAGTCGGTCGAGAGGAAATTGTTGAAGATGCGCGGCGCCGCCATCGCATCGGCCGATGCCAGGGTCAGCGCGCCCCGGCTCTGCTGGCGCAGCAGGCAATAGGTCATGCCGAACACGTCGGGCGCGGGCGGGCGCAGGACCGGGAACCACTCGCGCGCGCGGAACCCGCCGGCGCCGCAGAAATATTGCAGGTCGGGCGCCTCGAGGCCGGGCTCGCTCTTGATGAAGGCGGTGCCGATGCCAGGGAGGCGGGTCGCGAAGCCGGTGCCGAAGAGATAGGCCTGCGCCAGGCTCGGGATCAGCCGGTCGAGCCGCAAGCCGCGATGGAAGCTGCCCTCCTGGGCGCGCACCCATTGCGTCGCCAGCATCGGGTGGTCCCACAGGTTCTTGCCCACGCCCCTAAGATCGACGCGCGGCTCGATGCCCTTGGCGCGCAGCTCGTCGGCCGGGCCGATGCCCGACAGCATCAGGAGCTGCGGCGAGTTGTAGGCGCCGCCCGACAGAATGATTTCGCCCGCGGTGCGCGCCTCGCGCTTGGTGCCGTCCTGCATATATTCGATGCCGACCGCGCGCCTTCCCTCGAACAGGATGCGCGTCGCCTGCGCGCGCGTCAGCAGCGTGACGTTGCCGCGCGCCAGCGCCGGGCGCAGATAGGCGACGGCGGTGCTGCAGCGCATGCCGTTGCCGATGGTGTGCTGCAGCCGCCCGAAGCCCGCCTGCTCGGCCGCGTTGTAGTCGTCGTTGGCGGCATAGCCGAGCTCGGGCGCGGCTGCGATGAAGGCGTCGTAGACATGATCCTGCGCCGGGTTCTTGCGCGTCTTCAGCGGACCGGCGCCGCCGCGATAGGGATTGCCGCCGTCCTCGAAGCTCTCGGCCCGCCTGAAATAGGGCAGCACGTCGGCATAGGACCAGCCCTTGAGTCCGAACTGCGGCAGGCGGTCGTAGTCGAGCCGATGGCAGCGCACATAGGCCATGATGTTGATCGACGACGAGCCGCCCACCACCTTGCCGCGCGGGTGATAGATGCGGCGGTCGTCGACATGCGGCTCGGGCTCGCCGGTGTAGTTCCAGTTCCAGCGCGGGTTGTTCCATACCTTGCCGACGCCGAGCGGCAGGTGGATGAACCAGTGGTCGTCGTTCCCGCCCGCCTCCAGCACCAGGATGCGCCGCCCGGAATCCTCGCCGAGCCGCGCGGCCAGCACGCAGCCGGCCGAGCCCGCGCCGACGATGATGGTGTCGTAGTCCGTCATCTCCCCTCCATGCCCCGCACCGGCCCAGCGATGGTGGAACGCTAATCTTCTGCCGACAAGCCCTTCATCCAGGCGGTGATCCTGGCGCGCAGGGATTCGGCGTCGCCGCGGATCTCGATCACTTTCAGGCGGCCCCTCGCTCCCGCCTTGATGTCGAGATCGGCCTTGCGCAGCCCGATCTCCGTGGCCAGGGCTTCGAGAACGGCCATGTTCGCCTTGCCGCCCTCGGCCTTCGCGGCGACGGCGATCTCGAGGACGCGCGTGTTGCCGGCCAATGCGACGATTCGCGGCGGACGGGCGCGTGAGGCGCCGGGCTTTGCCTTGACGGCAAGCCGCACGCCGCTCTCGAACACGGAAACGAGGTCGGAAAACTCTTGCGCCATCGCCCCCCATGATACCTCTCCCAAAGGATCGCGTGCGTTAACGCTTGGATCGTTGCGCAACCGCGTCTTTTTACGGATACTTGCGATCGAGACTTGAGGGGGCCTGCCGCGGCCAAGCCGGCGGCGGGAATGTTGGGGCCACGTTTCGAGAAGGTTGTCAGTAGCGTGGGCGGATTCGCGAGGGGACGGCTCCCGGACCCAAGTCGCCTGATGGCGACGGCGCTGGTAGCGTGGACGTGGACATTCGCCGCGGCGCAGGCGAATCCGACGGGGGGCGCGGTTGTTGCGGGCCGGGCGACGATTGCGCAGCCGTCGGCGACCAGCACGATCATCACCGAGCTGAGCAACAAGGCGATCATTTCCTGGCCGAGCTTCTCGATCCCGTCGGGCTCGTCGGTGTCGGTGGTGCAGCCCGGGTCGGGCTCGATCCTGCTGAACCGGGTGACGGGAGGCGCGGTATCGGGGCTCTTCGGATCGCTGTCGGCGAACGGCCAGGTGTGGCTGATCAATCCGGCGGGGATCATCGTCGGCTCGGGGGCGAGCATCACGGCGGCGGGGCTGTTGTTGTCCACCGTCGACATCAACGACCAGGATTTCCGGCACGGGCATTACAATTTCAGCATCCCGGGCAACCAGGGCGCGCGGATCGTCAATTACGGGACGCTCGTTGCGACGGGGAGCGCCGAGGGCGGCGGCGCGGCGGTGCTGGCGGGCGAAAGCGTCAAGAACCGCGGCGTGATCAAGGCCGATCTCGGGACCGTGGTGCTGGGTGGGGCCAAGACCTATGCGGTGGATTTCGCGGGCGACCGGCTGTTGAGCTTCGCGATCACCGCGCCGGTGGAGCAGGTGGCGCCGGGGGCGAAGGCAGTAGTGGAGAATGCGGGGACCCTGGCGGCGGCGGGCGGCGAGGTGCTGCTGACGGCGCAGGCGGCCAAGGGGGTTCTCGACAACGTCATCAACACCAGCGGCATCGTCGAGGCGACCAGCGTCGCCAGCGTCGACGGCAAGATCGTGCTGTCGGCGGCGGGCGGCGGGACCGAGCTGAGCGGCACGCTCGACGCCTCGGGCAAGGGCGCGGGCGAAACGGGCGGCACGGTCGAGGTGGTGGGCGACAGCGTCACCCTGGCCTCGGGCGCGCGGGTCGATGTGTCGGGCGATGCGGGCGGCGGGACGGCGCTCGTCGGCGGCAATTTCCGGGGCGCGGGACCGCTGCCCAATTCGCAAACGACCACCATCTCGGCGGGCTCGAGCATCGTCGCCGACGCGATCAATACGGGCAATGGCGGCCAGGTCGCGGTGTGGTCGGACGGCGTCACCACGTTCGACGGCTCGATCACCGCCAAGGGCGGCGCGCTCGGCGGCAATGGCGGATATG
>DATNID010000045.1:0-173189 GCA_035604615.1 Allostellaceae bacterium | reverse complement strand
GAGGGAGACGAGGTCTCCGGTGACGGCTGGGCAGAACTCGACGACGATGGCTCCATCACCGGCGAAATCACCTTCGACAACGGCGATGAAACCACCTATCGCGCTCGGCCATGGTAGGTTCTTCAACAGCCTGCTAGGTCCGGGGCGAGCGCCAAGCAAGAAAATCGGATAGGCTTGGCCGCTCCGCATCTCCGCGGCAGGACCGGACGGGCATGACCGACGCTAGGACGATTGCCATCATCGGGGCCGGCAATGGCGGCTTCAATCTCGCCGCCCATCTCGGCGCGGCCGGCCACACGATACGGCTGCACGACATCGACGCTTCCAGGCTGGCCGAGTTCGTCGCGCGCGGCGGCATCGAGACCGGGCCGATGGGCAGCGGCTTCGCGCCGCTCGCACTGGCCACCACGGACCTTGCCGCCGCGGTGCGCGGCGCGGATGTGATCGTCATCGCGACCGGCGGTCACCGTCAGGCGTCCGCCGCCACGGCGCTGGCGCCGGTTCTGGCGGACGGTCAGACCATCCTGCTGGTGCAAGGCAACACCGGCGGGTCTCTGGCGTTCCGCCGCGTGCTCGACGAAGCGCGCTGCCGCGCCGCGATCGATCTGGCCGAGATGGACAACTTTCCCTATTCCGCGCGGAAACTCGGCCCGGCGAAGATGACGCCGATCGTCACCAAGCGCTGGCTGCAGATTGCGGCCTTTCCCGGCAACCGCATCGACGCGGCCTTCGCGGTTCTGGGGCCACTGTTTCCGACCGCCGTGCCGGTCGCGAACGTGCTCCATACCGGCTTCACCAACGCCAACGCGATGCTCCATGTCGCGATCTGCGTCGCCAACGCGGCGCGCATCGAACGCGGCGAAGCCTTCAAGTTCTACGCCGAAGGCGTCACCAACGGCGTCGCCCGGGTCCTGGAAGCGATCAGCGACGAGCGCGTGAAGGCCGCCGCGGCGTTCGGCGCCTCGGTGCCGACCCTGGTCGATTGGTTCGATCGCGTCTACAAGGTGCGCGAGGCGACGCTGGTCGAGGCGTTCCAGAAGCTGACATACACTGCCGACGGGCCCTATGGCGGGACGCCGACGCCGAAATCCTTCGACAACAATTATGTCGCGGAGGACGTACCGGTGGGGTTGATGCCGATCGTGGCGCTCGGCAGAGCCGCCGGGGTCGCCATGCCGGCCACGCAAGCGCTGATCGACATGGCCTGCATCCTGACCGGCACGAACTATGCGAATTCGGCGCGCACCCTCGAGCGCATGGGGCTCGCCGGCAAGAATGCGGTGGCAATTCGCAAAGTGGTCGCCACCGGTTTCGGCTGAGGCGAGTTCTCGACGCCCTTCAGAACGGCAGGCATTGACCGGGACTGGCACTGGCGAAGCTGGTCGCCAAAGTTAAGCTCGGCATGACGGCGGCTGGGCCGGAAACATGCGCCGCAGGAACGGTCGTCCAGGGGCACGTGACATTGCCGGTCACGCTGTTGGTGCCACCGTTGGCGACGTTGAAGAACCCGTTCGAGGCCCGCGACAGCTTCACGCTGCCGCTGATCGACACGCCGCCCGACAGCCGCAGCGAAGAGTTCTGCGCCACGACGATGCTGCCGGTCCAGGTTATGCTCGGCGCCAAGGAAATGTTTCCCAGCCCAAGCTCCATGGAGCTCTGGACTTGGATCGATCCGGCACCCTGGATCGACTCGGCCGCCGTGGACGCAACGATCGGCACGCCGGCGATCGTCGCCAGCGATCCGCCGGGACGTGTCTGGATCAGGCTCGACGAATGATCGATGAGAAAGGCCGTGCTGCCAAAGCTGCTGCCGATCGAATTGCCGCCTGCCAGGATGACGCTTGAGTCGCCGCTCGCCTGGATCGCCGTGATCAATGGGCTGCTGCCGGTGGCGAACACGGTCGAGCCGTTCGTCGTCAGACTGGAGCCGCCGCGAACGGCGATGCCGCAGGACACGCTGCCGGGATTGACCGTCGTTCCGTCCGCCAACAGCAAGGCGGACGATCCCTGATCCTCGATCGCGAAGCCGCTTGGTGACGGCGTAAAGCTGGCTTGCGAGACCTGGACGTCATAAAGCCCCGCGACCGATCCGCCGGCGAGAAAAAGCTGGTCGCCCGTGTTCGGCGTGACCCCGATTCCGGAACCGCTCGCGCCAATGCGCCCGCCGGCCATGACGAGACGGCTGCCGGCCACGACCACGATGCCGTTGCAGGCATTGCCCGCCACCACCGCCGCCGCGTTCGAATTGATGCTGCCGTCGTTGTTCACGCCGCCGAGCAACGCGGTCGACCCGTCGACCACGCGAAGCCCGTCGTTCTGGCCCGCAATGTTGGCGATGCCGTTGTTCTGGATGAAGGTGCTGGTGACCACCGCCGACGAATTGCCCATGACGATGAGCCCGACGCGCTGTCCATCTTCGATGTGGTCATTGGTGAATATGGCCGACGCCCCCAATTCGACGAGGACGTTGCTCGTGAGCCCGGTGTCGGTGCCGGTGCCGGACAACAAGATGCCGTCGATGAGCGCGGTCCCCGCGCCGACGATCGTGAGCTGACCTTCGATGCCGTCGCCGGGAATGAAGCCTCCGGTCGGATCGCCGAGCTCGTTGGTCAGCGCGATGATGCCCGATGGGATGGCGCTGCTCGACACCACGGTGAGCGTAAGCTGAACACTCTGCTGACACATCCCCGTGATCGCGAAAACCGTGCCCGGCGTATTGTTGGACACGAGCGCGGTCCCGAGCGCCGTCGTCGGAGCGAGATCGCAGCGCACCGATACGAACGCCCAAGCGCTCTCCTCGGTGGCGATGAGACAGAATGCCGCAACGACGATGCCAGAGAGTTTCGCGCGCGTTGAAGTCACCGGACGCCTCTGTGAGTTGCGCAGTCTGAAAACGGACAAACTGACCGCCCACTGGGCACGGAACAGAATAATGATCGGCAGCATGCTCGAAAACAGGCTCGGATCGACGCGACGCATGCCGCGATTCATTGGTCAGATGCGGAGCGGCCGCATTGAGGTATGTCAATCGCAAGTGACGCCGGTCGCCGGGCCAGCAAGGATTCATGAAGCAGTCGAAGCCGGACGTTGTAGAAGCCGGCCCCAGCCGCTAAATTCCTCTCGATCTTCAGCCCGAGAGGAAACGATGGCCAACGACAGCAAGCAGCCCGATGCCATGTCCAACCCGATCGGGGGCGACGGCAAGCGCGCGAGCGAAGGCTCCAACATCGAGCCGCGCTTGGCATATCGCGACCTGCGCGAATGGATCGAGGAGGCGCGCAAGCTGGGCGAGCTGCGCGAGGTCAAGGGCTTGAGCTGGCAGGAGGACATCGGCATGGCGTCCGAGGTCATCCTGCACGACGAGAAGGCGCCGGCGGTGCTGTTCACCGACGTGCCCGGGACGCTGCCCGGAAGCCGCGTGCTGGTGAATTTCTTCGGCGGCAAGCGCCAGAACATGACCCTGGGCTTCCCGACCGATCTCGCCAAGCTCGAGCTGACCGAGGAGTTCCGCAAGAACTACATGGCGGAGATGAAGCAGATCCCGCCCAAATACGTCACCGACGCGCCGATCCTCGAGAACGTCATGGAGGGCGACGCCATCGACGTGACCAAATTCCCGACGCCCAAATGGCACGAGGAAGACGGCGGGCGCTATATCGGCACCGGCAGCTTCAACGTGACGCGCGACCCCGACGAGGGCTGGATCAATTGCGGGACATACCGCGTCATGATCCACGACGAGAAGCGAGTCGGGTTCTACATCTCCCCCGGCAAGCACGGCCGCATCCAGCGCGACAAATACATGGCGCGCAAGGAGCCGATGCCGGTGTGCATCGTCGCCGGCGGCGACCCGATGGCGTTCCTCATGGGCTGCAGCGAAGTGCCCTACGGCGTCTCCGAGTTCGACATCGTCGGCGGCATCCGCGGCAAGCCCGTCGAGGTGGTGAAGGGCAAGTACACCGGCCTCCCGTTCCCCGCCCATGCCGAGCTCGTGATCGAGGGCTTCGTCCAGCCCGGCAACGTCGCCCCCGAGGGGCCGTTCGGCGAGTGGACCGGCTATTACGCGAGCGACGTGCGCGACGAGCCGGTGCTCGACATCAAGGCGATCTATTATCGCAACAACCCGATCATGCTGGGCTGCCCGCCACAGCGTCCGCCGGACGAGCTGGCGCGCTATCGCGCGGTGACGCGCTCGGCGCTCCTGCGCGAGAACATCACCAAGGCCGGCGTGCCCGACGTGGTCGCCGCCTGGGCGCACGAGACCGGCACGGCGCGGCTCCTCCTCGGCATCTCGATCAAGCAGCGCTATCCCGGCCACGCGGCCCAGGCCGGCCACATCGCGGCGATGTGCCATGTCGGCGCCTATACCGGGCGCTATGTCATCGTGGTCGACGACGACATCGACCCGAGCAATCTCGACGAGCTGATCTGGGCCATGCTGACGCGGTCCGACCCGGCGACCTCGATCGACATCATCCACCACGCCTGGTCGACGCCGCTCGACCCGCGCATCGATCCCGAGCGCAAGGCCAAGGGGGATTTCACCAACAGCCGCGCCATCATCGACGCGTGCAAGCCGTGGCATTGGCGCGAGCAGTTCCCCAAGGTCAACATGCCCTCGCCCGAGATGCGGCGCCTGGCGCGGCAGAAATTCGGCTACCTGGCGAAGTAGGTCTAGAACGGATCCCGCTTTGCCTAAGCCGATCGCCATAGCCCTCTCCGCCCGCTTGCGGGGGGAGAGGGCGCGAACGGAGCGAGCGGGTGAGGTGGGTGCCAGCGGTGATCGCATAGCAAGCCGTCGATGCTCACCTCACCCTCCCCGTCGCTGTCGCGCCGGGTCCCTTCCCTCTCCCCACTTCGCGCGGAGAGGGACAAGAGCGCGCCGCCGACTTCATTCAGTATTTTGAATCGAGGCGTTGCGTCATGGCCCTCTCGAAGCAAGACAACGAGCTCCTGACCCGGACCAGCGCCGGGACGCTGATGGGCGATTTGCTGCGCCGATTCTGGATCCCGACGCTGCTGCCCGAGGAGCTGCCGGGTCCCGACTGCCCGCCGGTGCGCGTCCAGCTCATGGGCGAACGCCTGGTCGCGTTCCGCGACAGCATGGACCGCATTGCCTTGATCGAGGAGTTCTGCGCCCATCGCGGCGTGTCGCTGTGGTTCGGGCGCAACGAGGAGTGCGGCCTGCGCTGCCCCTATCACGGCTGGAAATACGACGTGACCGGGCAGTGCGTCGACCTCCCCTCCGAGGAGGAAGCGACCGGCATGCGCCAGCGCATCCGCCTCAAGGCCTATCCTTGCGTTGAGCATGGCGGCGTGATCTGGGCCTATATGGGGCCGCCCGAGCTGAAGCCCGAATTGCCGGCGCTGGAATGGACGCATGTTCAGCCCGAGCGGCGCTACATCTCCAAGCGGCTGCAGGAATGCAACTTCCTCCAGGCGATGGAAGGCGGCATCGATTCGAGCCACGTGCCGTTCCTGCACGCCGCCGACCTCAACCGCGACCCGATGTTCAAGGGCGCCAAGGGCAACGAATACACCGAGCGCGACCGCAAGCCGTTCTTCGAGGTCAAGGAATTCGACGGCGGGCTCTTGATCGGCGCGCGGCGCACCGCCGACAACGACCGCTATTACTGGCGCATCACGCCGTGGATCGTGCCGTGGTACACGCTCATCCCGCCGCGCGCCGGCCATCCCATCGGCGGCCATGCCTGGGTCCCGATCGACGACGAGCATTGCTGGGCCTGGAGCCTCAATTACCTGCCGCACAAGGCGCTTCCCGCCGACCAGCGCCAGGCGATGGAGGACGGGCTCGGCATCCATTCGCGCGCCATACCCGGCACATTCATCCCGCTCGCCAACAAGTCGAACGACTATCTGATCGACCGCAATGCCCAGGCGGCGGGCCAAACCTTCAGCGGCGTCGCCGGCTTCGCCATGCAGGACGCGGCGGTGCAGGAAAGCATGGGGCCGATCGCCGACCGCTCGCGCGAGAACCTGGTCAACGCCGACAACGGCGTCATCTTCGCCCGCCGCATGCTGCTGCGCCTGGCGCGCGCCAACCGCGACGGCAAGCCGATCCCGCCCTTGAATGCCGAGGCGCAGCGCGTGCGCTCGTGCTCCATCGAGCTCGACAAGAGCGTCGCCTTCACCGAAGGCGCACGCCACGGGCTCTACCGCGCGCTCGACACCGAGCCGGTCACGGTGTGATGGCGCCGGCCCCGCGCCGGATCGCTATCGCACTCGGCGATCCCGCCGGCATCGGCCCCGAGATCGCCCTCAAGGCAGCGCTCGACCCGCGCGTCGCGCGCATGTGCCGCCCGCTCCTGGTCGGCGATCCGCGCGCGCTCGCGCTCCACGCCAAGACTTGCGGGCTTACGCCGCGGATCAGCCTCTTTCGTGACGCCGCTTCCGTGGCGTGGGACGAGGACGGGATCAAGCTCCTGGCGCTCGACCAGTTCGCAGAATCGCCGCCCGTCCTCGGCGCGGTGCGCGCGGCGCATGGGCGCGCGGCGGTCGAAGCGGCCCGGGTCGCGATCGAGGCCGCGCTCGCCGGCCATGTCGATGCCGTGGTCGCGGCGCCGCACACCGAGATCGCGATCAAGGAGGCCGGCATCGCGTTCGACGGCTATCCCGGCCTGGTCGCCGCCGCGACGGGCTTGGCACGAGGCGACGCCTATCTCATGCTGTGCTTCGATGCGACGCGGATCGTGCACTTGACCCTGCATTGCCCGCTCGCCGAGGCGGTGCGGCAGGTGACCAGGCCGCGCGTGCTGCGCGTCATCGAGAAGACGCACGAGGCGCTGCCGCACATGGGGATCGCGGCGCCCCGCATCGCCGTCGCAGGGCTCAACCCGCATGCCGGCGAGAACGGGCTCTTCGGCAACGAGGAGATCGATGAAATCGCGCCGGCGATCGCCGCGGCGCGCGAGCGCGGCATCCGGGTCGAGGGACCGTTCGGCGCCGACACCATGTTGCATCGGCCGGGATTCGATGCCTTCATCGTCATGTATCACGACCAAGGCCATATCGCGGCGAAGCTGGTGGCGGAGAACCGCACCGCCGCCCTCACCATCGGCACGCCGGTGCTGTTCGCCTCGGTCGCGCACGGCAGCGCGCTCGACATCGCGGGACAGAACCGCGCCAGCCCCGCGGCACTGATCGAGGCATTGGAGCGCCTCGTCGGCGCCCGGCTTCACGCGGCAGCATGAGGTTCCGCGACCTCCATGCCGCCGCGCGGCTCGCGCTCGCCGCGGTCGTGGGCGCCGCCGCGCTTTATATTCCGGCATCCGGCTTTGGCGCGGCGCTCCGCGGGACGCTGGCCTGGGTGGTGGGCGTCGCCGCGTTCCTCGCGCTCACGGTCGTCGCCATCGGCAACGGCTCGCCCGAGCGCGCGCGGGCGCGGGCCCGCAGCCTCGACCAGAGCACCTGGATCATCTCGGTCATCATCGTCGCGGCCGCTTCTGTGAGCCTCGGCGCCCTCGGCTACGTGCTGCAGAAGGCCGCGGGGCCGACCGTGCCGCGCCTCGTCATCGCGGGTTTGGCGGTGGTCGCGTCGTGGCTCCTGGTGCATGCCGTGTTCGCGCTCCATTACGCGCATGCCTATTACGGCGATCCGGAAACCGAAGGCACGAGCGAGCATGGCGGGCTCGACTTCCCCGGCCACCAAGAGCCCGACTATTGGGATTTCCTCTATTACGCGCTGGTCGTGGGCATGACCTGCCAGGTTTCGGACGTGCAGGTGACGTCGCGCAAGCTGCGGCGGATGACGCTCGCCCACGGCGTGCTCGCGTTCATCTTCAACACCGGCGTGCTCGCGCTCGCCGTCAACATCATCGCCAGCGCGCTATAGGGCTGGCGCGGAAGTTGGATCGCCGATCCGCGTGCGCTAGAGAGGGCGCGGATCGGGGGCGGAGGCAAACATGCGGCATCGGGGTCATCGTGCAACTGCCATCGTCTTGGCCCTCTGCGTCTTCGGCGCCGGCGCCGCAGGCGCCGCGGACAAGGTCAAGGTCGGGCTGGTGAAGGTGGCGAATTCCGGTCCCACCTATATCGCCCAGGAGCGCGGCTATTTCGCTGCCGAGGGGCTCGATCCCGAGCTCATCTTCTTCGAGGGCGGCGGGGTGCCGATCAGCGTCGCCGTGGTGTCGGGCGACATCGACATCGGCGAGACCGCGACCTCGGCGAGCCTGTTCGCGCTGGCCGGCCAAGGCGCCATCAAGATCGTCGGCGGCGAGACCCGCGAGGCCAAGGGGTTCCACAATTTCGCGCTGGTCGCGACGAGGCGCGGCGACGCGGCGGGCTTGAAATCCTACGCCGACCTGCCGGGGCACTCGCTCGTCATTCCGCAGATCGGCTCGAGCGCGCATTACCGCCTGTCGCTGCTGGCGGCTAAATTCGGCTTCGATGTTGGCAGCGTCCGGCTCCTCGCGGTGCAGTCGATCCCCAACGTGATCTCGTCGCTCAAGGGCGGCCAGGGCGACGGCACCATCAACGCCGCGACACAGCTCGTGCCGCTGCTCGAGGAGGGCGACGTGAAGCTGATCGGTTGGCTCAGCGACGAGGTGCGCTACCAGTCGGCGGTAACCTTCGTCGCGACCAAGACCGCGAACGAGCGGCGCGACCTGCTCGAGCGCTACCTGCGCGCCTTCCGCAAGGCGGCGCGCGACTATCACGACGCCTTCACCGGCCCGGACGAGACGCGGGTCGACGGGCCGACCGCGCCGGACATCCTCGCCATCATCAGCAAGTACACCGGCGAGACGCCGGCGCGGCTGAAATACGCGATCGCCTATTGCCCGTCCGACGGTGGCCTCGACAGCAAGGACATCGGCAAGCAGATCGACTGGTTCAAGTCGCAAGGGATGCTGAAGGGACCGGTCGACGCCGACATGGCGATCGACCACCGCTACGCGCCCGAGCTGCCGATCCAGTAGCGCCTGAGCTTAATTGACTGCATTGGCGCCGTGCATCCTTCGACTACGCTCAGGATGAGGACGTTTCTTTGTGGCACAAAGAAAAGTTCCTCACCCTAGCAAGTCGGAATTAGCGGCACCGCCTCAAGCCTTGATCAGGTCCTTTGCCGCCAGCTCCTTCTGCAGGCGCTGCGCGAGCTTGGACTTGTAATCTTCCATCGGCATGTAACCGGGCGTCTCCTCGCACATCGCCTTGGTCTCGGCGCGGATCAACTCGAGCGGCTTGGTATAGTCGATCGGGCGGCCGAACGGCTGCGGGATGTGCCACGGCGTGTCGCAATAGAATTCGAGGCGGTTGTTCTCGGGGTCGCGGAAATAGATCGACCAGGCGTTGCCGTGGGTGCGCGGCTCCATGCCCTTGGCGCCATAGGCCAGGAGCCGGTCGTTGATTGCCTTCACCTCCTCGAGCGAGCCGATCTTGAAGGAGAGCTGCTGGATCACCTCGGGGCCGCCCTCGGCCCGGCCGGGGCACAGCACCACCTGGTGATGCTGCGACGGATCGCGGCTCATGAAGCGGATCTTCGGGCCCTGGTCGGTGACGACGAAGCCGAGCACGTCGCGGTAGAACGCGGTCATGCCGTCGAAGTCCCGCACATAGAGACCGACATGGCCGATGGCGAAAGGCTCGGGAGAGGTGCTCATGGCTCATGCCTCGTTGCTGGGGTGGACGGCGCCGCCGTCCCTGCCCTTTCCTACTGCGCCCCGGCTCAGAATTCCAGAGCCAGGGTGAAGCGCGCCGAGAGCGGCTCGACCGGATGGAAGTGGATGTCGTAGACCGGCGCCGCCTCGCCCGCCAGCTGCGACGGATAGTAGTAGTCGATCTGGTGCGCGCGCGAGTTGAACAGGTTGTAGAGGTCAAGGCGCAGCTTCGCCCGCTCGGACAGGCGGTACCCCACCTGGGCGTCGAACAGCGCGGTCGGTCCCGAGCTGACGCTGTTGTCCTCGATCAGCGGCCGCGGGCCGAAATACCGGAAGTGCACCTCGCCCGACCACGGGCCGAGATTGCCGATCATGACGCCGGCCGAGCCCACCATCTTGGCGGCGCCGGGGATGTAGCTGCCGGGATGGCCGGGCTCGGTGTCGCCCGCGCCGGCGTCCGCGTTGGCATAGCGCGCGCGGGTGAAGGCGAAATCGCCATCGATCGTAAGCCAGTCGAAGGGCGCGTAGGCGGCGCTGAGTTCGATCCCCTGGCGCCGGCTCGGCCGGCCCGGCGTGGTCACGGCCTCGTCGCCGTCGAAGGTCGCCTCGCTGTCGAGCGCGAGCACGTACAGCGCCGCCTCGGCCTTCAAGCGCGGCACGATCTCCGACCGCACCCCAACCTCATAGCCGGTGGCCTTGGTGAGGAGCGGCGTCTTGCCCTGCGGCACGACCGCCGCCACGCCCTTTTGCTGGTCGAGCTCGGTCTGGAGCGCATCGACCGTGGTCAAGGCGCCGCGCAGATCGTTGCTGTGAAAGCCCTGGCCGACGCTGAGATAGTATTCGGTCTCCCGCCACGGTCCCAGGACCACGGTGCCCTTGGGGCTGGTCATGGTGCGGGTCAGCGTGCCCGAATTGGCGGCCAGCGTGCTGGCGTCGCTGCCGTGAAAGACATCCTCGCGCACGCCGGCGATGGTGCGCAGCGTGTCGCCCCAGGTGATGCGGTTCTCGCCATAGAGGCCGGCGCTGGTCTCGACCACGTGGTCGTCGCGCACGGTGAAGCGCACCATCCGATCGGTGCTCTCGGCGAGGCCGGCGTGGACGTCGTCGCTGCGCGCCTGCAAGCCGATCGTGGACGTGGTGTCGAACCCGAACAAACTGCCGAAGCGCGCGTAGCTCCAGTTGCCGCCATAGATCTTGCGCCGGTCCTGCTGCACGAACTGATCGCCGAGGGGCGGCGGGAAGGTCGCGAAATAGTCGAAGTCGTTGAAGAGCTGGAGGCTGTAGCCGACCGCATAGGCGTCGAGCTTGAGCGCCGCGTCGGCGGTGGTCACGGCATAGCGGCCCGACAGGCTGTAGCGCTCGGAGCTGCCGCCGTCGCTCGGATCGATGGCCCCGAATCGACTGACGAGGCCCTCGGCGACGGCGCGCGTGGCGATCTGGTTGGTGGCGTGGAAGGCGTCGTTCATGTACATGCCGGTAAGCGAGAAGCCGTTCTCGCGCGTGCCCCGGCTATAGCGCACGACGGCGTTGCCCTTGTTGAAATTGTCGGGGATGAGCCAGGGGCCGTCGAGGTGATCGTATTCGAACCCAATGAGGAGCGTGCCCGTGCCCCACAGCCGCGAGGCGGCGGCGAGGCCGCGATAATCGCCCTCGGTTCCGACGCCGATCGAGGCGAGATCGCGCGGCAGCGCATCGACATAGTCGATCGCGACCGCGCCGGCCGTGGCGAAGTCGCCCTGGTCGGCGAAATAGGGTCCCTTGCTGTAGCGCAGCGCGTCGACCAGCTCGGGGATCATGAAGTTGAGATCGGCATAGCCCTGGCCGTGCGCGTGGGTGCGCAGATTGACCGGCATGCCGTCGAGCGTGATCGCGATGTCGGTGCCGTGATCGAGGTTGAAGCTGCGCAGGAAATACTGGTTGGCTTTGCCCTCGCCGCTGTGCTGCGTGACAATCAGCCCCGGGACGCTCTCGAGCAGCTCGCCGACGCGGTAGGCCGGCCGCTCCTCGAGCTGCGCGCCGCTCACGGTGCCCTGGGACGCCGTGTCGGAAATGCCGAGCGTGCTGCCGGTGACCACGATCTCCGGCACCGGAAATTCCGGCAGGGTCGGCTCTTGCGCCCGCGCGGCACCATGCCACGCAAGCATGACGATCTCGCTTAAGAAGGTCAGGGCAATCCTGGGTCGCATGGCTCCCCGCACGCAGTGCCGTCACGCGGCGGTCAATGCGAACGAAGGAAAGCGGCCGGAATCACAACACGTGGCGCGGACGCCAAGCCGATCTCCCCGTCGGCTCACCCCGGCCGACGCGCCCGCGATTGACACGGCGATGGCAGGTCTCCTGGCTCGCGGGTCCCTGCCTTCGCGCCGCCTTCCCGGCTCTCGCCAGTGGCTTCGTGGCGCACGGCTCGCCGCTTACAGTTGCGGGGGCAGCCGCGGCGTTGGGCGCGAGGCCCGCACCGCGTTCCCTTTCAATCCCCGAGGGGAACCATCACTGACGACGCTAAATCGGCGGGCGCGGTCCGTCAACGCTGGAGCGCGCCACGACCCCACTGGCCGCCATAGAGACCGCCGCTCAACAGCCCGAGCGCGCACCAAAACAGCGCGGTCGTGGCCAGCGAAGCGGCGGTGAACTCGGCGGCAAGCTCGGGCGGAACGGCGCCGCCGATCTCGTGCGGATGGGGCGCGCCGATGACATGGGGGAAGACCATGATCGCGGCCCCGACCGCTTTCCAGGCCGGGCGCCGGGCGAACGCGATCAGCGCCAGCCCGGATGCCGTCGCCGCGGCGGTTCCGACCCACCAGGTCTGGCGCGCCAGGAGCTCGGCCGAAAGGCTGCCGGGGAGCTCGGGCGGCAGGCCCAAGGCCGGCGCGAGCGCGAATACGACGTAGCCGGCGATGCCCCATAGCAGCCCCTGGCCGGCATCGACCGCGACGCCGCGAAAGGCGAACGCGCTCACCAGCACCAGGGCGAAGCCGCAGCCGATGATCACGTCGGCGAGCGCGGTATAGGCAATGCGCTCCAGGCCGGGCGCGGGCTGCCACGCGGCGGCGTCATGGTCATGTCCGGCAGCGCCGTGGCCATGCGCCGCGGCGTCCTCATAGACCTCGGCGGCGAGGATCAGCGGCGTGAGCTTGGCCGACTGGACCGCGAAGAAGAACAGCCCCGCGATGCAGCCGGCCATGAGCGCCGTGGCGAGGATTCGCGCCATCGCCGTCAATGGCATGGAAACGAGAACGAATGCCGGCTGTCATGCGCCGCGTTGTGCAGCGCGCTGATCGGCGCGAAGCCCGCGCCGAACAGCAAGAACAGCCCCAGCACCAACGCGACCGTCGCCGTGGCCAGACGCCTTGCGTCGCCACGAACGCCCACTTGTGTCGAAGACATCTGCGCCATGCGTATCCCCCTGCGGCCGACCGCCCGTTATGGGCGAGGCCGATCGGCAGCCCAACGGCAACCATCGCCGGCGATGCTAAGGCTGGATTCCGCGCCGCGTCAACGGCGGCGCAAGGCTCAAGAATGCCCGCTAATTAGCCAATATGCCTTGTTTTTGAACAGGCGACGTGGTTAATTTTCGAGGATTCAGCCGCCAGCGCCCCTCCGCCGACCGAGGAGAGACTGGCACGGCTCATGCTTTCCACCCTACGGAGCGGACAGCGCCCTCCCGGCGTCCGTCCATAATTGCCAGAAGGCGTTGAACCCATGAAAAAAGTGGAAGCCATCATCAAGCCGTTCAAACTCGATGAGGTGAAAGAGGCGCTGCACGAAGTCGGCATCCAGGGCATCACCGTCACCGAGGCCAAGGGTTTCGGCCGCCAGAAGGGCCATACCGAGCTTTACCGCGGCGCCGAATACGTGGTCGATTTCCTGCCCAAGGTGAAGATCGAGGTGGTGATGGAGGACGCGATGCTCGAGCGCGCCGTCGAGGCGATCCAGCACGCCGCCCATACCGGCCGGATCGGCGACGGCAAAATCTTCATCACCAACATCGAAGAGGCGATCCGCATCCGCACCGGCGAGAAGGGGAAGGACGCGATCTAGGGCAAATGACGGCCGGGACCTGAACCAGGGGCGGGGGTCCGCGAAAGCGAGCGCCCCTTTTCAATAACCATTACACGGGACGAAGGACGATGAGCGATCAGACAAAAGTCATGGATATGATCAAGGAGCACGACGCCAAGTTCGTCGACTTCCGCTTCACCGATCCACGCGGCAAGTGGCAGCACCTGACATATCACATCAAGGCGATCTCCGCCGACGTGTTGGCCGAGGGGGTGATGTTCGACGGCTCCTCGATCGCCGGGTGGAAGGCGATCAACGAGAGCGACATGCTGCTTGCGCCCGATTGCACGACGGCGGTGCTCGACCCGTTCGCGGCGCAGACCGCGATCATCCTGTTCTGCGACTGCCACGAGCCCGGCACCGGCCAGCCTTATGGCCGCGACCCGCGCTCCATTGGCAAGAAGGCCGAGAAGTACCTCGCCTCGACCGGCATCGGCGACAAGGCCTATTTCGGCCCCGAGGCCGAGTTCTTCGTGTTCGACGACGTGCGCTACAAGGTCGGGATGCAGGGCGCGTCCTACGAGATCGAAGCCGAGGAGAGCCCCGATTCGTCCGACAAGAAGTTCCCCGACGGCAATTCGGGCCACCGGCCGCCGATCAAGGGCGGCTATTTCCCGGTGCCGCCGGTGGACAGCACCGCCGATCTGCGCGCCGAGATGCTCTCGACCATGGCCGAGATGGGCTTGAACGTCGAGAAGCACCACCACGAGGTCGCGCCCTCGCAGCACGAGCTGGGCCACGTGTTCCAAACGCTGGTCACGGGCGCCGACCAGATGCAGATCTACAAGTACGTCGTGGCCCAGGTCGCCAACCAGTACGGCAAGACCGCGACCTTCATGCCCAAGCCGATCAAGGGCGACAACGGCTCGGGCATGCACACGCATCAGTCGATCTGGAAGGAAGGAAAGCCGCTGTTCGCGGGCTCCGGCTATGCCGACCTTTCCGACACGGCGCTTTATTACATCGGCGGCATCATCAAGCACGCCAAAGCGATCAACGCCCTCACCAACCCCACCACCAACAGCTACAAGCGCCTCATTCCCGGCTTCGAGGCGCCGGTGCTGCTGGCCTACTCGGCGCGCAACCGCTCGGCCTCGTGCCGCATCCCGATCGTCTCGAGCCCCAAGGGCAAGCGCGTCGAGGTGCGGTTCCCCGATCCGGCATGCAATCCGTATCTGGGCTTCGCGGCGATGCTGATGGCCGGGCTCGACGGCATCCAGAACCGCATCCACCCGGGCGATCCGATCGACAAGAACCTCTACGATCTGCCGCCGGAGGAATTGAAAGACATCCCGACCGTGTGCGGCAGCCTGCGCGAAGCGCTCGAATGCCTGCGCGCCGATCACGCGTTCCTGTTGAAGGGCGACGTCTTCACCAAGGACTTCATCGACGCCTATATCGACCTGCGCTACGAGGAAGTCCACGCCTTCGAGCACACGCCGCATCCGATCGAGTTCCAGATGTATTACAGCGTGTGAGCGCCTAGCTTCGACCTGCGAAGACGCGCCCCGCCGGGAGACCGGCGGGGCGCTTTCGCTTTGAGGCGCGATATTGCCGATCCGCGCCGCGGCGACGAAGATGCACCCGGGAGGACTTGCCATGACGACGATGGATCGCAGGACGTTTCTGGCGGCCGCGACGGTAACCGCGACCGCGTCGCCGGCCAACGCGCGGGCGAAGGGCAAAGGCGCGATCGACGTGCATCACCACGCGGCGCCGGACTTCTTCATGGAGGACCTGAGGCTGCGCGGACCGGTGAACCCGGGCTATCAGGGGTGGACGCCCGAACGCTCGCTCGCCGACATGGAGGCGGGCGGCATCGCGACGGCGATGATCTCGTTCAACAACGTGTGGGCCGGCGACGACGCGCGCGCCGCGCGCCTCGCGCGCCGCTGCAACGACTACGCGGCCCGCATGGCGCAGGACCACAAGGGGCGCTTCGGCCGCTTCGTCGCGCTGCCGCTGCCGAATGTCGAGGCATCGCTCAAGGAGATCGAATACGGCCTCGACCAGTTGAAGGCCGACGGCGTCCACATGATGACGAGCTATGGCGACAAGTGGCTCGGCGAGCCCGCGTTCCTGCCGGTCATGGAGGAGCTCAATCGCCGCAAGGCGGTGATCTATACCCATCCCACCACCGCGAAATGCTGCGGCAACCTCATTCCGGGGATCATGGACGTGACGGTCGAATACAACACCGACACGACGCGGGCGATCGCGGGCCTGATGTTTCGGGGAACGCTCAAGCGCTGCCCGGATTTGCGCTTCATCTTCTCGCATGCCGGCGGCACCGCGCCCTACATCATGTGGCGCTTCGAGGCGCAGGCGCGCAACCCGGCGACGCGCGACACCGTGCCGGCGGCGGGCGTCGTCCCGACCATGCGCGAGCACTATTACGACTGCGCCCAGTCGGCCCATCCGGTGACCATGCAGGCGCTCGCGAAGCTGGTGCCGACCGCGCAGATCCTGTTCGGCTCGGACTATCCGTTCACCACGGCGAAGGCGCACATGGACGGGCTCGCGACCTGCGGCTTTTCGGCGACCGCGCTGCGCGCCATCAAGCGCGACAACGCGGTCCGGCTGCTGCCGACGGTGAAGACCTAGGCTACCAGCTCTTCGGCAGCGGCTTGGCGGCGGCTTCCTCGAGCGAGCCGACACGGTTCCATTGCGCCGGCGGGCGGCTCACGCCGCGCTGGTCGATCTGGTCCATGTCGCAATAGAGCTCGAACTCGAAACCGTCGGGGTCGAGGCAGTGGATGCCGGGATTGCCGCCGGGTCCGCGCCGGCCTTCCCATTTCACGTCGACGCCGTTGGCCTTGAGGAAGTCGCGCGCGGCGATCAGCTCCTGCATCGATCCCACCTCGAGCGCCAGATGGTCGATGCGCAGGCCGTTGTCCTGCCGCGCCCCGGCCTTGCCCTTCATCACCGCGATGGTGTGATGGTCGGACGCGGTGCGCAGGAACACCATGCCGAACTCGTTCTTGTCGGACACGGTGAAGCCCAGCATCTCGGTCCAGAACTTGACCGTGCGGTCGACGTCGCTGACCTCGTAGACGAGGTGGCCGATCTTCTTGACCTTGATCGGCGACGTGACGGACCGCTTGTCGGCAACGGCAGCATCGGCGCTCATGCCCTGATCTCCTTGCGAAGCTGGCTTCAAATTGTGTCGGGCGCGGGCGCATGTCAATATCCGCGACGGAGGGGTTCATGCGCCTGATCGCGGCCGCCTTGGTTTTGCTCGCTTTCCAGATCGTGTCCGCGCGCGCAGCCGATCCCGATTGGCTCGATCCGGCGCTCCTCGCGGCGGCCAAGGGCGACGGCGCGGCGGTCATCTTCAGCTCGGTCAACGAGGAGGAGGAACTGCCGCAATTGCAGCGCTTCGAGGAGGCGACCGGCATCCATGTCGATTACGTGCGCGCCTCGGACACGGCGATCATGGCGCGCATCGCCATCGAGGCGCGCGCCGGCAAGGCGGCCTGGGACGTGGTCGAAATCCAGGCCGCCGAGAGCATCCCCAAGGAGCAGCGCCTCGCCTACGCGCCGCCCGAGGCGGCGCATCTCATGCCCGGCGCGCGCGACCCGGAAGAGCGCTGGGTCGGCGGCTACACCGTGTTCCACGCGCCCGGCTACAACACGACCAAGGTCGCGCCTGCATCGCTGCCGCAGACCTACGCCGATTTCGCCAAGCATCAGGAATGGGCGGGGCATGTCGCGATCGACTACACCGACCGCGACTGGCTCGCGGGGATGTTCCAATTCTATGGCGAGGACAAGGGCAACGCGCTGGTGCAGTCGATCGTCGCGGCGCTTCACCCGGCGCTCTACAAGGGGCACCTGGCGCTGGCGCGCGCGCTGGGGTCCGGCGAATACTGGATCACGCTCAACAATTTCGTGAACCTGACCATCAACGTGAAGCTGGCCGGCGGACCGGTCGATTACTGGGTGCTGGAGCCGGTGGTGGTGACCTATGGCCAGATCGCGGCGAACGTCCAGGCGCCTCATCCCAACGCCGCGAAGCTCCTGCTCAACTACCTCATCAGCGCCGAGGCCGAAACGATGCGCACCAAATGGGGCCGCATCCCGACGCGCGCCGACGTCGCCACCAACCCGCCCGGCATCTTCGCCGCGTTCCAGGCCAAGAAGACCGTGCGCGCCGCCCTGTCGCCGGCCGAGAACGAGGCGTGGCAGAAGACCTTCAATGCGCTGTTCAAGGAATGAAGTTCGACTACTACATCCTCAACGTCTACCTGCCCGACCGCGACGGGCCGCCGCAGATGCTCTACGACAAATGGACCGAGCAAGTGCTGCTCGCGGAGCAGCTCGGATACGACACGCTATGGCTCACCGAGCATCACTTCCGCAATTTCGGCGGCATGTGCCCCAACCCGCAGCTCCTGCTGGCGGCGATGGCGGCGCGCACGCGGCGCATCCGGCTCGGCACGGCGGTGACGGTGCTGCCGCTCCATCATCCGCTCCGCATCGCCGAGGACATGGCGATGCTGGACCTCATCAGCGGCGGCCGCCTCGAGCTTGGCATTGGGCGCGGCATGCCCCAGGCCGAATACGAGATTTTCGGCGCGCGCTGGGAGGATTCGCAGGCGCGCCTCGAGGAGGCGATCGCCGTCATCCGCCGCGCCTGGACCGGCGATCCGTTCCAGTGGCAAGGCACGCATTACAATTACGCGCGGCCCATCACGCTGCTGCCGCCGCCGCTGCAGCGCCCGCATCCGCCGATCTGGGCGACCGCCAATTTCGAGGAGGAGCATTTCCGCTGGATCGGAAGCCAGGGCTTCAACCTGATGACCCTGCCGTGGCTCTCGCCCAGCAACGCGCGCACGCGCGCGCTGATCCAAGCGTGGCGCGAGAGCCTTGCTGCATCCGGTTTCGATCCCGCGAGCCGCGAATTGCTGGTGATGTATTTCACCCAGGTGCGCCAGAGCGAGGCGGAGGCGCGCGAGGCCGCGGAGGCGTGGCTCAAATCCTTCGGCGGCTCGCCCGGCGAGCGCGGCGGCGAGTATCTCCAGGGTCTCGACTATGACCGCTTGATGCGCGAGACCCGCGCCATCATCGGCGACCCGGCGCGCTGCCGCGACCAAGTGGCGTTCCTGCAGGAATATTTCGGCGCGACCCACGTTGCGACGCTCCACCATTTCGGCGGCTTCGCGCAGGACAAGGTGCTCGGCTCGATGCGCCTCTTCGCGGCCGAGGTGGCGCCGCGGTTCAGGCTTTGACAAGGGTTCCGGCGCTCGATTAGGGTTGCCCCAATCCCGCGACGCCAAGGAGGATGAGCATGGCAACGGTCCTCGAGCAGACGGCGGAGGTCCCCGCCCTCGACTTCATCGGCCTCATTCACGAGGGCGTTCCTTGCACCAGGGCCAACCTCGATGCCTGCATCAAGTTCTATCTCGAGGTTCTGGGCCTCAAGATGCTGCCGCGGCCCAAGGCGCTCGACGACATCGTCCCCGGCGCCTGGATCGGCGACGCCGACAACCGCGTCCAGTTCCACCTGATCGCCAAGGACGACGAATACAGCCCGGGCCCCCAGGCCAAGATGAGCCCCGCCGGGCGCCACACCGCCTGGATGGTGAAGGACATCGACGCTTTCCGCGCCCGCATGCGCGCGCTCGGCGTTCATTACGACGAGGTCAGCAACCTCATTGGCAGCGCCCAGGTCTTCGTCAAGGACCCGGCCGGCCACACCTGGGAATTCCAGTCGCCGCCGAAGCGCTAGCGCCGCCGCGCGGTGGGGTGCCGGCCATAGAGGCCGGTCTCCATCGGCTCCGCCGCCGCAAGGCCGGCCGGCGTCAGGCGTAGCGTGTCCGCCGTCTCCAGCAGCCAGGCGAGATAGCCTTCAGGCACGTCCTCGGGGGGCCCATGATGGCTTACGCCCTTGGGGACCCAGGTGAGCGTGCCCGGCTCCGACACCTTGCCCCACGCGCCGGGCCCGCGGACATAGAAGATCAGCTCGTCGTAATCGGCATTGTCGTGGATGGGCGGCCGTCCGCCGGGGCGCGCGCTCAAGGTGTAGAGCAGCACCTCCTTGCCGCGCGACAGCGCGAAATGCCCGGGCGGCCCGCCATGCGGCACGTAGGTCATGGGCGCGATCTTGGAGAGGGCGATCGCCCACACCGGCGACGCGCCTCCCGCCTGCCGGACCGATGCCAGCGGATCGTGCGGCTTCAGGTAGCGCGTGACGTCGTCGCGGGTCTTGATCAGGAGCGTGGTCTCGCCGCCGCTCTGTCCCGGCGCCTCGATGCGCGCACGGCGCACGTCGCGCTCGAGATTGATCATGCCGTGCGGCGCCGGCGTGTCGAGCCGCATCGCCCACGGGCTCTCGACGATGAGCGAGCACGTCGGCGCCTGGAGCGGCGCGATACGGTGCCCGACCGCGCGCGGGATCATGCAGAAATCCCCCGCGCCGGCGTCGAGCGCGCCGAAATCGGTCTCGAAGCGCAGCGCGCCGTCCTGGATGAAATGGATCTCGTCGGCCTCGACGTTGCGCACGACATAGGGCATGCGCGCTGCCCGCGCCGAGACCGCGAGCTTCACGCCCGAGCGCGAAGCGGCGACCACTTGCGGCAGCGCCTCAGGATCGGTCCGGTCGGGCGCCATGACATTGTGAATGTCGAGCCGGTGCGGCGCGTGCGGACCTTCGACCGAGAGATAGTCCGGCGTGTAGTGCGGCCGGATCACCGCGGCGCTCTCGCCGGTGAAGCCCTCGCGCGACCAGGATTCGAGATTGGGCGGCGGTCCGCCGGGCTGGCTGCTGCGCGCGTCTTTGGCCATGATCGTCCTCCTCGGCGGGATCGCGCCCGATCATCGCGCCTGGGCGCGCGGCAAGCAACATTGCCCGCGGCCGGGCGCATTCGCATAATGCGGGGGCAGGAGGACGAGGGATGCAGCTCGACGGCAAGGTCGCACTCATCACCGGCGGCGCGGGCGTGATCGGACGCGCGGCGGCGCAGCGCCTCGCCGACGAAGGCGCGAGGATCGTGCTCGTCGACAAGGACGAGCGCGGCTTGACCGAGGCCGCCGCCGCGCTCGGCCCCGCGCGCGCGAGCTGGATCGCCGCCGACGTGACGCGAGGCCCCTCGGTCGCGGGCTATGCCAGGGCCGCGTTCGACCGCTTCGGCCCCATTCATGTCTTCTTCAACAATGCCGGCATCGAGGGACCGACCGCGCCGCTCGCGGATTTTCCCGAGGACGGGTTTGCCGCCGTCATGGCGGTCAACGTCACCGGCGTCTTTCTCGGTCTCAAATACGTGCTGCCGCTGATGGCGGATGGCGGCAGCGTCATCGTCACCTCGTCGACTGCGGGCCTGCGCGGCGCCGCCGAGTTCGTGGCCTATTGCGCGAGCAAGCACGCGGTGATCGGCATCATGCGCACCGCCGCGCTCGAGGCCGCGCCGCGCCGCATCCGGGTCAACTCGATCCATCCCGCGCCCGTCGAGAGCGACATGATCAAGCGGCTGGAGCGCGCCCGCGCCGGCAACGGCGATCCGGCGGAAGCCAAGCGCCGCTTCGTGCGGCGCATCCCGTTGGGCCGCTACGTGCTCCCCGACGAGGTCGCGGACCTGGTGCTGTTCCTGGCGTCCGACGCGAGCCGCATGATCACCGGCTCGATGCTTGGCATCGACGGCGGCTCGCTGGCGGGGTGACTACGGCGCGATGAGTTTCGTGCCGGGCGTGGCGTTTTCCGCCGGCCACACCGCGACCCATTTCTGATCCTGTATCTGGCGCAGCATCTGCAGGTCCGTGCCGCTGGTGTGGTACGGGCCGGCGAAGTTGCGCCGTCCCGTCACGGTATCGACGGTCGCGTGCTCGAGCCATTGGGCGAGCGTCTTGTCGTCGAGGCTCTTGGTGGCGTTCACCGCCGCGACCAGGATCTGCCACGCCGAGTATTCGTAGCCGGCCTGCGAGTCGGCATGCGGATAGGGCAGGTTCGCCTTTTCGGCCTGGGCGCGGAAGGCGTCGGCGAAGGCGGCTCCCTCCGGCGACGCGGTGAAGGGCGGCACGTCCTCGAAATTGGTGACCGAGGTGCCGTGATCGGCCGGACCGAACACCGCGAGCGGCCCCGACGAGGGATAGAGATAGAAATGCCGCCGCGGCGTGTAGTTCAACTGGCCCAGCGCCTCAAGCAGCAAATTGCCGTCGACCCCGAGCGCGCCGACCCACAGGAGATCGGCATCGGTGTCCTTGACCCGCGCTGCGATGGCGCCGAACTCGTGGGTCCCGAAATCGTATTCAAGAAAGAGCGGCACCGCGACGCCCTTGGACTTGGCGATCGTCTGCATGCCCTGCGCCATGCGCTGCGCCGAGGGGAACTTGCTGCTGGCGATCGTGACGGTCTTGACCGGCTGGTGCCCGGCGCTGCCATAGGCGTCGAGCACCTTGGCGGCGAGCGTCTTGTCGCCATCCGCGCCGCCCACCGTCGCCGCGAACTGCATCTCGTAGGTCGCGAGCTCGGGCAAGCCGAGGCTGCTCTGGATGAAGAGCTTGCGATAGCGCGCCGCCACCGCCATCGCTGCGAGGACCGCCGACGTGCCGTAGGGGCCGAGGATGAGGTCGACGGACTCGGCGGTGATCAGCCGCTCGTAGAGCGTGCGCGAGGTGTCGGGCTTCGACTGGTCGTCGAGCAGCACGTATTCGATCGGCCGCCCGAGCAGACCGCCGCCCGCGTTGATCTTGGCGGTGAATATCTCGCCGACGATCTTATGCACCAGCCCGGTCTGCCCCAGCGGGCCGGTCAGCGACAGCGACTGGCCGATGCGGATCGGCTTTCCCTGCGCCACCGCGCCGCGCGCGAACAATGGCGATGCGGCGATCCCCGCGAGGACCGAACGGCGGGAGGTCACGCTACTGCCAGGCCCGGTTGTCGACAGTGTTCTCGTAGGTCGCACCCGGCGGCACCAGGCCCCAATTGAGGGTCCAGGTGTAGGTGTGATCGAAGCGCTCGCGGGTGTAGGGCTCCGGCGGCGCGTTGACGATGCGCGCGAGCTTCAGATCCCTGGCCTCGAGCAGACCGCCCGCCTCCTCGATCAGGTAGTGCGCGTATTTCTCGGGGTTCTTGTCGATCGCCTCGGCGGCGGCAGCCTCGGCGCGGAACATCTTGGCGAGCGTCGGGCCGTCGAGCTCGTCGCCGGCGGCCTCGCTGCGGGTCGAATGGGATTCGAGGATGACGCGCAGACCCTGCTTCTCGGCGACGCTGATCCAAGGCTCCATCACGCTGGCCGCCGCGACCTCGCCCTTCTTCACCGCCTCGAGCCGCTCGCGCATGGTGCCGGCGAAAATGGTCTTGATCTGGTCGCGGTTCAGAAATCCGTCCAGCAGCTTCAAGGTGGTGAAGTGCGAGCCGTTGAACGGGCTGACCGCGATTGGCCGGTTCTTCAGCTGCTCCGGCTCGTAGATGCGCGCCTTGGGATCGGCGACGAGCGCGAAGGACGACATGGCCGAGCCGAGCGCCACGATCTTGGCCGGGCGGTGGCCGGTCTCGGTCATGGATTCGACCGCGCGCTTCATCACGCCCCATTCGCACATGCGGAACTGGTCGCACTGGCCCTGGTCGTAGAGCGTCTCCATGGTACGATCGAAGATGTTGGCGCGCAGCGCCTGATGGTCCGAGGTGTATTGCCCCGATCCCGGCGTCTTCAGGATCTCGACATCGAGCCCCTGGTCGCGGAAGAACCCCTCGTCGCGCGCCACCAGCAGCGGCAGGTCGTGAATGGCGTTCATCATCGAGACGGTGACTTTCTTCAGGCCGGCTTCGGTCATGGCGATCCTCAGGTCAGATTTATCGGGCGAATCTCGCAACGGGCGCGCGGCCTGTCAATCAGCGGGCCGGGATCATGTAGCGTCCCTGCTCGTCGCGCACGAGGCGGCCGCCCTGGCGCAAATCCTCGATCTCGCGCACCACCTCGCGGCCGTCGCGGCTGCCGAGCGCGGCCACCAGCTCCTCGAACCGCTTAGGCCCGTCGGCGAGCGCGGCGCCGAGCGACGCGAAGCGCCTGCCCTCGTAGCGCGGCGGCGCGGGCGCCGACCATTCGAAGCTGCCGACCTTGCCGAAGGGCACGGTCAGGTCGAAGCCGAATTTGCCGCCGACATGGGCGCCCCCGGTCGAGGGATCGAGCGGGATGGCGGAGACGCGCTCCATCACCACGAGATCGCGGTCGGGCTGGAAGCGCGTCGCCATTGCCCATTCCATCTGCTCGTCGGAGAAGATGTCGATGTCGCTGTCCACCACCGACACGTTCTTGACGTTGGTGCCGCCGAGGATGGTCATGATGGCGCTGCGCGCCTCGCCCTGGGTGCGCTGACGCAGCGCGACGCGCGCCGTGAGCATGCCGCCCGTCGCCACCGGCGCGTAGACCGCCACCGGCTCGCGCACCACCGCCTCGAGCATGCGCCAGACATTGACCTCGGTGCGCACCGTCTCGAGCGTCGCCGTGTCGGTGTTGGCCATGTGGCGGCCGCTGATGGTGACGGTTTGGAACAGCGCGTCCTTGCGATGGGTGATCGCCGTGACATGGAACACGGGATTGCGCTTGACGCCGCCGTAATATCCCAGGAACTCGCCGAACGGACCCTCTGCCTCGACTTGGCCGCGCTGATCGAGATAGCCCTCGATCACCCATTCGGCGTCGGCCGGCACGCGGATGTCGTTGGTGACGGACTTCACCACCGGCAAGGGCGCGCCCCGGAGCGACGCGACCAGGCCCAGTTCGTCGACCGGAACGCGCATGGTCGCGGCGACAAGGTCGGTCGGCCAGCAGCCCACCACGAAGCTTACCGGCAGCGTCTCTCCGGCGGCGACGGCGGACTCGTAGATCGCCTTGAAGTCGCTCGGCGCGGTCACGTCGGCGCCGGTCTCGGCGCGCCCGCGCAGCATCAGGCGGCGGAATCCGACATTGGTCCAGCCGGTGCGGCGGTCGTGCGAATAATCGATCGAGGCAGAGATATAGAGCCCGCCATCGCTGCCGTGATGGAGATGGACGGGCAGCTTGGTGAGGTCGATCGCGTCGCCGGTCAAGACCACCTGCTGCACCGGCGCCTGCTCGCGCGTGAGCTCGACGATCTGGGGCGGCAGCTTGAGGCGGCGCAGCAGCTCGGGCAGCAATCCCTGCGGCGCGACGCCGAAGGCGCGGGCGATGCGCGAACGGCTGGCCGCGACATTGCCCACGAGCTCCGCGCCCTCGGGGCCAAGATTGCGGAACCACACCGCCTTGGCATTGCCATCGAGCACCGTCGCGACCTCGGCGATGTCGCGCTTCTCGTCGCGCACGTCGAGCTCGTCGGCGGGCAAATCCTGGATGAAGCGGCGCAGCCGGAAGCGATCGAGATCGAGACCCTCGGACGTGACGGTGGCGAGGTTCGTATCCATGGCGCGGCCTCCTCAATCTTGGCCGGATTTTGCCATATCGGGCGCATCCGGCCCATCGTTAATAGCGGTTCCGCGGCCCCGGCACGAGGCGCTATTTTGCCGGAAGGGAGGACCATAAGATGTGCGCAGACCGCAGCCGCCATCCGATCGTGCATTTCGTGGGCAGCATTCCGCTGCCCGATTCCGAGACCGTGTTCCGGACATTGTCGAGCGCCGTGGGACCGCATCTCGTGCGCCTGCCCGACGGCGAGACCGGCATCCGCAAGACCTGGATCCGCTTCCTCCAGGACGTGCTGGCGCAGAACCCGGCGATCGAGCTTGCCGCCGACGTGCCGCCGTTTAAGTTCGTGCAGTGGGACGGCAAGCTGCTGCGCGAAATCCCGCGCCTCCGCATCAAGCGCGGCGCCAAGCCCGACGCCGCGCTGTTCGCGACCGGCTATGCCGACATGGCGATCCAGTCCTGGGCGGTGTTCGAGCGCCTGCAGAAGGCAGGCGCGATCCCGGCCAAGGTCAAGTTCCAGATCTGCATCCCGACGCCGATCGCGCCCACCTACAACAACATGGTGCCGGGCGACCGGCCCGCGCTGCTGCCGGCGCTGACGCGGCACTTCACCGGCGAGGTGGCGAAGATCGCGGCCGCGCTGCCCAACGACCGCATCGCGCTGCAATGGGACGTATGCCAGGAAGTGCTGGCCTGGGAAGGCTATTACGACAAGGGTCCGGTCGATTTCCGCACCGAGACGATCGACGTGCTCAAGACCATCGGCGACGCGGTGCCGCCCGGGATCGAGCTCGGCTATCACCTGTGCTACGGCAGCCCGGCCGACGAGCACTGCGTCCAGCCCAAGGATGCCGGCATCATGGTCGAGATCACCAACGCCGTCGCCGCCGGCGTCAAGCGGCCCATCCAGTTCTTCCACCTGCCCGTGCCCAAGGGGCGCACCGACGACGCCTACTACGTGCCGCTGGAGAAATTGAAGCTAGGCGCGGAGACCGAGCTTTATCTCGGCCTCGTCCACCACGAGGACGCCAAGGGCGACGCGGCGCGGCTCGCAGCCGCGCGGCGCCACGCGCGCGTCGACGGCGTCGGCACCGAGTGCGGCATGGCGCGCGGCGATCCCGCGCGGCTTCCGGGCCTGCTGGCCGCCCACGCGCGTGCGGCGGAGATCCCGCTTTAGCCACACGCAAGTTCATGGCGCGGCGGCTCAGAACGTCCACTGGATCGCGACGTAATAGGAAAACTCGTTGGTATCGGGCACGTCCTGCAGGCCGCGGCCGGCCGAGAACAGCAGGTGGTAATTCTCGGTGATGTCGTAGATGCCGCCGAGATTGAAGCCGGTGCTGTCATGGCCGCCCGCCGTGTCGGCGGTCTGGTGGAACAGCTCGCCGCCCAATGCCAAGTCATCCGTCACTTGCCGCTGCAACAGCCAGCCAGCGAACCAGTAGTTCTTGTTGCCGGCGCCGGGATTGTTCCAATAACCGCCGCCGCCATAGGTCAGCCACGAACCGAAGCTCTTCTGCAGCCACACGGGAAAGAATTCGCGCGCGTGGCCGGCGCCCAGGCCGCGGTGAGCATCGCCGGTCGGCGCCTCGAACTGTGGAAACACGCCGATCTGCGGCCGCCAGCCGTCTTCGTCTTCCTCGACGAAGCGGTATTTGACGCCGAGCTCGGTGTCGCCGTAGCCGAACCGGGTGCCGGCTCCGCTTGGCGCGTCGAACGCGACGGGGGCGATAACGTGAAGCTGCAGGTCCGGCAGCGCGCCGTAATTCACCTCGATGCCGAGGAGAATGCCCGCCGTGTCGCCCTGCACATGCGTCGCCTGCGAGAAGCCATAGACTTCCCAATGCTGGTAATCGACCGGTTCGGGATCGTCGGTGCGGAACGGAGGGCCGGCGATCGCGCCCGGTGCACCGGCGCACATCAGTGCGCAAAGCGCGGCGATCCGGTACGCATAGCCGTGCATGGCGCTATGCCGCGGCGCGCATGCGCGCGCGCAACGCCTCGGTCGCCGGCTCGTCAACCTCCCCGGTCGCGGGGTCGATGACGACGCCGTAGAGATCGCGCGCCGCTTCGCGCGAGACATAGCCCTGGAACACGTCCTCGCGCACCTTGCCGGGCGCGCGCTCGAGCGGGCTGCCGAAACCGCCGCCGCCGCCGCCGCGCAGGATCACCGCGTCGTCCTTGGCGAGCGCGAGCGTGTAGATCTTGGCGTTGCCGAAATCGTCCTTCACCTGGCCCTTGCGGCGGATGGCGATGCGGTTGGGGAGCGCGTCGCCGCCGCCGAAGAGGCCCCACGGCGCGCATTGCGAGCGGTCGATATGGGTGGTGAGACGGAGATCGGTGGTGACGCGCACCACCCGCTCGCAGCCGAGCCCGCCGCGATTGCGCCCAGCGCCGCAGGAATCCGGCACCAGCTCGTAGCGTTCGACCACGAAGGGATACTTGGTCTCGAGCAGCTCGACCGGGCTGTTGTGGGTGTCGCCGTCGTTCATGGCGATGGTGGCGCTGACCCCGTCCTCGTGCAATTTCGCACCCCAGCCGCCGCCCGTTTGGCTGATGCCGGCGATGATGACGCGCTTGGTCTTCTCCGAGAGCCCGACCAGCAGCGCGATGATGAGGTCGGCGTGGTGCCCGGCCGCGACGCGCTCGGGAATGGCCGGCGCCATGGCGCGGAACACGGTGTCGACGATGGTCATCGGGAAGGTCATCCAGCGCCGCATCGCCGCCGGCTTGACCGCGCTCACCACGCGGCCCAAGGGCGCCACCACCTCGAGCGGGCGGAAGCTGCCGTCGTTGATGGGATAGTCGGTCGGCGAGGTGAGACACTTGTAGGCCACCTGCGCGCAGGCGTAGGCGGTGGTCTGGCCGGAATTGTAGAATCCCCTCACCTGTGGCGCGACGCCCGAGAGGTCGATGGTCATCCTGTCGCCGGCGACGATCACCTTGACCTTGATCGGCACCTTCTTGCCGAGATCGACGCCGTCGTCGTCCATGTAGGATTCGGCCTCGTAAGTCCCGTCCGGGATCGACAGAGTGCGGGCGCGCGCCGCCTGCTCCGACAGGTCCATGATGTGGTCGATGGCGGCGCGAACCTCGCGCGGGCCGTAGCGGCCGACCAGCTCGAGAAACCGCTTCTCGCCGGTCTTGACGGCGGTGATCTGGGCGCGGAGATCGCCGATTGCGTTCTCCGGGAAGCGCACGTTCATGCGGATGATGTCGACCAGGTCCTGGTTGATCTTGCCCCGGCTTTGCAGCTTGAGGAGCGGGATCTGCAGCCCCTCGGAATAGATGTCGGTGGTGACGCCGCCGAGTGTGCCGCCGATGTCGAGCCAATGCGCCATGCAGCACGAGAACCCCACCAGCTCGCCCTTGAAGAAGATCGGCAGGGTGAGCGTGATGTGGTTGAGGTGGCTGCCGGTGGTGTAGGCGTCGTTGGTGACCAGGATGTCGCCGGGATGGATGTCGGCGCCGAAATGCGCGAGCTTCGCCGCGATCACCTCGCGCATGCCGCGGATGAACATCGGCAATCCCAATCCGATCGACACCGTGCGCCCATCGGCGGTGAACAGCCCGACCGTGAAGTCGAGCGCCTCGTAGATGATGGTGTTGTAGGCAGTGCGGGTGAGATTGGTCTTCATCTCGTTGGTCACCGCCTTGACGCCGGCACGCACGATCTCGGTCAGGACCGGATCGGCCGGCGCGTTGCGGGTGGGCGAAATTTGCGTGGCGATGCTCAAAGCGTACTCCCTCAGTCGAGCGCGGCGACGGCGGCATGAATGTCGAGCAGCGCCGGGATGGTCGCGGGATCGCGGCGGCCGAAGCCGCATTCGGTCGCGATCGAGAAGTCAGGCGCGAACTTCCGCGCCGCCGCCAGCCTGCGCCGCGTCCCTTCGACGCCGTCGGTGTAATGGACGAGGCCGAGCGAAAGCTTGGTCTCCGGCCGCAAGGCGAGCCCCTTCAAGGGCGCGAAATACGCATCGTCGGCGCGGTTGCGCGGCACCGGCATGTGGATGAGCTCGATGGGCCGCCGCACCGTCGCGGCGAGACGGTTGGCGAGCGCCACCATGTCGCCCATGTCCTTGGGCTCGACCACGTGGCGATGGTTCGAGTCGCCGTAGCAGAAATGATAGAGCAGCTCGATCTCGCGCGGCACGCGGTCGCCGAGCGCGGCGAGAATACCGGTGAAGCGCGCAAGCGCCTCCTCCTTGGTCGCGCCATAGGGGCCGTAGTCGCCGCGCTGGAGCCGCGCGAACACGGCCGACGCCACGTCGAACTGGATGGCGAGGTCGCGGTTGGGGATGGCGGCGGCGATCTTGTCGATCTCGCGCCCGAGCGCCGCGTTGTAGAGCGGATCGGCGGCCTCCTGCAGCGCCTCGGCGAGGTAGAGCCACAGCACCGAGTGCGCCGGCACCAGATCGACCTGGAACCGCGTCCCCGCCGCGATCTTGCCGGCGTCGCGCAGGCGCTTGAACACCGCGTACGAGTCGCGGGCGATGCCGGCGTAGAAGAGACCGTCGAAGCGCAGATCGGCCGCCGTGCGTCCCGGTCCCAGCCCATAGCGGCGGCGCTGCGGCGCGGTGGGATGGAGCTGGAACACCTCGTCGCTGATCTGGAGCGCCGGGCACTCGGCGAACACCGGCTCGAGCCAGGTGATCCAGTCGCCGCGCTTGCCGGTCTCGCCGTCGGGAATGCGCGGCAGGCGCGGACCGAGCGCGGCGCTCACGCGGGTGAATACGTCTTCGGCGCTCGCCATCGGCACGCTGCCGACGAGATGGACGTCGCGCGCCATTTCCGCCTCCGTATCTGCGTCGTCCGCGCTATGATACACGGCGTGCGGCGGCACGGGATGTTTCTGATGCGGGCCTGGGTGCGGCGCGTGATTCGCGGCAAGCGCTTCCTGCGCGTCGCCGCCGATACGCGGCTCGTTGCCATCGGCGACAGCCATTGCGAATTCTGGTCCGGCATCGATGCCATGTCCGGCCCCGACCGCATCCCCGGCGTGGTGACGCGCCATATCGGCCCTGGCCTCGCCTGGAACCTGATCGAGCGCTCGGCACAAACGCGCTCCGGCCACAGCGTCAGGCACGCGCTGCGCGATCTCGCGGCGCAGGACTATCGCGGCTGGGTGCTGCTGTGCTTCGGCGAGATCGATCTTCGCGTCCACGTGCTGAAGCACGCCGCCGAAAGCGGTCTGCGCGCCGGAGTCGAAACCCTGGTCGACCGCTATGTCGAATTCGCGGCCGAGGCACGGCGCATCCATTCGCGCATCGCGCTGTGGGGTCCCGGTGCCAGCCAGCCTGCCGGCACCCCGGTCAACCCGGCCTACCCCACCACCGGTAGCGAGAAGGAACGCAACGACGCGACGATCCTGTTCACCGAATTGCTCGCCGAGCGCGCGCGCGGGATCGGCGTGCCGTTCCTGACGCTCCTGCCGCTCCTCCTCGACGAGCGCGGCCTCACTCGGCGCGAGCTGCTCTATGACGGCTGCCACATCGGCCAGGCGCTGATGCCGCAGGCCATGCGCCTGGTGGCGGAATCGCTCGATCTTCGACTCGACGCCCCGGCGCCGGAGCGCGTTTCCGTCCGTCATGCCACGGCGTGATGGTTACCGCCTCACGCCCCCGATTGACCCGCCCATTCCCATATTGTCAAATACGCAGGTCGCGCGCGCGACGCGGACGGAAAAGGGAAACGACATGGCCGCAACGCATGTCTATGCCGGAGCCGGTATGTGGCGCGGAGGCTCCAAATCGGGCGTGTTCCGCTTCACTGCCGGCGAGAGCGGCTGCGAGCAGCTCAAGACCGGCCTGCCGGATCCGGTCAGCGTTCACACCATCACGGTCCATCCGCTCGATCCCGAGATCGTGTTCATCGGCACGCAGGACGGGCCCTATGTCAGCTCCGACCGCGGCAAGCACTGGCAGCGCCCTGACTTTCCCGACAAGGGCGTGCAGATCTGGTCGATCCTGGTCCATCCCGCGGCGCCGCGCACCATCCTGGCCGGCGCGTCGCCGGTCGCGGTCTATCGCAGCGACGATGGCGGCGAGCGCTGGCGGCTCATATCCCGGCCCGCGCTCGAGGAGCGCGTGAAGATGAACTTCCCCTGCCGGGTGATGCGCCTGGCGCTCGATCCCAAGGCGCCCAATGACGTCTTCGCCACGGTCGAGGTCAACGGCGTGATGCGCAGCCGCGACGGCGGCGCGAGCTGGAGCGACTGCAATCAGGGCCTCGTCAAGTTCGCCGAAGAGCCGCGCTACAAGAGCAAGATCGGCAGCGACACCGAGGCCGAAGGCATGCTCGACGGCCATGCGGTGTGCGTGAGCGAGGCCGATCCCGGCGCGGTATTCCTCGCCAACCGCATGGGCCTCTTCCGCAGCGGCGACGGCGGCACGAGCTGGAACGACATCGGCGTCGGACGCTTCTCGAAGCTCACTTATGCGCGCGACGTGCGGCCCGCGCCGCAGGACCCGCGCACCCTCTATGCCTGCCTCAGCGTGCATTCGACCGGCGAGACCGGCTCGCTGTGCCGCTCGCGCGACCTCGGCGCGACGTGGGAGCGGATCGATCACGGCGTGCATCCGGCCGGCACGATGATGAATCTTGCGCTCAACGCGCGCGATCCCAAACAGGTGTGGGGCGTGACCCGCCCCGGCCAGGTGATCGGCACCACCGACGGCGGCGCGAGCTGGCGCGAGTACCGTCTGCCCGAGGGCTGCGGCGACTGCTACGCGGTGGCGTGCGGCTAAGTCTTTTAACGTCTGGAGGATCGCATGGCGCGCATCGTTCTGGGACTGGCGACCTCGCACGGGCCGATGCTGACGACGCCGCCCGACATGTGGGACCAGCGCGTCAATTTCGACCGCAAATACACCGAGCACGCCTTCAAGGGCAAAACCTACAATTTCGAGCAGCTCGTCAAGCTGCGCGAGAGCGAGGGGCTCGACCGACAGATCACCAAGGAGAAGTGGCGCGAGCGCCATGCGCAATGCCAGCGCGCGATTTCGGCGCTGGCCGACGTCTTCGCGGCGGCCAAGCCCGACGTGGCGGTGATCTTCGGCAACGACCAGATGGAGATGTTCACCGACGCGGCGATCCCGGCCTTCGCCGCCTATTGGGGCGAGACCATCGAAAACCGCATCGGCGCCGAGGAAGAGCGCGGCAACCAGGCGCCCGGCGTCGCGGTGGCGCAATCCGGCCGCATCCCGCCCGAGGGCGCCACATATCCCGGCCTGCCCGAGCTCGGCCTGCGCATCATCGAGCGTCTCATGGCCGAGCATTACGACGTCGCGACGGTGAAGCGGCTGCGCCCCGGCCGCGGCGCCATCCCGCACGCCTACGGCTTCGTCTATCGCCAGATCATGCGCGACAAGGTGGTGCCGAACGTGCCGCTCGTCATCAACACCTTCTATCCGCCGAACCAGCCGCCAGTGCGGCGCTGCTATGAGTTCGGCATCGCGGCGCTGCGCGCGATCGAGGCGTGGCCGAGCGATTTGCGGGTGGCACTCATCGCCTCGGGCGGCCTCAGTCATTTCGTCATCGACGAGGACGCCGACAACACCGTGTTCGATGCCATCCGCAGCCGCAAGGTCGACCCGATCGAGGCGCTGGGCGAGCCCATCTTCCAGGCCGGCACGTCGGAGGTGAAGAACTGGGTCGCGCTCATGGGCGCGATGGGCGAGCTGCGCATGACGCCCGAGATCGTGGACTATGTTCCGTGCTACCGCTCGCTCGCCGGCACCGGCAACGCGATGGGCTTCGTCCATTGGCACGCCTGACCCGGCGCGCAGCATGAGGAACAGCCGCCAGTGGCCCGAACGAGGCGTCAGTCGCATCCCGTTCTGGGTCTATAGCGATCCTGAGATCTACGCGCGCGAACAGGAGCGCATATTCCAGGGGGCGAGCTGGAACTACGTCGCGCTCGAAGCGGAGATCCCGCACCCGGGCGACTACAAGCGGACATATATCGGCGACAAGTCGGTCGTCGTGATTCGCGCCGGCGACGGCGGCGTCACCGTCGTCGAGAACCGCTGCGCCCATCGCGGCCTGCAATTCTGCCAGCTTCATCTCGGCCACGCCGACGAGATCATGTGTCCCTATCATCAATGGACCTACGATCTCACCGGCGCGCTCATCGGCGTACCGTTCCGGCGCGGCGTCAAGCAGCAGGGCGGCATGCCGGCCGATTTCTCGCTGGCCGAGCATGGGCTGCGGCGCCTCAAGGTGGCGCGGCGCAACGGCGTCGTTTTCGCCTCATTCTCGGACGCGGTCGAGAGTTTCGAGGAGTATCTGACGCCGCCCATCCTCGAGCTGTTCGACCGGGTGTTCGACGGCCGGGGACTCAAGGTGCTTGGCTATTCGCGTCAGCTCACGCCCGGCAACTGGAAGCTGATGTTCGAGAACATCAAGGACCCCTACCACGCCAGCATCCTGCACGTGTTCCTGGTGTCGTTCGGCCTCAACCGCGTCGACCAGCCCAACCGCGTCGTGATCGACCGCCTGGGCCGCCACGCCTCGACCATGACCTCGCGCGGCGAGCAGAAGCGCACCGAGGACAATGCCGACATCCGCTCGCTGATCGAGGATTTGACGCTGGCCGGCCCGGCGATGCTCGACCCGGTGCGCGAGTTTCCGCAATACACCGTGTGCATGACGACGGTGTGGCCCAATCTCATCATCCAGCAGCAGTCGAACACGCTGGCGACGCGGCAGATCATCACCAAGGGGCCGGGCTCGTTCGAGCTGGCGTGGACCTTCTTCGGCTATGACGACGACGACGAGGCGATGACCCAGCGCCGCTTGCGCCAGGCCAATCTGATGGGGCCGTCGGGCTATGTCTCGATCGACGACAGCGAGGTGATGGCGCTGGCGCAACAGGGCATCGCGCATGCCTCGGAAGCTTCGGCCGTCGTCGAGCTCGACGGTCCGGGCTGGCGCGAGGAGCAGGCGCACGGCGTCACCGAATCGGAGATCCGCGCCTTCTACGACTATTACCGCACGGTGATGGATCTGTGACGTGAGGGGCGCCGAGACGTTCCGCGCGCTGCCGCCGCGCGAGCTGCGGCTCGAGCTCGAGGCGCTTTACGCCGACTATACCGGCTGTCTCGACGAGGAGCGGTTCGAGGACTGGCCTGCGTTCTTCACCGAGCCCTGCCTCTACAAGATCGTGCCGCGCGACAATTTCGAGCGCGGCCTGCCGCTCGCGACCTGGCTGTGCGAGAGCCAAGGCTATCTCCTCGACCGCGTCACCGGCATCCGCAAGACGTCGGTCTATGCGCCGCGCCGCATCCGCCGAATCGTCTCGGGCATTCGAATCATCGGCTGGAACGGCGACGCGCTCGAGACGCGCGCGAGCTTCGCCGCCTTCGAGACGCTGATCGACGAGCTGACCCGCGTCTTCATCGTCGGCGAGCACCGCGACCGCATCGTCGCCGCCGACGGCGTGCTCAAGTTCCGCGAGAAGGTCATCGTCTTCGACAGCTTGCTGGTGCCGAACAGCCTGATCTATCCGCTCTGATCGGAGGGCGAGCGGCACAGAATCTCAGCGCCGCGCGGCGTCAGCGCGACCATCGCCGAGACGATCGCGCCGCCTTGTGCCGGATCGATTCCGCCGACATGCAGCGCGTAGACACTGCCCGGCTCGAGGCGCGCGTCCGACGCGGATTGGAGCACACCGCCCTCATCGAGCGAGACGCCGATGCGCCTGCCGATGCTCGCGCTCAGAACCGGATGAAGCGGATAAGGCGCCATCGCTCCCGTGGCACGCGCGAAGATGTCGCGCGCCAGGGCACCCGGCACCATCGCTGCCAGCGCCGCCGCAAGGCCGGCCTCGGCGCGCTCTCGCAGCGGGTTCGGCCGTACGCTCGCGGACACGAACAGCTCGCCCCAGAAGCCGCTGTCCTGAACAGCGACATAAGCGAGGAGCGGATCGACCCGCTCGGCGAGCCGGCCCTGGAACGGCGACACGGACAGACCGCGATCGAGGCTGGTGAGCGTACGCACGTCCTGCGCCGCCTTCGCGCGCGCCTCTCGCTCCCCCGCGAGCGCAGCCGCCTCGTTGCCGCCGCCCGCCCGCCATGTCCGCAGGATTGCCGCCGCCGCGCCTTCGACCGCGAGCGCCGCGTCGCGTGTCAGCGACAATTCGCGCGGCCGCAACCTCCGCTCGCGCGGCAGCAGCGGCGTGGCGTCGTCGAGATGGAAGCGGTTGCCCAGGCTGCGCTCGACCGCGCGAAAAAGATCGGCCGAGATCACGTCAAAGCCGATCGTGCCGAGCCCGACATCCCCCTCGTCCGCAAGCCCGGCGAGCCATTGGTCGAAGCCGCCGGCCCAATCCCATCCGGTGCGCACGTCGGCGATCCAGGTCATCGGCTTCATCGCCGGCATGTCGCGCGAGCTCATCGAGATGAGAAGCCGCGGCTCGCCGTGGCGCGGCACCAGCGCCATCGCCCAGCGCAGGCGCGGAATGAAATTGGTGAAGTAGGCGAGGAGCCCGTGATCGCGCGCATCGCCGTGAATCAGCATCGCCTTCCAGCCGCGCTCGTCCATGAGGCGGTTGAGCTCGGATATCCGAAGCTGGAACTCGTCGCGCGGCAGGCGATCGGCGTCCCAGCCATAGGAGCCGATGATGATCGCGGGATGGACGCTGCGCATCGGCCCGGCGCTCAGGCGGGCACGGCATCGAGCGTCGCCATGCGCTGCGACAGCGCCTCGGCGCCGCCGGGCGTGATGACAACGGGCTCGCCGCACATCATGTAGCCGGTCTCCGGCAGATACTGGTTCGGGTGCATGACGAAGACCATGCCCTCCTCGAGCATGGTATCGCTGTCGGCGGTGAGGTCGCCCGGCCGGTCAGAGGTGACGCCCAGCCCGTGGCCGCGCACGCGCATGAACGGCGGCTTGCAAAAGTCGCCGTATCCCGCGGCGCGGAAGCAATCATCGATAGTCTTGCAGACATCGCGCACGCGCGCCCCCGGCAGCGCCGCCTCCTGGCCGCGCCGCATCGCATCTTGCAGGAGCGCGTATTTCTCGGCCAGCGCCGCGCCTGGCTCGCCGATCACGGTGGTGCGGCAGATCTGCGCGTACTGGCCGCGATAGCACGGCGTGATCTCGGACAGGATGATGTCGCCCGCATCGAGCATGCGCCGCCCCGCCGCGCGCACCGCAAGATTGTGCTGCGAGGCGCTCACCAGCAAGAAATTATCCTCGGCGCCCAGCTCTTTCATGCAGCAATAAAGCTCGGCCGCCAGCTCGAACTCGCGCATGCCGGGCCGCACGAATTCGAGCATGCGCTCGTAGCCGCGCTCGGCGATCCAGGTCGCCTTGCGCGCGGCCTCGAGCTCTTCGGGGGCGCGCACCCGCGCCAGATTGCGGGTGAAATCGTCCTGTGCCGGGGGCGTGCCGCCGAGCGCCGCCTCGATGCGCCGCACCAATGCCAGGCCCAACGTGCCGAGCCCCACCGTGACGAGTTTGCTCGAATCGACGCGATGCGCCTTGAGCGTATGTCCGAGCGCGGCGGGGAGGTCGTCGGCGCCGATCGCCGTCTGCGTGCGCGATTGCGCCGCCGCGCGCGCTTCGTCCCAGGCCGGCGTCACGATAAGGCTCGCCGTCCCCGTGCGGTCGACCAGCACCGCGCTTTCGCCGATGGGCCGCACGCCGCTCAGGACGAAGACCGCATTCGATTCGAGAAACGAGTTCTGCCCGTTGTTGAACGCCACCAACGCGTCGAGCCCGCGCTCCTCGAGATAGCGCGCCGTCGCCGCCAGCCTGCCCTCGCCCGAGACCATCTTCCGGCCCCGCTCAGGATTTCAGAAGGTTGGGAAGGTACGCCTCCGTGAAATACTTCGTCAGGTCCGGCTCGGTATCGAGCAGATGCAGGTCGACGAACGAGCGCCGTAGCACCGCGAGCGCCGCCGGATCGAACTTGCCGTCGAGCGAGAACATCGGCATGACGATATCGTATTCCTGATCCTCGACGTCCTGGGGGAAGTTGGTGACGGTGCGGGTAATGCGCACCGTCTCTTCCTTGTTCTTGCGCATATAGGCGATGGTCTCGAACCAGCCGGCGAGGAAGCGGCGCACCGCATCGGGCTTGTCGTGCAGCAGCTGGTTCGACGCGTAGATGGCGTGGATCATGAACACCTTGACCACGTCCGAGGCGGGAAACAGGTCGCGACCGCGCTGTTCCTGGGCGAGCCTCAGCCCGAGCGCGGTCGAGCTCACCAGCGCGTCGATCTGGCCGGTGACCAGCGCCGCGACCTGCGGCGCCGTCTCCGCGCCGACGGTGATGAAAGTCAGCCCGTCCGGCCCCCACCCCTTCTGCCGCGCCAGCTCGAGCGCCAGCCATTGGGTCAGCGAATTCACGGTCGAAATACCGACGCGCTTGCCCTTGAGATCGTCTGCCGTCTTCACCGGCGAGTTCCACGGCACGATGAAGCTCATCAGCAGCGGCGGCCCCGCCAAGTTCGCGACGCCGGTTTCCGGGTCGCCCTTGATCGGGAAGATCACGTCCGAGCCCGCGCCCAGCCCGATATCGAGATTGCCCGCCGCCATGGCCTGGTGCAGCTTGGCGCTGCCCGAGAACCCCAGCGACTGGATCTCGAGGCCGCGCTTGGCGAAGAACCCCTTCTCCATGCCGATGTCGAGCGGCACGAACGAGAACGCGCCGGGCGCCGCCTTGCCGACGACGAGCTTGTCCGCGGCCATTGAAGCAGGCGCCAATGCGAGTAGCAGAATCGCCGCAAGGGTTGCCGAAACGATCCGCATCACACGCCTCCCGTCATGCGCGACGACGACCACAGGATTTCCGCGCCCGCCCCGGTGATCGCGACCACCGCCGACTGCACGGCGGCATCGGCGGCCGCGCCCTGCGCGCCCACGAGCAGCGCATAGGTCGCGCCCGCTGCCAAGGACACCGCGCCGCTCAGCGCCGGTCCCTCCTCGAGCGACAGGCCGATGCCGCGTCCGATCGCGCCGCGCATCATCGCATGGGGCCCGAGCGGGTGGAGTTGCGTTTCGGCCACGCGCAGCAGCGTATCGCCGGTGGCGCCCGGCCGTGCTTCGCGCAACACCGCGGCCAGCGCCGCCTCGGCGCGCGCGAGCGCCGCGCCCGGCGCGTTTGCGACCGTGACGTGCCCCGCGGCCCAATAGCCCGCGTGCTGCACGGCGATCGCGGCGAGCAGGGGATCGAGGACGCGGTCCTCGGCGCCGTCGAGCGGCAGCGGCGCGCCGCCCGGCCGTAGACTCGCGAGTGTGCGCACATCCTGCGCGCCCGCCGCGATGGCCGCGCGCTCCGCTGCCAGTGCGGCCGTGCGCGCGCCTGCGCCGCCGCGCGATGCTGCCGTGAACGCGGCGGCGGACGCGGCCAGGATCTTGCCGGCGCGGCGCATGAGATCGAGCTCGCGCGGTGATTTCTGCCGGCGCACCAAGTCGAGCGCGTCGTCGAGCGCCACCATCGCGCCGAGCGGACGTACAGAGGCGGCGATGCCGCGATGAAGCCCGTGCGCCAGCGACGGCCCGCCCCAGGTCGCAAGCGTTGCACCGTGCTGCTCGGCGAGCCATTCGCCGACCAGCTTCGGTACGTTGCCGAACGGAAGCACGTCCTCGACCCAGGTCAGCAGCTTCGCCTGCGGCAGCATCAACGCGGTGCCGGAGACGATGATGCGGATGCCGCCTTCCATCGGCACCAGCGCCAGCGCCGGCCCGAGCTTGGGCACGAAGCCGGTGAGATAGGCGAGCGCGCCGTAATCGCCGGCATGGCCGTGGACGAGCAGCGCCCCCGCCCCCGCTTGGGCCAGCGCCGCGCGCACGCGAAGGAGCCGCGCCTCGAACTCCGCACGCGGCAGCAGCGACGCATCCCAGTCGTAGGGGCCGGTCAGCAAGGTGGTCTGCAGGACCTGCATCGCCGACGCGCCCTTAAGCGGGGATCGTGCCGAGCGCGGCCCAGCGCTTGGTCAGCGCCTCGCCGCCGGTCGCGGTCACCCGCACCGGCTCGCCGCACAGGAGATAGCCGGTCTCCGGCAGGTACTGGTTCGGGTGGACCACGAACACCATGTCCTCTTCGATCACGGTGGGATTGTCGTAGGCGATGTCGCCCGGCGCGGTCGAGCCGCTGCCCATGCCGTGGCCGCGCCGCTTCATGTGCGGCGGCCGGCAATACTCGCGATAGCCCGCCTCGGTCAGCACCGCGTCGATCGCGTCGGCCACCGCCGAGACCGGGATGCCGGGCCGCACCGACGCGATCCCCGCTTCCATCGAGCGCGCCACCAGCGCGTATTTCTCCGCCAGCACATTGGACGGCGCGCCGACCGACACGGTACGGCAGATCTGCGCGAACTGGCCCTCGAAGCTGGGCGTGAACTCGGCCACCAGCACATCGCCGCGCGCGAGCGGGCGGTTGCTCGAGGCAGCCACGCCATAGCCGTGCGGCAGCGCGCTCATCATCAGGAAATTGTCGTCGGCGCCCAAGGACTTCGTGTAGAGGTTGAGCTCGACCGCGAGGTCGCATTCGCGCATGCCGGCGCGCCCGATCTCGAGAAGCCGCGCGAAGCCGAGCTCGGCGATCTCAGCGGCCTTGCGCGCGTGGGCGATCTCGTCGCCGGTCTTGGGCGCCGTCGCTGCGGCCAAGGCCTCGTCGAAAGCGACCGCGTCGGCGCCGATCGCGCCGATCACACGCGCGGCGAGCGCAAAGGGCAGGCTGGCAAGCCCGCTGGTCGCGACCTTCCCCGTCTTCGCGCCGCGCTCGGCGAGAAGCTGGGCCAGCGCGGCGGCGAGATCGTCGGTGGCGACGATGGCGGTATCGGCGCGGCGCGCGAGAGCGCGTTCCTCGTCATAAGATGGCGTGACGACAAGGCGAGCGCCGCCGTCGCCGTGGAGCACGAACGCGCTCTCTCTAAGCGAGCGGAAGCCGCTCAGATGGGTCGCGAGGTCGGGCCGGGCCATCGAATGGCGCGCGCTCGACAGCGCGACCAGCGTGTCGACGCCGTCTGCTGCCATCCGCCGCCGCACCCGCTCGAGCCTCGCCGTGCGATCCATGGGCAGTCTCCTCCCGCGATGCGCAATTCCCTCGCCCTAGAGGGGGATCTCCTACTCCGCCGCCTCGGCCGTCGCCTTGCGCGCGGCGCGCAGCGCTTCCGTCGCCGCCGTATCGATCGCGAGCTCCTTGCCGTCGAGCACGACGCCGTAGTCCTCGCGCGCGGCGTCGCGGCTGACATAGCCCTCGATCACGTCCCAGCGCACCGCGGCGGGATCGCGATCGAGCGGATCGCCCCAGCCGCCGCCGCCGCCGGTGCGGACGATCACCTCGCTGTCCTGCGGCACGGGATGGCGATAGGCGTTCTTCACCGCGAAATCGTTGTCGCCCGGCGTCTTCAGCAGATAGCACGCCGTATCGCCCGGCTTGCCCTTGAGGATGCCCCAGGGCGGCGTCGTCTCGCGGCTCTTGCCGCCGAGATTCCAGCGGCCCTCGACCAGGTTGAGCACCTTGAGATCGATGCCGAGACCGCCGCGGAACTTGCCGGCGCCGCCTGAATCCTGGCGTAGGACGCGCTCCTCGACCAGCACCGGGTTCTTCAATTCGATGCCTTCCAGTGTGCCGTTTCGCACGTCGCCCTGGCAGATCGAGACCGAGCCGGACTCGCCATCCTCGTGCGGCCGCCCGCCCCAGCCGCCGCCTTCGAGGCTCTGCACCACGAAGCGCTTGCCGGTGGCCGGGTTGACGCCGAAGAACACGACCGAGCCGCCCAAGAGCGCGTGATGCGCCGCCGGGATACGGTCGGGAATGGCCGGCGCCAGCGCGGTGATGATGGTGTCGACCACGGTCGGGATGAGGCCGCTCCAATTCGCCATCCCGGCGGGATAGCGCGCCATCATGATGTTGCCTTCGGGGATGATGACCATGAGGGCGGAGAACGAGCCCTCGTTCACCGGCTCGAGCGGCGCGGTCAGGTTCTTGTAGGCGACGCGGGCGCCGGCGAATGTACGCGAATTGATCGAAAGTTTTTGTTCGCCAGCGCAGCCCGAGAGGTCGATGGTCATGGCGCCGTGGTCGATGGTGACGCGGGCATGGACCGGCAGCTTGAGGCCGCCGCTGGGGACGTCGTAGATGGCGCTCGCCTCGTAGACGCCGTCGGGGATGGTGGAGACGACGGCGCGGCAGCGCTGCTCGGTCTCGGCGAAGATCTGCTTGATCGCCTCGAGCATGGTGTCGCGGCCGAACTTGGCGAAGAGCTCGTCGAGCCGCCTGAGCGCCAGGCGGCAGGCCGCGATCTGCGAGCGCATGTCGCCGAGCGACGAATCGGGGAAGCGGATGTTGTCGCGGATCACCTTGAGCAAGATGTCGTTGGGCTTGCCCGCCTCGTAGACCTTGAGTTGATCGAGCTGCAGCCCCTCCATCCACGGGTCGGGGACGCCGGAGCCGCCGCCGAATCCGGTGCTCAATCCGCCCACGTCGATCCAGTGCGCGCGCACGATCGAGAACATCAGGAGCTCGCCCTGATAGAAGTACGGCATATAGATGACGACATTGTTGAGATGCTGCCCGGCGACGCGCTGGTGGTTGGTGATGAGCACGTCCTCGGGCTTGAAGCCGGCGCCGTTGCCGTGCTGCGCCATGCCGTCGGTGATGATGACGCCGAGATCGGCGACGAAATGCGACACGCCGCCGACGTTCTGCGAGACCAGCGCGCCGTCGGGCGCGACCAGCGCGGTGCAGAAATCGCGCACCTCGTAGATCATCATGTTGTAGGAGGTGCGGTGGAGGTCGGCCGCCATCTCGTTGGCGATCGCCGGAAGCGCGTTGCGCACCACCTCGAGCGTCACCGGATTGAGCTTCGTCGCCATCATTCGCTCTCCACCGAGATGATGAGTTCGCCGGTCGCGCTGACCGCGAGCCGGTCGCCGGGAAAGATCACCGTGGTCGAGCCGTATTCGCTGACCAGCGCCGGCCCCACCAGCTTAGCACCCGCCGGCAATTCGTCGCGGGCGTAGACCGGGCAATCGACCGGGCCGCCCTCGGTGAACCAGACCTGGCGCTGTTCCTTGGCGCTGGCGCGGCCCTCGCGCGGCAGAGGCGGCATCACCAGCTTGGCGCGCCGGCCGCGCGCGACCAAGCGGAGATTGATGATCTCGACCGGCTCGTCGGCGGCGTGATGGGCGAAGCGCTGCTCGTGCAGCGCATCGAAGGCGGCGCGGATCGCGGCGCGGTCGGAGGATGCTAGCTGTGCCGGCGTCACCGGCACCGAGAGCGCGAACTCCTGCCCGACATAGCGCAGGTCGAACAGAAGCTGCAGCACGACCTCGTTGCCCGCGGTCAGCACGCGCCCCGCCGCTTGCGCCATCTCGTCATGGATCGCGGCCAGTCGCGCGAAGTCGGCCTCGGCCAGTTCGGCATAGAAGGTGCGGCTGAAATCATGGCGCTCATCGGCCATGAGCATGCCGAGTGCGGAGAAATGCGAGGGGAAGCGCGGCACGATCACGGTCGGGATGTGCAGCTCGCGCGCGATCGCCAGCGCGTGCGGCGGCCCCGCCCCTCCCGAGGCCACGAGCGCGAAGTCGCGCGGGTCATAGCCCTTGGCGACCGAGACCTCGCGCACCGCGAGCGACATCTTGGCGACTGCGATGGCGATAATGGCGCGCGCCGCGTCGGCCGTGTCCATGCCGAGCCTTTTGCCGACGCGCGCGGCGATGCCGGCGGCAGCGGCGGCGCGGTCGAGCTGCATCTCGCCGCCGAGGAAGTCGCCGGCGCCGATGCGGCCCAGGACCACGTTGGCGTCGGTGATGGTGGGCTCGGTGCCGCCATTGCCATAGGCGATAGGGCCGGGATCTGCGCCGGCGCTGTGCGGTCCGACCTTGAGCGCGCCGACATCGTCGATCCAGGCGATGCTGCCGCCGCCCGCGCCGACCTCGACGACATCCACCACCGGGACCATCACCGGATGGCCGTTGGCATAGCCGCCGACGTAATAGCCCTCGGCGGTGGTGGGCTCGCCTTCGCGCACCAGCGCCGCCTTGGCCGTGGTGCCGCCCATGTCGAACGACACCACGTTGTCGATGCCGAGCGCCTTGCCGATCTCGGCCGAGGCGATGATGCCGCCTACTGGGCCCGATTCCATCATCATCACCGGCTTGCGGATCGCCGCCTCGGGCGTCATCACGCCGCCGTTCGACTGCATGATGGCGAGGTCGCCGCGAAAGCCCGCCTGCGCCAAGCGCGACTGCAGATCGCGCACATAGCCGCCGACCCGCGGGCCGATATAGGCGTTCACCACCGTCGTCGACATGCGCTCGTACTCGCGATACTCGCGCAGGATCTCGTGCGACACCGAGACGAAGCGGCCGGGCAGCGCGGCCTCGACCATCTCGCCGGCGATGCGCTCGTGCTCGGGATTGGCGTAGGAGTGGAGGAAGCACACCGCGACGGCGTCGACGCCCTCGGCGGCGAGCGCGGCGCAGGCGGCGCGCACGCTTTCGCGGTTGAGGCGCTCGCGCACTTCGCCGGTGGCGTAGAGCCGCTCGTCGATCTCGAGCGTCAGGTGGCGCGGCACCAGCGGGCGGGCGCGGTGGAAGAACAGATTATACGCCTCGGGCCGGTTGCCGCGGCCGATGATGTAAACGTCGCGCGTGCCGTGCGTGACCAGGAGTCCGACCTTGGCGCCGTTGCGCTCGATCAGCGTGTTGATGGCGATGGTCGAGCCGTGAATGAGGGTCGAAAGCGCGGCCGTGTCGAGCGTCGTCTTGCGGATGCAGTCGATGACGCCGTTGACGGGCTCGCGCGGCGTGGTCAGCGTCTTGGCGTGATGGATGCGGCCCGCCTCGGCATCGAAGGCGATGAGGTCGGTGAAGGTGCCACCGATGTCGACGGCGACGAAAACCACGATTGCGAGGCTCCTCTTTGCGCGGCTGACTATGGCGATTTGGCGCCGCCGCGCAACGACTTTATGGGTTAGGGGCCGCGCGTCCTTCGACTACGCGCTTCGCGCTCCGCTCAGGACGAGGAGCTTTTCGTAGGGCCATCAAATATCATCCTCAGCCTGAGCGTAGTCGAAGGCCGCAGGATGCCCATGCAGCATCGCGCGCCGCCGCGTTATACTGCCTTAATGGGAGGACCAGGGCGATGATGACGGGGCGCAGCCTGTTTGCGGCGGCAATTGCGGTTGCACTCTTTGCGATCGGAGCGGGCAGCAGTGCGGCGGCGGAGCAGAAGCTGCGCGTCGGCAAGGCGGTGCCCAATGCCTTCACCTTCGTGCCGCTCGACGTCGGCGTCGATGCCGGCATCTTCAAGCACCACGGGCTCGACATCGAAGCCTATGGCTTCGGCGGCAGCGCCAAGCTGCAGCAGGGCATGGCGTCGAATAGCATCGATATCGGCATCGGCTCGGGGCCGGAGCTGTCGTTCGTCGCCAAGGGCGCACCGGTGCTGGGCGTCGCGGCGATGGCAGGAAAGCCCGCTCTCCTCTGCGTCGTGGTGGCGCAGAACGGGCCGGTGAAGACGGTCGCGGATCTCAAGGGCAAGATCGTCAGCAGCTCCACCACCGGATCGCTCACCACGTGGCTGGTGCGCGAATTGTCGCGCCAGCAAGGTTGGGGACCGGACGGCATCAAGCTCGCCTTCCTCGGCGAGGAAGGGCCGCAAGTGGCGGCGCTCAGGACCGGCGACGTGCAGGGCGTCACCATCCAGATCGCCAGCGGCTACCGGCTCGAGGAGGAAGGCGTCGCCAAGATCATCTACCGCTTCGGCGACATCGCGCCGCATTTCATCATCCACGTCATATATGCGCGGAAGGCGCTCATCGCCGACGATCCCGACGCCATCCGCCGTTTCCTCGCGGGCTGGTTCGAGACCATCGCCTACATGGAAAGCCACAAGGACGACGTCGTGCGCATCGCCGCGCCGATCATGGGCGTCAAGCCGGAATTGGCCGCGCGTGCCTATGACGAGCTGATGCCGACCTTCTCGCGCGACGGCAAATTCGACCCGGAGGCGCTCAAGGTGCTGGCGCGGTCCTATGTCGAGATGGAGCTGCTGCCGAAGGAGCCCGACATGCAGACGCTCATCACCGAGAAATTCCTACCGAGCGCCACGACGCATTAGAACGGGACAAACTCACTGCGCCCTTCGACTACGCTGCGCTCCGCTCAGGGTGAGGCCCGTTCTTTGTGCCATAAAGAATTTTCCTCATCCTGAGCGAAGTCGAAGGACGCACGGCGGTCGTGCAATGCGCCGTCAATCCGCCGCCGATTCCTCGAGCGTCGCGGCGCGCGCGACTTGGCGGTGGCCGGTAATGTCGGCGCCGGCCGAGGGCGACATCTTGCGGAAATAGTAGATCGAGCCGAGCGAGAGCAGCGCCACCGTCAGGAACGAGAGGCGGAACTCCATCGGCCCGAGCGGCGCGTCGCCGCCCGCCAACCCGACATGGATGAGATGGACGGTGATGGCGGCCAGCGCGATGCCCATGCCGTTGGTGAGCTGCTGGATCATGCTGGAGAAGCTGGTCGCGGCGCTCATCTTCTCGGACGGGATGTCGGCGAACACCATCGAGTTGAGCGCGGTGAATTGGAGCGAGCGGAAGAACCCGCCGATCGCCAGCACCGCGAACATGAGCACCATCGGCGTCGCTGCCGTGAAGAGCGCGCACAGCGCGATCGACCCCGCGGCGATGGCGCAATTGACGATGAACACGGTGCGGTAGCCGAAGCGCCGCAGGATCGGCCCGGTCGACATCTTGTTGAAGAAACTGCCGAGCCCGCCGGCGAAGGTGATGAGGCCCGAGGCGAAGGCGCTCATGCCGAAGCCTACCTGCAGCATCATCGGCATGAGGAACGGCATCGCGCCCGCGGTGAGCCGGAAGACGCTGCCGCCGGTGATGTTGGTGCGGAAGGTCGAGATGCGCAGCAGCGAGAGATCAATCAGGGGCTGATCATGCCGGCGCGCGTGCAGGATGGCGGCGGTGCCGGTGAGCGCGCCGACCAGGAGCACCAGCGCGATGACCACGCCGCCCGCAGTCGGGTGCGCGATCAAATCGAACCCGTACATGAGGCAGGTGAGCGCGACGCCGGTCAGCACGAAGCCGCGCCAGTCGAGCGGCGGGTTCGATTCGGGCTTGGTGTCCTCGATCAGCATGGTCACCAGCACGATGCCGAGCACGCCCACCGGCACGTTGAGATAGAACACCCAGCGCCACGACAGATAGGTGGTGATCAGGCCGCCGATGGGCGGTCCCAGGATCGGTCCCAGGATCGCCGGCGTGGTGAGGTAGGAGATGGCGCGCACCAGCTCGGACCGGTCGATGCTGCGCAGGAGGACGAGCCGCCCCACCGGCACCATCATCGCGCCGCCGATGCCCTGGACGATGCGCGCGGCGGTCAGCTCCATGCTGGAATTGCACAGGCCGCACGCCATCGAGGAGAGCGTGAAGAGCGCGATGGCGGCGCGGAACACGCTCGCTGCGCCGAATCGGTCGGCCATCCAGCCGCTCACCGGGATGAACACGGCGAGGCTCAGCATGTAGGCGGTGACGGCGAGGCTCAATCGCACCGGGCTGTCGTGGAACGAGAGCGCGATCGACGGGAGCGCCGTGTTGATGATCGAGGTGTCGAGATTCTGCATGAAGAGGGCGCACGCCACGATCAGCGGCACCACCATCGAACTGGAACGGGACGGCGAACTCTTCATTTTGTGCGAAGCATTTTAGGGCGGCAGGGCGGCGGGCGATAGGGCCGCGCCGCGCATGGCGTTAATGCGTCGCGTTCATGCGGTTCTCCCATTCGGCGCTGGTCTCGAACACGACCTGGCCCGGGATCTTGGCCGGAAAGCCGCCGCGCACGGCGCCGGGGCGGCGGTCGCGGTAGATCCGGCCCAAGAGCGGCGAAAGCGGGCGGCTGTTGGGCACCGAGAGCCACATACGCAAGAGATGGCGCTGACGCTCGGGCTCGGGATGATCCTCGAAGGCCGAGCGCGCGTGCATCACAACGTGGTTGTTGCAGAGCTGCAAATCGCCGGGCTGGAAGTTGGTGACGAAATGGAAAGCGGGATTGGCGGCGATGCGGTCGAGCAGGTCCATCGCCTCGATCTGTTCCTTGGTCAGGCGCGGCGCGGCGGCGAAGCGCTGGCCGTTCTTGATCTGGCCGCGGATGTAGCGGCACGAGAAGAACCCCTCGTGCGCGGTGAAGATCGGCTGCGGATAAAACGGCTCCTCGCCGGCGCGCTCCTGCCCCTGCATGCTCCAGGCGAAGGGGCGGTAGAGCGCCTCGAGCAGGTCGGGCCTCGTGCGCAGGATCTCGTTGTGGACCGCAACCGAGCTCGCCACCATCGAGACGCCGCCGCTTTTGGCCGCGCGCAGGACGAAGAGGGCGGCCACGTCGCAACTGTCGGTGTGGAAGGCGGCTGCGCCGCTCGTTTTGTAGGCGCGGAAGCGCGGGCTGTCGGGGGGCACGCGGATGTCGCGCACGTCGCCCAGCACGTCGCCCTCGTCGCTCTGCGACATGGCGGTGCCGAGATGCTTGCCGAGGCCCCAATAAATGGCGCGCGCGTCGTCGATCCCGTAGCGCTCGATGGGAAAGCCGCGGATCATGAACGTGCCGGGGCCATGTTCCAGCGCCTCAAGCGCGCGCCCAGCGATGGCGGCGAAGCGCGGCGCCGGGAAATCCCCGGCATTCATGTCCTTGAGCGCGGCGCCGCTCGCCTTCCAGAAGCGGTGCGCGGCGTCGATCTCGGCGATGTCCGCCTCATCGAGCCGGCAGAGCCAATCCGCCCGCGCCGCAAGATCGGCGCTCTTCCAGTCGGCGGGCGAGAGGACCGGAAGGCGCTCGGAACGTCGAACCTCGTCGGCCATGGCGTTCTCTTAGCCCCGCGTCACTTCTTGATCAGCGGGCAACCGCCTTCCTCGAGCGTGAGGAAGACCTTGTCGCCGGGGATCGTGCGCACCCGCTTCATGTAATCCCACGGCGCCTTCGACTCCGCCGGCGACTTCACCTGGTAGAGCCCGACATCGTTGATGATGCGGCCGTCCTCGCGCAAGGTCGCCTTGGCGCCGAATTTCGACATCGGATGCTCGCGCATCTTGGCGACGACCTTGACCGGATCGTCGCTGCCGGCCTCCTTGATGGCGGTGAGATAGGCGGTCACGCCGGAATAGTTCGCGGCCTGGGTCGCGTTCGGCATCTTGTGGCGGATCTCGAAGAACTGCTTGGCGAAGGCGCGCGTCTGGTCGTTGTCGTCCCAATAGAAGTCGGAATCGACATAGACGCCCTGCGTCGTCTGGAGCCCGACAGAGTCGATGTCCGTCAGCTGCATCAGGAACGCGCCGAGCTTCTGCTTCGGCAGGATGGCGAATTCGTTCGCCTGCTTGATGAGGGTGGTGAGGTCGAGGCCGATGGAGCCGACGCCGATCGCATCCGCGCCGGATTGTTGCGCGCGCAAGAGATACTGCGCGTAATCGGTGCTGTTGGTCGGGTGATAGACCGTCTCGATCAGCTTGGCGCCGCTGCGCTTCACCATCACCTCGCCCACCGCGGCCAAGGACTTGCCGACCGCGAAGTCGGGCATGATGAAGAACCAGCTCCTGGCGCCCTCTTGCGTCACCGCGTTGATGAGGGTGCCCGACTCGGCCGCGGTGTCGACGCCCCATTGCACGCCGGTCGGCGAGCAGCTCTTGCCGGTGAGCTCGGTCGTCGCCGCCACCGTGGCGAGGAACAGCCGGTGCTTTTCGAAAGCCATGCGCTGGATGGTGATCGCCGCCGCCGAGGCCGGCACGTCGACGATCACGTCGACGCCCTCGACATCGTACCATTGCTGCGCGAGCTGGACCGCGAGGTCGGGCTTCGACTGCATATCGGCGGAGAGCACCTCGATCTTCTTGCCGATCACGGTGCCGCCGAAATTCTGGGCCGCCAAGCGCGAGGCCACCACCGAGCCCTCGCCCATCGAGGTCGAGGCGAAACTGGTGAGATCGGTGAGGACGCCGACCTTCACCACCGTGTCGCCCGCCTGGGCCGGAAGGGACGCCAGCGCCATCGCCGCCAAGCCGCCGAGCAGAGCCGTCGTCCTCATCGCGCTTCCCCCTCTTTGTCGCAAAGTGCCGTTCACGCCGCCCAATAGGCGAAGGCCATGGCGGTCCCGGTGCCGGCTTCCGAGCGGTAGCACGGCACGTAGTCGATCAGCGTCATCTTCATGCCGAGCTCGAGCGCCGCGGCGGCGAGCGGGATCCAGTTCTTGATCTCGCCGGTGCCGGGCGAGCGGAACATCGCCTCGGGGATGCGCTCGACCCGCTCGAGATCGCCCGCCGCGAACGCGTCGAGCACGGTGCGGTCGAGCTCCTCGTCGATGGCGAAATGGGTGAGCCCGCCCGACGCGATGAGCGCGACCCGCGATTCGCCCGGGGCCGAGCGCAGCGCGCGCGCGACGGCGCGGCCGAACGCGGCGCAGCGCTTCACCGTCGGCTTGTTGGGCTCGTAGTAGTTGTTGACGATCAGCGGCACGTGCGGGATCACGTCGTCGCGCATGATCTTGCGATAGACGAAGCCGAAGGCATGCGGCACGCCGTTATGGCCGCGCGGGCCGGTCGGCAGGCTGTTCATCTGCGCCACGTCGAACTCGTCGGCGATCAGCGACGTGATGAGGTGGCGGGCGAGCTCGGGCTGGCACGGATAGACCGCCTTGACGGGCGGGCAGTATCCCAGCTCGGCCTCGGCCACGCCGGGCGGGAGATCGGCACGCTGCTCGGTGCTCTTCGGGATGTTGGCGATGGTCTCGCCGCTATAGACGGCGAAGGCAGGGATATTGGCGTCGGTGAAGATCTCCGACTGGTCGTTGCCGAAGATCACCGCCACGTCCGGCCGCGCCGCGCGAAAGCGGTCGGCCAGCGCGCCGATCGCCTCCTGGCACAGGCCATGGCGGCGCTGCCACATCTCGAACGCGATCTGCGGCGCCCAGTCGCGGTCCTTCGCGCGCAGCGCCACCAGCCCGTCGAAATCGTATTCGGTGCCGCGATGGAAATGCCGGTTGCGCTTGTCGGCGATCACCCGCGCGGGCCAGTCGCGCGGCTCGGTGATGAGCTGAGGCCCGTGCGAGGTCCCGATACAAATGACAGGGCGTGCCACGTCTTTACCTCCATGCCGCGGTGCCCGCGATGGTGCGGCGAGGGGGATGTGGTGTCAAGCGGCCCACCCTCCGATATACTCGTCCCAACACGACGCTTGGGGCAGGACCGAAATGGCCGACGACGCAATTCCCGAATCCCGCAGCCGCTGGGACGTTCTGACGACGACCGGCGCGGGCACGCCGATGGGCGAGCTGCTGCGCCGCTATTGGTGGCCCATCGCCGGCGCCAGCGAGCTCGACGCCTCGCCCACCAAGCCGGTGCGGCTCATGGGCGAGAACCTCGTTCTCTACAAGGATTTGAGCGGCAATTACGGGCTGATCGACCGGCACTGCAAGCATCGCCGCGCCGATCTCAGCTATGGCTATGTCGAGAAGTGCGGGCTGCGCTGCAACTATCACGGCTGGCTCTATGACCACACCGGGCGCTGCGCCGAGCAGCCCTATGAGGACATGGCGCATCCCGAATCGCGCTTCAAGGACCAGGTGCGCATCACCGCCTATCCGGTGCGCGAGCTGGGCGGGCTGCTCTGGGCCTATCTCGGCCCGGCGCCGGCGCCGCTGGTCCCAAACTGGGAGTTCTTCACCTGGAAGAACGGGTTTCGCCAGATCGTGACGGCGGAGATTCCGTGCAACTGGTTCCAGTGCCAGGAGAACTCGATCGACCCGGTGCATTTCGAATGGACCCATTCGAACTGGAGCGTGCGCTTGAAGGGCGCCACCGGCCCCTATTCGCCGCAGCACGTGAAGGTCGACTTCAACGAATTCGACTGGGGCTTTCAGTACAAGCGCATCCGCACCGACACCAGCGCCGAGGACCGGCTGTGGACCATCGGCCGCGTCTGCCTGTGGCCGAACGCGCTCTTCACCGGCAACCATTGCGAGTTCCGCGTGCCGATCGACGACCACAACACGCTGTCGATAACCTGGCATTTCAGCCGCGTGCCGCGGGACCGCGAGCCCTATGTCCAGGACAAGGTGCCGGCCTGGCGCGGGCCGATCGCCGATCCCCAAACCGGGCGCTGGGTCACCAGCCACGTGATGAACCAGGATTTCGTCACCTGGGTCGGACAAGGCGGCATCGCCGACCGCACCAAGGAGACGCTGGCGCCGAGCGACCGCGGCGTGGTCATGGTGCGGCGCCGCTTCCTCGCCGATCTCGAGGCGATCGCGCAGGGCAAGGACCCCAAGGCGATCGTGCGCGACGAGGCGGTCAACCAGTGCATCATGCTGCCGGTGGCCGAGCGCGCGTCCTTGGTCGATGGCTTCACCCGCGAGCAGCTCATGCGCGACCCGTTCAACCGGCGCTCGCTGCAAGGCTATATCTTCCAGGTCGGCCAGCCCGCGGAGGTGCGCAACGCCTTCCTAGCGGCGATGGGCATCAACGCGACCGAGGTCGCCGGCGCCGAAGTCCCCCTCGACCCGCTGGCCCCGGCGCCATCGCGGAATTGAAAAACAAGGCGTAAGCCGCCTAAACGGAACCGTCGTGCGTCCTTCGACTGCGCGGCGCTCTGCGCCGCTCCGCTCAGGATGAGGCGAAAACTTTACCTCATCCTGAGCGGAGCGAAGCGTAGTCGAAGGACGCACAACTATTCCGCTATGCCGTGCAAAATGAGTTTCAAAGGAGAGGACCATGGCTGACGACAAGGAACCTTGGGGCAGGAACGTGCTGGTCGAGTTCGAGGACCGCATCGCGTGGGTGACGCTCAACCGCCCCGAGAAGCGCAACGCCATGAGCCCGGGCCTCAACGACGAGATGGTGAAAGTTCTCGAGGCGGTCGAGGTCGACGAGCGCTGCGGCGTGATGGTGCTGACCGGCGCCGGTGATTCGTTCTCGGCGGGCATGGATTTGCGCGAGTATTTCCGCGCCCTCGACGGGCTTCCCTACGAGCAGCAGCTCAAGGGCCGGCGCTCGGCCTGGCAGTGGCAGTGGAAGCACATGATGGCATTCTGCAAGCCGACCATCGCCATGGTCAACGGCTGGTGCTTCGGCGGCGCGTTCACGCCGCTCGCGGCGTGCGACCTCGCCATCGCCGCCGACGAGGCCGTGTTCGGCGTGTCGGAGATCAACTGGGGTATCATCCCGGGCGGCAACGTCACGCGCTCGCTGGTCGGCGCCATGAGCCTGCGCGAGGCGATGTACTATGTCATGACCGGCGAGACCTTCACCGGCAAGCAGGCGGCGGCGATGCACGTCGTCAACGAATCGGTGCCGCGCGCCAAACTCAGGGAGCGCACGCGCGAGCTCGCCAAGGTGCTGCTGACGAAGAACCCGGCGGTGCTGCGCGCGGCCAAGCAGGCGGTGCGTCACGTCCAGGGCATGGCGTGGGAGCAATCGGACGAGTACCTGATGGCCAAGGGCCACCAGGCGCGCTACCTCGATCCCGAGCAGGGACGCGCCAAGGGATTGCAGCAGTTCCTCGACGAGAAGTCATTCCGGCCCGGGCTCGGCCCGATGCGCCGCGATGGCTGACGGCGCGCCAGCGCGGCTGCTTTAAGCCGCGACGCGCGGCAGCTCGGTGAAGGAGTCCATGCGCTCGAGTGTCTGCAAGCGCTCGAACAGGCGTTGCGCGTCGGACGCCTTCATGGCGCCCCGCACGCAGTCGGCGAATTTCTGCCACAGCACGTCCGATGAGATCGGCCGCGAGGGATGGCCGCGCGGGAAGTCGAGCTTGCGCTCGAGCCTGGAGCCGTCCTTGAGAATGAGCGTGAGTATGTCGCGCGGCTGATCGTCCGGGCCCTTGGGGTCGGCGCCGGGCGTGACGCGGATCGCCACGCGCTTCATCATCGCGCGCACATCCTCGCGCGCGACGAATTCGTCGGTGACCTCGGCCAAGGTGGCGCGGCGCGCGATCGCCGCCATCGCCATCGCGAATTCGAGGCTGAACTTGCCTTCGAGCGCGGTCTTGGGATCGTGATTGACCAGCGAGACGAGCTGCACCGGCCCCATCTCGACCTCGATTCGCTCGATCGATTGCGGCGCGACATCGTGGGCGGCGACGAGATCGAGCATGCCGTCGAGCGCGCGGTGGTTGCCGTAGCACATCGGATAGAGCTTGAAGCCGAGCCCGTGCTTCAGGAGCCACCAGCTATGCCCGAACTCGGGCGGCGTCTCGACATCGACCTTGCCGTCGGGCGAGACCGCGTGGAGGAAGCCCTTGGCGCTTTCGAGCGCGTCGGCGGCGCCGGTCATGCCGCCTTCGGCGAGCCGCGCCGACAGCACGCCGACCTGGGCCGCGCGGCCGGCATGGAATGGCTTGGTCATCGAGCCGTAATTGGCCACGAGCCCGCCCGCCTGCGACGCCGCGATCGCCAGCGCATGGGACGCGCGCCGCGCGTCGAGCCGGCGCAGCTTCGCCGCCGCGGCGGCCGCGGCCACGGCGCCGAAGGTCGCGGTCGGATGCCAGCCCTTGACGTGGGGCGGCGTGGCGAGGCGCCGCCCGAGCTCGACCCAAACCTCGTAGCCCGTCACGTACGCCGCGACGACGGCGCTACCAGGCGCCCCCACCGCCTCGCCTTCGGCCAGCGCCGCCGTCCCCAGCACCACCGAGGGATGCGCCGGATGGACGCCGATGCCGATATCGTCGTAGTCGAGCGCGTGGCCCGCGGCGCCGTTGACCAGCGCCGCGTCGGTGGCGCTGGCGCCGTCGCTGCCGAACGTGAGCCGCGCCTCGCCGCCCTTCGCCGTCACCCGCACCATCGAACGCAATACGTGCGCGATCGGCGCGTCGCGGCCGAGGATGGTGACCGCGGCGAGATCGGTGACGCCGTTTTTTGCCGCCGCCACCGCGTCCCCCGGCAGCGCTGCGAAATCCATGCGCTCGACGAACTCGCCGGCGAGCCTGGTCAAGGCCTGCATCGTCACCTCCCGTGCGTACGCCGATTGCACTATAATGAATAAAACGCACTCGTTGGAGAGGAGGCCGCATTGGACTTCCCGGACGCCATCCACATCAGCGAGGAAGGCCCGCGCGAGGGCTTCCAGTTCGAGAAGGGGCCGATCGCCACGGCGCGCAAGATCGAGCTGATCGACGCGCTGTCCAAGACCGGGCTCGACCACATCCAGATCGTGTCCTTCGTCAATCCCAGGGCGGTGCCGGGGATGGCCGACGCGGAAGAGGTGGTGAAAGGCATCACCGCCGAGCCGGGCGTCGCCTACACCGCGCTGTGGCTCAACGACAAAGGCTTCGAGCGCGCGCTCGCGACGGAGCGGCTTTCCATCACCGGCTCGATCGTGCTGGTGGCGTCCGATCCGTTCCTGATGTTGAACCAGCACCGCACGCCGGAGCGCCAGGCCGCCGACCAGCACGCCATCCTCGAGCTGTACAAGGCGCACGGCGTCCCGGTCGAGCGCTGCGGCGTGATGGCGGCGTTCGGCTGCAACTTCGCCGGCGACATCGCGCACGAGCGCGTCCTCGACCTCATCGCCCAGCAGGTGGCGATGGCCGAAGACCACGGCGTCGCCCTGAAGCGCGTCGGCCTCGCCGATACCATGGCGTGGGCGACGCCGCTGGCGGTGAAGCGGCTCGTGAGCGCGGTGCAGGACGAATTTCCCGCGCTCGAGGTCTCGCTCCATCTCCACGACACGCGCGGCATGGGGATCGCCAACGCCTATGCCGGGCTCGAGATGGGGGTGCGGCATTTCGACAGCTCGGTCGCGGGATTGGGCGGCTGTCCCTTTGCCGGCCACAAGGGCGCCGCCGGCAATGTCTGCACCGAGGATCTGGTCTTCATGTGCGACGAGATCGGAATATCGACCGGCGTCGACCTCGAGGCGCTCAGCGAATGCGCCAGGCTCGCCGAGGACGTGGTCGGCCACGCACTCCCGGGCTCGGTGATGAAGGGCGGGAGCTTGAAGCGCCTGCGCGAGAAGATCGGCGCGAGTGCGTGACTCGTCCCCCTTTAAGGCCGAGGACGCTCCGCGCGGCTACGGCGCGGCCGTAACGCCTGTAGCCGGCGTAACCACGCGGCGCCCCGCGTAGAGCAGCGCGAGCAAGGCGAGAAGCAGCGAGGCGAAGCGAAGCGAGTTGTCGAGATACGCCCAGTGGAAATAGCAGCCTTGTCCCACAGTGAAGATGCCGCCCAGAAGAAAGCCGGTTCCGATCGCGTGGGGCCGCACCCACAAGCCACCGACAATCGCGGCAATGCCCAGCGGCACGGCGATGAAGTACAGCGTCCGACTAAAGCGGCGCGCATTTTCAGCGTAAGCCTTCTGCGCCTCCTGTTGCCGCTCAAATCCCTGTTGGCGCTGCTCCGGCGATGCATTCGGCCCGACCGCCAGGGCCGCATAATTGAATTCCGGCGGCGGCGAAAAGATTGCGACGGCATAGTAGACGAGCAACGGAAAAACCACGGCGATGCCGAAACCTACTGCGATCTGCCGCGCGAGCATGTCTGTATCCCCTCGTGGCTGACGCGATCCGGGCCTTCATCCGCGACATTTATACATTTCCACGAATGGTACGGCTTATCAACGAACGTGTTTCTCGCGCCGGCACAAAGGCCGCAACCTGATCCTCGCCTTCGTCCGGATGAACGAGGTTAGAGATTCACTTCACCGCTTCCTTGGCGAGGGAGGCGTCGAACATCTGCGCGGGGGCGAGCGGGTTGGGGTATTGCAGGAAGCCGTTCTTGCGGTGCATCGCCTCCTGCTGGCGTATGCTGTCGGCACAGCGAGCGATGTCGAGCGTCGGATCGAATCCGGGAATCCCGCTCGCGATGTAGGTCGCCGGGTCCATCTTGAGATATTTGGCAACGATGGCCGCGTTCTCGGGCGACCGCCATTTCTCGCCCGCGAGGTCGAGCATGCCTTGGCGCACGCCCTCGAGGAAGCGCACCGCGACGGCGCGGCGCTCGCGGATGAACTTGCCGCTGAACAGGACGAAGGTTGTGACCTCGCCGGCGCCCGCTCCCGACTCCTTCATCATGACGACGCCGGTCTCCTGCTGTATGGCCACGCTGGCGTAGGGCTCAGTGACCATCCCGGCGTCGATGCCGCGCGACGCGAGCGCGGTCACCATTTCGGGAAAGTTGATCTTGGTGAGGTCCACGTCCTTCAAGGTCATTCCCGCGGTCTCGAGAATGAGGCTGAGCCGGTAATCGATGCCGTTGCCCGAGCCGTTGACCGCGACCTTCCGGCCTCTGAGGTCGGCGGCCGACCGGATCGTGCCCGCGTCCCACAAATCCTTGCGCGCGACCAGCGGCGTCGAGCTCGGCGCCGGCGGCTGGATCGAAAGCGGCGCCACCACGCGCAGATCGAGGCCGCTGGCGATGGCGTTCAGGACGCCCGCGGTCACGCCGCCGAGCACGACGTCGAGCCGTCCCGTCGCCAGCGCCGGCAGCGCATCCATCGTGCCGCGGATCGCGTCGAGATCAGGCTTGATGCCGAGCGTCTCGAAATAGCCCTTGTCGACCGCGATGAGCGCCGGCGCCATCGGCGTCGACGGCGCCCATCCGACCATGGCCGTATCGAGCGCTTGCGCTCGCGCGGCGGCGAGCAGCAGGACCGCGCCCGCGAGCAGCCTCGCCGTCGCTTTCATCGGCCGACCCCTACCGCTCAATACCGCGAGAACCGCGTGCCCTCCTTGACGATGCACTCGATGACCGCCGGCTCGCGCGACTGCGTCACCTCGATCGCCTGCTTCAGCGCGGGCAGGAACGCCTGCGGCTCGACCACGCGGCGCGACCACGAGCCCAGGGCCTTGGCCACGTCGGCGTAATTGCCGCCGAGATCGAGGGTGTTGTGCTTCTCGATGCCGCGCGGCATCGAATCGCGCTCGCCCGCCATGATGCCGTTGTTGAAGACGATGGTGAGGATGCCGATGCGGTTCCGGACCGCGGTCTCGAGGTCCATGCCCACCATGCCGATCGACGCGTCGCCCATCAGGTTGATGCAGAGCTTGCCGGGATTGGCGAGCTTCGCCCCCATGATGAGGCCCAGCCCGTGGCCCAGTTGCGTCGACTTGCCCCAGCCGAGATAACCGCGCGGCACCAGCGTTTCCCAGAACGGCACGAGCTGCTCGCGCGGCCCGCCCGAATCATGGGTGATGATGGTGTTCTCGCGCTCGACCGCGTGCATCAGATCGTGGATCACGCGGTACTGGTTGATCGGCACCTCGGCGGAGTTGAGCTCGGCCATCCAATCCTTGAGCCATTCCTCCTTGACCGCGCGGACTTCTTTGGCGGTGCCGTTGGCGTGCTTGCGGTTGCCGATCTCGGCAATGAGCGCCTCGAGCACCAGCTTCGCGTCGCCCACCGCCGCCGCCTCGGCCGGGAATTCCTTGCCGATGTCGGAGGAATCGTTGGTGAGATGCACGATCTTCTTGTTGGCGGCGACCTTGGGACCCCACGGCGTGCGCGTCAGGCTCGAGCCGATGGCGACGACGCGGTCGGCCTTCTTGAGGAAGTGGTTGACCATCTTCGGCGCCGACACCACCGCCGCGCCCAAGGACAGCGGATGGTTCTCGGGAAAGGCGCTCTTGCCGGTGTTGGTGGTGAGCACCGGCGCGTCGAGCAGCTCGGCCAATCGCACCAGCTCCTTGGTGGCGCCGGCATAGAGCACGCCCTGCCCGGCATGGATCACGGGCGCCGTGGACTTGAGCAGCACTTCGGCGACATGCTTGATGTCGGCCTGATCGGGACCGGAGCGATGCTTCGCGGGCGGCGCGTAGTCAAGCGCGCCGGATTCGGCGTCGACCATGTCGCCCGGCACCTCGAGCAGCACCGGGCCGGGCTTACCGTTGCGCATCAGATGGAACGCGCGGCGCATCAGCTCGGACACGCGCTCGCCCTGGTTGACGGTGGCGGCCCATTTGGTGACGTTGCGGAAATTGTCGACCGCGCTGAAGGTCGGCGGCGTGTAGGCGCGGTTGAGGTTGGCGCCGCCCGGCATCAACAGCACCGGCACGTTGTCGCCATAGACCTGCGCCGCGCCCGGAAATGAGTTCTCGATCCCGGGTCCGCCCTGCATCGAGAACACGCCGATCTTGGCGCCGTCCGTGGAGCGGCTGATGCCGTCGGCGATGCCGACCCCGACACGCTCCTGGCGGCAGATCACCGGCTTCAATCCCGCCTCGATGCAGGGATCGATCAGCATCTGGCGCGGATAGCACACCAGGTACTCGACCCCCTCGGCCACGAGCACGCGCGCGATCGCGTCGGCGACTTTCATTTTCCCGCCCTCCACAACTGTGCCGCCACAATATCAGAAATGCCGGCCCTCACAATCTTGCCTATAATGGCGAAGCGACCGCGGAGGCAACATGCCGGACACGCAAGACACGACCGACCTGCCGCTCGGCCCCAACGATCTGCGCGACAAGATTCCGGTGCTGGGCCTCAAGGAATACTGGTATCCGGCGCTGAAGGCGCACCGCGTCGGCTGGAAGAAGCCCGTGTTCCTGCGCATGCTGGGCGAGGATCTGTGCTTCTTCCGCGGCAAGAGCGGCAAAGTCGCGGCGCTCGACAATGCCTGCCCGCACAGGGGCGCGATGCTGGCGCACGGCAACTGCGAGTTCCGCGGCCATATCGCGTGCTTCTATCACGGCTTCGTCTTCGACGAACGCGGCGAGTGCGTCGCGGCCTTGGGCGAGGGTCCCAATTCGCCCATGCCCGGCAAGATCAGGGCGCGGGTCTATCCGACCGAGACGTGGAAGGGCATCGTCTTCGTGTGGATGGGCAAGGGCGCGCCGGTGCCGATCCGGGACCACATCCCCGAGGAGTTCTTCCAGCCGGACGAGACGATGGTGCTCGCCTGGAACACGGTGTGGAACGCGAACTGGCGGCCGTGTTTCGAGAACTCGTTCGACAGCCACGTGCGCTATCTCCACCGCAACTCGGTGATGCTGCTGGTCAAGCCGATGTACCCGCCCGCCTATCCGCCGGGCCGGCCGGTGCGCGTCGGCCCGCACCGATTGACGCCGTCGATGGCGGTCCACAAGCGTAGCGACACGGACCAGGAATATTACCCGGGCCTCGGCGCCTATTGGCCGCGGCGGCGGCTGCGCAAATCCTGGGTGTGGCTCTTCAACCTGCTGAGGAAGCCGTTCGACCGCCTGCCGCGCTACAAGGCGAGCGCGGATTGGGAGATGGGCCAGCATCTCCCCTGCATGGTGCGGATCAATTACCACACCTACATGTGGACGCGCTGGGCGGTGCCGATCGACGCCAACACCACGCGCATGTTCTACGTCCACACCGCCGTGCGGCGCACGCCACTGGGCCGCGCCTACGAATTCCTGTCCTATCACCTGTTCCATCACTGGGTGATGGACCGGAACTTCTCGGCCCAGGACGCGCCGGCCGCGATCAATGCCTATTACGACCGGCCGGAATATCTGGCGCCCACCGACGCGCAACTCGTCGCCTGGCGCCGGTTCCTGTTGAGCGCGCGCGGGATGGAGGGACGCGAGTAGCGTCTACTTCTGCCACGCCGCCAGGAGCGCGCTGACCTGGTTGCCGCAGCCGACCGCGGCCATGAAGCCCGCGCGCATGGCGTCGTTGTTCACCGATTGCGGGATGAGGCGGACCGTCACCGGCGCCACCTTCTCGCCCAGCTCGACGACATAGTCGGTGTGGTCGCGCAGCGGCATGGTCGCCGGCAGGGCCAGGCGGTCCGCCGACGCGGGCCAAGTGCCGGAGACGGTCCAGCTCCGGTCCTTGGGCGCGAACGCGACCGGCGTCGCGCCCATGTCCTGGCTGCGCCACAGCACCACCGACTTGCCCGGCTGCACGCAGCTCGTGCCGGGATGGGTGATGTCCACGACCCATGGATCGGGCAGCTTCACGTCGTTGTCGCCGCGCACGATGCCGATGTCGCTGGTGCGCGCGTTGCGCTCGGTGATGAGCGCGGTCATGGCGGTCTGCATGTCCTGGCTCTCGGCATGCTTGAGGCCGCTCTCCGGCGCCGCGTCGGACGGGCCCTCGAGCCGCACGATCTGGCCGCTCGAGGACAGGAGCGTCACGCTCTGGCCGTCGGCAAGGGAGAGAGGCTTGGCGCCGTCGACGGTCTGGCCGGGCGCAAGGCGGATGCCGTGCGCCTCCGCCACCACCAGCTCCAGCGCGGCCGCCCGGCCGCCGGAAAGCGCGAGAACGATCAGCACGGTCAACGAGGCGATGGCGCGCACGCGGGCTTCTCCTCAAGGGCGTCAGGATGACACCGCTGCCGATTCTCTGGCAAGCCGGTTGACGATTCGTCAATCCCTCAAATGCGGTCGGGAACGGGCCGCCGCTGTAGGAGCAGCGGCACCGCGCCGCACACTGCGCTCGACACCGCCGCGAGCGCGGCGACGGCGACCATGGGATAGGCGGTGCCGTCGGCCAGGCTGCCATAGAGCTGGGCGAAGAGCGCCATGAACAGCGTCTGGACGAACACGCCCATTCCCGCCGCGGTACCGGCGAGATCGGGCCGCACCTGCATCGCCCCGGCCTGCGCATTGGGGAGCGCCAGGCCTTGCGCGAATGTCACGAAGGCGCCGGGCAGGAAGATCACCAGCGGCGACAGCGTGCCGCCGACCACGAACCCCGCCTGCACGCCCACCGCCGCGAGATTGACGAGCGAGCCGGTGAGCACCATCGTCTCGATCGACACGCGTCCGGCGACCCGGCTCGAGATCAGATTGCCGATGCAGTAACCCGCCGGATAGCAGAAGAAATAAAGCCCGAACGCGGTCGCCGAGCGGCCCAGCGCTCCTTGCATCAGGAAGGGCGACGCCGCCGCCATCGCGAAGAACGTGCCGGAGCAGAAGCCCGATTGCAGCACGAAGGCGGCGAAGCGCGGATCGGCCAGCAGCACGCCATAGTCGCGCAGGATGCCGCTGCGCCGCGGACCGGCGCCGCGCCGCGTCTCGTGCAGCACCAAGGCGGCCGCGACGGTGATCGCGCCGCCGGACGCGAGCGCGAACCAGAACACGCTGCGCCAGCCGAGATGATCGGCGAGATATCCCCCCACCGCCGGCGCCACCATCGGCCCCAGCGTATAGGCCATGGTGAGATAGGCGATCGCCTTGACCAGATGCTCGGCGCCATAGGCGTCGCGCGCGATGGCGCGGGTGAGCGTGATGCTGCAACCGGCGCCCACCGCCTGCACCAGCCGCCCCGCGATCAGCACCGCGACCGAGCCGGAGAGCGCCGCGGTGACGCTGCCCGCGAGAAACAGGCCGAGGCCGGAGAGCAGCGCGTGGCGCCGCCCGAACCGGTCGGACAAGGTGCCATAGACCAGGGTCGCGAAGGCCATGGCGGCGAGCGTGACGCTGAAGCTCAGTTCGGCGAGCGCGTCGGAGACGCCGAACTCGCCCTTGACCGCCGGCACCACCGGCAGAAAGAGATGGACCGCGAGCGGCCCGATCAGGGTCACCGCGGCCAGCGCCACGGCGAACCGCGCCGAAGGGACTGGGTCCATCAGCGCGATGCTGCCGCGTCTTTGATGGCGCGCCAGATCGTGAAGGGAGTCGCCGGCATCGGGATGTCGCGAACGCCGAGCGGTGCCAGCGCATCGAGAATGGCGCTCGTCACCACGGCGAGCGCCGGCGTGGTGCCGCCCTCGCCGCCGGCCTTGATGCCGAGCGGATTGGTCGGCGACAGCACCTCGACGATTTCGGTGCCGAAGGACGGCAGGTCTCCGGCGCGCGGCATGGCGTAATCCATGAGCGAGCCGGCCAGCACTTGGCCCGTGCCGGGATCGATCGCGCACTCTTCGAGCAGCGCCTGGCCCACGCCCTGGGCGATCGCGCCATGCGTCTGGCCGTGGACGATGAGCGGATTGATGCAGCGCCCGACATCGTCGACCGCGGCATAGCGCGTCAAGGCGAGCGCGCCGGTCTCGGGATCGATCTCGACCTCGCACGCGGCGGCGCCGTTGGGGAACACCGGCTCGTGCATCTCGTTGTCGGCGGACGCCGCGACGCCGTCGGCGAGATCGGCGGGCAAGGTAACACGCGCGGCGGCCTCGGCGAGCTCGAGGACATCGAAGCTGCGGTTGCTGCGCGGCGCGGCGAAGCGGCCGTCGGCGAAGGCCACGTCAGCGGGCGCGGCCTCGAGCAGGATGGCGGCGATGCGCTTGGCCCGCGCGATGAGCTTCTCGGCGGCGAGCGCGAACACGGTGGCGGCGTGGCGCATCGAGCGCCCGGAATGCGAGCCGCCGCCGACGCTGACGATGTCGGTGTCGCCCATGATGATGGCGACAGTCTCGACCGGCACGGCGAGCATGTCGGAGATCACCTGCGCGAAGCTGGTCTCGTGCCCCTGCCCGCTCGGCTGCGTGCCGATCACGACCTCGACCCTGCGCCCGGGCTTGACCGCGATCTCGGCGCGCTCCTTGGGGGCGCCGATCGAGGACTCGACGTAATCCGCGAGCCCGCGCCCGAGGAGACGCCCGCGCGCCTCCGCCTCAGTGCGCCTTGCCGCGAAGCCCGGCCAGTCGGCGATGCGCATGATGAGGTCGAGATTGGCTTCGTAGGTGCCGCTGTCGTAGCGCGCGCCGATCGCGTTGGTGTAGGGCATGGCGTCGGCGCGCACCAGATTGCGGCGGCGCAGCGCGATCCGGTCGATGCCGAGCGCGTCCGCCGCCTTGTCGACGACGCGCTCGATCGCGAACGTGACCTCGGGCCGGCCGGAGCTGCGATAGGCTTGCGTCGGCATGGTGTTGGTGAAGACGGCGCGGGCGCGCAAGCGCGCGGCCGGGATGTCGTAAGAGCCGGTGACCAGCGCCGAGCCCTTGCCCAGCGGCGACAGCGACACGCAGCGCGCGCCGACATTGCTGACGTTGGACGCCTTGAGCGCGAGGAAGCGGCCATCGCTCTTGAGCGCCAGCTCGACCTCGGTGACGAGGTCGCGGCCCTGGTAGTCGGTCAGCATCGCCTCGTTGCGCGTGGCGGCATAGCGCACCGCCCGCGCCAGCTTGCGCGCCGCCCACAGCACCAGTGCGTATTCGACGTAGGGGCGGTTCTTGGAGCCGAAATTGCCGCCCACGTCGCACGACACGACGCGAAGCTGCTCCGGTGTCAGCCGGAGCACGGTCGCCAGCTCGCGCTTCTGGCGCACCGCGCCGCCGGTGGGCGCGTAGAGGGTCGAGCGGCCGCTCGCCGCGTCGTAAAACGCGACCGCCGCGCGCGGCTCAAGCGCGACCGCGGTGACGCGGCCGACGTGATGCGCGAAGCGCACCACCCGGTCGGCGGCGGCAAACGCGCGTTGGGTCGCCTCCTCGTTGCCGAAAAAGGTCTCGACCGCGAGGTTCCCCGGCAGCTCGTCCCACACCGCTTGCGCGCCGGGCGCAAGCGCGGCCGCCGCGTCGAGGACGAAGGGCAGCGCCTCGTATTCGACCGCAACCGCCTCGGCTGCGTCGAGCGCTTGCGCCAGCGTCTCCGCCACCACCATCGCCACCGCCTCGCCGACATGGCGCGCCTTGTCCCACGGCAGGAGCGCGTGCGGCCCGATGAAGACCGGGCCTCCGCCCGGCGCGGTCAGCTTCAAGTCGTACTTGGTCGAGGGCACCGGCTCGTGCGGAATGGGCGCGAGCCCGTCGGCACGGCAATCGGCGCCGGTGAACACGCCGAGCACGCCCGGCATCGCGCGCGCCGCGCGCGCGTCGATCGCCATGATGCGCGCATGGGGATGAGGCGAGCGCACCATCGCCGCATGCGCCGCGCCCGGCGCCGCGACATCGTCGCTGAAGCGTCCCTCCCCGGTGAGGAGGCGCCAATCCTCCTTGCGTGTGAGCGGCCGTCCGATCGCCTTGAAGCCGTTTCCCTCCGGCATGGTCCGTCCTGCTCAGTGACGCGTGTGAGAGTGCCCGCTGCGGCGGCGCGCTTCAAGCACGGCCCAGCGCCTTGACGCCGCGCCGATGACCGTGTAGCGCCGGCCTCGCGATGGACGCGTCCTTCTGGCACATCGTCTTCCTGTCGCTCGGCGTCAGCCTCAGCGCGACCGCGTGGGCGTCCGTGCTGGGATTGCCGCTGGGCGTGGCGCTGGCGATCTGGCGCTTTCCCGGGCGCAGGGTGCTGATCCTCACGTCGAACGCGCTCCTGGGCCTGCCGCCGGTGGTGGCGGGGCTCGCGCTCTATCTCGCGCTGTCGCGGTCGGGGGCGTTCGGGTTCCTCGGCATCCTGTTCACGCCGCTGGCGATGGTGATCGCGCAGGCGATCCTGGCGCTGCCGATCGTCACCGCGCTGGTCCATCGCATGGCCGAAGAGCTGTGGCGCATCTATGGCGAGGCGCTGATGGACCTGGGCGCGACCAAGGCGCGCTGCCTGCCGCAAATCCTCGCGATCGGGCGGCTGCATGTCTTGACCGCGATCCTCGCCGGGTTCGGCCGCACCATCTCGGAAGTGGGCGCCATCATCATTGTCGGCGGCAACATCGCGGGCTATACGCGCACCATGACGACGGCGATCACGCTCGAGACGAGCCGTGGCGATCTCAACCTCGCGATGGGGCTGGGGCTGGTGCTCATCGGCATCAGCATGCTGGTCAGCACGGTCGGATTCGCGTTCGCCGGGCGCGCGTCGCATTGAGGAGGAATGCCATGCGACCTGCCATGTTCCCAAGCCTCGCCGCCGGCGCCGCGCTCATGACGGGGGCGCCGGTGGCGGCGCCGGCCGATGCGCAAACGATCGTGCTGGCCTCGACCACTTCGGTCGAGGATTCGGGGCTCCTCACCTACCTCTTGCCGAAATTCACCAGCGCCACGGGGATCGCCGTCCATGTCGTCGCGCAAGGCACCGGCCAAGCGCTCGACACCGCGCGGCGGGGCGACGCCGATCTCGTGCTGGTGCACGATCCCGACGCCGAGCAGGCCTTCATGACGCAAGGCTTCGGCGTGACGCGGCGGCAGGTGGCGTGGAACGATTTCGTCATCGTCGGCCCGAAACGCGATCCGGCGCACGTCCTGGGCGGCCACGACGCCGTCGCCGCGCTGAAGGCCATCGCGGAGGCATCGGCGCCCTTCGTCTCGCGCGGCGACCGTAGCGGCACGAATGCGCTCGAGCTGAGGCTGTGGAAGCAAGCCGGCATCGCGCCGCCCCAAGTCCCCAACGGCTGGTATCGCGACATCGGCGGCGGCATGGGCGCGGCGCTCAACGCGGCGGCGGCGATGGATGCCTATACCGTGTCCGACCGCGGCACGTGGCTTTCGTTCCAGAACCCGCGCGACCTGGTCGTCGCGATCGAGGGCGACCCGCACCTCATCAACCGCTACGACGTGATCGAGCTCGACCCCAAGCGGCATTCCGCCGAGACCATCGCCGCGGCACAGACACTTGCCCTATGGCTGTTGTCGCCGGCGGGGCAAGAAGCGATCGGCGCCTATCGCGTCAAGGACGCGCAGCTCTTCCATCCCTCGGCGGCCGCGCCGAAGTGAAGGCTCAGCCGGCGCGCTTGTCGCCGGCATAGCTGGTGCGGTCGATATATTCGAGCACGGTGCCGTCGGGATCGCGGAAATAGGCGCGCGGTCCGTTGACCACGCCGCCCTGCCGATCCTCCTCGAAGAACACCTCGATGCCGTGGGCGCGGAGATTGTCGAGCGCCGGCTTGTAGTCCTTGGCGTCCACCATGAAGGAATGATGCACGCCGTTGTGATCGTCGAGCTGCGGATTGATCGGCCCCGGATGCCGCACCAGGATGAGGCAGTCGCCGCCCGCGTCGATGAAGGCGAGCTTCTTGTCCGGCGTCGTCATCACGTGCCGGCAGCCGACGATGTCGCAATAGAACGCCTTGCTGCGCTCGAGATCGCTCACCGCGATGCTGAAATGCGCCATGCCCTTCAACGCCACCATGCCGTGCTCCGTCCTCCTCAGCGTGCGGCGGCCGTCCAGGCCGGGTCGGGATCATAGCGCGTCATCTGCGCCGCGACCCGCGCCGTGTCGGGTCCGAGATTGCGCTGCATCACGGTCCCGTCCTGGTTGACGATGAAGGTCATCACGCCGGAATCGTTCCACTTGGCGGGATAGGCCACCACCGCGAAGCCGCCGATCATGTGGCCCTTGACGATGTAATCGCGCGCGCCGCCCGGAGCGTGCGGACCCTGGCGCAGCAGCAGCTTGTAGTAATAGCCGTGATAGGGCGCGTGGCGGCCGCTATAGCCCTGCGCGCGCGCCTCGGCGACGAGCGGCCCCAGCGGACTCGCCGGCGCGCCCGCGGCGACCGGCCAATAGAGCCCGTCGGTCTTGCCCGGGCGGCTCATGAAGTGGCGCGCGTATTCTGCGAAGCCGGCGCCGGCGCGGAGGTCGCTCGCGTAGTCGCGCTCGGCATCGACGATGGCGCGGCAGGTCTCGATGGCGTCGAGCTCGTTGCGGCCGATGCGGCGCTCGAGGATGCGCTCGGCGCCGGCGCGCGGGTCGAAGCGCCAGCCGGCCGCCTCCTTGCGCAGCGGGATCGGGAACGGAATGTCGGCCGCGCCGACCGTGAGCGAAGCGGCCTCGCCCTGCGGCGCGAGGCTGTGCTTGGCGTCATAGGCGGCGATGAAGGCGGCGCGATCGGTCTTGTCGGCGACATCATCGCCCGAATTCACCAATTTCGCGCTGCCGCGTCCGAGGACGCGCTCGATCGCGGCGGCATCGTCGCTGCGCACGGCGGCAATCAATGCGTCGACCGCCTGGTCCGCCGATGCGAAGGGCGGCGCGCTTGCCGCGAGCGCGGCGCCGCCGAGCCAGAGAAACCCGAACGCGGCAAGGGCGAGGATGCGGTTCGCTGCGCTGGTCATGTCTAGCGCTCCTGCTGGCGCGGATTGCCCGGCCGTTGCTGCTGTTGCGGCGCCTGCCTTTGCTGTGGCGGGCGTTGCGCTTGAGGAGCTTGCGGACGCGGCGCGGCCGCGGGCGCGGCGCGTGCCGGAGCCGTGGACGGCATTACCGGCGCTTGCCGGCTCTGTTGCCCACGCTGCGCTTCGGCTTGCGGCGCGGCGCCACGGTTGAAGCCCTGGAATGCGGTCGGCGGCGGCCCGGACACGGCGCGCGGGCCCGACGTCACCACCGGCATCTGCGGTTGCGCACGTGCTTGCGGCGGCGGCGCCGCGGCGCGCTCTTGCTGCAGCGCCGGCCGCTCTTGTGGCTGCGCCGGGCGTTCTAGCTGTGGCGGCGCGGCGCGCCCTTGCTGTGGCGGCGCGGCGCGCTCTTGCTGTGGCGGCGCGGCGCGCTCTTGCGCCGGCGCCGGGCTCGTCGTTTGCGGCTGATAGAAGCGGTACTGGCGGCGCTGGTCGGCCGAGCCCGGTACCGGCGCCTGATAGGCCGCGCGGCTCTTCGGATCGACATAGGGGACGCCCTGGCGATGGGCGGGATCGTGCTGCCACGTCGGCGCGGCGATCGGCGGGTGGCCGGCATTGATCCGGTTGAAGCGCTGCGGATCGACCCGGACGTCGTGGTCGCGCCAATCCCAGTCGCCCCAGTTCCACAGCGCGTCGACGATGCCGATGCCGATGCTGAAGCCGATGCCGGCGACCGCGCCGCGCGCGCCAAGCCCCGGCGGCGGGCCGTAATAGAACGGCGGATAGCCGGGATAAGGCCAAGCGCGGAACAAGGCGCGCGGATCGTAGATCGGCACGTAGACGAGCTGCGGGCTTGCCGGCAGGATCTCGATATAGGGTCCGTCCTGGACCACGTTGACGTAAGGGCTCGAGACCAGGCTTCCGGCGGCGAGCGCCTCTTGCCGCAACCGCTGGATCGAGTCCATCACGTCGGCCGGCTGCGCCAGGAAGGCGTTGCCGATCGCCTGGGTCCAGTCGAGATGCTGATCGAGCATCATCAGTATCTGCGGGAACGGCAACAGCGACTTCACGCTCGGATCCCAGTCGATGGTCTGCAATGTCGCGAAAAGCGGTCCGTCGGTGAGCGAGGCGTTCGGCGGGACCTGCAGCCAGCGCGCCGCCGCATCGATTTCGTATGGATAAGTCGCTGCGGTCAGGATCTCGGTAAGGAGCGGGTCGGGATAAAGCGCCAGCGCGGCCAGCATCTGGTCGAGCTGCGGCGGCGCGTAGACCATCGCAGCGCCTGGCGGCGGGTAGCCGGGCGGCGGATAGGGCATCTGCGCCTGCGCCGCACCCATGACGAGCGCCAGCGAGAGCGCGGAGGCAACGAGCCGCGGGATCTTCATCGAACCTACTCCCTGCCCCCACCGGTTTATAGGCACGCATCTCACGGCGCGTGGACCCGGAGATCAATTAATAAAACGCGGCGACCGGGACGCGGCGCGCCGGCGCATGGTTAACGCAGGCCCACGATTCGTTGGCGTTCTTTACACGTCTTTCGCGCCGATTCACACTTTTTCCTTTAAGCGGTTGGTATCACGGAGTTTACCAAAGGCGGTCTCGTTCTTGCATCGATGACCCCGAAGGGTCACCGGGACGATTCAGGACTGCTCGTGAAGGGTATAAGAAAATGAAGGTTCGCACTCAGGCGCGTGTCGCCGCTCTGGCCGGGGCCATCGCATTCGGCTGCGGTTCGGCCGCGCTCGCCGGCACGCTGACATTCGATCCGTCGTCGAGCAACGGCATCGGCACGTTGCCGCTGTCGAACGGACTCGATTCCGCGCAGGGCCCATTCACGGTGACGGGCGGTCTCGGCAGCGTCTATCAGAATCTCTCGATCGGCTCGACGACATACAGCGGCGACATGCTGATCAACCTCACCAGCTTCGGCACCGAGGCATCGCACACCAGCAACGGCCTCGGCTCCGCGGGCAACGACTGGTCGCTGTTCGCCCTGGTGTCGATCACAGGCGCCGGGAGCTGGAGCAACAGCAACACCACCTTCTCCGCCACGTCGAGCGCCGTGAACCTGCAGCTCTACGGCGTGAACAACGTGGGTGGCTCGTACCTGCCGGTCTCGATCTTCTTCATCGATCCGCTGCAATCCAGCACCACCGTCCCGACTTCGGGCAGCGTGACCAACGGAACCATGGGAAGCTTCGGCGCCGGCGTCGTCGGCAGCCTGCCGTTCTTCTCCGGTCTGGGCGACCCGGCCTGCGTCGATGCCGCGCTCGTCTCCAACTGCGTCCTGCTGGCCAGCGGCAGCTCGACCAACGCCAGCAATCTGACGGTCAACCTCGACCCGCGGGACGAAGACGACGCGAGCGAGCAATTCGCTATCAACGCGCTCTTGAACGCGGACGGATCGATCAACGCCGCCGCCGGCTTCTTCGACGGCACCATCCCCGACGGCATGAACCTCACGGTTCTCTCGAGCCTCTCGGGCGAGAACCCGATCGGGATGGTTTCGTCCGGCGACCCGACCCTCACATCGTGCAGCCCGAACCTCATCATCGAAGGTCTCGAGGAGCTGTTCGGCTTCTGCAACGGCCGGGACGTGAACTGGGACGCGTCGGCTAACGGTCCGACGAGCCCGGTTCCGGAGCCCGGCTCGCTCGCCCTCCTCACCACCGCGCTCGTCGGCTTGGGCGCGGCCCGGCGCCGGCGCAAGCAGCACTGCGCCTAAACGCTCGACCCTTTTCCGTCAGCGGCGCGGCCAGCGATGGCCGCGCCGCTTGCGTTTGGGGGGCCGGCATCTTGCCGGCGGCCCGCGCCTGTGCGATGACGCCGCGATAAAGCGGACGGGAGGCGGGACATGAAGCTGGCGACGCTGCGCAACGGGCGGCCCGATGGCGAGGTGGTGGTGGTCGCGCGCGATCTCCGCCGCATGGAGCGCGTCGGCGACATCGCGCCCACCTTGCAGGCCGCGCTCGACGACTGGGCTTCGGTCCGGCCGCGTCTCCAGGAGCGCTCCCTCGCGCTCAACGCGGGCCGCGCCAGGAACGCCGAGCCGTTCGACCAGGGCAGCGCCCTGTCGCCCCTGCCGCGCGCCTATCAGTGGTGCGACGGGAGCGTCTATCGCGGCCACAGCGAGCGCATGGCGAAGTGGGTGAAGCGCCCGGTCGATCCGCGCTGGTTCGACGAGCCGTGGATGTACCAGGGCGCATCGGACTGCTTCCTCGCGCCCACCGAGGACATCCCAGGCGTAAGCGAGGACTGGGGCATCGACTACGAGGGCGAGATCGCCATCGTCACCGACGCCGTGCCCTACGGCACGTCCAAGGAAGACGCAGGCCGCCATGTCGCGCTGGTCATGCTGGCGAACGACGTGTCGCTGAGGAACCTCATGGGAGCCGAGCTGTCGAAAGGCTTCGGCTTCGTGCAAACGAAGCCCGCGAGCGCGTTCTCGCCGGTGGCGGCGACGCCGGACGAGCTGGGCGACGCGTGGCGCGAATGCCGGCTGCACCGGCCGCTCGTCTCGCACGTCAACGGCGCCAAGTTCGGCGATCCCGACGCGGGCGAGATGACGCACGGCTTCGACCGGCTCATCGCGCACGTGGCCAAGACGCGGCCGCTCTCGCCCGGCTCCATCATCGGCAGCGGCACGGTCTCGAGCCTCGACCAGGCGCGCGGCGTGAGCTGCCTCGCCGAGCAGCGCGTGATCGAAACCCTCGAGCACGGCGCGCCGAAGACGCCGTTCCTGCGCTTCGGCGACCGGGTGCGGATCGAGATGTTCGACGCGGACGGCGTCTCGATCTTCGGCGCGATCGACCAGAAGGTAGTGAAGGTCGGGCGGTAGTCCTCGCTCACCCCGGCGGCTGGATGGCGCGCTGGTTGTAAAGGATCTTGCGGCGGCGCTCCTGCTCTTCCTTGGGCAGCTTCGAAGGGTCCTGCTGCAGATCGGCGCCCACCGCCATGCCGCGCTTTACCGCCGGGCGGCTGCCGACCTCGTCGTGCCAGCGCTTGAAATGCGTGAACTCGTCGATGTCCTGGCCTTGCGCCTTGGCGGCCATGGTCCAGGGATAGCAGATCATGTCGGCGATGGTGTAGTCGTCGCCGGCGAGATAGCGCCGGTCATAAAGACGGTAATTCATCACGCCGTAGAGCCGGTTCGCCTCGTCGGTGAAGCGGCGCACCGAATAGGACAGATCGCCCTGATCGGTCGTGCGGCGGAAATGGCCGGCCTCGCCGAGCTTCGGCCCCTGGTTCGCCATCTGCCACATCACCCACTGCGTGACCTCGTACTTGCCGCGCGGGTCCTGGGGCCAGAAGCGGCCGTATTTCTCGGCGAGGTACATCATGATGGCGCCGGATTCGAAGATCGACAGCGGCGCGCCGCCGCCCATCGGCTCGTGGTCCACCAGCGCGGGCATGCGGTGGTTGGGATTGATCTTGAGGAAGTCCTTGGCGAACTGATCGCCGCGGCCGATCGCGAGGGGGACGACCTTGTAAGGAACGCCCAGCTCCTCGAGCAGGATCGAGACCTTCTTGCCGTTGGGGGTGGGCCAGTAATAGAGGTCGAGCATCGCGACATCCTTCCGCGCGAGGGTGGTGACCGAGATCGTTCCCCGCATTAACATCCGCTCCGGGCTCATTCAAGACGCGAGGCGGAGGCGATGGCGCAGCTTCACTACGACGAACCGTTGCGGTTCGGCCTTTTCCTCGCGCCGTTCCACTCGGCCAAGCTCGACCCGACCTATGCCTTCGAGCGCGACTTGCTGCTGGCCGAGCATCTCGACCGCATCGGCTTCGACGAGCTGTGGTTCGGCGAGCATCATTCGGGTGCGATGGAGATGATCGCCGCGCCCGAGCTGATGGTCGCCGCGGCGGCGCAGCGCACCAAGTACATCCGCCTCGGCACCGGCGTGAAGTCGCTGCCGTTCCACAACCCGTTCATGCTGGCCGAGGCGATGGCCCAGCTCGACCACATGACGCGCGGGCGGGCGATGTTCGGCGTCGGGCCCGGCGCGCTGCCGACCGACGTCCACATGCTCGGCATCGAGATGAAGGACATCCGCCACCGCATGGACGAGAGCCTCGACACTATCGTCGCGCTGATGAAGGGCGAGACCGTGACGCTCAAGACCGAGTGGTACCATCTGCGCGAGGCGCGGCTCCATGTCGGCTGCTACAGAAAGCCGATGATGGAGCTGGCGGTCACCTCGGTGCGCTCGCCCGCGGGCGTGGCGGCGGCGGGACGCCACGGACTCGGCGTGCTGACCTTGGGGCCGACCACCGACGCGGCGCTCCTGCACCATGTCGAGAACTGGGGCATCCACGAGGCGGAATGCAAGAAGCACGGCCACGTCGCCGACCGCGCCAAATGGCGCGTGACCCTCGTCATGCACATCGCCGAGACGCGGGCGCAGGCCTTCGCCGACACCGAGTTCGGCTTTCCCGAATGGATCGACTACACCCACGACGTGATCCCGGCGGTGGCGGCCTTCCCGCGCGGCGTTCCCAACCCGGCGCAATTCTGCAACGACCACCAGCTCGGCATCATCGGCACGCCCGACGACGCCATCCGCGAGATCGAGCGCATCCGCAACACGCTGGGCGGTATGGGCGCGGTCCTGGTGTTCGGCAACGACCTCGCGCCCTGGCCCGCGCAGCGCCGCAGCTTCGAGCTCTTGGCCGAGTTCGTGAAGCCGCATTTCAGCAAGGTCAACGCGGCGCGGCGCGCCAGCTACCAATGGGCGGCCGAGAACCAGAACGAGAACCGCCAGAAGGGCCAGAGCGCGGTCGCCGCCGCGACCGAGGAATTCGCCCGCCGCCAGGCGTCGGGACGCGGCGATTGAGGCCTATCTCTCGCGCAGGCTTTCCTGGCGGAAGCGCATCAGCGGCGACAGGAGATAGCTGATCACCCGGCGCGAGCCGGTCTTGATCTCGACGGTCACGGCCATGCCGGGCGAAAGCTTCACCGGCTCGCCGTCGATGTCCATCTGCGTCTGATCGAGCGAGACGCGCGCGGCATAGAGCAGATCCTGTCCCGGCTGCTGGCTCTGCGTGTCCGCGCCGGGCGCCTTGCCCGCAGCCGCGCCGCCTGTCGCGCTGTTTGTCGGGATCGCGTCGGCCGAGACCCCGAGCACGGTGCCGTGGAGCAGCCCGTACTTGGTGAAGTTGAAGGTGTCGACCTTGATCTCGGCGTCCTGCCCGGCATGGACGAAGCCGACATCGTGGTTCGACACCATCGCCTCGATCTCGAGCCGGCTGTCGAGCGGCACCACCTCGAGCAGCGGCTGGGCCGGGGTCACGACGCCGCCCACCGTATGGACGGCGAGCTGCTGCACGGTACCGTCGACCGGCGCGGTGAGGATTTGGAGGCGCGTGCGCTCGTCCGCCTTGACCAAGTCCTGGGCCAAGCCCGACGCCTTCTGCTCGGCCGTGGCGAGCTCGGCGAGGCGCGCACTGCGGTATTCGGAGACGGTCGCGTCGCGCGTCTGGGCGATCGCCTGAAGCTCCGCCTCTGCGGCGCGCAGATGGCCCTCGTCGACGGGAAGCTCCTTCTGCTGCTGCACCAGGTCGGTGAGCGTCTCGAGATAGGTCAGCTTCGAGCCGTATTCCTTGTCGGCAAGATATTTGCGGATGTCGACGCGCTGCTGGAGGATGGGAACGGTCGCCTGCAGCTTCGCCACCGTGGCCGCGAAGCTGTCGCGTTCGGCGGCCTTCTGCATCTGCTGACGGTCGAGCGTCGCGACCTTGGCGCGCTGCTCTGCATCCTGGTTGAGGAGAAGCTGGCGCGCGGTGGCGAGCATCGCGGGCGGCGCGTCGGACGGCGGCGCGAAGGCGGCGAGCGGGTCGTCGCCCGGCGCCACAGACGCCTTGAGCCGCGCGATATCGACCCGCGAGGCCATGAGATCGCTGGCGTAATGCTCGCGGTCGGCGTTGCCGAGAGTGGGGTCGAGCTCGACCAGCACCTCGCCCGCGGTCACGCGGCTGCCGTCCTGGACGTGGATCGCGCGGACGATGCCGGTCTCGAACGGCTGCACCACCTTGGTGCGGCCGCTGGGGACGATCTTGCCGGTCGAGGACACGACGATGTCGACCTGGCCCAGCGACGCCCAGGCGAGCGCGAAGCAGAACAGCGCCATGATGGTGATCGAGATCCAACGGCCCAATGGCGAGGGCGGCGTCTCGACGATCTCGAGCGCGGCGGGCAGGAAAGCGAGCTCGTCCTTGGAGCGCAGCTCGCGGATCGCCGGGACGCCGCCGGCGGCCTGCGGCACGATCGCCTTACCCGACTTCATGGATGCCCGCCTGCAGGCGATGGAGCGAGGCATAGCGCCCGCCGGTGACGATCAGCTCGTCATGCGTGCCGTCCTCGACGATGCGGCCGCGTTCGATGGTGATGATGCGGTCGCAGCGGCGCACGGTCGAGAGCCGGTGCGCGATGATAATGACGGTGCGGCCGTGGGCGATGCGCTGCATGTTGCTCTGGATGACGCGCTCGCTCTCGTAGTCGAGCGCGCTGGTGGCCTCGTCGAAGATGAGGATGCGCGGGTCCATCACGAGGGCGCGGGCAATGGCGACGCGCTGACGCTGCCCGCCCGAGAGGGTGCTGCCGCGCTCGCCGACGATCGTGTCGTAGCCCTCGGACAGCTCGAGGATGAATTCGTGCGCGCCCGCGAGCTCGGCCGCGTTGATGACGCGGCTCATGTGCATGCCCGGATCGGCGAGCGCGATGTTGTCGCGGATGGTGCGGTTGAACAGCACGTTCTCCTGCAGCACCACGCCGATCTGGCGCCTCAGCCAAGCGATCTCCACCATCGCGAGATCGACGCCGTCGATCAGGATGCGGCCGCTCTCGGGCACGTAGAGGCGCTGCACCAGCTTGGCCAGCGTGCTCTTGCCCGAGCCCGAGGGGCCGACGATGCCGACCACCTGCCCCGCCGGCACGAAGAAGCTGACATCGTGCAGGATCTCGGGCCCGTCGAGGCGGTAGCGGAAGGTGGCGTGGTCGAAGCCGATATCGCCGCGGATCGCCGGCAAGGCGGCGCGTGTCGGCGAATAGGTGGGCTCGGCCGGCGTGTTGAGGATGTCGCCCAGCCGCAGCACCGAGAGCCGCGCCTGGTGGAAGTCCTGCCACAACTGCGCCAGGCGCAGCACCGGCTGCGAGACGCGGCCCGCCATGATGTTGAAGGCCACCAGCTCGCCCACCGACAGGCTCTGGTTGATGACGAGCCGCGCGCCGAAATAGAGGACGGCGCAGGTGACCAGCTTGCTGACGAGCTGGACCGCGTTGGAGGCGGTGTTGCCGAGGCTGAGGACGCGGAAGCTGGCGGCGACATAGCCCGCGAGCTGCTCTTCCCAGCGGCGCTGCATCTGCGGCTCGACCGCCATCGCCTTCAGGGTCTCGACCCCGGAGACGCTTTCGACCAGGAAGGCCTGGTTCTCGGCGCTGCGCCGGAACTTCTCGTCGAGGCGGCGGCGGAACAGCGGCGTCACGCCGGCGGAGATGCCGATATAGAACGGGAACGCGCCCAAGACGACGAAGGTCAGGAGCGGCGAATAGACGAACATCACCGCCAGGAAGACGAAGGTGAAGAACAGGTCGATGACGAGCGTTAGCGCCGAGCTGGTCAGGAAGTTACGGATGTTCTCGAGCTCGCGCACCCGCGCCACGCTGTCGCCCGCGCGCCGCGCCTGGAAATAGGCCAAGGGCAGGCCGAGCAGATGGCGGAAGAGGCGCGCGCCCAGCTCGACGTCGATGCGGTTGGTGGTGTGCGCGAAGAGATACGTGCGAAGCGTCGTCAGGACGGCCTCGAACACCGTGATCGTCACCATGCCGATGATCAGCACGTCGAGCGTGCTGATGCCGCGATGGACCAGCACCTTGTCGATGATCACCTGGAAGAACAGCGGCGTCACCAACGCGAAGAGCTGGAGGAAGAACGACGCGACCAGCACCTCGCGCAGGAGGGCGCGGTATTTGTGGATGGCGCCCAGGAACCAGGTAATGTCGAAGCGCCGCGTCAAGTCGCTCAACGGCGCGCGCCGCGTCATCAGCACGACGCGCCCGTCCCAGACGGCGGTGAATTCCGCCTCGGACATGAGCTGCGGGCGGGGCGAGCCCGGCGCCTGGATGATGAGCTTGCCCTCGCCGACCCGGCCAAGGACCAGGAAGCTGCCGTCCTTCATGACGGCGATGCCGGGGAGCGGCGTGTCGGCGAGCCGCTTCCATGTCGTCGTGAAGGTGCGCGCCTTGAGCCCCAGCTCCTTGGCGCAGCGCATCATCTCGGCGACGCCGATGCGCAGCCCGCCGACGCTGTGGCGAATCTGTTCCGCGTCGGCGCCGATGCCCTGGAAGCGCAGCAGCATCACCAGGGCGCCAAGTCCGCTATCGTCCTGGCCGCGTCTTTCGGGCTCTGCCGTCATACCGCTCGAGCGTGGAATCGCTTCCTGTTTCGACCGTGAGAGTGACGAAGCCGCATTAAGTATACCTTAAACGTGGCGCCACGGCCTGCCCCGATTCGACAGCAACGGGGCCGGCCTCCCCAGCGGAAAGCCGGCCCCGAAGTCGCTGGAACGCGGCCGGCCTGGCGCGGCCGGCGCGCTCAATCACATCACGAGCAGCCGCCGCCCGTGAACCACTGGTTGCAGTCGACGCCGCCGCCATAGGACTGGCCGCCGCACGAGCCGCCGCCGCCATAGGACCCGCTGCCCGACCCCGAGGAGCCGCACGAGCTGCCGCCGGACGAGCCGCCCGAGCTGCCGCCGCAGGGGCTGCTGCCGCCGGAAGACTGGCCGCCGCACGGGTTGTTGTTGTCGCAGGAATTGTCGTCGCCGCCGCACGATCCGCCGCCGGAGGAACCGCCGCCGCAGCCGTTGTTGGACTGGCCACCGCACGACCCGCCGCTGCCCTGCGGCGCGCTGTAGGTGACGAGCAGGTCGCCCGACTGGGTGACCGGGACGCCGACCGCATTCGCGCCGAACCCGGGGCCGGTGAAGACTGAGTCCGTCGCTTCCTGGTTCACGATGCCGTTGTCGGTGTTGAAGCTGAACCCGGCCGCCATGAAATTGCCGAACAGAGTGATCTTGGTATCTTCGGCCGAGCCGATGCCGAGCTCGAGCGTGGTGGTGCCGTTCGAGTTGTTGGTGACGCTCCAGTCCGGGCCGCCGGCACTGCCGTTGGCGTAACCGACGCTGTTGTAGGCGATGTCGGTGACGTCGATCGCGTTGAAGGCCGGGGCCTGCGTGCTGCCGCAATAGGACGAGCCGTTCGAGGCGCCGGCGAAGTTCACCACCACCGAGTTGTTGAGGTCGGCGCTGGTGTCCTGGATGAGGTCGCCACCCTGACAGTTGAGCACGTAGGTGTCGCTCGCCAAGCCGTTGTCGTACGGGTTGAGGACGGCCGCGACTGGTGAGGGATCGGTGTTACCGTTTAAGGGGTCGAATCCGGTGAGGCCGGTTTGGTCGAGATAGTCGCCATTGCCGGTCAGCGTGTCGGCCCAGATGCTGCCGGCCCAAGAGCCCGCCCCCACGGCACCAGTGAAGGAGACGCTGCCGAGGCCGCCGCCGGCGACCAGCGTGTCGTTGCCGTCGCCGCCGAACAGCGCGTTGCCGATGCCGCTGCCGGACTCGATCACATTGTTGTTGCCGTACCCGACGCCGAATTGGCTCACAAAGAAATTGGCGGTGCCAGGGCCTTCGTTGAAGGCCACGCCGATGCCCAGCACGTCGCAATTGCCGTTGCCGCCCTGGACCAGGTTGTTGTCGCCAATAACCGCCACGATGTCGTTGTTGCCGTTGCCGACGGTCAGCGAATTGTAATTGCCTTCGCCGCCGGGGGCATTGAAGTTGATCGAGTCGTTGCAGCCGTCGCCGAGGGTGATCGCGTTGCACGAGCCGGTGCCGAAGAGTGCGGCGTCGTTGCTGCCGTTGCCCATGCAGACGAGATTGGAGCTGCCAGTACCCCAAATCACGGTGTCGGAGCAGCCGTTGCCGGTGAAGATCGAATTGCTGCTTCCAGTGGCGAAATTGACGATGTCGTTGTTGCCGTCGCCGACGCCGACCGAGGTCATGTTGCCGGTGCCCCAGTTGACGGAGGCGCTGCAGCCGTCGCCGATGGTAATGCAGTTGCCGTCGCCCGAGCTGAACGACACGCTATCGTGCGAGCCGTTGCCGAGGATCATGGTGTTGTTGCCGATCCCGTCCGCGCTCGTGTTCGACCCGGTAGGATTGACGGACGTGATCGTCGCAGGATCGGCGCTGTCGTTGAGGATCGTGTCGTAGCAGCCGTTGCCGGCAGTCATGTAATTGTTGGAGCCGGTGCTGACATAGAGCGTATCGTAGCTGCTGTTTCCGGCCTGGAGCACGTTGCCGTCGCCTTGCCCCACGAAGAGCGTGGCGCCGAGCTGGTTGCCCGCCACGTCGGCGCTCGACAGGAAATTGTTGTTGCCGTTGAGCACGCTGACATTGTCGCCGCCAGTCTGGGTGATGACTGGCCCGAGGGCCGGGTTGTTGTTAGTGACTTGGCCGGTGCCGACGATGAGCGAATTGTTGTTGTCCGGGTTGTTCGCGATGGCGGTGGAGGGGGTGGCGTCGGCGTTGAGGTCGCCAAGGGAGATGACGTCGCCGGCGCCGTTGCCGAGCTGGAGCAAGTTGTTCGTCGTGGTGCCACCGGCGGACACGTTCATCGTGCTACCGGAGCCAATGGCGGGAGGGACGTACTGAGGCCCGGTGAACGTGACGTAGCCCATGTACGCCACGTCGCCGGCGCCGTTGCCCGCCTGCAGCCAGTTGTTGTTGCCGTATTCGATGCTCAGTTTGTCGCCGTTGCCGTTGCCGTCGAACAGCGAGTTGTTGCTGCCTGCGCCGCTATCGTAGAGATGATCGCCGCCGCCGTTGCCGGCGACGAACGTGTCGTAGGTGCCGGATCCGTCGCCGATCGTATCGCCGGCGCCGTTGCCGAGAATGAACGACTTGCGACAGTCATTGCCGGTGGTGACGTCACACGCGGTGGGGCTGGCGTTGCTGGAGCCCCGGCTCGACCAGCTCACGCCGCTGCCGACCTTCGACAGGTTGGCGCCGGCGTGATGGTTGTCGCAGCCGTCGGTGCCATTCATGCACGCGTTTTCGCTGACGCCGCTGCCGACATTGCAGTCGCTCGAGCCGGCATCGTTGATCATCGCCTGCACCCAGGACGGAAGCGCGCAACTATTGCCGCCATAGCCGCCGTAGCCTTGGCCGCAGCCATAGCCATAGCCGCCGCCGTACCCGCCGTAGCCGCCGCTGTTACCGCCGCAAGAACCGCCCCAGCCACCGTCGCTCATGTTCGCCTCGCTCACAAGGATTCGACAAAGCGGTCTCGCCGCTCGGCACGATCAGACATACACCGGAGATCCAGCACCACCAAGATTAATCTGCGCCAATTCGACACTTGTATTACGTATCCTGTAGAAATTACCGAATCGTCGCCGAGTATTATTAACGAACGCGCAATCTCCAATAACCTTACCAACCATTAGTCACGCCTTGCCAAACCGGGCCCGGCGCCGATCCTCCCAGGAAATACGTCGGCTTCCGCCGCCAGGATCACCGCGCGCGGGGTGCGGCTCGTGCCGCTTCGTGTTAACCATCGCTTCAGCGAATTCGCGGAACCTGGGACGAGACCCGGGCGCGGCCGGCGAAGGACGGCGGATCGGATGGAAAAATTCGTCGCGGCACCGCCCCGCCTCGGCGTGTCGCTGCCGCTTTCGATGGGGCTCTTGGCCTATCTCCTCGGGCTTGCCTCGCGCTCGGCGCGGCTCGACGATCCGGACACGATGCTGCACGTGGTGATCGGCCGCTGGGTGATCGCCCATCGTGCGGTGCCGCACGCCGATTTCCTCACCCACAGCGTTCCCGGCACGCCGTGGGTTGCCCATGAGTGGCTGGGCGGTGTGGTGTCCACCCTGTTCTTCGACGCGCTGGGCTGGCACGGGCTGGTGGCGATGGCGAGCCTCGGGCTTGGCCTCGCGATCGCGGTCTTGGTGCGCGCGCTGCTGCGCTGGTACACGCCGGCGCAGTCGATCCTGATCGCCTGCGCCGCCTGGATCGAGATGACCCCGCACTGGCTGGCGCGGCCGCACATATTGGCGCTGCCCCTGCTGGTGCTGTGGCTGGCGTGGCTCGTCGCCGCGCGGCAGGAGAACCGCGCCCCACCCTTGGCGGCCGCGCTCTTGATGGTGTTGTGGGTCAATCTCCACGGCACGTTCCTGGTCGGCATCGGCTTTACCGGCCTGTTCGCGGTCGAGGCCGTGCTGCTGACGCGAGGCGAGGCGGCCCGGCTCAAGGCGGCCAAGGACTGGGCGGTCTTCACCGCGGCATCGCTGGTCGCGACCCTGGTGACGCCCAACTTCATCGAGGCCTATCTGCTGCCGCTGCGCCTCCTCGACATGAAGTTCGCGCTGTCGCAGCTGCTCGAATGGAAGAGCATCGATTTCCAGCATGTCTCGACCTTCGAGATTTGGCTGGTGCTGGCGCTCGGCGTGGTGCTGCTGCGCGGCATCAGGCTGCCGGCGAGCCGCGTGCTGCTCATGCTGCTGCTGCTGGCGATGAGCCTGCAGCACGCGCGCAACGGCGATCTCATCGCCTTCATCGCGCCGCTGCTGGCGGGCCCGTGGGCAGGCGCGCAACTCGCGCCCCTCGCGCCCCGCGGCGATTGGCTCGAGCGCATGGCGCGGCCGGCGGACCTGCGCGGATGGGCATTCGCGGCCGGGCTCGTCATCGCCGGCGAGGCGGCGGCGCTGGCCTTTCCGGTCGCGCCCACCGACCGCTACGCCCCCGCCGCGGCGGTCCGCGCCGTCATCGCGGCCGGGGTCGAGGGTCCGGTGCTCAACGACTATAATTTCGGCGACTACCTGATGTTCCAGGGCATCAAGACCTTCGTCGACGGCCGCGCCGATATGTTCGGCGACCCGTTCATCAAGCGCTATTACGAAGCGGTGCACGGGACGAGCGACGAGCTGCCGGCGCTGCTCGCCGAGTACAAGATCGCCTGGACCCTGTTCCCCGCCGATTCGCGCGCGGCAGCACTGATGGACCGCATGCCGGGATGGCACCGGCTCTATGCCGACAAGATCGCGGCCGCCCATGTCCGCGACGGTGCGAAGTGACGCTCAGTTCGCCAGCGCGGCGGTGTAGACGGTGATCGTCGAGGACATGCTGGAGCTCGACGGCGGGCCGATGCCGGTGGTGCCGACGCTCGTGCAGTTGTTGCTGAGCGAGGAGGTGCCGCTCGAGGTGAACGAGTAGGCGACGATGTTGAGGCAGCCGCTGGTCGCGCTGGTGGTGCCGGAATAGTTGACCGAGTAGTTCGCCAGATCGACCGCGCCATAGAGCTGGGTCGTGGTGCCGCCGGAGATGTTGGCGGTGCCGAGCGCGTTCTGCGCCCCGATCGCGGGCGGCGTGCAGCCGATCGAGCTGGTGATCACGATGCCCGAGAAGGGGCCGGTATTGGGCGGCACCAGATTGAGATTGGCGCCGCCGCTGAGGCTGAACGAGGCGCAGTTGGTGACCGTGTTGCCGGCGCCGGTGAGGCCGAGCAGCACGATCGTCACGCCGTCGGGGGAGACGAACGGCATCGTCGTGTTGCCGTTGAGGCACAACGAATAGGGCGTCGCGCAGCCGCTGGGGAGCGGGAACGGCGCCGTCTGGACGGTGGTGGTGCTGGAGCCGCTGATCGAGAAGCTGCCGCTGGGGCAGATGTAATAGATCCCCGGCTTGAGCGTCGCATTCGAGGTGATGCGGACCTGCGAGTAATAGATGGTGCCGCCGGCCGTGGCGGGGCCGATCGAGGCGCCGATGCCGATCGAGGCGCCCTGGCAGCCGCCGGCGGCGGCCGAGGTGATGGTCGGAATCGCCGGCGATCCGTTCGGGAGCGTGGCATTGGCCAGTTGCGCCTGGTAGGGATCGGCATAGCCCCCCGCCGCCGGCGCGGCGAGCGTTCCCGTGACCGCGTTGCACGGATTCACCGCCTGGTTCGCGCCGCCGCACAAGGTGCCGCTCGAGGTGTATTGGAGATTGGCGTTGGCGAGATAGACGTCGGCCGCAGAGACGCGCGCCGTGCCGCTTAGGTTCAGCCCGGCGCTGTTGGGATCGTCGACCTCGATGCTGCAGCCGTTGAGGTTCAGCGCCGCGGTGCCGGAGAAGTTTCCGGCGTCGGCGACGTTGACGGTGGCGGTGACCTTGACGCAGACGCATTGGGGGCCGGTGCAGGGGCTGTTGCCCTGGGTCTGGGTTTGCTGCTGCGTCGCGTTCACCCAGCCGACCGTGCGCGCCTTGATCACCACCGGCGTGCTCATCAGCACCTTGGAGAAGAGCTGCTGCGGCGACTGGCTGATAATGACCTCGAAGGCGGCCGTGTTGCCCGCCTGGGAGCCGGCGACCGGCGGATTGTTGACCAGGACGCAGGGGGTGCCGACCCCGGGGGCGTTAACGTTGCAATTGGCCGGCGCGGTGCAGGTCCTGACATTGCCCGAGCTGGCACAGCTCGCGGTCCCGGCGAAGCCGTAATTGGCGACGACGGCAAGCGCCTGGGCCTGGCCGTTGGGGCCGGAGGTGGTGTCGGAGCCCGACACCGGCTCCTGCGCCTTGTAATAGATGGCGGCGCTGAAGGCGGCGGAGTCGGTCGCGGTCTGCTGCGACTGCTGATCATAAAGCCACAGTCCCGCCTCGGTGCCGACGCCGACGAAGCCCGTCAGCACCGGCAGCAGCAGCACGACGATCATCGAATAATTGCCGCGCCGGTCGCGCCACAGGCGGCGCCATAGCGGGCTCAGCATGGAATGGGGCCGAGGCATGGCTCCTCGCGCATCTGATCGCATCATACGATGCGCAACAGGCGCCGGATTTTCAACTCCGCACCTGGGCCCGGTCGGCGGCGGCCGGGTCCGGCGGCGCCGGCGCCCGGCCGATGCCGCACAGCGCGAGCGCGTAGCGGCACGGCCAGCCGTACATCCGCCCGACGCCGTGCCAAGCGCCGTCGGTGCCGTCGCCGAGGCCGAGACGCAGCTCCTCCTCCGCAATCGGCACGTAGAGCGTACCGGCGAGCCGGTCCCAGACCGCCAGCTCGAACCCGCGATTCTTGCCGAAATGGCGCGGATGCGCGCTGTGGTGAATCTGGTGGTGCGCCGGGCTGATCAGCCACGCGTTGAGCCTCGGGCCGAACGAGATCCAGACATGCGAGTGACGCAGATTGGCGAAGGTGTTGAATCCGACCATGAGCACGTGGGCGCCGAGGAACGCGTAGAAGCCGATCTCGCCCGCCGCGAGGTACCACACGACGCCGCTGACGAGGCCGGTCGCGAGATTTGGCACTGCCGCCATGATGAACAACTCGACCGGATGGGCGCGGTAGTTGGTGATCGGCGTCAGCACCTCGGCCGAGTGGTGCAGCTTATGGAACTGCCATAGGAACGGCAGGTCGTGCAGTATGGCGTGGGCGAGGAAGCGGGCGAAGTCATAGGCGATGAAGAACAGTACGGTGTAGAGCACGCGTGCGGCGGTGACGCCGAGAAGCGGCGCCGGCGCCGGACCGAACAGAAGCGCGAGCCCGTCCTCGACCCAGAGCGCGACCGCCCCGCCGGTGACGACGAGCGGCACGACAATCACCGGATGGAGGATCGCGTTGACGATGTAGTAGGCGTAATCGGCCTGCGCCGACGGGTGCGCCCAGATGCGGCGCGAGAGGAAGCGGCGGCGGAATTCGCCGAGCGTCCGCCAGCCCTCGCCATGGCCGAGCCAGAACCCGAACAGCGCCACCGCGAGCGCGCTGAGGAGATAGGGCCACCAGAACAGCGAGCCGTAGAACAGGAACTGCACGTAGGGATCGACCAGGAGCGCCAGTAGCCGCGCGGCCTGGGAAACGACGTGCTGGGAGAGATCGGGGCTCACGCCGGTATTATCTACCAGCGCGCGCGGCTATTGTCGATTTCGTCGCGCGCCCGCCTGGGAGGATCGCCGCCATGGACCGCCGCCGATTTCTGGCCCTCGCCGCGGCCGGGTTGTCGCTGCCGGCGACGCGCCCCGCCGCGGCGGCGACGCGCAGCCCCTTCATCGACGACCTGACCTGGATCGAGGTGCGCGACGCCGTCCACGCGGGCGCCAATATCGCCATCGTGCCGACCGGCGGCAGCGAGGAGAACGGGCCGCACATGGCGATCGGCAAGCACAATTTCATCGTCCATCATTGCGCCGGGGAGATCGCGCGCCGCGTCGGCAACGCACTGGTGGCGCCGGTGGTCGCTTACGTGCCCGAGGGCAATTTCGAGCCGCCGACCGACAACATGGCGCTGCCCGGCACGATCGGCGTGAGCGAACCCACCTTCGCCGCGGTCCTGCGCGAGGCGGCGCAGAGCCTCGCCCTCGCCGGCTTCAGGCTCATTTGCTTCATCGGCGATCATGGGCTGAGCCAAGCCTCGCAGGCGCATGTCGCCGCGGCCTTGACCCGGCAGTGGCGCAAGAGCGGCGTCCGCGTCGCCACCATCGACCGCTACTACGCGGCCGACGGCGAGCGCGAGTGGCTCAAGACCAACGGCTACAGCGACGCCGAGATCGGGCTGCATGCCGGGCTCCTCGATACCGCCGAGCTGATGGCGATCGAGCCCGGCGCGGTGCGCGGCGCGCTGCTGTCGCCCAAGGGTTGGCCCGAAGGCCGCACCGGCGCCTCCGGCGATCCGAGCCGCGCGACCGCAGCGATCGGCGAAAAGCTGCTCGAGTTCAAAATCGCCGCCGCGGTCGCCGAGATTCGCGAACTCGTTGCCTCGATGCCGGCCTCGCCACGCGATTGAGGCGGCGGGGAGACGCACGGTGTAATGACCGGCGCGAACGTCGCCATTCCCTCCCGCCCGACTTAGCGCTATATTAATCGGTATATTCCGGTCGCAAGGACGGAGCCGGTCGATGCGCGGGTCGAAATGGATCGCCGAATTGCGTTTCTCCGTGGCCCTCGCCTTATGCCTGGTGTCAGCGGGAATAATGGCGAGCGCACGGGCGGACGAGAGCGCGGCGCCGGCCCTGCTGATCGATGGTCTGGTCAAGCGCAGCCTGCACCTGACCGTCGCGGAGCTCCGCTCACTGCCCGCCGTGCGGCGCGAAATCTCGTTCCGCACGGATCACGGCGACCGGAAAGCGAGCTATGTCGGGGCGCTTCTCTGGGACGTCATCCAACACGCCGGTGTCGACGATCCGGCAAAGTGGGGCGAGCTTCGCCACGTGATGGCAGTCACCGGCAAGGACGCATATCTCGTCATGTTCTCGCTCGGCGAAATCGATCCCAATTTCGGCAATGCGCCGGTCATCATCGCCTATGAACAGGACGGACACCCGATCGGGGACGGCGCCCTTCGGCTCGTCGTTCCGGGCGACATTCACGGCGCCCGGGATGTCCGCGACCTGATCCATATCGAGTTGCGTTAGCCACGGCACTGGCGCTTATCGATATTTCCAAATGTATATAACGAAAGGCGAAGCCATGTCCGTCATACACGGCAAGCATCTGACGAAATTCTCCGTGGCGGCGGACGGGGCGACCGTTTCGCTCGGGTTCGCCAGCGCGGACGGCGCGCACTGCGCACTGGTGCTGCCGGCCGAATGTTTGAAGCCGCTCGTCATGACCTTGCCGGAGATGATGCGGCAGTCGCTGTCCCGGCGATACCAGGACCCGAACCTACGCCTCGTCTACCCCGTGGACTCCTGGGACCTCGAGGCCAGCACCGAGCCGAGCCGTCTCATTCTTACGCTGCGGACGCCCGACGGATTCCACGTCTCGTTCGCGCTGTTGCGGGACGACATCGCGGACATCGCCTTGACCACCGAAGAGGCCGACGCGCTCAACCTTCTCTGCGGCGCGACGCGAAACTGACGTGGGCGACGCCGGGCCTACGCGCCGCTCGCCCGCGCGGCCGGCAGCGGCAGCCCTTGGCCCTGCCGCACCATGTCCTTGAGCGCCTTGTAGTCGTTGATATAGAGCGTGCGGGTGCGGCGTTCGACGATGCCGCGGCTCGCCAATTCTGCAATCGCCCGCGCCACCGCCTCGCGCGTCGTCTGCGCTCGGATCGCGAGGTCCTGGTGACCCGGCATTTCCGGCACGAGCCATTGGTCGCTGCCCGGCTTCTCCACGCGGGCGAGGCGGATGATCTCGGAATAGATGCGCTGCTCGGGACCGATGCTGGAGACGAGGCTCACCTTGTCGTCGAGATCGCGGATGACCGCGGCCCAGCGCTGCAACAGCGACAGCGCCACCTCGCCCCGGCGCATGATCAGCGCGTGGAAATCCTCCTTCGGCAGCACGGCGATGGTACAATCCTCCTCGGCGATGACGGTGGCCGAGGCGCCGCCGCCGTCGATCGCGGAAATCTCGCCGATCGCGTCGCCGTGCGAGACGTTGGCGATCGTGATTTCGTCCTGCCCTTCGACGAAGTGGACGACGCGGGCCTGTCCGGAGATGAGGAAATACACCGCCGCGCCGACGCTGAAACGCTGCATCAGCGCATTGCCCGCGGCGACGCGGCGGAAGGTGCAGCGAGTCTCGAGGAAGCGCCGTTCCTCCTCGGGAACGGTTTGCAGGATCTTGACGCCGGCCAGGGAGAAGCCGGAGGCCGCCCGTTCCTTGTCTTCGGCCATGTCCGGTCAGCTATTCTCCGCCTGCGCCTTGGTGACCTCGGTCCGGCCGCTCATCACCAGGCTCTTGAGCATGCCGTAATCGCGGATGTGGAGCGATTTGTGGCGGCGCTCGGCGATGCCGCGGCGGTAGAGCTCGGCGATCGCGGCCGCGACCGACTCGCGGCTCGTCTGCGCCCATTCCGCCAGATCCTGATGGCTCGGCAGCTCGCGGATGGTCCAGCGTTGATCGCCGGGCGATTCCTGGCGTGCCAGCCGGACGATCTGGGAATAGACCCGCTGGTCGGGGCTGATGGTCGAGACGTAGCTGAACTTGTCGTCGAGCTCGCGGATGATGCTGGCCCAGCGATAGAGCAGCTCGAATGCGACGCAGCCGTTGCGGACGACGAGCTCGCGGAACTCGCCGCGGTTCAGCTCGGCGGTGGTGACGTCCTCGTCGGCGATGATGGTGGCCGAGCGGCCGAGCCCGTCGATGGCCGCGATCTCGCCGACCGTATCCCCGGCCGAGACGGTGGCGATGGTGATCTCGTCCTCGCCGGGCAGGTAATGCACGACTCGCGCCGTCCCCGACAGGATGAAGTAGACCGAGCTGCCCGCGCTGAAACGTGCGACCATCACCTCGCCCGGGGCGAAGCGGCGGACGATGCACTTCTCTTCGAGCAATTTCAATTCCGACTCGGGAATTTCGCGCAGGAGCTGGATGCCGGCCAGCGACACGAAGCCGGGCTTGGCGCCGTCGGTGTTCTGAGACATGGTTTTCCGCCTAGGCTCGCCCTCGGAGACTTAGCTAATCTTCGTTTACCGCGTCTGTCAAGCCGCGCCGACCGCGCCGATGCCACGGTTAATTCGAATGATCCACCGGCCGTCAATCGCTCGTATCCTTGGGGCAGCGAGAAGGACGTTGCGCGGAAAGCCTAACAGTCGGCGTTTTCAGCAAATTATTGCGCGGCGCCAAACTCTCCTTTATCATTTGGTTGTGTTGGGGGATTGAATTCTCGCCTGAGATTGTCTCTGGAAGACTTGTCATGCGGCATCGCTCGTCCGGCTTCCAACATGCCAAGGCGAATGGCCGCGAGGCAGCAAACGACGGAGGGATGCAATGCTGCGCCTTTATGTTGCGGGTACGAACGTAAGGCACACGGCGGTCGAAGCGCTGCGCCGTCTTCGCGGCGACACTTCGGGCGTCACCGCGATCGAGTACGGCCTCATCGCCGGCGCTATCGCGGTCGCCATCATCGCCACCGTGATCGCGCTCGGCGGCGACATCAAGAACCTGTTCGCCGTCACTGGCAGCGCGTTGAGCTCGACCGCCGGCTCGTCGCTCTGACGCGTCGGCTTGACCGCGACGAGCGGGACGTCGCCGGCGTTCCGGGCGACGTCCTGCTTTGGACCGGTTATGCTGCGGCATGATTTCCCGCCTCGTTTCCGAATAGAGCGATAAGCAATAGCGCTGCGCGCAAGCGAACGGCTTGATCGGAGAGGTTTCCAATGGACTTTGCGTCAACCCTGCTGCGAGCGCTTAGGCGCGATGCCGCCGGCGTTACCGCGATCGAATACGGCCTCATTGCCGGCGCCATCGCGGTCGCCATCATCGCCACCGTGATCGCGCTCGGCGGCGACATCTCGAACCTGTTCGCCACCACCGGCAGCGCGTTGAGCTCGGCGGGCGGCTCGTCGCTGTGAACGGGCGCGGCGCGACCTGATGCTCGCATCGGTCGCGCTCGCGGTCTACGCGGTCGCCCTCGCCGCCGCCGGCGTCGGCGATGTGGTGCGCTTTCAGATCCCCAACGGACTCAGCGTCGCGCTGGTGCTCGCCTTCGTGCTGTTCGCCCCGGCCCTGCCGCTTGCCGTTACGGCTTGGCACCTCGCCACCGGGCTCGCGGTCCTGGCCGCGACCGCGGCAGGATTCGCGCTGCGGCTGATGGGCGGCGGCGACGCCAAGCTGATCGCCGCGACCGCGCTGTGGCTGGGCTGGCGCAACCTCATGCCGTTCCTGGTCCTGATGGTACTTGCCGGCGGAGTCTTGGGGCTGGTCGTGCTGGTGGCGCGCCGCTTCGCGCCCGATCCGGTGGCGCCGGGTCGCTGGTACAGCCGCGTGCTGGCGCGGGACGAGGGCGTCCCCTATGGGCTCGCGATCGCGCTGGCCGGACTCGCACTGCTGCCGCGCTTGAGCCCGGCCCTCCTGCAGTGAGCCGGCCGCGCCCGGTCCGATTTCTGAGCGGCGCCGTCAAAAGACTTGGATTTACGGCAGAATCCGGCAAAATAAGCGTCACGGATCGGGGCTTGCGACTTTGCGCTTTTGCCTCTCGGGCCTGAAACGCACGTGTGGTGACGGATGCGGCTCGTTAGCATCATCATCGTGGTCTTCGCCCTGGTGCTCGCAGGGGTGGTGTTCTTTGCCGTGCCCCGGCTGATGAACCGCAACGCACAGGTGGCGCAGCAGGGCCAGGCGCAGGTCGTCCAGGCGGCGGGGCAGGACGTGCTGGTGGCGGCCCACAGCCTGCCGGCGGGAACGGTCCTCAAATCCGACGATCTGCGCTGGCAACGCTGGCCGCTGGACGGGATCGATCCCTCGTTCCTGGTGCGCGAGAAGGGCGCCGATCCGCAAAAGGACGCGGTCGGGCTCATTGTCCTGCGCGGCATCGAGCAGGGCGAGCCGGTGACGGCCTTTCGCCTGCTGAAGCCGGGCGAGGCCGGCTTCCTCGCGGCGGCGCTGACGCCAGGCAAGCGGGCCGTGACGATTCAGGTCAGCGCCGTGACCTCTGCCGGCGGCTTCATCAACCCGCTCGACCGGGTCGACGTCGTGCTCAACGAGCATTACTCCGTGACGCCGCCGCCGCCGCCGCAAGGCGGCCCGAGCCCGCCGCAGGTCACCACCAAGGACGTCTCGACCGTCATCCTGCGCGACGTGAAAGTGCTCGCCATCGACCAGACCATGCAGGACATCGACAGCAAGCCCAGGGTCGGCAACACCGCGACGCTCGAGGTCGATTCCCAGGATGCGCAGAAGATCGGACTGGCAACGCAACTCGGCAGCCTGACGTTGGTGCTGCGCAGCCACACGCCGGCGACCCCGCCCGAGACCGAGACCGTGGGCGCCAAATCAGTGGTCGAGGATTTCGACGTCAGCCCGTTCCGCGCCGCGGTGCTGCAGGAAGCGCTGGGCATCCTGGGCGCGCAGCAGGCGAGGACCGTCGGGGCGCCGCCGCCCCAGGGCGGACAGGGCGGAATGCTGCGCGTCTATCACGGCGCCGCCCTTGCCGGAGCCAGGCAGTAGGTGCGCGCGTGAGGCCGCGCTGGCCGCATCGGGTCCTGGTCCTCGCCCTCCTCGCCGGGCTGGCGGGATGGACGCAGGCGGCCCGGGCCGCCGATGCCCCCGGCGCGCAACCGGCGCGCGCTTCCGTGGGGCGCGCGGTGGCGCTCGACATCGGCAAGTCGCAAGTGATCCGGCTCGGCCGACCGGCGCGCGACGTACTGGTCGCCAACTCGACCATCGCCGACGTGGTGCTGCGCTCCACCGACCTGGCGTTCGTGATCGGCAAGAAGGTCGGCGAGACCAACGTCTTCTTCTTCGACGCCGAGGGCCGCCAGATCGACGCGGTGGACATCACCGTGACGTTCGATTCCGAAGCCGTCACCGCCGCCTTGAGGCGCGCGCTCCCGACTGAGGACATTTCCGTCTCGACCGCCAACCAGGCGATCGTGCTGTCCGGCTCGGTCGCGATGCAGCAGGAGATCGAGAACGCGCAGCAGATCGTGCGCCAGTTCGTCACCGACGACAAGGCGATCGTCAATCTCCTCACCGTCCACGACAAGAACCAGGTCCTGATCCGGGTCCGCGTCACCGAGATGCAGCGCAACACGGTGAAGGAGCTCGGCATCACCCCGGGATTTCCCGCGCCGCTGTCCTTCACCATCGGCGGGTTCAACTTCAACTTCGCCGGCAATCAGACCACGTTCGGGACGACGCCCTATGGCTCGGCGTCGCTGAACCCGGCGCCGACCGGCGGCTCGCCATTCGGCCTGACCCCGGCGCCGGGCCTGACACCTTTCCCCGGCGCGATCGCCGGCCCGGCGACCCGGTTCACGGCGCTGCTGCAGGCGCTCGAGCAGAACGGCATGGTCAAGACCCTGGCCGAGCCCAATCTCACCGCCGTCTCGGGCGAGACCGCGTCGTTCCTGGTGGGCGGCAAGTTCCCGCTGCCGAGCGTGGTCGGCGTCGGCTCCAGCTCGCAAATCGTTCCGACCTTCTATCCGTTCGGCGTCCAGCTCACCTTCACGCCGGTGGTGCTGTCGAGCGGCCTCATCAGCCTCCGCATCGCCACCACGGTGAGCGAGACATCGACCCCGACGACGATCTCCGGCACCACTGTCCCCTCCCTCACCGAGCGCAGCGCCACCACTACGGTCGAGCTGCCTTCGGGCGGCAGCGTCGCCATCGCCGGCCTGTTGCAGAACGACCTCAACAACACGATCAAGGGGCTGCCCGGCATCATGGACATACCGGTCCTGGGCACGCTGTTCTCCAGTAAAGAGTTCCAACACAACGAGACCGACCTCGTCATCGCCGTCACCGCCTTCCTGATCAAGCCGGTCGATCCCAACTCGATCGTGTTCCCGTCCGACGGGTTCGGCCCGGCCAGCGACTTCAACATGTATTTCCTGGGCCGGCTCAACGCGACCTACACCAAGCCCACGCCCGAGACGCCGCGCCAGCCGAAGGGTCCCTTCGGCTTCATCCTGGAGTGAGCGCCATGTCCGATCCCCCGGTCCGCGCCCGCATCGGCCCCGTTCTCTGGGCCTTCGTGGGGGTCGGTTTGCTCGCGACCTGCGCCGAGCCGGTGTACCAGGACTACACCCAGCGCTTTCCGCTCGGAACCCAGCCCGAGACGGTGAGCGTGCCGGCCCGCTTCGTCGGCACCGCCGATCCCTTCGCCGGTTCGGCCGCCGAGAGCTTCAACACGCTCGTCGAGGGCTATCTCGACCGCGGCCACGGCCCCATCACCATCGCCGCCCGCGCCCCCGCGGCGCGCGGCAACAGCGCCGCCCCGGCGCGCATGGAGGCGCTGCGCCAGCGCCTTGTCGCCGCCGGCGTGCCGGCAAGCATGATCCACCTGCAGCTCGCCTCCGAGGGCCAGCCCGACACCGTCACGCTGAGCTACGAGCGCTATACCGCGGTGCTGCCGACCTGCGGCGACTGGAGCACGCGGATGGACTTCAATCCCCTCAATACCGACTATGCCGGCTTCGGCTGCGCCCAGCAGCGCAATCTCGGCGTCATGGTCGCCGATCCAGCCGACCTCGCGACCATGCGCCGGCCGGCGCCCTCGGACACCGCCAACACCGAGCGCGTGATCCGCGAATATCGCGGCGTCGGCCTCGGCCTGGGGGGGCAGCCGGTCGCGACCGAGTCGAACAAGAACTCGCTTCAGAGCGCCGGGGACCAGAACGCGGCCTCGGGCAGCACGGTCGGCACCGGCGCCACCGGAGCGACCAGCGCGCGCTAGCGCCATCCATCCCATGGGATGAAGGGAGATCAGCCATTCAACGGTTCGACATCCATGTTTTCACCAGGGATCCCGGGGTCCGCGCCGCGGTCGAGCAGGTCTTGTCTGACCGCCGCCTGGCGAAGACGCGCTCGACCTTCCACGACGGCGGCATCGAGGCCGCGGCCCATCAATACGAGTCCTCCCCGAGCGCCGACCTGCTGGTGATCGAGTCGCGCGAGACGCCGGCCACCATCTTCAACCAGCTGGAACAGCTAAGCCAAGTGTGCCGGCCGGAGACGAACCTGGTCCTCATCGGCGCTCACAACGATGTCGGGCTCTATCGCGCGCTGACCAAGCAGGGCGTGCGCGAGTATCTGCCGGTGCCGGTCGATCCGCACGCGCTCCTCGAGGCTGTGGTGGCGGTGTGCGCTGATCCGCAGGATTTGAAGCAGGGGCGGCTCATCTCGTTCATCGGCGCGAGCGGCGGCGCGGGCTCGACCACCATGGCCAACAACGTGGCGTGGTGCCTAGGCAAGCTGTTCGACAGCGAGGCCCTGCTGGTCGATCTCGATCTCGCTTTCGGCACCGTCGCCATGGACTTCAACCTGGAATCGCCTGAGAACTCGGCCCAGGCGCTGGCCCAGGCGGACCGTCTCGACGACCAGCTCCTCGCCCGTATCATCGGCAAATACAACGACAATCTCGGCGTGCTCACCGCCCCCGGCGAATGCGGGCGGGCGGCCGACATCGACCCGCAGGCGATCGAGGAGATGCTCAAGCGGCTGCGCCACGACGCCGCCTGGGTCGCCGCGGACCTGCCGCATTACTGGGGCAACTGGGTGCGGCACGTGCTCGATCTCTCCGACGAGGTGGTGCTGACCGCGGTGCCGACCCTCGCCAGCCTGCGCAACGCCAAGAGCGTCATCGACACGCTCAACGCCAAGCGCAAGAACGACGCGCCGGTGCGGGTCGTGCTCAACCATCTCGGCCAGCATCCCAAGACCGAGATCTCGGCCAGGGACTTCGCGACCGCGCTGGGCGCGGCATTGACGGTGACCGTGCCGCACGAACCGGCTATATTCGGCCAGGCGGCCAACACCGGGCACATGGTCGGCGAGGCGTCGAAGGCCAAGGGCGCAATCGAGCCCCTGAACACGCTCGCAACGCTGGTCAGCGGACGCCAGGTGACGGAGAAACGCGGCGCGGCGGCCAAGAAGCCGGGGTTCCTCGACAAGCTCCTGCCTTCGGCCGCCGGCAAGTTGGCGGCACGCGCAAAGGCTTGAGGATCCCATGTTCGGAAAGCGCGATTCGACCACCGTCCTGCCCGAGAAGCCGAACGCGGCGCCGGGTCCGGCAGCGCCCGTCGCCGAGGCCAAGCCCGCGCCGGTGCCGCCGCCCGCCCCCAAGCAATCCGGCCACGACGAGGCGCGCTTCAACGAGATCAAGGTCGGCGTCTTCAACGCGCTCCTCGACGCCGTCGACCTCAAGGAGCTGTCGAAGCTCGCGCCCGAGGCGGTGCGCAACGAGCTCACCGACATCATCAGCGAGATCGTCAACATCAAGCGCTACGTGCTGAGCGCGGCCGAGCAGCAGCATCTCATCGACGACATCTGCAACGACATCCTCGGCCTGGGGCCGCTGGAGCCCTTGATCGCGCGCGACGACATCGCCGACATCATGGTGAACGGGGCCAACAAGGTCTACATCGAGACCGGCGGCAAGATCACCCTCACCGACGTCAAGTTCCGCGACAACGCGCAGCTCATGAACATCTGCCAGCGCATCGTCAGCGCGGTCGGGCGCCGCGTCGACGAGGCCAGCCCCATCTGCGATGCGCGCCTGGCCGACGGCAGCCGCGTCAACGTCATCGCGCCGCCGCTGGCGATCGACGGCGCCGCGCTCACCATCCGCAAGTTCAAGCGCGACAAGCTCACCCTCGAGAAGTTGGTCGAATACGGCACCTGTCCGCCGCCGATGGCCGACGTGCTGAAGATCATCGGCAACTGCCGCGTCAACGTCCTCATCTCGGGCGGCACGGGCTCGGGCAAGACGACACTCCTCAACTGCCTCACCCGCTACATCGACGAGGACGAGCGCATCATCACCTGCGAGGACGCGGCCGAATTGCAGCTCCAGCAGCCGCACGTGGTCCGGCTCGAGACGCGGCCCCCCAATCTCGAGGGCGTGGGCCAGATCACGATGCGCGACTTGGTGCGCAACTGCCTGCGCATGCGGCCCGAGCGCATCATCGTCGGCGAGGTGCGCGGGCCCGAGGCGTTCGACCTGCTGCAGGCGATGAACACCGGCCACGACGGCTCGATGGGCACGGTCCACGCCAACAACCCGCGCGAGGCCATAAGCCGCATCGAGAACATGATCGCGATGGGCGGCTTCACGCTGCCGGCCAAGACGGTGCGCGAGCAGATCGCCGGCGCGGTCCAGGTCATCGTCCAGGCGCAGCGCCTGCGCGACGGCTCGCGCAAGATCACCCACGTCACCGAGGTGATCGGCATGGAAGGCGAGGTCGTGACCTTGCAGGACCTCTTCATCTACGAGATCGTCGGCGAGGAGAAGAACGGCAAGCTCATCGGCCGGCATAAATACAGCGGCCTCAGGCCCAAACTCTACGATCGAGCACGCTATTTCGGCAAGGAGCGCGAGCTGGTCGCGGCGCTGGAGGCGGCGGAGCACGCGGCATGACGCCGATGACGATCACGGTCGTGGCGGTGATGCTGCTGGCGATCACGTCCGCGCTCGGCTACGTCATCGCCCAGAACACGGGCTCGCGGGCGCGCATGAAGATGCGCCTCGCCGCGATCGGCGGCGGCGTCAAGCCGGGCGCGGCCGCGAAGAAGGGCCAGTCGAACCTGCGCCGCTCACGCCAGCTCAAGACCAAGCTCGACGAGGCGGCCGAGACCGGCAAGCCGAGCCGCGGCGTCGAATTGCGGCTCATGATCGAGCGCGCCGGCCTCACCATCTCGACGCGCACATACTACATCATCAGCGCGGTCTCGGGCGTCGTCTTCACCGGCCTCTTTCTCCTGATGGGATTCTCGTGGATCTGGACGCCGTTCGTGCTCATCGCCATGGGCGTGGGACTTCCGCGGCGGTGGCTGAAGCGGCGCGCGGGCAAGCGCCAGTACCACTTCACCCAGCATTTCGCCGACGCGATCGACGTCATCGTCCGCGGCATCCGCTCGGGCCTGCCGGTCGGCGAATGCCTCAACATCGTCGCCCGCGAATCGCCCGAGCCCGTCGGCACCGAGTTCAAGCTCCTGGTCGAGGGCCAGCGGCTGGGCATGACTCTGAAGCAGGCGCTCGAGCGCAGCGTGCGGCACATGCCGACCGCGGACATGAAGTTCTTTGCCATCGTCATCAACCTGCAGCAGCAGACGGGCGGCAACCTGGCCGAAACGCTCGCCGGCCTCTCCGACGTGCTGCGCCAGCGCAAGCGCATGGCCGACAAGGTCCGCGCCATGTCATCCGAGGCGCGCATGACGGCGACCATCATCGGCTCGATGCCGTTCATCATCTCGATCCTGATCTACGTCATCAATCCCGACTACATCTCGCTCTTGTGGACGACGAGCGCGGGCAAGAAGATCTTCTATGGCGGGCTCGCCTGGATGTCGTTGGGCGTGTTCATCATGAAACAGATGATCTCGTTCGAGATCTGAGGGAGCGGCGCCGCCAATGTTCGACCACCCCGAAACGCTGATCCCGCTTATCTTCGCCGTGCTGGCGTTCCTGACCGTCATCGGCTTGGGGTTGCCGTGGCTCGAGCCCGACATCTTCAAGAGCCGGCTCAAGATCATCAACCAGCGCCGCGGCGAGCTGAGCCAGCAGCGCAAGCAGCGGCTCGACCAAGCGCGGCCGTCATTGCGGCGCATGACGTCAGGGCGCGACAATTTCATGCGCATCGTGCTCGAGAAGCTCAACGTCAAGAACATCACCGAGCAGCCGGCGCTCAGAAAGAAGATGATCCGCGCCGGCTATCGCAGCCCACAGGCGATCATCACCTTCACCTTCCTTAGGCTGGCGCTGCCCCTGGGCCTTACCGGTTTCGCAGCGCTCCTCCTGTTCGGCGGCAACGTGCACATGGCGGCGTCGTTCAAGGTGCTGATCTGCACCGGCGTCGTGCTGGTCGCCTTCTTGCTGCCGGGCATCATGGTGTCGAACGCGATCGCCAAGCGCCAGCAGGAGATCCAGAAGACCTTTCCCGACGCGCTCGACCTGATGGTCATCTGCATCGAATCCGGAACGTCGCTCGAGGCCGCGTTCTCCCGCGTCAGCGAGGAGATGGCCGCCGACGCGCCGGCTCTGTCGGAAGAAGTCGCGATCACTACGGCCGAGCTCGCCTTCCTTGCCGACCGGCGCACCGCGCTCGAGAACTTCGCCGAGCGAACCGGGTCGCCGGCGGTCAAGTCGCTGGTCACGTCGCTGATCCAGTCAGAGAAATACGGGACGCCCCTGGGTGCTGCGCTCCGCGTCGTGTCGCAGGAAAGCCGCGAGGCGCGCATGGCGCGGGCCGAGGAAAAGGCTGCGTCGCTGCCGGCGAAGCTCACCGTGCCGATGGTGACGTTCTTCCTGCCCGTGCTGTTCATGGTGCTGATCGGCCCGACCATCATCCAGGTGATGGCGGCTTTCCGCGGCGGCTGAGCGCGCTATTGCCGCTGCGTCGCCGCCGCTTCCGCCAGGCGACGGTAGAAATCGAGCGCTTCGCTCGCCAGCGCCGGCGGCAGATCGTGCCGCGTCAGCTCCTCGGCCTTGCCCATGTCGCCGCTCAGCGCATAGACCAGCGCAAGGTTCTGGCGCACGCGCATGTCGGCGTTGGGCGAGGCGATGGCGCGAACCAGCAGCGCGCGCGCGCCGTCGAGATCGTTCGCCATCGCCCGCGACAAGGCATAGTTGTTGAGCACTGTCGCGTTCTCAGGCGAGATCGTGAGCGCCTCCTGGTAGCTCTCGTCAGCGCGAGCATAGTCGCCGACCCGGTCATAGGCGAGGCCGAGCGCCGAGCGCGATTTCCAGTCCTTGCCGTCGTCCGTCACCGCCCGCTTCAGCAGTTTGATCGCGTCGTCGATCTGGCCGGTGGCGAGCTTGACCTTGGCGCCCTCGGCGAGCACCGCAGGATCGTTCGGGTGGAGCGAGAGGGACTTCTCGGCTACCGCACGGGCCTCGTCGAGTCCGCCGATGACCCTGAGGCTCTGCATCAGGCCAATTGCGGCGGCCGCGTTGCCGGGGTCGCGCGTCAGCGCGCTGCGGTAATAGGTCGCCGCGGTGGTGGCGTCGTTCTGGGACTGCGCCGCGGCCGCGGCGTCGACCAGGGTTCGGGTGAGCTCGGATTTCTCGCGGTTATCGGCGGTCTTGTCACCATCGCCGGCGCAGCCGCCGAGGAGAAGCGAAATCGCGACCAATGCGCCGAGTTGCCGGCTCAAGCCTGGCGCCATGTGTTCCCCCGCCGCACAAATCCGCCGGACGCGCCCCATCGCCGCGGACGAGCTTGTAGACCCGGGGCAATTCTATGTCGCCCCCGGGCCAATGGCAAACTTGGCCGCGCCCGAATCGGGCGCGGTTGCTTATGCCTATGATTTTTTCGAGGATTTTGCTAATGATTCGGGGGGCGCGGGACGGAGTGGCAATGGCGCGGCAGGGACTCCTACAGCATCGCCGGAAGAGTGCAGGCAGGATCGCGGTCGCGGCCGCGATGCTGCTCGGCGCGCACAGCGCCGGTTTCGCCCAATCGGCCGCCCCCGCGACTCCGGCCGTACAGACCGCGCCGCTCAAGGTGACGGTCAACCATGCCGAGGCGTTGACCTTGCGCGCCAACGCCGCGGTGGCGCTGATCGCCAACCCCGACATCGCCGACCTGATCAACGAGCGCAACAACCTGATCTTCGTGCTCGGGCGCAAGCCGGGCGTGACCAACCTGCTGGTCTATGACGATGCCGGACGGCGCCTCCTCGGCCGCGACATCGAGGTCGTGCCGGAGCAGGGCGGCATGGTGGCGATCACGCGCGAGACCGACGTCACCGATTACTATTGCGAGCCGCAGTGCGTCTTCTATGAGCACGAGCAAGGCGGCTCGCTGCCGACGCCGCCGCCGACCGCCGCTGCCGCGGGCGCCGGCGCTCCTCCATCGGGCCAGGGCGCACCGCAACAGCAGCCCGCCGGAGGCGCTCAGCCTGCCGCCCCCTACGCGAAGCCGCCGAACGGGTGAGCGACCCTCAAGGCACGCTCTCCGCGGCAAGGATTCGGCGGGACGAGGACATCGTCGCCGAGCACGAGCTCATTCGCCGCGCCGGCTTCGATCTCGATCATTACCTTACCCTCTCGGACCACCAGCAGCGGCTGGTGCTGAAGATGGCGGAACGCCTGGTCGACGCGGCGCGGCGCACCGAGCCCGACGCGTGAGCGGCGCCTATCGCGTCGACGCCGGCGCGGCCGGATAGCAGGAATTGGCCGTCAGCGGGATGTTGAAGCGCGGCATGAACGGGACGCCGAAGCTGAAGGGGTAGTTCGCGCTGACGCAGTTGAACCCGTTGCTTGCCAGCGCGGGCGTGAAGGCGCTCTGGGGGACGCTCAGCCCGTAGGCGCCCTGCACCGCGACGAGCTTGATATTGCCGATGCTGCTGCAATCCGGCGGGGTGGCGCCGGCGCCGAGCGCGTTGGTCTGCGCGAACTCGCTGGCGCAGCGGGCGGCGGCGGTGACCGCGTGCTGCAGCGCGGCCTGCAAGAACACCACCTGAGCGAACTCAATGAGGCCGAAGATCAGCACGACGAAGAACGGTAGCAGAATGGCGAACTCGATCACCGTCACGCCGGACTGCTCGCGCCGCCGGCGCGGCGGCATGCCGCTTCGCGGGGGCGACGCCGGGATCGAGCCTTGCGCCATGTCGTGCGGTCCGCTCGCCTAGTGGATGCGCACGAGATAGATCGACTGCATCGGGATGGCTCTGGGGATGGTGTAATTGAGGAGCCCGCTGGCGAGGTGGTAGGGCAGCAGCGTGTTGTATTGCGACGATGCCACGACCTGCACGTAGATGCCGGCGGCGGGCGAGCAGCTCGGCGCGGCGGCGGGCGGCTGCGTGCAGTTGGAGACATCGACGCTGCCGCTGGCGATGCAGCAAAACAGCACGTTGGCCGTCGCGGTGATCGCCGTGCTGAAGAGGGTGCTGGCGCCGTGCGACTTGGTCGCGGCCGCGACGATGCTCTGGTCCCAGGCGCACGCCGGGTTCGCGTTCGAAGCGCACGGCGTCTGGAGGTAATTGACGGCGTTGAGCTGGGCGTAGGCGGCGCCCGACTGGGCCGCGTCGGCGACCATCATCTTGGTGTAGATGCCGAGGCCGAAATCGATGAGGCCGGCGGCCATCAGGACGAGCACCGGCGCGAGCAAAGCCATCTCGACGGCGGCGGCGGCGCTTCGGGCGCGGGCGAAGGTACGCAAAAGACAGGGTTTGGGAGTCATGGCAAAGGCGGCGCAATCTTCGGTAGGAAATCGTATCCGCGGCGCACGAAAATGTCGAGCTATGGCAGGTCGAGGGCGCTCGCCAGCGCCAGGATGCGCATGCGCTCGACCCGGCCGCGAATCTCGATCTCGTGCCGCGGCACGAAGCCGAGGTCGATCCCGGCATGCACGGCCAAGGTCTCGGACACAACGAGCTGCGCGCCATAGGTCTTGGTCAGCGCCTCGAGCCGGCTCGCGGTGTTGACGCTGTCGCCGACCGCGGTCACCGACACCGCCTTGCCGTAGCCCATCTCGCCGACGATCGCCGGGCCGACATGGATGCCGATGCCGATGCGCAGCGGCTCGGTCAGGTCGTGCTCCAGCGCGCGGTTGAGCTCGACCAGGCGCTCGGCCATGGCGCGCGCGGCGGCGAGCGCCTCGCGGCTGCCGGCTTCGGGCCCGCTGTCGAGACCGAACAGCGCCATGACGCCGTCGCCGATGAACTTGTCGATGCGCCCGCCGGCGCGCTCCACCGCCACGCCCATCTCGGCGAAATAACGGTTGAGCAGGAACACCACGTCATAGGGCAGCTTCTGCTCGGACAATTGGGTGAAGGCGCGGATGTCGACGAACAGGATCGCGATTTCCTTTTCCATGCCCTGGAGATAATCGGGGCGGCGGAACCCGTCGCTGGCCTGGGCGTTGGGCGGCAGCAGCGGCGTGACGCGGAGATCGCCCAGCGGGCGGAGCTGGCAGGCGAGGCGCACGTCGGGCGCGGCGCCGACGCGGTCCAGCACCTTGCGCTCCTCGGGCGAGGCGGCCGGCAGGCGCGCCCGGTCGCCGGCGACCCGGATGCGGCAGGTCGAGCACCGCCCGCGCCCGCCGCAGACCGAGGCGTGGGGAATGCCCGCGAAACGGCTGGCCTCCAGCACCGACAGGCCGGGCACGATCTCCACCACCTTGCCGCTGGGATAGGTCAGGCGCACGATGCCGCGCCAGCGCTGCCACTGCCAGCGCAGCACCCGCGCCGCCAGCACCGCGATCAGCGCGAAGAGGAAGCCGAGCCTGATCCCCACGGTCATCGCCTGGAGCCGGGCCACGCCCTGCGCCGTGTCGGCATGCGGATGGTCGGCCAGAAGCTGGGACAGGTAGGCCGGGTCCTGGGCCAGCGCCAGGACCTGGCGGCCGCCCTCGATGGCGCCGAGGATGGCGAGCACCGGCACCAAGAGCGCGGCGGCGTAGAAATAGGGCTGCCAGCGCCCGTACCACGGCCGGAGCACCAGGTTGTAGCGCAGCCCGATCATGGCATGGATCCAGGCCACCAGCAGCACCGCGAGCTGGTTCGCGCCGCGCCCCGGGTTCACCACCCAATATGTCGCCAGCACGCTGATGTAATAGCCGTAATTGGCGCCGAAATAGGTGTCGGCGACGCGGGTCGAAACGACATGCTCGACCAGCATGAACGGGATCGCGAAGCCCATCACGAGCTGCAGCGCCTCGCCGCCCGACATGCGCAGCGTGCGCCGCTGCCACAGCGCCCACAGCGCCAGCGCGTAGTGGATGGAGAAGGCGCCGTAGAGCGCGACCGTGCCGGCCGTGCTGGTCCAGACCGGGTAAATGTGCGACAGCGCCTCGTCCATCGTCTTGACCGAGGCGAGGCCGAGCATGTGGTTGACCAGATGGGTCAACACATAGGCCAGCATTATGACGCCGGAACCGAGACGCAGCCGCCGGATCACGCGGGTCCCCCGAACGCGGCGCGCGGGCGCGCGCCGGGGTCACACTGCCACAGGCCGAAAGACCCGGCCAGGAATGTCCGCACCCCCTCGGGAAATGTACGCCGGCCCCGGATTTTTGTCCGGATTCGGTCTAGCGGCGGGGCTTTTTGGTCTGCAATGCGGCCCGGACGCGGGCCAACGCGCCGGCGGCGGCCGCGGTCTTTTCCGCCTTGCCCTGGCCCACCACGATCAGCGCCGTCGCCAGGGCGAGATAGACGATGCCGTTGAGCGCGTTGCCGGCGTCGCTGAAGCTCTCGAGGATGTAGAAGATGCCGGGCCCGCCGAACATCGCGGCCATGATCTGGGAGCCCCAGCGCATCTGTTCGTGAGCCAGCATTGTTTGGTGTCCTTCTCGCCCAGCCGCGTTTCCGGAGAGAATACTCGTCAAAACCGCCACGAATTTCAAGAAAAACTTGGCCGTATTTGTGTAAAAAGGAAGATTTACATTAACCTTAACAGAATAAGATCTGGCCTTTATTGAGGATGGCGCCCTCTCCCCTTGAGGGAAAGGGGTTCCACCGGCGCCGTCACGTGCCCGGGGGAGGTTGCCGTTACCCCCGAGGCTTACGCGGTGGCCGTCAGCGGGCGTCCTAGAATTTTACAATCACAAAAAGTTAATAAGCCAAGTTATTGATATTACGTAATTGAAAGATTGGCACGGGTGTTGCGTAACAACCGTACTGATCCCCGGTCCGCGTTGCGCTGGGTTTACGCTCGGCAACAGAGAGGACATACTATGAAAGCAAAATTCCTCGCCGGCACGTCCCTTCTCGCGATCATGATCGCCGCAACCGGAGCCGAGGCAACGACGATCAACTACTCCGGGACTGTTGTCCAATTCGTCGCGCCGACGACGGGAATTTACGACATCACGGCCGCCGGCGCGCAGGGCGGCGCCGGTAGCGACGGTGCCGGTGGCGAAGGCGCCATCGTTGGCGGCGGAATTTCATTGACCGCCTCCACCGTGTTGGAAATCGCAGTAGGCGGTGCAGGCGTATCGAGCAGTGCCGGCGGCGGCGGCGGCGGCAGCTTCGTGGTCGAGAGGCTGGGAACGGGACCGTTCACTTACACGCCCTTAGTGATCGCCGGCGGCGGCGGCGGCGGCGGCACCAACATCGGCGGAAGCAGCGCCGGCGGTGGGGGCAATACCGGAACAGCAGGCAGTAACGGCAACGACGGCGCCGGGACCGGCGGGACCGGTGGCAACGGCGGCGTCGGGGGCGTTCGGGGCGCCGGCGGCGGCGGCTTCATGAGTGCCGGCGGCGGGAGCACCATCGGCGCCGGCGGCGGCGGCGACGGCGGTAACGGCGCCACCTTCTCGGGCGTTCTCGCCGGCGGCGGCCCCTCGGGATTCGGCGGCGGCGGCGCTGGCGGCTTCGGCGGCGGCGGCGGCGGCGGCGACTTCAACGGCGGCGGCGGCGGCGGCGGCGGCTACAGCGGCGGCGGCGGCGCTGACGAAGGTGGCGCAGGCGGAGGCGGCTCTTTCCTCCTCGATACCGCGTCCCTGCTGGTCGAGACCGCCGACGCGCAGACCGGCAACGGCTATGTGACGATCGTCGAAGAGGGAAGCGCCGTGCCCGAGCCGGCCTCTCTGGCGTTGTTCGGCTCGGGACTCCTGGGGCTCCGGCTGTTCCGGCGCCGCCGGCGCGGCTGAGCCAAGCCGGGGTTTGCGTCCGAGGGCGGCGCCTGCGAAGGTGCCGCCCTTCGCTTGAGCGAACCACGCCGGAACCGGACATGCAGAACGGCATCCACTTCATCTCCGGCCTGCCGCGCGCGGGCTCGACCCTGCTCGCGGCGCTGCTGCGGCAAAACCCGCGCTTCTCCGCCGGCATGACCAGCGCCGTCGGCAGCCTGTTCAACGCCATGCTGCGCGAGACCAGCCAGCGCAACGAAGCCGCCGTCTTCATCGACGACGCGCTGCGCGAGCGCCTGCTGCGCGCGGTGTTCGAGGCCTACTACGCCGAGATTCATCCGCGCCAGGTGGTGTTCGACACCAACCGGCAATGGACCACCAAGCTGCCGGCGCTCATGCATCTCTTTCCCCAGGCCAAGGTCATCTGCTGCGTGCGCAATCCGGCCTGGGTGGTGGACAGCATCGAGAGCCTGATCCGCCGCAACATCTTCGAGCTATCGGGCATCTTCAACTACGAGCCGACCAGCACGGTCTATTCACGGGTCGAGGGGCTGTGCAGCCCTACCGGCATGGTCGGCTACGCGCACAACGCCCTGCGCGAGGCGGTCTACAGCGAGTATGGCGACCGGCTGCTGCTGCTGCGCTACGAGAGCCTGGCGGCGAACCCGCTGGGCACGCTCAACGCGATCTACAATTTCATCGGCGAGCCGCTCTTCGGCCACGATCCCGAGCATATCGAGCCGTGCTACGACATGGTCGAGTTCGACATCCGGGTGGGCACACCCGGCCTGCACGATGTCGGCAGCGCGGTGCGGGCGCGCATCCGCCCGACCGTGCTGCCGCCCGATCTCTTCGCCCGCTTCGAGCGCGACGCGTTCTGGGACGACCCCGCGCAACTGCCGAACACCGTCCGCATGGTGTGAGCGCGCGCCGCGCCAAGATGGCCGGGCACGGGCCAGTGACGGGTCTTCAGAACGCCAGGCAGTTGTTGGTTGCGGTCGGCGTCGCGACGGCGCTTGCCCCGGACATGGTGAGCAGCACGGCGGCAGGCCCGGCGATGTGAGCGGCCGGGTTGGTCGTGAAGGGACAGAGTACGCTGCCGGTCACGATGTTCTGGCCGGTGTTCGCCACATTGAAGAAACCGTTCGAGCCTTGGGTCAGCTTCACCTGGCCGGTGACGGTGATGCCGCCATCCATGCGCAGCGCCGAGTTCTGCGCCACCGTGATGTTGCCGGTCCAACTCGTGGGCGTCGCGGTGCCGGTGCCGAGCTCCATGCTGCTCTCGATCTGGATCGAGCCGTTGCCGGTGATTGCGTCGCCGGCGACCGGCGAGCCGAACACCGCCTCGTTCTGCTGCCGGAAGGTCGAGGCGTCCAAGAGCGAAATCGCCGTGCCGTTGGTCACGCTGTTGGAGATGGTATTGCCGCCGATGGAGAACAGCGCGCTGCCCGCCCCGGCCAGGATGGTCGCATCGGTCGCGTCGTTGCTGGTCACGCTTGATCCGGCCAATTTGACGGTGGAGCCCGGCATCGCGTAGATGACGTTCCCGCGGTTGGAGCCGACGAGGACCGCGCTCGAAAACAAGGTCAGGGAGGAGTTGCTGAGAGCGATCGTCGGCGCGTCGGTGACGCCGGCGGCGTTGTTCGAGAACCCGGTGATGTTGCCGCCCGAAATCCGAACGTCGCTCTGAATGGCGTCGACGGCAGGCTCGTCGCTATTGAGGATTTGAACGCCGCTCAGATTGGCCCTGCTCTCGACCACCCGGATCTCGCCCACCTGCACGCCGCCGTTGTTGCCGTTGATCGCGACGCCGCTGAGCGAGATGAAGCTGTTGCCGGTGGCATGGATCGGCGGGCAGGGATGGCCGCTAATCCCGTTGGTGCCAATGATCGTGCCGCCCGTCATGAAGAGGACGCCGCCGTTGAGGACGAGAATGGCGCCCTGCGGGTTGGTGCCGGTGTTGCTGCAGCTCGCGTTTTGAATCGTGACGCTCGACAGCGTCATGTCGGTGTTGTCAGGCACGACGACCAGAGGCGTGTTCACGAATTGCGTGCCGTCGAGCAGGAAGCCGAACAGGGAGATGTTGCGGCCCTGGGCCGTGATCTGGCCCAAAATTTCCGTGCCGCCGAGCGATGTCGCGGTGAGAGCGGTGTTCGCCGGCACCGAGACGTTGCCGAAGCAGGTTCCCGTAACCTGCACCGATGTGCCGGGATTGGCCTGGAGAAAGGTGTTGAGTTGGCCGCTGACCATGCCGGTCCCGCAATCGATCGACAGCGCCGCCGCCGGCCGGGCGATCAGCGTCACCGCTGCGATCACGCACAGCGCGGCAATTCCTCGCAATGTCCTTGTCATTCGTGCCCCCACGAAGGTGCGGCGCGGCCGCGGAACCCCTCTAAATGGGGACGCTATCACAGGGCGATGTCGTGACGGGACGGTCTTGTGGCCCGGGTCCGGCTTGGCCGTGCTAGAGTCCGGCAGGTCATAGTTGAGGGAAACCGTGCAGCACGACCGCAACGCCGGCAGACGGCCGGGGCGATGATACGGCGCGATCTCATCGCTGCGAGTTTCGGCGCCGCCTTCTTCGCGCTCTGGTGCGGCGATGCCTCGGCTTCCGACAAGCTCGTCGTCGGCAAGGCGTTTCCGACCTCGTTCGGCTTCATCCCCATCAATGTCGGCGTCGAGTCCGGCATCATGGCGAAATACGGGCTCGACGTGGCCATCGTCGGCTTCGAGGGCGCGCCCAAGCTGCAACAGGGGATCACCGCCGGCGATGTCGATATCGGGCTCGGCTCGGGCACCGACATGGCCTTCGTCAAGAAGGGCGCGCCGTGCAAGGCGGTCGCAGCGATGGCGGGGCCGCCCTTGGCGTACTCGATCTTCGCGGGGGCGGAGAGCGGCATCGACACGGTTCAGGACCTGAAGGGCCGCAAGATCGCGGTGGCGTCGCCCAATTCGCTGGTCTATTGGCTGACGCGGCATCTGTCGGACCGGCTCGGCTGGGGCCTCGACGGGATCCAGACCGTCTATGTCAGCGGCGGCAATGCCGCCAACATCGCGATGCTGAGGACGAAGCAGGTCGACGGGCTGACCGGCGGGCTCGACGGCCAGCGCCTGCTCGAGAAGCAGCATCTGGGCAAGGTGCTGGCGAACTACGGCCAATACGTCACGCTCTACTTGACGCACGCGATCTATGCGAGCGACACGCTGATCGCCACGCGGCCCGAGGTGCTGCGCCGGTTCCTGCAAGCCTGGTTCGCGACCATCAACTACATGCACGCCAACAAGGCCGAGACCGTGCGGATCGACATGAAGGCCGACGGCATCGCCGACGCCGAGATCGCGAGCCTCACCTACGACGACGTGATGCCGATGTTCTCGCGCGACGGCCGTTTCGATCCCGCCGCGCTCGAGGTCGTGCGCAAGGCCACGGTCGAGCTCGGATTGCTCGACACGGAGCCCGACATGGCGCCGCTTTATACCGAGGCGTTCCTGCCGGAGACGCGGCGCTGACGGCGGCGCGGACTTGGTCCCCGCCGAACGCCAGACCGGCTACGCCCCGCGCTTGAACACCGAGACACCGTTCTCGCCGATGTCGAACGTCATCAAGTCCTCGCCGACCACGAGCGATCCCCGATAGGTCTTGCGCGTCTCCGCCACGAGGTCGGCGATGGTGGGCTCGGGAATGGATGGGGTCCCGAGCGGCGCGAGATGCGTATAGGCGGCAAGCCTCGGCTGGGCGCGCGTGAACACGATGCCGGCCTCTTCCGGTTGCGTATGGTGGTCGATGATCCGCTGAAATGCGGGGATCTTCAGCAACTCCGGCTTGGCAATGCAGACCTCGTGCAGCATGAGATCGCTGCCCGTGCCGTGTTTGATGACGTTCTCGTTGAAGCGCGTGTCGCCCGAGATTACGACAGACCGGCCGTCATAATCGACGCGATAGCCATAGGCCGGCTTAATGAGGTCGCCATGATCGACTTCGAAGGCGGTGACGCGCACGCCGTCTTTCTCATAGGCGACGCCGTCTTTGGCGAATTCCTCCGCTATGACGGCGACCCCCTCCGGCGGCAGCTTCTCGTCCGCTTCGCGTATCTTGATGTCCAACGCGTAAGCGCGTTCGAGGTTGCTCATCAGGTCCTTCGTCCCGATCGGACCGATGACGTGAAAGGGTTTCACTCGGTGCCCCCAGGCCGGCGGGAGCCATCCGGTCAGCCACACGTCCGGAATCCCGACGGTGTGATCGGAATGAAAATGGGTCAGGAACAGAACGTTCACGCTCGCCATCGAGAGCCGCAACTGCCAGAGCCTGATCGGCACGCCCCGCCCAGCATCGAAGAGAAGCTTTTGGCTCCCGGCCTCGACGAGCGTGCTGGGGCCGAACCGATCCGGCAGCGGTATGGGGCACGACGTGCCGAGAAGGGTTACTTGGAAAACGCCCTGCATCGAGGCCTCACGCCTTCGCCAGCACGATGTTCTCGCGCTTCAAGTCCGCCACCTTGGCGACGCCCGCCAGCAGCATCGTGGCCTTGAGCTCGCCCGCGAGCTGGGCGTAGACGCTCTTCACGCCCTTGGCGCCGCCGCAGGCGAGGCCCCACAGCACCGGCCGTCCGACCGCGACGACGGTCGCGCCCATCGCCCTGGCCTTGAAGATGTCGATGCCGCGCCTTATGCCGCTGTCGAAGATCACCGGCACGCGGCCCTCGACCGCGTCGGCGGCCGGCCGCAGCATGGTGATCGACCCGGGCACGCCGTCGATCTGCCGTCCGCCATGGTTCGACACCCAGATCGCCGCCGCGCCCGAGGCGATCGCCTCGCGGACATCGGCGGGCTCGACGACGCCCTTGGTGATGACCGGCAGGCCCGAGGCCTCGTGCAGGAAGCCGATATCGCTGAAGCTCAGGTCGCGCTTCATGTTGGCGAAATTGCCGCGCCCGCCGCGCGCCGGATCGTGATTGCCGGGCTGGAGATTGGCGTCCCTGGGGCGGCCCAATGCGATGTAGTCGTCGCTCTGCCCCGCGCCCAGCGCGTCCGCGGTGAGCACGATGGCGGAGTATCCCGCCGCCTTGGCGCGCTGCACCAGCCAGCGATTGATCTCCATGTCGCGGTTCATATAGATCTGGAACCATTTCGGTCCCGGCGTCGCGTTGGCGATTTCCTCCATCGTCTTGTTGGAGGCCCCCGACGAGACATAGAGCGTCCCCGCCGCGCCGGTGCCGCCGGCCGTGGCGAGCTCGGCATCGACATGGAAGCTGCCGTGCCCGCCCATCGGGCAGGTGATCATCGGCAGCGGCAGCGCGTGGCCCAGGATCGAGGCGCTGAGGTCGATCGCCTCCTCGCTCACGCCGTGCAGGCGGCGCGGCATGATCGGATAGTCGCCGAAGGCGCGCAGGTTCTCGTGATAGGTCCAGCCGTCGCCCTGCCAGCCCATGATGGCGAAGCGGCCGGGCGAGAGGATCTTGCGCGCGTCGTCCTCGAGGCGGGCGCAGCTCACGATCTTGAGCTCGGCGTCGGCGCTGCTGGCGCTGCCGAATTCCGGCGCCACCGGCTGCTGCGCCAATGCGGGCAGGCTGCCCCCTGCCGTCGCGAGCGCCGCGGCGCCGGCGCCGAAGGCCTGCATCAATGCGCGTCTCGATGTCGTCATGGCCGATCTCCCCCTTATTGCAGGCGCGGTTGAAGGTGCAGATAGAATTGGGCCATCGCCGGGCGGAACTTGGCCATCGCCGCCTGGTTCAAGTCGAGCGGCGGCTTGGCGTCCTCGGGCAGCACCGGGAAATAGGGCGAGGCCGTCGTCACCTGCTTGAACTCCGCCTGCGCCTTGGCGAGCAACTCAGGCGACGTCATCAGGTCGAGCACCGAGGCCGCCATCACCTTGGCGCCCGCGACCATGCCCTTGTGGGCGATGGTGCTGGTGGACGTGATGGCCGCATGCCATTCGTGGTACTGGATGCCTGGCACGCTCGCCGGGAACGACAGCAGGCCCGCCGGCACCACCCACGAGATGTCGCCGCTGTCGTTGGACGCATAGGATTGCGGCCGGCCGCCGAGCGGCGTCACCGCGGTGGCGAGCCCCACTTCCTTCTGCCCGTCCGAGCGCTGGAACTCGCGCGCGAAGCGCTGCTCCTCGTCGCTCCATTTGGGCATGCCGACCAGCTCGATGTTCTTCTGGATCGCCTCGGCGATCGCCTTGTTGCCGAGCTGCGGCCAGCCGGCGGCCTTGATCTGGTAGTCCATGGTGGTCGCGGTCATCAGCGCCGCGCCCTTGGCGATGTTGACCAGCTTGTCGAACGTCACCTTGGCGTCCGGCATGTTGGCGTCGCGCACCCACCACCACGCCTGGCCTAGATCGGGGATGATATTGGGCTGGATGCCGCCGTTGGTGATGACGCGGTGGATGCGATAGGTCGGACGAAGCTGCTGGCGCAGGAAGGCGGTGCCGACATCCATCAGCTCGAGCGCGTCGAGCGCGTCCTTGGCGTCCCACGGATCGACGGCGCCGTGCGCGGTCTTGCCGTGGAAGGCGAAGTCGGCGCTGATCGAGGCATAGTTGGCGAGCCCGTAGCCGGTGGCGAACCCGTCGCCGATATGGAGATAGATGATCGCGTCGATGTCCTTGAAATAGCCCGCGCGCACGATGTAGGGGCGGCTGATGAGCTGCTCCTCGGCGGGCCCCAATGACAGCGCCACCGTGCCCGGGATGTTGTAGCGCTCCATCGCCGCCTTGACCGCGAAGATGGCGCCGGCGGTGAGGCCGCCATGGGTGTTGTGGCCCTCCATGTGACCCGGGCCGCCGGGAACCAGCGGGTGGCGCTCCAATTCCATCGGCTTCTGCGAGCCGCCGGGCAGCGCGTCGATCTCGCTGACGATGGCGATGGCGGGGCGGCCGCTGCCCCATTTGGCCCACAGATTGGTCGGCATGCCGGCGCCGCCCAGCTCGACCGTGATGCCGGCCGCCTCGAGCGTCTCCTTCATCAGCTTGGTGCTCTCGACCTCTTGCATGCCGAGCTCGCCGAAGTAGAAGAGGCTGTCGCCGATCTGGGCCATCGGCTCGGCATTGCGCTCGACGACGGAGAAGGCGAACTGCTTCTGCTCGTCGCTCGCCGCGTTCGCCTGCTGCCCCAGCGCGAGCAGCGCCGCCAGCCCCCCGGCCGCAACCATCTTTCGCATCGCCCGCCCCTCTCGTTAACCAACGGCAAGCCTAGCCGCAGGGGGCGGCAAAATCATCCAGCGTCCTTCGACTTCGCTCAGGATGAGGGAAATTCGTTGTGGCACAAAGGAAAGTCCTCACCCTGAGCGGAGCCCGAAGGGCGTAGTCGAATGGGCGCACGACCGGTCCACCGCTTGGCTTGGGTCGGGCGATGGCTTATCGTCGCCGTCATGCCGGATGCGCCCGCCCTTGCCGAGAGAGAGTCGGTCGAGATTGCCATCGGCGAGGCGCTGGTGGCGAGCGGCAAGCTCAGCTCGGCCGGGCTCGACCGGGCGCTGCGCCTGCGCGGCGCGGGGAGCGACCATTTCCTGGCGCTTCTCACCAAGCTCGGCCTGGTGTCGGAGCGCGACGTGGCCGAGGCGCTGGCGGCGCGGCTCGGCCTCGCCATCGCGGCCGCCGACGAGCTGCCCGAGCTGCCGCTCCTCGAGGAGGAATTGGGCGCCAATTTCCTGCGCCACGCCAAGATCGTGCCGCTGGCGGACGAGGCCGAGTGCGTCACCCTCGCCATGGCCGATCCGCTCGACGAGGTGACGATCCGCGCCATCGAGCTGCGCACGAGGAAGCGCGTCGCGCCGCTCATCGCCACCTTGAGCGACATCGAGGCGGCGCACGAGCGGCTCTTCCCGGCGGCGCGGCACCCGTCCGAGCCTGCGCACGAGGCCACCGCCGACGCGCATCACGACGTCGAGCGCTTGAAGGACCTCGCCAGCGGAGCGCCGGTCATCCGCCTCGCCAATCAGCTGATCGCGCGGGCCGTCGAGATGCGCGCCTCCGACATCCATATCGAGCCGCGCGAGCACAAGCTCGCGATCCGCTACCGCATCGACGGCGCGCTCCAGGACATGGAGGCGCCGCCGGCGGCGCTGGGGCCGGCGCTCGTCTCGCGCGTCAAGATCATGGCGCGGCTCGACATCGCCGAGCGCCGCCTGCCGCAAGACGGGCGCATCCGCATCCCGGTGCGCGGGCGCCAGATCGACATGCGCATCTCGACCGTGCCGACCATCTTCGGCGAGAACGTGGTGATGCGCGTGCTCGACCGCTCGGCGATCGAGCTCGAGTTCGCCAAGCTCGGCTTCGACGACGCGCTGGAGCGGCGGTTCCTTGCGCTGGTGGACCAGCCCAACGGCATCCTGCTCGTGACCGGCCCCACCGGCAGCGGCAAGACGACTACGCTCTACACCGCGCTGCGCCACTTGAACGCGCCCGACAAGAAGCTCTTCACCGTCGAGGACCCGGTCGAGTACCAGCTCGATGGGGTGAGTCAGATCGAGATCAAGCCGCAGATCGGGCTCAACTTCGCGCATGTGCTGCGCTCGATCCTGCGCCAGGACCCCGACATCGTCATGATTGGCGAGATCCGCGACGTCGAGACCGCCGAGATCGCGATTCAGGCCGCGCTTACGGGGCATCTCGTGCTGTCGACCTTGCACACCAACAGCGCCGCCGGCACGGTGACGCGGCTTTTGGACATGGGCGTCCCCGACTATCTCCTGACCTCGACCATCAACGGCATCCTGGCGCAGCGGCTGGTGCGGCGGCTGTGCGTGAATTGCCGCGAGGCGTACGCGCCGCTGCCCGAGTTCCTGGCCCAGCTCGGCTTCGCGGGCGACGCGGCCAAGGACGCGACCTTCCATCGCGGGCGCGGCTGCGCCCAGTGCAACGGCACCGGCTTCCGCGGCCGCGTCTGCGTCGTCGAGCTGATGCCGGTCACGGCCGCGATAAGGCGCCACATCCTGGCCCATGCCGAGACGCAGGAGATCGAGGCGACCGCCATCGCCGAGGGCATGCACACCATGTTCCGGAGCGGCCTCGACCTCGCGCTGGCCGGCACCACCACGGTCGAGGAAGTGCTGCGCGTCACGCGCACCGCCTGAGGCGCCATGCCGCAATTCCGCTACAAGGCCGTCAACGGCGCCGGCGAGATCGTCGAGGGGACGATGGACGCGCCGACCCAGCGCGCGGCGGTGCTGCAACTCAACGGCTCGGGCCTGACGCCCATCCGCGCCGAGGAAGCGCGCGCCAGCCTGTGGACGCGCCCCATCCGCTTCGAGTTGAAGCGCAAGCGCGCACCGTCGCTGATGAGCCTCGCGACCTTGACGCGCGAGCTGGCGATGCTGCTCGATGCCGGGCTGCCGCTCGACCGCGCCCTGCGCGCGACGCTCGATCTGGGACAAGAGGGCGCGCTGTGGCGCATCGACCGCGTGCTCGAGCGGGTGCAGGGCGGCGCAACCTTGGCGCACGCGCTCAACGAGGCGGGCGGGTTCCCGCCGTTCTATTCCGGCATGGTCGAGGCCGGCGAGGCGAGCGGCGATCTCGAATCGGTGCTGCGGCGCCTCGCCGAATATCTCGAGAGCATGGCGCGCCTCGCCGAGAATCTGCGCTCGGCACTCATTTATCCGAGCCTGGTCGGCATCACCTGTCTCGGCTCGCTCGCCGTCTTCATCGGCTTCGTGCTGCCGCAATTCGAGGGCATCCTGCGCGATGCCGGCGTCGCCGTGCCCATGGGCGTGAGCGTGATGCTGGGGATCGTGCGCTTCATCGCCGGCTGGTGGTGGCTCATCGCGCTGGTCGTCGCCGGGGCGGCCTATTGGGGGCAGCGCTGGTTGCAGCGTCCGGAGGGCCGCCGCGCCGCCGACCGCGCCATCCTCGCGCTCCCCTGGATCGGTTCGCTGGTGCGCAAGACCATCGTCGCCCGGTTCGCGCGCACGCTCGGGCTGCTGTTGCAGAGCGGCGTGACATTGTCGGCGGCGCTCGGCATCGCGCGCGGCACCATGACCAACGCGGTGATGCGCGACGCGCTCGACCGGGTGGCGGTGAGCGTGCGCGAGGGCAAGGGCTTCGCCGAGCCGCTGCGGCGCACCGGCATCCTGCCCGAGCTGGCGGGCCAGCTCATCAAGGTCGGCGAGGAGACGGCGCGGCTCGCCGAGATCCTGGCCAAGGTCGCCGACATCTATGACTGGGAGATGCGGCGCTCGCTCGACCGCATGCTCGCGGTCCTGGTGCCGGGCCTCACCATCGTCATGGGCGTGATCGTGGCCGGCGTGGTCGGCTCGATCCTCTCCGCGCTCTTCAGCATCTATGACCTCGCGCTCTAGCCACGGCTTCACGCTCGTCGAGCTGCTGCTCGTGATGGCGATCATGGCGGCGGTGACGACGCTGTTCCTGACCAAAGTGACCACCGGCACCAACAGCGCCGAGCTGCGCGCGGCGACGCGCGAGATGACCGCGGCGCTCGCCGAGACGAGGAGCCTCGCGATCGCCGGCAACCGCGTCACCGCGGTGGTGATCGCCGCCGATGCGCGCCACTACCGCGAGCCGCGGCGCGAGCACCTTGTCCCGCCCCGCCTCGCGGTCGCGTTCAGCGGCGTCGTGCCGCTGGCCGCCGGCGCCGGCGCCATCTATTTCTTTCCCGACGGCAGCTCGAGCGGCGGCGAGATCGACTTCGCCGCCGGTCCGGCGAGCGCCGCCGTGCACGTCGACTGGTTCACCGGGCATGCGGGCGCACAGGACATTCGTGCGGCGCGGCGCTGAGCCCGCGCGCGGCTTCACCCTGATCGAAGTGCTGGTCGCCTTCGCGGTCGCGGCGCTGCTGCTGGTGCCGCTGCTGCGCATCTTCTCCGGCGGGATCGGCGGCCTGATGCGCGCCGACCGCGCCGCCACCGCCGCACTCTGGGCCGAGAGCGTGCTCGAGGCGCGCGACGGCGAGCTGCCGCTGGAGGAAGGCGTCGAGGACGGCGACCTGCCGGGCGGCTATCACTGGCGCCGCACGGTGGCACTTTATGCCGACGCGACCTTGCCGCCGCAGCTCGGGCCGCTGATGCCCTACGCGGTGACGCTCACCGTGTCATGGCCGGAGCGCGGCCGCATGCGCGACGTGACGCTCGCGACCCTGCGGCTCGCGCCGCCGCCGCAGCGCCAGCAGCAACAATGACAGCGCGCGCGCATGCCGGCTTCACGCTGGTCGAGCTGCTGGTCGCCATGGCGCTGTTGGCGCTCCTGTCCGCGCTGCTGGTCGGCGGACTGCGCCTGAGCCGCGGCGCCGTCATGGGCAGCGAGGCCGCGAGCGAGAAGCTGCTGCGCACCGAGCTCGCGCTCACCGTCATCCGCCGCCAGCTCGAGCGCGCCGACCCGTTGCCGCTGGGCGGCGTCAACCCGCCGCAAGTCGCCTTCGCGGGCGACGCCGCCGGCGCCGTCTTCATCGCGCCGCCCGGAGCCTATCTCGCGCTCGGCGGCGAGGAGGTCACCTGGCTCGCGATCGAGCGCGGCAAGAGCGGCGTCCGCATCGTCTTGCGCTTTCGCCCGCTCGACCGCGCGCACGATCTGTGGCCGCCCACGCTCGATCCCGCCGCGATGCAGACGGTCGTGCTGGTCGACGATGCCGCAAGCGCGGCGCTCGCCTATTTCGGGCGCGACCGGCCCGACGCCGATCCGCAATGGCAACAGGAATGGCACGACCGGACCTCGCTGCCCGCCCTCATCCGCCTGGCCATAGCGGGTGGCGCGCAGGCCTGGCCCGACCTGATCGTAACGCCGCGCCTCGGCCGGCCGGTCGATACGGGCCTGCTGCCGGGAGGCCCGTTGTGCCGGCGCGGCGGTGCCTTCCAGTGCTGACGACGGCGGCGTGCCCGGCAACGACTGTTACTGCAACGAGACATTGATAATTATAACTATTATCGATTGATGTATCATAAATAGAACGTTGATAGGGTAAATGAATTTTAATACTCTGAGGCGGCTTGAAACAGTCTGAGTGTGCGGAGAAGCAATGCGAAAGATCATTGCGTCCGCAATATCCAGACACCGCGAAAATAGTGGAGGACAGCCAATGCATTCCATCAGCACAAGATGGCGCCGGTTAAGCGCGCGTTTCGCCATCGGCGCCGCCGTGGCGTCGTTTGCCATGCTCGGGGCGGCCACCGCCGCCGACGTCGACAGTAATCCTGCCGACGGCATCATCAATTCCGGCAAGGTCACCATCGCCGGACACCCCGGCAACCTCGTCACTTGTTCGTCCGTGGTGGTGGCGGGCGCTCCCTGGACCCCGTCCTCTTTCTCGTTCGACATCAGCTGGGTCGATCCGTTCGTGCGCGCCTATTTCCTGGCGGACCGCTCGCACGGCGGCTTCACCGGCACAACCCCCGATCCGACCAAGGCCGGCGGCGACGTCCTGATGCTCGACCTCAACAACCTCACTCCGGCCGGCATCAGCTTCATGACGCCGCCCTCGACCGATCCGATGGCGGGGATCGCCTGCGACCAGAACACCGCCTTCGGCGGCACCGCCGGCGTCGGGCGCAACGAGATCACCGGCCCCAATGGCGCCTTCACCGTCAATCACGCCGAGGTTTGGGTCGGCGACGGCCCGTCGCAGTTCCAGCCCGGTCAGGGTGACGGCACGGTGACCATGTCGGCCGCGGGAACCTGCGGCGTCGCCGGCGTTACCTGCACCTATACGGGTACGGCCTCGGACTATAACAGCGACCTGTGCAACAGCTCGGTCCGCGTCTTCGACATCTCTTCGCGGCAGCAAACCGACCACATCAACGTGGGCGGCTGCTTCCGGACCGACGAAGGGGCGTTCGACCCGGTCGACCAGATCGCGGTCTTCGCCAACCCGTCGGAGCAGCCCGGCATCCTTCATGGCGTGCATCCCCTCAACGATAGCGCGTTCCTGACCTTCATCTCGACGCGGCCGACCGCTCCAGGCGTCCATCACGCGATCCTGGCGCAGATCAACTTCGACGGCACGCACGGCACGGTGCATGCCGACGGCGGCATCGAGCAGGCGGCCTATAACAGGAATACCGGCCTCTTCTACGTCGCGATTCCGGGCATCAGCTCGGCCCCCAATAACGGCTACGTCGCCGTGATCGATCCGACCAACCCCAACAATATCCATGTCAAGCACATCATCCCGGTCATGAATTGCAGTCCGAACGGCGCCGTGTTCGGCCCGGACAACGAGTTGCTGCTTGGCTGCAGCGGCGGACCCGAACAGGTCCTCAACGTCATCGACGGCCACGTGACCAAGCGGACCTCGATCGCCAGCACCAGCGGCGGCTGCGACGAGGTCGCATACAACGCCGGCGACAATCACTTCCTCGGCGCTTGCACGGACAGCAATGCCGACAGTTCCGACAATCTCGACATCAGCGACGCCGATCCCATTAGCTTCGATCAGGCGATCGACACCAACACCAAGGGCGCGCATTCCGTGGCCGCCGATCCCATAACGGTCACCGATTTCGTTCCCGCCGCCGCCGGCACCGGAGCCAACCCTAACGGCCTGTGCGGCGCCGCTGGTCCCTGCATCCTTCTGTTCAACTCGACCGGCGGCGACGACCCCGGCGAGCGTGCGACGGAGATCGCGGAGGCCCATCAGTGGTGGAATTTCTTCCCGTGGTAACGGCGCCTCGTCACTGACGCCGACGACAATCCGGTCCGGCCGGCGAGCGCAGGTCCAGCGCTCGCCGGCCGGGTTCGGATGAAACCCCGGCGACCCTCGGGCGCCCTGTGCTAGACTTGGAGGGCAGTCTAGCGAGACCGTGCAGCGCAATGCGATGACCCCCGATCGCCTGGTTCGTTCCGCCCTTCTTGTGACGCAGCGCTTCTTCCACTGGTGGGGCGCCGAGCTCGCGGCGTGCATTCCCGCGCGCCTGCGGATCGAGACGCCATGGGCACGCGACGATCTAATTCTGCAGCTGGGGCCGCGCGAGGCGGTCCTCGGCCATGACCGCGGCGACGGGCGGTTCGAGCTGGAGGAGCGACTGGCGCTCCCGGCCGGGCCGGGCCGCATCGCGCGCGACCGCGGCGCCTCGGTGCGGCTGCGCCTCGCTGCCGACGCCGCCTTGCGCCTGACCATTCAGCTGCCGCAAGCGGCGCTCGAGAATCTCGATGAGGCGGTCGCGTTCCAGCTCGACCGCTACACCCCGTTCCTGCCGGAGCAGGTCTATATCGCGTGCGAGGCGGGCGAGCGCGCCGCCGGATCGGACACGGTCGCGGTCGCCGCCACCGTGGTGGAGCGCCAGGCGGTTGCCGATGCCGTCGCCCAGGCGCAGCGCCTCGGCTTCACCGTCGCCTCGGTAGAGGTCGGACGCGGCGAGGCGCGGCCGTCGCCGCGCGACAAGGCGGCCGACATGCTGCCGGTGCCCGAGCTTCGCGCCCGCTCGCTGGGCCAGCTCGCGCTCGCCGCAGCCGCAATCGTCCTGCTCGTGGCCTTGAGCGCCGCCGCCATCGTGCTGCCGTTCGACCGCGAGGAGGCGCGCGCCGATGCCCTGCGCCAGCAACTCGCGGCCGCGCGCGGCAAGGCCGAGGCGGCGCAGCGCCTCGAGAAGGAGATCGAGGCGCAGAAGCTGGAAGCCAATTTCCTGGTCGACCGCAAGCGCGGCCGCATCTCGGCGCTCGACGTCCTGGCCGAGCTGACGCGGCTCGCCCCCGACGACACCTGGCTCACCAGCGCGCAATATTCCGGAACCCAGGTGCAGATCGCCGGGCTTTCCAGCTCGTCCTCGGGACTCATTGGCCGGTTCGAGAAATCGGACATCCTGCACAAGGCCGAGTTCCGCTCGCCGGTGACGCCGGACCAGACGACCGGGCGCGAGCATTTCGCGATCTCGGCGCTGGTGGGACGCGGGAGCGCGCCGCCGTGAGCTTCGACGCGACCAGCCTCGCCAATTCGCAGCCGCTGCGGCGCATCCTCGCCCTGGCGCTGGTGGCGGCCGTCGCCGCCGTCCTGGTGGCGGGGATCGTGCTGCCGACGGTCGAGCGCTACACCGCGCTCGAGAGCGGCATCGCCGAGAACGAGGGCGCACTGCAGCGCTTCCAGCAGGTGGCGGCGCGCCTGCCGCGGCTCGAGGCCGAGCGCGCCGGGCTCAAGGTCGCGCTCGCGGCGCAGGACGGCTTCCTCAAGGCGACCAGCGATCCACTCATCGCGGCGGAGATGCAGGGGCGGATCAAGTCGGTGGTCGACCGCGCCGGCGGCCAGCTCAAGAGCACGCAGATCGTGCCGGCCCGCGACGAGAACGGCTTCCGCCGGGTCGCGGCGCGGGTCGAGGTGGTGGGCGCCGCCGACGCGCTCGAGCGCATCTGGTACGAGATGGAATCGGGCCTGCCCTTCCTCTTCATCGACAATTTCGACATCGCGGCACGGCAGACGCCGCGCAAGGACCGCACCCAGCCGCCGCTCATCACGCTCGACGTGCGCTTCGAGATCACCGCCTATGCGCGGGGCGCGGCACCTTGACGCGCCCGCTCGGGCCCCGGCTGCGGCCGCCCTGGACGCTCTTGTGCTGCTCGGCCGCGGTGGCGCTGCTGCTGGGCGTCGAATGGCTGCAATTCGGCACCGCGCCCGCCGCCGATGCGCCAGCCCCGCCGCCCGCAGCGGCGCCGTCGGTGGCCCCGCGCCTCGCCAGCTATGAGCCTCCTCCGGCCGAGCGCTTCAACGAGATCGCCGAGCGCCCGCTTTTCATCCCCGAGCGCCGCCCGCAGCAGGATGTGGAGCCGGCCAAGCCCACGCCACCGCCGACGCCGCCAGCGCTGCTGGTGCAGGGCGTCGTGCTCGCGCCGGAGCGGCACTACGCCGTGATCAAGCACGGCAACCCGCCCCGGCTCGACAGCGTCTCCGAGGGCGAGACGATCGACGGCTGGACGGTCGAGAGCATCGCCCGCGACCGCATCGCGCTGCGCGCCGGAAGCGCGACGCTCGAATTCGCCGTGGGCAAGACCGGCACCGCCAAACCCGCGCCGGCGCAGGCGCGACCGGCGCGACCGCCGCGCGTCGTCGATCCGGACGATTAGGGGTCGCCCGTTCGGATGTTACCGCCGTGCGTCCTTCGACTACGCTTCGCTCCGCTCAGGATGAGGAAAAATTTTACCTTATCCTGAGCGGAGCGCGCGTCAGAGCGCGTAGTCGAAGGACGCACGCTGTCGAAGCGGCGCCTCACTGCGCTCCCTGCGGCCGCGTCAGGATGCGGTTGAGGCCGCCCAGCTCCTTCACCGCGTCGAGCCCCCGTCCCGCCCGCATCAGCGCGCCTGAAAGCTGGATGCGGTAATTCGCGTTGTCGGGCTCGCTCGCGACCCTGAGGCGCCACAGCGCGATCACCTTGTCGTCGCGCTTCGCTGCGCCATAAGCGGCGATCACCCGGTCGTCGGGCACCATGTCGGTGCCATAGCGCGCGACCAGGAGCTGCCGCCCCCGCTCCTCGTCGCCCGCGGCGATGGCGGCGGCGGCGTAATCGAGCCGCGCCGCGTCGTAGGTGGGATCGAGCTCGAACGCATCCTGGTCGGCGGCGAGCGCCTTGGCCGGCTCGCCCTTGCGCCGAAAGGCAGCGGCCAGCACCAGGTGGATCGACTGCCGCCGCGGCGCCAGCGCCTTCGCCGCGTCGAGCGCCGCGATCGCCTCGTCATAGCGCCCCATCACCACGAGCAGGCTGCCGAGGAACAGCCAGTCGCGCGCCTCGGGATGCTCGCGCACCTGCGCTGTCATGGCCGCAATTGCGGCGGGCGCGAAATTCTCCCGCACCCACGGATCGTCGCCCGCGGACAGGATCTCGTAGGCCGAGAGCGCGAGCGACTCCCGCGCCTCGCGCGTGCCGAACGAGCCCTCGTCGATCGCGCGCCGGAACCAGTCGCGCTTTTCGATCAAGGCATCGTTGGAGCGCGCGGGCGCCGCCAACGTCACGCTGCCTTCGCGCCCGGCGCTGACCGAGACGGGCTCGGCATGGGCGGTGAGCGCGCGCTCCATCGCCGCCGCGGCGACGAGCCCGCGCAGATCGAGCCACAGCGCTCCGCCCAGCACGAGCGCGGCAGAAACCGCGCCGAGCCCGAGCAGCGCGGGCGTGACGGCAGCGGCGCGGCGATGCCCGCGCTCGCGCACGGCCCGCGCATGGAGATAGGCCAGCACCGACGCGAACAGGAGATAGCTCATCGTGCCGTCGAACAGGAACAGCGTGGCGACGAAATATCCCGCCAGCAGCCCGCCCAGCAGCGCGTCGCCCGGCGCGCGCGGGCCGCGCCACAACAGCCACGCGGCGGCGGCGAAGAGCGAGAGATAGGCCAAGCCGCCGACCGCGCCGCCCGCGACCAGCCAGTCGAGCACCAGATTGTGCGCGCGATCGACCCATTCGGAATCGTGCGCGATCGCCGGATCGAAATGGCGATCGACGGCGAGGACGAAATTCTCCTGTCCCCAGCCCAGGACCGGGCGGTCGCGAATGGCCTGCCACGCGATCCGCCAGATGCGGAAGCGCAGATCGACCGTGGCGTCGCCCGGGCCGATCGCGGCGAAGCGCTCCAGCATTGCGCTCCTGGCCACCAGCGGCGCGTGGCGGATGACGACGAAGCCGGCGCTTCCCAGTATCACCAGCGCCGCGGCCAGCGCCGCCAGGCGCCGCGCCGACGCCCGCTCGCCCGCGCTCGATGCGATCGCGAGCGCGGCGACGACGATGCCGGCGGCCAGCCCGACCGCCGCGCCGCGCGTCGCCGTCAGCCACAGCACCGCGAGATCGAGCGCACACGCGCAGGCGAGCGCGGCGCGGGCGAAAATCCCGCCCGCGCGCACCAAGAGAAATCCTGCGAGGAACGCATGCATCAGCAGGTAGGCCGCGAGATAGGCCGGATTGCCGAATGTCGCATCGATGCGCCCGGTGCCCCACGGCGCCGCGAGGTAGCCCCAGCGCTGCGCCAGCCCGAACGCGGCGACCAGCACGCTCGCCGCCACCGAGGTCGCGAAGTAACGGGTCCACCGGCGCTCGGTGGACAGCACCGCGCTGGCCACGACAAAGATCGCGAAGAGATGAAGGAGCGTCCAATACCCCTCCATGCGCACGAAATTGCCGAACAGGCTGCGCGCCGGGTCGTCGCTCAGCGCGTCCGCCGCCGCCATCGCCGCCAGCGCGGCGGCGAAGCACCAGAGGATGGCCGAGCGGCGCGGGCGGAAGCGCGGCTCGATGAGCGCGAGACCGGCCCAGCATGCGGCCGTCAGCGCGACGATGGCACGAAACGCGAACCCCCGCGCTGTCACGTAAGGGAAATAAAGCCGCGGCGTGAGGAAGAGCGCGAGGAACGGCAGCGCGAAGAGTCCGGCGAGAATGGCCCCTTCGAGCAGCCCCGCCGCACGCGCGCTCGTTGGATGTCCGTCGCCCCGCACGCTCGCCCTGCCCCGACCCGAAAGCGGCGCAGAGACAACCTCCTACCGCTTCGCCCTCCATTGCGATTATAAAGTGGGCCGAGATTGCGGGGGACCTTAATCTCATGCCGAGGCGTCGAGACATCGTTGCGATCGCGGCGCCGTGCCGGCCTCGTCCCGCGCTCGTCCTCGCGATGATATTCGCGCTCGCGACATGCGCCGCGCCCAAGGCGCCCGCGCCGCCGCCCGCGGCGCTTCCCGCCCCGACGCATCTCGTGACCGGCCCCGTCAGCGAGGCGCTGCCGCTCCCGGCGCCGTCGCAGCCGTTCGAGCATCGCGGCGCCGCGCCCGCGCCGCCTCCGGCCGCCGGCGCCGCGCCGCCGGTCGCGGTGACGCCGGGCGGCGACGTCACGCTCAACTTCACCGACGCCGACATCCGCGAGGTCGTGCGCGCCGTGGTCGGCGACATGCTCGGCCTCAATTACACGATCGACGCCAAGGTCCAGGGCACCGTCACGGTGCAGACCATGAAGCCGCTGCCGCGCGCCGCCGTGCTGGCGACATTGGGGCGCGTGCTGCGCGCCAACGGAGCGGCCCTCACCGAAGAAGGCGGCATGATCCGCGTGACGCCGCTCGACGCCGCCGCCAAGGGCGTGGCGGCGAAGGGCGCAAGCAGCCTCGGTTACGGCGTGCGCATACTGCCGCTGCAATATGTCGCCGCGGCGGAGCTCAGCAAGGTGCTCGATCCGTTCGTGCCGGCGGGCGCCGTGCTCCAGGTCGACAGCGCGCACAACGTTCTCGTGCTCTCGGGCACGCGCGAGGACATGGATGCGATCGGCGAACTCGCGCGCAGCTTCGATGCCGATTGGCTGTCGCGCATGTCGTTCGCGCTGGTGCCGCTGCGCGCCGCGACGGCCGAAACCATCATCGCCGAGATGCAGGCGATCATCGCCGGGGCCTCGGGCGGCGCGGAAGGGGCGGCCAGCGCGCTTCGCCTCCTCCCGGTCGAGCGGCTCAACGCCGTTCTCGTCATCTCCGCGCAGCCGCGCTATCTCGATTGGGCGCGGCAGCAGATCGCGATCCTCGATGCCGGCAGCGAGGACGGCGCCGAGCACACCTACATCTATCATGTGCAATTCGGGCGCGCGGCCGACCTCGCCGACGTGCTGGGACGGGTGTTCGGCGCGACCGGAGCGGCGCCGGCGGCGAAACCGGCGAGCACGACCTCGAGCTATCTCCAGCCGTCGTCGTTCTCGACCGGGTCGATGGCGGCGGGCGCGACGGCGGGGGCGACGACAGGCGGCGCGACCGCGGGGGGCGCCGCGGCCGGCGGCGCCGCGCCGTCGGGCGGGCTTGCCGGGGGCGCGCCTTCGGGCGGGCTCGCCGCCGCCGCCCCGCTCGCCAACGTGCTGGGGCAGACGCAGGGCGCCACTGCCTCACCGTCGCCGGCAACGCCATCGTCCGCGACGCCGGGCGCCGCCGCGCCGCAGACCGCGCCGGGCCGCGTGCCCATCAACATCGTCACCGACGAGCGCAACAACGCCATCGTGATCGTGACCACGCCGCACGAGTACCGGCGCGTCGAGGAGGCGCTCCACCGGCTCGACGTGAAGCCGCTGCAGGTGGTGATCGAGGCGACCATCGCCGAGGTCACGCTCAACGACGAGCTCCAGTACGGGCTGCAATGGTTCTTCCGCTCCGGCAAGGGGACCACCGGCTTCTCCAACGCGGTCACCGCGCTCCCGTTCGGTGCGCCGGCCCAGGCCGCCGCCGGCTTTTCCTACATCTTCACCGACTCCAACCTGCAGGTGGTGCTCAACGCGCTGTCATCGATCACCAAGGTCAACGTGATCTCGTCGCCGCAGCTCATGGTGTTGAACAACCAGACGGCGCAGCTTCAGGTCGGGCAGCAGGTGCCGGTGCCGGTGGAACAGCAGCAGAGCACCCTCACGCCCGGTGCGCCGCTGGTCAACACCATCAACTATCTCAATACCGGCGTGATCCTGTCGGTGACGCCGCGCGCCAACGCCACCGGCGAGGTGACGCTCGACATCGAGCAGGAGGTGAGCGACGTGGCGACGACCACGACCGCCGGCCTCAACGCGCCAACCATCGACGAGCGCCGGGTCAAGAGCACGGTCTCGGTCCAGTCCGGCGAGAGCATCGCCTTGGGCGGCCTCATCAGGAACAGCGTGACCAAGGCACGCTCGGCGATTCCGCTCCTGGGCGAGATCCCGGTGATCGGCGCGCTCTTCCGCAACGACGACAACACGACGGTGCGCGACGAGCTCCTGGTGCTGATCGAGCCGCGGATCATCGCCGGCACGGACGACGCCCGCGCCGCCACCGAGGAGCTCAAGCGCCGCATGCAGGACGTGCGGCCGATCCTGGCGGGGCCGCTTTAGGATGAGACGCCGAGGCTGCCGGCGCGAGCGCGGCGCCGCGTTCCTCATGGTGCTGTGGATGCTGCTGCTCATGTCGCTGCTCGCGGCGTCCTTCGTCAGCACCAGCCGGGCCGATCTCGAGATCGCGCGCAACGACGTCGAAAGCGCGCGCGCGCGGGCGCTCGCCGATGCCGGCATCGCGCGCGCCGCGCTCGCCATGAACCTGGGCGATCCGGCCACGCGCTGGCACGCCGACGGAAGCGAATATCGCTGGACGTTCGGCGGCGGGACGATCGCGGTCTCGATCGTCGGCGAAGGCGGCAAGATCGACCTCAACGCGGCGCCCCCGGAAATGCTCTCGAGCCTGTTCCGCCATCTCGGCGCCGGCGACGAGCTGAGCGCGCGCCTGACGCAAGGTGTGCTCGACCGCCGCGCGGCGCGGATCGCGGCCCAGCCCAATCTCGAGCCTGGCGCGGCGACCATCGATGCCAATGCGCCGGCCTTCGCCGCGATCGAGGATCTGGGCCAGCTCGAGGGCATGACCGCGCCGCTCCTGCACGCGGCGCTGCCGCTGGTGACGGTGTCGAGCCTGCGCCCGACGGTCGATCCGAGCCTGGCGCCGCGCGAGGTGCTGCTGGCGCTCCCCAATGCCGATGCGGCCGAGATCGACGCCTTTCTCGCCGACCGCGCGCAGCAGGCGCAAGGCGCGCCGGTGCCGGCCGCGCCGCCGGCGAGCCTCGCGCCCTATCTCGCGTCGGGCGCGGTCGCGAGCGTGACGATCCGGGCCGCGGCCACTACCGACACTGGCGCCGCCTATGTGCGCGAGGCGCTGGTCCTGCTGCGCGATCCCCAAGGCTCGCCCTTCATCGTCAAGCGCTGGAGCCAAGGTGTGGCGGCGGAGTGAACGGGACCGCGGCACCGCGATGTCAGGAGAAAATCGCGGTTATATTGACCCAAAGAGCACGTTACGGCATGCTTTACTTGAGAGGAAAGGCAATCCTCGGGGGAGGGTGACCGATGAACTTCTTGCGGCCGGGCGGCGCCGTGGTTGCGCTCGCGTTCCTGTGCGCGAGCCCCGGCGCCTGGGCCAACACGTGGCACGTCGACTGCACCCAGTCGCCGCCGACCTTGGCGCTGAACGGCGGCAGCGGGACCGCGTTCGGCGCCGATCCCGGCGGATTGTCCACCCCCGATGCGCTGGGAGCGCTGCTCGGCACGCCGACCCAGGGCACCGAGGCCGCGATCCAGACCGATTTCGGCGCGACCCTCGCAGGGGGCGATCTGGTCGAAATCACCGGCATTTGCGTCCAGGACATCTATGTGCGGACCTTCGGCATCACGATCACCGGACATCTCGGCAACATCGCGCTCTATCAAAGCGCCGCCGCCCAGGCTCTCGCGAGCGGGCTCCCGACCGATGGCATCACGGGCGAGGTTCAAGTCGTCGGCGCGAGCCGCGTCGAGTTCAACGACATCCTTTTCGGCACCACCTCCGGCACCGCCACCCTAGCCACGAGCGGCTATCCCGATGCCGACCTCGCTCTGCTCCTCGTGAGGGAAAACGCCAACGTCCTGCTCGAGAACTGTCTGATCCAGAACAGCCCGGTTCGGGGCATCGACGTGTACGATACATCCTCCATCTACCTGTTCAGCACCACCGTGACCAATAACGGGACAGGCGATGGCAACGAACGAACCAATAGCGGGGTCGCAGCCACCGATACGGCGTCGCTCATACTCGGTTCGTCCGCCGCGCCGGGGTCCAGCGCCAACACCTACGCACCGCTGATCAGCAACAATGCCGGCGACGGCGTTTATCTCAATAGCGGCTCTTCAATGAAGATGTGGGCGGGCACGATCACCGGCAATTTGCAGAAGCAGGTGCGCATCGTCGGCTCGGCGGCCAGCATCACCGGCAACAATGCCGGCGTTGCGACGATCACAGCGCCGGGCGGCAGCACCGAAGATGCGATCGGGGTCATAGCCGGCGGGCTCCTAGTCGAAGCGGGCGCAAGCGTCCAGGCCGGCAGCGGCGGCTCCGCGATTAGCCTCGAAGCCGGCAGCGGCGCGCTGCTCCAGGGCTCCAACTTCTCCGGCGGCACCATCACCATCGAGGCGACCGGAACCAGCACCATCGCGCTCGCGGGCGGCAACATCATCTGCAACGGGTCGCTCAGCGGATCGACCTGCAGCACGCCGTTCGCGACGGCGGCGATCTCGATCGATCACGTCTCCGCCTTCGTCGAGGCCATCGGCATCACCGGGTACAACTTTGCCGCGCTCGGCGACACGATCTACGGCAACGGCACGATCCAGTTGCAAAGCTCGATGGATCTGGGGGCCGGGACGCCAGGCGGGCAACAATCGATCACCTGGACCACCAAGGCCGGCGGCTCCATCACCGCCTCGCAGAACTCGTCGCTGCGCCTCAATGGCGGCGTTCAGCTCTACGGCGCGATCAAGCTGACCCAGGGGTCGAACGGGTTTTTCAACCTCTCCACCGGCTCGAACAATGTCACCGGGGGCGTTTCCTGCCCCTGGACCCAGATCCCGTCCGCGCATGTCGCGGGGCCGACCTTCGTTTCGCCGACGCTCGTGCTCAGCTCCAGCCCGCTGGCCCAGAGCACGACCGCCAGCCAGTGCCTCGGCTTCTGACGCGCCCGCCGCGCTAGCGTCCCGCCACCAAACCGCTTCCCATCCGGAAAACCTTGCCCGATGATGGCGCGCGTGCGGGTTGGTCGGGGGCGGGCATGAGGCTTTTGCGGCTGGGCATCGCGGTGCTGGCGCCCGTGCTGGGGTCGCTCGCGACGGAAGCCGCCGCCGCCACCTACAACGTCAACTGCAACACGGGCGTGGTCAGCAACGCAGCGTCGCAATCCCTGACCGCGGGAACGGTGCTCGGCGCGGTCCTCGGCACGCCGGGCGCGCTCGCCACCGTAAGGCCCGCGCCGGCCAGCGGCGACGTCGTCGAGATCACCGGCATCTGCGCCGAGGACGTGGCCGTGACCGTGTCGGGCCTGACGATCGCCAATGACGGCGGTCTCGGCTCCGGCTTCAACAGCGGCGACGGGGTCAAGGGACAGTTCGAGGTCAGCGGCGCGACCGGCATCGTGATCGACGGACTCCTGCTCGGCGACACCGCGCCCGTCACCCTGGCGGCCGCGGACGTGGCGTTGCTCCACGCCCATGACGGCGCATCGGTGACCCTGTCCAACGCCCATGTCGAGTTCAGCCCGCTGCTCGGCGTGCTGGCGGAGCGGTCGGCGGTGGTCGCGCTCCAGAACGATCAGGTCAGCAACAACGGCGGCGGTGCTTTGTCGGACACCCTGCCGCGCGACAATGGCGGGATCGAGGCGCGCGACAACGGCACGGTCACGCTCGGCGCCGCCGACGGCTCGGCGCCCGTCACGGTCAGCAACAACCCCTTCGACGCGGTCGCCGCCTACCGCAACAGCGGCATCGTCATCTACAACGCCGCGTTGAGCGGCAACGCCGCGCATCAGATCACGGTGATGAGCGCCAGCGCCGCCTTCATCACCGTGGTCCCGAACGACGGGCTTCCCACCACCACGATCACCGCGCCCGGCGGCGCGCCGACCGCGATCCAGGCGATCGGAACCTCGACGCTGCGCATCGACAACGGCGTCGCCATCGTCGGCGCCACGGGTGCCGAGGCGATCTCGGTGCAGGGCGGCAGCGCCCTCCTGCTGCAAGGCTCCAACGTGTCGGCGCCGGGCGCCGGGCCGGTGATCGAGGCGTCGTCCGGCAGCGTCATCGCGCTCGCCGGCGGCAACAAGATCTGCAACGGCAGCTTTAGCGGTGCGACCTGCAATGCGGGCGCGGGCATGGCGATCGAGATCGACCATGTCGCGAGCCTGGTGCAGGTCAATCCCGCCGATTTCGGCTACACGGCGGCGCCGGAGTCGGTGACCGGCACGGGCACCGCGATCCTGCAAAGCACGATCGATCTCGGCCGCGGCATCGTCGCATCGTCGCCGAGCCTGACCTGGACCATGGGTTCCGGCGCCATTTCGGTGGCGCAGAATTCGTCCTTCCGCCTCGACGGCGGCGTGACGATCTCGGGCCAGCTCAAGATCAGCCAATCGTCGAACGGGTTCTTCAACCTGTCGCAGGGCGGGGGGAACGCCGTGACGGCGATCCTCTGTCCCTTCACCTCCATTCCCGCGTCTCACGTTGCCGCCGGTACGGCCGGCGCCCCGTTCGTCTTGCCCTTCCCCAATCCGAGCACGAATTTTCTCGCCACCAACAAAAGCACCAGCCAATGCCTGTCGTTCTGACATCGGCGACGCAGAGGCCGGCATGAGAACAGGCGGGCTCTGCGCCGTGTTCGCCACCGCCGCGCTGGGGGCTACGCAGCAGGCGCTCGCGAACACGTGGAACGTGGGCTGCCCCGGCGCCGGCGCCACCACGCTCAGCGTGACCTATGTTGGCGGGGCGATGGACGGGACGACGTCGTCGATGCTCGACTTTGCCGCCGACGACGGCACCGATGCGGCGCTCGACGCGCTCGGCGCCTTGCTCGGAACGCCCGCCCAACGCACCGCGTCGACGATCGCGACGAGCTTCGGCGTGACCTTGAGCACCGGCGATACCGTCAAGATCACCGGCAGCTGCCAGCAGGACGTCACCATTACGACGCCGGGGCTGCGCATCACCAATGCGACCGGCTCCGGAAGCGACGGCGTTCAAGGGCAGATCGAGGTCGCCGGCGCGCGGCAGACCGTGATCAACGGCCTGCTCGTCGGCCCGAACATGAATTCGGGCAGCTTCGCGTCGGCTGCCGATCAGGCGCTGGTCTACGCCCATGACGGCGCGTCCGCCATTGTGCAGAATTCGAGCCTGGCGAACTCGCCCCGGGTCGGCGCCTTTGCCGCGAATGCGTCGCAAGTGTTGCTGCTCGACACCTTCATCGGCGGCAGCGGGGCGAGCGTGCCCGATTTCGAGTTCGGCGTCGGCGCGCTCGCGATCGACGGCTCGTCCCTGGTCATCGATTCGCCGGATTCGAATCCGACCACCACCGAAATCGTTTCCAACCATGGCGGCGGCATCGCCCTCTTCAACGGCAGCTCGCTGGTCTCGACATCGGCCGTCGTCAGCACCGAAATCATCCATGCCAATGACGGACGGCAACTCTTCCTTACCGGGGGCAGCAGCGCTCGCCTCACGGGTACGCATGTCGGCGGCGACGAGTGCGATACCCACTGCGGCAGCAGCATCGAGGCGGTCGGCGCCTCGAGCTTGCGGCTCGACGGCTTGACCTCCATCGGCGCGGTCGCCGGGCAAAGCGCGGTCACGTTGAGCGGCAGCAGCACGCTGCTCGCGTCCGGCACGCTCATGATCGTCCCGGCCGGCGCGGCGACGATCGAGGCTTCCTACAACAGCGTGGTCGCGCTCGCGGGCGGCAACACGATCTGCAACGGGAGCTTCAACGGCTCGACCTGCATCGACAGCACGGGCACGGCGTTCCAGATCGATCACGTCTCGACCTTGATCGACGTCCCGCCCGAGGATTTCGGCTATACCGCCGGTCAGGACGCGGTCTTCGGCGGCGGCACCGTCCAGCTGCAAAGCACCGTCGATCTCGGCCTCGGAACCGTCGGCGGCAGTACCCCCAGTCTCGCCTGGAACACCGGCAGCGGCGCCATTGCGATCTCCCAGAACTCGTCGTTCCGCCTCGACGGCGGCGCGACCGTCACCGGCAAGGTGAAACTGAGCCAAGGGTCGAACGGATTCTTCAACGTCGCGAACGGCGGCACCAACACGGTCACGGGCGGCGTGAGCTGTCCGTTCACGGCGATGCCGGCGGCCCATGTCGTCGCCCCCAACGCGAGCGCCCTCAGCCCGACGCCCGACCTCGCCATCGGTTTCTTGAGCGCGACCGCGAACCAATGCCTGCCATTCTGACGCCACGCGACCCGCGAGCGAGGTGGAGACCGATGATGACACTCTCGGGCTGCGCCCGAGCCGCCGCGATCCTGGCGCTCGCCGTGCTCGCCACGCCCGCCGGCGCCACGACTTGGACGGTCGATTGCAGCAGCTTGAGCAACAGCACCGCTTCGAACGGCACGACGATGATGACGGGCCTCACGCCCCAGAACGCGCTCGGCACCGTGCTCGGCACGCCCATTTCGCCGCCGCTGTTCCAGCCGCCGCCGGTCGCCGGCGACGTCATCCAGATCAATTCGATCTGCTCCGAGGACATCCTGGTCCGGATTCCGGGCCTGACCATCACCAACGACAGCGGCAGTCCCGACACCTTGACCGTCGGCGACGGCATCCAGGGCCAGCTCGAGTTCGCCGGCGTCGGCAACACCGTCATCGACGGCATCCTGATCGGCAATGATTCGGGACCGTTCGCCCTCGGCGCGGCGGACATCGCCAATCTCTATGTTCACGACGGGGCGTCGGTCGCGCTCAAGAATTCGCAGGTCGCCAACGGGCCGTTCATCGGCATCCTGGTGGCGCGCTCGAGCGCGGTGAGCGTGATCGACGCCACCGTCTCCGGCAACGGCAACGGCATGGCGACCGACAACGCCAACAACATGGGCATTCTCGCCACCAGCAGCGCCACGGTCGTGCTCGGCAACGGCGACGGCACCGGCCCCGCGACGATCGAGACCAATGCCGGCTCGGGCGTCGTCGTCAGCGACGGAAGCAGTCTCGTCGTCAACGCCGCCACCATCGCTGGCAATGCGACGGAAGCGGGCGGCAATGGCCTGGCGCAGGTCCTTCTGCTCGGCGCCAGCAGCGGCTTCATCACCGGCCAGAACGCGGCCGCGACCACCATCACCGCCCCGAGCGCCGGCTGCTGCCAGGCGATCTTCGCCGGCGGCGCCTCGACGCTCGACGTCGAGCAGGGTGCGGCCATCGTCGGCAACAAGGCGCATGCCGCCATCGCGCTCGACGCCAGCACCCTCCTGCTGCAGGGCTCGGTGGTCTCGTCGGGCGTCGGCGCCTCGAGTCCCGGCGCCTCCGAGCCGACCATCCACGGTACCGGCAATTCTGTGGTCGCGCTGGCCGGCAACAATAATGTCTGCTTCGGCACGCCCGGCCCCGGTGCCACCTGCACCGCGAATAGCGGCGGCATCGCGCTGGGCGTCGATCACGTCTCGACCTTGATCCAGGTCCCGGGCAAGGTCCTGGGCTACCCGTCGGCGTCGGACACGGTCTCTGGCGGCGGCTCGGTGTTGTTGCAGAGCACGGTGGATTTGGGCCTCGGACTCGTGAGTTCCGGACCGTCCTTGGTTCCGAGTCTGAGCTGGAACACCAGCGGCGCGGCCATCAATGTCGCGCAGAACTCGTCGTTCCGCCTCGACGGCGGCACGAACATCACCGGAGCGCTCAAGCTCACCCAGTCGTCGAACGGGTTCTTCAATCAGTCGAGCGGCGGGACGAACACCGTGAGCGGCGGCGTCGCCTGCAACTTCAACACAGTGCCCGCCACGCACGTGGCCGGGCCGACCTTCGTGTCGCCGACGCTGACGCTGGCGGGCAGCATGGTGTCCGTTCCGAAAGGACAGTGCTTGGGCTTTTAGAAGCCGGTCTCAGCGGTGACCGGAAACCAGATCGGCTTGGCCGATCATCGACCAATGGGTCAGGAAGCGGCCGACGATTCAGTCAAATGGCCGCCACCGTCCGACGATCCCCCGGTACTGCCTCGGGCGCTGCGCCCGTCGAGGCGGGAGATCGATGGGGCGTGCCAAGCTTTCTTGCGGTCGCCCGTACCGAACTCGCCGTTTCCATCCTGGATCGACACGGGTACATCGTCACGCATCGTCATGGAACACGTCCCCCACTCAAACGATCATTTATACCTATATCTCACGATTTCCCCGAAGGCAACGCAAATCTCGGGGCGGCAGAGCGCTCGTAAGTTGTTGATCTGGCCGCACATACCTATGGAAATGGGCTTGCGGATGTGGCAAGGATGAAACCGCGTCCGCGGGACCGCGACACTCGGCAAGACCGGCGCGATGCCTTGCGACGAAATGGAGAGGCAGAGCTGTGGCGCAGAATTCGGCCGAGGATTATTACGTCTGTGGCCTGCACCTTCGCTCGGACCTGCCTCTTCCCGGACTCGCGCTGGCCGGCGACGATGCAGCCGCGCCGACAATCGAAATCAGGATCGGCGAGGCCGGATCCGGCGTCGCCGAACCACGCCATACCGGCCCGACCTACCAGGCGGCGGCCAACGACTATCTCCTGGAGGTGCGTGACGTCGCGCGCTACCGCGTGCGCGGCGGCGCCGAGATCATCGTCGAGCCCGATGCACGAAGCTCGGAACGCGACGTGCGGCTGTTCCTCCTGGGAACCGTGTTCGGCGTGTTGTGCCATCAGCGCGGGCTTCTGCCGCTCCATGCCAGCGCCATCGAGGTGGCGGGACGGTGCATCGCCTTCGCAGGGCGTTCGCGCGCGGGAAAGTCGACGCTGGCGGCCCATTACGGCGACCGCGGCTATACCGTCCTGGCCGATGACATCTGCGTGCTGAGCTTCCCGCCGAAGGGACCGCCGCTCGCCTGGCCCGGCGTGCCCAAGATGAAGCTGTGGCTCGATGCGCTAAGGGCGCTGGGACGCGATCCCGGCGATCTCGAGACCGTCCGCGACGGACTGCAAAAGTATCACGTGCCGCTTGGCGGTCGTGCCGAGGACAAGCCTGTGCCGCTGATGCGGGTCTATAACCTCCACGTCGCTCGCCTGCCGCAGCGCGAGGGAATCGAGCGCTTGTCGGGCGCGGCGGCGTTCGATGACATTCTCAACCATACCTATCGCCAGCACCTGCTTGCGCCGCTGGGCCGCGCGCAGGCGCATTTCCAGCAATGCGCGGTGCTGCTGAAGCAGGTTCCCATGTTCGCGGTCGGACGCGGCTGGGGCTTCGAGCGCTTCGCGGCGCAGGCCGACGCGCTCGAACGGCACTTCCTCGACGGCGGCGCGTGATGGCGCTGCGGGGCGAAACCGCACCGCCCTTGCCGCAGGACGGCGCCGTCGGCGCGCGCGACGATGCCCGCGTGACAGGGGCAGCCTCGGCGCGCCGCCAGCTCTCGGCATACCTTCTCGTCTTCGTCCGCGCCGTGCCGCGCGCGCGCATCGCCGGCGGCATCGCCCTCGTGCTCGCCGGCGCGCTCACCGAGGGAATCGGGCTCGCTCTGCTGGTGCCGATCGTCGCATTCTTCGACGGCAGTGCGCCGCGGAGCGCCGGCATGGCGCAGCGTCTCTTCGCCGCCGTGGGCCTGCCCTTGTCGCTGCCCGTGCTGGTGACGATCTTCATCGCGCTCGTCGGCTTGCGCGCGGTCGTCCTGCGCGCGCGCGAATTGGCCCTGGTCCGGCTGCGGCTCGATTTCACCGACGCGCTCCGTCGCCGGCTCTACCGCGCGGTGGCGCACGCCGACTGGCAGCTGCTCGTCCGCGAGCGGGTTTCCGACATCGCCAAGGTGCTGACCATCGATATCGACCGCATCGGCGCCGGCACGAGTTTCTTCCTCCACCTGCCGGCCAATCTCACGGTGGCCCTGGTTCAGATCGCGATTGCTCTCCGGCTGGCGCCGCGACTGACGCTCGCGGCGATGGCGGTGGCCGCGGTCGCCTTCCTGCTGCTGCGCCGATCCATCGGCACGGCCTATGGCATCGCCGGCGAGGTCGCGAAGGCCAATCGCAGCGCCTCGACCGAAATCGCGCGGCTGCTGGACGGACTCAAACTGTCGAAGAGCCATAATCTCGAGGACCAGCATATCGCCGCGCTCGACCGCATCGTGGCCGAGCAGCACCGCCGCACCTACGCTTTCGCCGCCGGCGGGACCGGTACGCGCATGGCGATCCAGATCGGCGTCGGCGTGGCGCTCGGCCTCTATGTCCTCGCCGCGGAGCAGTTCGCCCAGCTCGATACGGCGACGCTGGTCGTCACGGTGGCGATCTTCTCGCGCCTCCTGCCCCTCATCCCCGACATGCAAACGGCGGCACGGTCGGTTCTCGGCATGCTGCCGATCTTCGCCGAGTGGCGCGATCTCGAGGCGCGCGCGACCGCGGCGGCCGAGCCGCTCGCATCGTCGCCCGCCGGGCGGCTTTCGCTCGCGCGCGACATCCGGCTCGTCGGCGTCCGCTTTCGCTATGACAAGGACCGGGACGTGGAGGCGCTGTCCGACATCGACCTCGCAATACCGGCGGGATCGATCACCGCCATCGTCGGGCGGTCGGGCGCGGGCAAGAGCACGCTCGCCGACCTGGTGATGGGCCTCATCACGCCCGACGCGGGACAGGTGCTGATCGACGGCGTGCCGCTGGATACGGTGGGGCTGGCCCGGTGGCGGCGCAGCATCGCCTATGTGCCGCAGGAGAATTTCCTGTTTCACGACACGATCCGTGCCAATCTGTTGTGGGCCGCGCCCGAGGCGCGCGAGGAGGACCTCGATCAGGCGCTCGCGCTCGCCGCCGCCGACCGGTTCGTCGCGCGGCTGCCGCAGGGACTCGACACCATCGTCGGCGAGCGCGGCACGCGGATTTCCGGCGGCGAGCGCCAGCGCCTGGCCGTTGCCCGCGCGCTGATTCGGCGCCCGACCCTCCTCATCCTCGACGAGGCGACGAGTGCGCTCGACACCGAGACCGAGAACGCAATCGGCGCCGCCATCGACCGCCTGCATGGTCGCGCGACCGTGATCGTGATCGCGCACCGCCTCTCGACCGTCCGCCGCGCCGACCGGATCGTCGTGGTCGAGGGCGGACGGGCGGTTCAAACGGGCCGCTGGGACGAGTTGCGGCTGGCCGATGAAGGAAGCTTTGCCGCCTTGCTGCGCGCCGGCGCCGGCCACGACGTGCCGGAGCTCCTCGGATGAGCGGAATCGTCTGGCTTGCCTCATATCCAAAATCCGGCAACACCTGGATGAGGGTGTTTCTGGCGCATCTCCTGCGCGAGGATCGCGCGAGCTTCAGCATCAACGACATCGGCCGCCACCTCCAGGACGGGTTGGGCATCGCCTCCGAGCGCTTGGCGTTCGACCAGCTCTCCGGGCTCGATGCCTCGGACCTGCTGCCGGACGAGATCGACGCGCTGCGGCCGCTTGTCTACGAGGCCGTGTCCGCGTGCGCGACCCGGCCGATCTTCGTCAAGGTCCACGACGCCAATCTGCCGACCCGGGCGGGCGAGAGGCTGATCCCGCCCGCGGTGACGCGCGCCGTCATCTACATCGTGCGCAATCCGCTCGACGTGGCGGTATCGTTCGCGTTCCATTCCGGCATCTCCTTCGACCGGGCGATCGACTGGATGGGCGACCGCAATTTCGCCTTCTCGAGCGAGACAGAGCGGTTGCCGCAGCAGCTTCGCCAGCGCCTCTCGAGCTGGAGCGGACATGTCGAGAGCTGGATCGACGATCCGGAGCTCGGCTGCCATCTCGTGCGCTACGAGGACATGACGGCACGGGCCTATGAGACCTTCTCGGCGGCGGTGCGGTTTCTCGCGCTCCCCGACGCCGAGCGCCGCATCCGCAACGCGCTCGCGGCGGCGAGCTTCGACCGGCTGCGCGACGAGGAGGAGCACAGGGGATTCGCCGAGAAGCCCTACAAGATGGAGCGATTCTTCCGCGAGGGCCGCGTCGGCGGCTGGCGCGACCATTTGACCCCGGCGCAGGCGGAGCGCATCGTGGCAAACCATGGCGTGACGATGCGCCGGCTGGGCTATCTCGATCCCGACGGCCGCCCGCTTTATTGAATGAGGTGGAATGGTGACGGATTCGTCCATTTCCGAGACCAGCGTCATCGCGCGCGCCCAGGACGTGATCGCGACCGAGGTCGATGGCGAGGCCGTCCTGATGAGCATAGAGCGGGGCCAGTGCTATGGCTTCGATACGATCGGCACGCGGGTCTGGGTGCTGATCGAGACGCCCGCCGCGGTGCGCGACGTCTGCGCCGCGCTGGTCGAGGAATACGACGTCGATGCCGAAACCTGCCGGCGGGACGTGCTGCAGTTGCTGTCCGAGCTGGCGCGCGAAGGGCTGGTCACGATCGGCGATGGGCAAGGTCGCTAAATTCTTCCGCATCGCTCCCGCCGACCGCAGGCTGCTGGTCGAAGCCTCGCTGCTGCTGCTGCTCGCGCGCGCGGCGCTCAAGCTGCTGCCGTTCCGGACCTTGGTGCGCATCCTGTTCCGCCCGGTCGATCACGGGCCCGGCGAGGCCGAGGCGTCGACGATCGTCGGCCGCGTGCGCTGGGCCGTGCTCTCGGGCGCGCGCAACGGCCCGGTGAGCATGGTGTGCTTTCCCCAGGCCATCGCCGCCCATCTCATGCTGCGGCGCCGGCGCGTGCCGAGCACGCTTTACTACGGCGTGGCGAAGACAGCGGATGGCGGGATCGAGGCGCATGTCTGGGTCCGGGCCGGAGCGCTGCCCGTGGTGGGATGCGAGACCGCTGCGCGCTTCACCGTGATGACCACCTTCCCGCTTCGGTCCGATCCCCTCGCCCGGTCGGCCGGAAGCCCGTCGTGAGCGCGATCGCCGGCATCGTGCGCTTCGACGGCCGGCCCGACGCCAAGGCCGATCTCGAGCGCATGATGCGCCCGCTCGCCATGCTCGGGCCGGACCGCGAATTCCTCTGGCATGACGGCGCGGTGGCGCTGGGCATGCGCCAGTTGGCGCTGCTGCCGGAGGACCGTTTCGACCGTCAGCCGTGGCGCGGGCGCGATGGCACGCTCGTCATGGTCGCGAACGCGCGCATCGACAATCGCGACGAGCTCGCGGACGCGCTGGGGATCGAGCCGGTCCGGCGGCGCACCATGGCCGACAGCGAGATGCTGATGAAGGCTTACGAGCGCTGGGCCGCGCCGGCGCTCGACCGCATCGTCGGCGAGTTCACGTTCGCGGTGTGGGACGCGCGCGAGCGGCGCCTCTTCTGCGCCCGCAGCCAGGTCGAGGGGCCGCCGCTTTATTTTCACCGCGCGCCGGGCTTCCTGGCCTTCGCCACTACCGCCAACGCTCTGTTCGCCTTGCCCGACGTGCCGCTGGCGCTCGACGAGCGGCGCATCGCGCGCGCGCTGGCGCTGCTCGACGGCGACGAGAACGTCACGTTCTATCGCGGCATATCCTGCCTGCCGCCGGGCCGTTGCCTGTGGGCCGACCGCGACGGCGTCAAGGTCGAGCGCTATTGGCGGCTCGATATCGCCGCGCGCATCCGGCTCGCGCGCGATTCCGATTATGTCGAGGCGGCGCGCGAGCATTTCGACCGCGCGGTGGCGGCGCGCCTGCGCTCGATCCATCCGATCGGCTGCCAGCTCAGCGGCGGCTGCGACAGCGCGGCCGTGACCGCGACCGCGGCGCGGCTGCTCGATGCGGTACCGCAAGGCCTTACCACCTTCACCGCGGCGCCACCCGAGGGCTACGCCGATCCCGAGCCGGGCCAGCGCATCGCCGACGAGAGTCCCTATGCCGCCGCGATTGCGGCGCGCTTCGGCAATGTTCGCCATGTCGTCATCCGCTCCGACGGGCGGACGCCGTTCGCGGGGCTCGGCCACAGCCGTCTTCTGTTCGGGCGCCCGGTGCAGAACGTGGCGAACCAGGTGTGGGTCGAGCGCAACCTCGAGGCAGCGCGGGAGCGCCGCATCCGCGTCCTCCTGGTCGGCGATTTCGGCAATATGACGATCAGCTACACCGGCATCCCGCGCCTCGCCGCGCTGTTGGGCACCGGGCATTGGCTGGCCCTCGCGCATGAGGTCGCCGCGCTCAGGCGCCGCGGGTTCGACCGTCGCCGTCTCTTCGACGCCGCGGTCGGCCCGTTCATGCCGATCCCGCTGTGGCGCTGGTGGCTACGCCGGGAGCGGCGGGGCGCCGGGGAGCTTGGCAACTATTCCGCGATCAATCCGGCGCTCGCGGCCGAGGTCGATCTCGAGGCGGTCGCGCGGCAATGCGACCGGGAGCTCAGCTTTCGTCCCTTCGGCGATGGCCGCCTGATGCGCCGGACGGTATTCGAAACCCATGACGGCGGCGATTTCCGCACCGGCTATCTCGCCGGCTGGGGCGTCGAGATGAGAGACCCGATGAGCGACCGCCGCCTGGTCGAATTCTGCCTCGGCATCCCCGAGGACCAATATCTGCGCCACGGCGAGACCAAGTTCCTCTACCGGCGCATGTTCGAACCCATCCTGCCCACTGCCGAGCTGGTCGCGCGCAAGCGCGGCTATCAGGCGGCCGACTGGCATGTCGGCCTCGACGCCGCCCGGGCGGAGGTGGCGGCCGAGATCGAGCGCCTTGAGCAATCCGCCTCGGCGCGGCGCACCCTCGACCTGCCGCGCCTCAAGCGGCTGGTCGAAAACTGGCCGACCGAAGGCTGGCACCGCACCGAGGTCGCCCTCAAGTATCGCCGAATGCTGATGCGCGGCGTGGCGGCGGGGATGTTCATCCGTTCGGTCGAAGGCGGGAACGAGTAGGCGCGCGATGCGATCCCTCGCGGACCTGCCCCGCGAATTCGCGCTCGCCGCGTCCTGCGCCATCTGGCCCCAGTCCGAGCGCCGGGCCGAGGCGGTGCGGCAAGCGGCGGGCGACATGGGCGATTGGGACCTGTTCCTGCACATCGTGGCTCGCCAGCGCATCCAGGGGCTGGCCTATGATGGCATCGTCGCCGCAGGAGTCGAACCGCCCTCGCGCATCTTGGCAACGCTCCGCGCCGACGCGCAGGCACTGGCACGCCAGAGCCTCTTCATGGCCGCCGAAGCCCTGAGGCTGCGCGGTGCGTTCGCCGACGCCGGCATTCCCGTCGCGTTCCTCAAGGGCACGACTCTGGCGATGCTCGCCTATGGATCGCTCGGCATCCGGCACAGCAAGGACATCGATCTGCTTGTGCCGGAGGAACGTCTGGTGGCGGGCAACGCGCTTCTGGAGCGAGCAGGATATCGTCGCACCACCCCATCGATCAGACTCAGCAAGGGCAAGGTCGAGATCTGGAGCCGGACATTCAAGAATTTCACCTATGTCCATGACGGAAAGCGGATCGAGGTCGAGCTGCACTGGCGGCTCGCGGACAACCGTCGCCTTGGCCCGACGCGGTCGCTCGGATCGCTGCGTGACGTGCCGATCGGAGACGCGGCGACTTTGCCGACGCTGGAGGACGGCGATCTCTTCGCCTATCTTTGTCTGCACGGCGCGTCTCATGCGTGGTTTAGGTTGAAATGGCTGGCCGATATCGGCGCATTGCTGCATGCGGAAAAGCGAAGCGACGGATCGATGCGGTTCCTGTCGCCAGCGCGGGGCTTCGAGCGGCCGGTCGTTCAGGCGTTGCTGCTGTCGCGCCGGCTGCTGGGAACGACGCTGCCGGAGCGACTGGCGTCCGAGGCGCAGAGCGGCATGGTTCCGCGATTGCTGGTCGCCGCGGCGCTCTTCGCGATGACGCGCGGCGGTGCCGTCGCCGAGCCCTATGATCTCGCTTTCGGTCAGTCATGGATCAATCTCTCGGCGTACTTGCTGGGCGGGTGGAATTTCAAGCTGGAGCAGCTTCGGCGCGACCTTGTATCCGAGGAGGATTGGTTGACCTGCCCCTTGCCGGACCGCTTGAATCTCCTCTACCCGATGCTCCGCGTGCCTCTCTGGCTCGTTCGCGTCGCGCGGCGGGGCCGGGCGAAACTGCGTGCATGATGGGGCTCTGACGGCACATTGCATTCGTGCGAGCCATCGAAGTAGGATGCCGTCCTCGCTGGGTCGAAGCGCGGGATGAGGAATGGCGTACATTCTCGGTTCGAACGCGCGCCGCGGCGACATTTCCGCGTGCGCCTGTCACAAAGCCGCCTAATCGCGCGGCCCCGGAACACCGGCGTCCCGTGAGAATTCTGCAAGTCATTCACACGCTCGAAGGAACCGAGGGTCCGACCTCTGTCGCCAAGGGGATGTGCGCGGGCCTGACGCGCCGCGGACACGATGTGACCCTCATGGCAACCGGATCTGAAGTTGCCGCACCCGATCCCGGCGCGTCCGGCTACGAGCTGCGCCGCTTTCCCGTCTCGTTAGCGCCCCTTTCCGTCTCGTTCGGTATGGCCAGAGCGCTGCGTTCAATCCAGCGCTATGACATTGTGCATTTGCACATGCTCTATAGATTTCCGCAGGCGTTCGCGGCTTACATGGCGCGGCGCCACGGCGTGCCCTATTGCATGCAGCCGCACGGTTGTCTCGATCCGGTGGTCTATCTCAAACCGGAGAGGCGAACCGCCAAGCGCCTCTACGAGCATCTCTTCGAGAACCGAAACTTGGGTGAAGCCGCCGGCCTCATTTTCACGACCAAGGGCGAGCGCGAGGCCGCGCGGTCCCTCGGGCTGGAGACGCCCTCCTATATCGTCCCCGTCGGTGTGTCCGTCGCGGATTACGCCGGCACCGGAGACGGCGCAGCGTTTCGCAAGCAGCACAGGCTCCAGGACAAGAAGCTGGTTTTGTGGATGGGCCGCCTCGTGCCGGTGAAAAGACTCGACCTCCTGCTCAGCGCGTTCGCTTCGATCGCGAGCAATCGATCCGATGTGTTGTTGGTTTTGGCGGGGCCCGATCCGGAGGGATTTGGGCGCGAGGTTCGGCAGTTGGTCGAACGGGCCGAGTTATCCCACCGCGTGCTGTTCACGGGTAATTTGAGTGGCCAGCGGAAACACGACGCATTCGACGCCGCCGATGTGTTCGTGCTACCGTCGCAAACGGAGAATTTCGGCATTGTCGCGCTGGAGGCATTGGCGACGGGCTGCCCGGTGATCCTCTCGGAAGGCGTGAAGATCTGGCCAGATGTCGTCGCAGCCAACGCCGGACTCGCAACGCGGCATGTCGTATCGGAACTGAGCGCGGCCTTGCAGCGTCTTTTGGACGATGGGGACGAGCGCCGCCGAATGGGCACGGCGGCGAAAGAGTTCGCCAGGCGCTTCGAATGGCCCAACGTGATAGACCGGCTCGAGGACAGCTACGGCGCGATGATCGATCGCGCACGAAAGGGCGTCGACGACATGCAGCGCGCGATCGACGAGGGACCATGCGCATCCTTGTGACTGGCGGCTCCGGATTCATCGGCACCAATCTCGTTGCGTTCCTGACGAGCCGCGGCTGCGACGTGTTGAATCTGGATATTGCGCCGCCGCGGATCGAATCGTTGGCCGCTTGGGAACGCGTCGATGTGGCCGATTATCATAAGGTCGAGCAGGCAGCACGCGCATTTTCGCCGACGCATCTCGTTCACCTCGCCGCCCTTGCCACGTTTGACGCATCGATGACGGAATTGACGCAGCGGAACGTCGATGTCACCGCCAATATCCTGAACCTCGCGCTAAAGCGGGGCACGGTCGAGCGTCTCATCCTGACCTCGACCCAATATGTCAACGGGCCCGGCTCGCCCTTCGATGAGGATCGCAGCTTCCATCCCGTGAACGATTACGGCAGGAGCAAGATGGCGATGGAGCTGTTGGCGCGCGAGCCCAGATTTGCGCAGCTGCCGTGGATCATCGTTCGGCCGACCAATATCTGGGGTCCGCATCATGTCCATTTCGCAACCGAGATGTGGCGCTTCATCAAGCATGGCCTCTATCTTCACCCGGCCGGCGATCCCGTGCTGCGGGCCTATGGCTATGTCGAGAACGTCGCGCGCCAAGCCCACATTTTGCTGACCGCGCCGACGCCGATGGTTCTGCACAAGGTATTTTACCTGACCGACCCGGTGATTGATTCCTATGAGCTATTGAATGCGTTTTCGCTCGCGCTCGCCGGACGCAAGCTGCATCGCGTGCCGCGGCGCCTCATGCAGGGTCTAGCCCGAGCCGGCGATGCGCTGAAGCGCATACGCATTGCCGCCCCCTTCCACTCCGAGCGCTACCATCGCATGACGGCGAATCACGCCGCACGATTTGAGCCGCTCTGGGGTCAGTTCGATTATCAGGCGATCGCCATGGAGGAGGGCGTGGCAAGGACCGTGTCGTGGCTGACGGACGCATATCCCCGCCTCTATGCGTGATGCGTCCGATGGAAAGGCCGTGCATTGGCCCAGGGCGGCTTGCCTCAATATTCCGCGTGGGGTAGAAAATGACACGTTTTCTTCAGGGCGGGTCGAACATTCATATGAAATGGACTGACTGGCACTGCGGACTTCCCGCCTGGCGGCAAGTGTCGAGGAGGATCAAGTGACCACGATGCGTCCGGCGTCCGAGCCAGGCGAGTGGGAGGAATACGAGCTTCCTCAACCATCACGACTGGCCTCGATGGCGCTGCGGACGTGGTTGCGCGCCGTGAGCGCGGCGTGGCCCTTGGTGATCTCCCTGCCCATCGTGACGATGGCGTTGGTCGGCGTGTGGCTGCGCTGGGTGGCGGTTCCGATCTACACCACGCACATGTCGGTCGCGCCCTATGTCGACCAATCTTCGGCAGTACGCCGCACCGATACCTTAGGCGGCCTTTCGTCGGTGCTCGGCTTCGGGGCCCCCAGTTCGTCGAATTTCAATTTCAATCTCTACCTGGAGACGAGGCTGTCCGTTGCCTTGGCCAGCAGGCTTTTGCAGATTCCCGAGGTCCGCCGCGCAGTTTACGGCGAAGAATGGAATGAAGAGACCGGTCAATGGCGCCGGCCGCACGGCGTAATTTTCGCACTGCGAGAACTGGTGCGGTCGATCTTCGGCCTGCCGGGCTGGTCGCCGCCGACCGCCAATGACTTCGCCAGCTACCTGCAGAAGCGCGTCAAGCAAGAGAGCGACCGCCAACGAAACTACTTCGCGTTCTATTTCGACAACCGCGACCCGGTCCTTGGAATGGCGCTGCTGCAGGACATCCATACCGGCGCCGAGGCCATGCTGAGAGACGACGCGCAGAAGCGGACGGCGGTAAAGATCGATCACCTGATCCAGCAGATCGGCGCGTCCACCTTGACCGAGAATCGGTCCGCTCTGACTGCGCTTCTGGGGGAAGAGCAGCGCGAGTCCATGCTGATCGCGCCCGAGATACCGTTCGCGGCGATCGTCGTGGACCCGCCGAGCGCGACGCATTATCCGACCTCGCCGCGAGCGCTGCGCGATCTCTTCTTCGCTGTCCTCGCGGGCGCCGCTCTCGCGGTCGTCATCGTCGTGATCCGCGAGGAGTACGCTCGTTCGCGATTGGCGTCCAAGCGCATCGCCGTCTAGCTTCAACGCGCGCCCTGGCCATGCAAGTGACGAAACGGCAAGATTCGGCAAGTGCTCGCGGCGAGGTCGCCTTGCCAATGGTGTCGATTGTGACCGTCACGCTGAACGCGGCGCGTCATCTCGATCATACGATCCGGAGCGTAATCGCGCAGCGTTATCCCGCCATCGAATACGTGATCGTCGATGGCGGATCGACGGACGGGTCTCTGGACGTCATCGGACGCCACCAATCCGGCATCAGCAAATGGATCAGCGAGCCGGATCGGGGCATCGCCGATGCGTTTAATAAAGGCGTGAAACTCGCGACCGGCCGATACATCACCTTCGTGAATGCCGGCGACTGGATCGAGCCCGATCACATCGCGACCGCCGTCGAGTGCCTCAAGGCCGACCCGAATGCGGTCTTCGTCTATGGCGATCTCGTCCATTGGCAATCCGGCAAGCCGCTCTACATGACCAAGGGCTCGAGCGACTATCGCCGCCGCTTCGGCTACCGCATGGGCGCGCTCAACCACCCTACCATCGTCTGCCGGCGCGACCTGTTCGAGATCGTGGGATTATTCGATCCCTGCTATCGCGTGGCGATGGATTTCAACTGGCTACAGCGCTTGCACCAGGCGAGCTATGGCGGCATCTATTGCGAACGCATCTGCGGCAACATGGAGACCGGCGGCCAAAGTGAGCGGCAGGGGCTGCTGGCGAACCGGGAGAACCGGATCTCGTCGATCCGTCTAGGCCGGAACAAGCTTATGTGCTGGGCGCTTTATCTCGGCTACGCGGCCCGGTTTCGCGTGCGCACGCTGATCGGGCGCCTCCTGCCCGAACGCTGGGTCCTGCGGCTGCGGCAGACTATGCTCGGTTCGCTTCGGATCGTCGATGGCGACCGTGGCTGACGCGCGAGACGAGCCGCGATGCTGACCCTCGCGCGCATCTTCATCGTGCTGGCGCCTCAGCAATGGCTCGCCTTCGCCACCGAGACGAGCCGCTTCTTCATTTCGTGGGCCGCGGGCGGCGTGTTCGCAGCGGCCGCGGGGATGCTCTATGTGTCGCGGTCCTGGAGCCTCCCGTGGACGACGATTCGGCTTGCCTGGCCGTTCCTGGCGTTCGTGCTCATCGGCGTGCTCTCGCTCGCGACGTCGCCCTATTTCGCGGCGGCGTTGTCCAAGGGCGCGGTCCAGGCGGTGGGCATCGCCACCATGCTGACGGTCGCGTTCGGCTTTTCGACGCTCGTCTCCGGCAACCTGTCGGTCCTGATGACGCTGATCAAATGGAGCGCCGCGACCGCGGGGGTCGTGGGCTTGATCGCGGTCGGGCAGTTCGCGGTCAACAATATCGTCCGCGCGCCGGTGGTGGAATTCAGTTTCCTCGGCCAGCTCTTCGGCGGATTCGACGAATTCGGCCAGCGCGGCACGCTTGGCGGTCTGTGGCGCGCGACGTCGATCGCGACCGAGCCGGCGCGCATGTGCAGCTATCTCTCGGTAGCGTTGGGGACGGCGCTGGTGCGCGTGGGACTGGCGGGACGCGACGGGGCGGCCGTGCTGCGACCGTACGTGCCGGGCTGGGCGGCCTTCGGCATTCTCGGCGGATTCGCCGCTTCGCTGTCGCTCGAAGGCTATATGGCGCTCATCCTCGCGGCGGTCGCCATCCTCATCGCGAGGCGGCGCACGCGTACGCACAGGGCGCGCCTGAGAGGACAGCGCTACATCAACTGGGGCGTCGGCGCCGCCGCTGTCGCGGTCGTCGCGATCCCATTCGCCGCTGGCCCCGATCTGATCGGCAAGCTGGGTACGCTCGAGTTGGTCTACCAGGCGTTCGATCCCGACGCGCCGCAGATCAGCGCCGTCGGGCGGGGCGATATCTCGGCCCTCGCCATCGCCGCCAACGCCGTGGTCGCCGTCGACAATCTCGAGGAGCGCCCGCTGCTCGGGATGGGGCTCGGCGCGCATCCCGTCACCTACGACGATCTGGTGCCGGATTTCGCCTACAACAACGAGGCCGGGCTCAACGGCCTCAACAAGGACGACGCCGCTTCGCTGCTGCTTCGTCTTTTGTCCGAGACCGGGCTGTTGGGAACGCTCGCCTTCGCGGCCGGCGCGTTCGCGGTGCTCCGCCAAGGCTGGATGGTGGCCCGAAGCTGTGGCGGCTGGCACGAGGACGGAAGGCTCATGGTGCTGCATTTCACGGCGATCGGCATGATCGGCTCCTGCACCGCCCTGTTCTTCCGTAATTTCTCGCGCGATGGAACCTATTTCGACGCGACGCTGTGGGAGTGCATTGGCCTGACCTTGTCGCTGGTCTCGTTCGCACCGGCGGTCGGGGTCGTCATCGCCCGGCGCTCGGCCGGACGCCGCGCCTCGCCGTCGCTCCCCTGAGAGGCATCAGATCTGCGCCGCCGGACGCCGCGGCGCGACGCCGCGGAAAAAGCGGCCCACGCGCTTGGATCCGAACTCCCGCCACTCCGACAGATCTTTGTGCAGCGCCCTATGGATAGCGCTGTTCAGGCTGCGGGGCTTTTCGTCCGCAACCATGACGGTCGGTCCGCCGGGCGGCTCCAGATGTGCCACGGCGCGGCGATGCTCGAGCGCAATCGCGTGACCGTAGTGGTAGAGCTCGTTGTCGTACGGCATCAGCTTCTCGGCGAGCTCCGCCCGCTCGAGCGCGGTCAATTTGACGATGTCCTTGTCGGACGAGTTGTAGTGACAGAATTGCCGGTGGGCGATGCCAAAGAGAATTCGGAAGGCGTCAATGGATGCCCGCATCTCGTCCTGCGTGCCGACGAAGGCCATGGATTTCAACGCGGCCAACGCCTCGTCGAGATGCCGGCGCGTCAGACCGCCCAGCGGCAGGTTGGCGTAAAACCGCATCTGCAGATTGTCGTCGCCCAATTCGCGGAAATAGGCCCACAGATCGTCGGCGTCGAACACGTCCTTGGCAGCGCGCTGGCTGAAGAAGCGATGGTAGTCGGCGCCCTCGAAGCGGTGCTTGAAGACGTAGCAGAACTGCGAGATCAACAGGCTCTCGGGGCTGCGCAGCAACGAGACGCGCGCGTATGGTCCGCCTAGGATCGGGGTCTGCGGCGCGATGTGGCCGCCGATGAAGCGGATTTTCCAGCGCGCGATCTGGCGCGGAAACGCATGCGACGCCAGCCGCCCCATATTGGAGACCGCCAGCACGTGCCGGGGCGAGAAAGCATCCTCCGCGAAATTGTGGAACGAGGTGCCGCCGGTCTTGGGGCTGTGATGGAACAGGATCGTCCGGTCGATCGGACGGAAATCGGCGGCGACGGAATCCGCAACCACGCGCGACGCGACGACGCCCTGAGGGACGGACATTTAAAGCGGCAACCCATTGATGATCAGGGACATAATTAATTTTGCTAGCATGATCGCGGCGGCCGGTCAAACCGAATGTCGCGCCGAAGCGCCCGGTCCGCCGGCGGACGGCGCGCGTTTCGCCCGCGCGCGCAGCAGGAGCTGCCGTCCCTGCCGGTAGAGATGTTGCGCCAGCGACAAATAGCTCGCCTCCTGCACGACTTTGCCGCCGAAACTTTCTTTGAACACGCTCACCTGCCGCGCGTCGGGACTGACCGCCTCGCCCGCCGGCTCGTAGCCGCCTAGATCGTACCAGCGAAACCCCGCCGCGCGAAAATGCAGCATGTCGCGAAAATGCAGGAACCGGTTCGCCCTTCCCGCGACGGACTGGAGGGACCGGTCGAATTCGCGGAACGAAGATGCCGAGTAGAACAGACGAACCCGCCCGATCGATTCATCCATCGCATAGGCATGCGTCACCACTGTCTCGCCCCCCGCGATCGCTTCGGTGACGCGCAGGCGGCCGCCGAGAGAGTCGAGATAATCCGCGCTGACGGGCGGCAGCGTCTTGTGGCGCGAAGCGGCCTCGTACAGGGCGAGAAAACGTCGATAGTCCGCCGTGACGGCGAAGGAAGTCCCCTCGCGCTCCGCACGCGCGATCTCATTGCGCGTGTTTGCCCGAAAGCCGCGCAGAATCTCGGCCTCGCTGTGGCGGAGGTCGATCATGATCGTGTAGACGGGCTTGCGGACAAAGCCCGGCCGCGGACCGGAATCCGCGCAGTTGACGTAGTGTACCGGCCGCCATGCGTCGCGCAGCATTGGCGCGGGCGCGAAGTGCTTCTCCCAGTAGGCGAAGCGACCTCTCGGCATGCGCGCGCTAAACGGCATGGTGAGATTTCCGCGCCAGGTAATAGAGCCACGGGCTGGGCGTTCGCTCGATCGTCGCGGGCGCGATTGCGTCGCCATCGTGGCTGAAGATGCCATCGCAATCGAAGCCGGCGCGGTGAAGCTGCTCGCATTGCGCTTCCGCCGAAATGTAGTAGGTGAGCAAGATGTGCCCGTTGAATTCCCGCTCGGCACGGTAGGCGCCCGCGCCGTTGCCGCCGGCGTGGGGGCACAAGGTTCCGAAGCGCCGCAGGCTCACGAGATGGTCCTTCACGCGGCCGGCCATGCGGTGAAGCCCAGGCTGAAGCCGCCGCGGGTCGTAGCGGACGTTGTGGCTGGAAAACAGGAAGAGACCGCCCTCCTCCAGCACGCGCCAGATCTCGCCCAGTATGCTGAGACGGTCGGAATGCTCGACATAGTCGATGCCGTTGAACGAGAACACGACGAGGGCGAAATGCGCGTCGGCAAGGGCGCCGAGGCGTCGTGCGTCGCCCACCTCGAAGCTCACGCCCGGGAAACGCGAGCGGCACGCTTCGACCATCGCGGGCGAATAATCGACGCCGAGGTAATCCTCGCTCAGAGCCAGGAGAAAAGGCGTGGTGCGTCCGGCGCCGACGCCCAGATCGAGGATCGGGCGGCCGCGGCAGAGCGGCGCGATCTTTTCCAGCGCCCGTTCCTCGGCGGCGTAGAGGGTCTGCATCCCCGCATAGCGCTGGGCGACCGAAGGATCGCGGTAAGTGCTGCTGTTCACGCCATCGAAGGAGGGATGACCGAACCTCACGTCGGCGGCGCTCCCTCGGGCGCGCGGCGGAAAACCAGATTTCCGGGATGGACGGCGCACGGCACCAGGCTTTGCGACGTCATGTCCCAGCGGAACGGGTGCAGCCCCATCTCCTGCGTCAGCGCCGCCATATCCTCGATCCGGTCGGTACATTCCATCAGCATGACGAGATCGGGCGAGGTATCGATGGCGGCCCGCGCGCCGCGCATCACGTCGAGCTCGGCGCCCTCGACATCCACCAGCATGAAATCGATCGGCGCCCGGCTCCCCGCCCGGTAGGCGTCGAGCGACGTGCAGCGGACCCGCTCGCCGGCGGACGCCGCGGGACCGTCGGCGGCCACCCGTTCGACGAACCGGAGCGCGTCGCGATTGCCGCCGCCGGGATCGTCGCGCAGCAGGATGGTGCCGGAAGAATCGCCGAGCGCGATCTGCTCGACCGTGACGTTGACGCAATGATTGAGCGCGAGGTTGCGGTGCAAGCGCTCGCAGCTCTGGCTGCTCGGCTCGAAGGCCAAGACATGGCCGGCCGGGCCGGCGAGACGGGACGCGAGGATCGCGTAGATGCCGATATTCGCGCCGATATTGACCACGTTCATGCCCGGCCGGATCGCGCGCAGCAGGAAGTCCCGCTCCACCGGCTCGAAATCGCCGCCCCAGAACGCCTCGGCGATCTGGCCGGCGGGATGGAGCAGAATTGGCGCGAAGCCGCCGGCTTCGATGACGACCGGCTTGCCGCCCATCACCCGGTTCCGCGCGCGCCACAGAAGGTGCTTGGTCGTCGTCCGCATCGACGCGGTACGTGCCCAAAGATGCGGATGGGAGCGGCCGATGCGACGGAGCCAATCGAACGCCGGTTTCATGGTGCCCGGCGTCGAGGATGAGGTCCTGAACGTCATCTGCGCAAGAGCCCGGCATTGGCCAGCGCGACGGCTTGGCGGCAGGCTTTGCCGACCATGCCAGGACTCGCGTGGGTGTAGACCCCGAGGCGCCTTCGCGTGACCCACCACGCCGCGAGCTTGGCGCCCGTGCTCACCGCCACCGAGGCGGTCGCCACGCCGACCGGGCCGAACGGATAGGCCACGGCCAGGATCGCGGCGACCTTGATCACGCACGCGATCATGGCGATCGTCGTCGCCACGCGCTGCTGGCCGCTCATGGCGAGCGTCTCCATGCACAGGCCGAAGCTCAGATTGAGCCACTGTCCCACGCCGAGGATCACCAGCACCAAGGCGCCGTCGCGATAGGACACGCCGAACAGCGTCTCGAGCACGAACCCGCCGGCGACCATCCACAACACCGCCATGATCGCCGCGACCACGGTCGGCCCGGTGATGGCCCCCTGCAACAGCTCCTGCAGCTCGCCGCGCCTCCCTTGCGCGTGGAGCCGGGCCGTGGCCGGGGTGATCGGCATGGTCACGATGGTGCCGAGCAGGCTGACCAACCCCGACACGCGCGACGCGGTTCCGTACAATGCCACTTGTTCGGCCGGCCGGAAGAGGCCGAGGACAACGATGTCGGCCTGGGCGGCGATGCCGGTCAGATTGAGCAGCAGGAACGGCCATGCGTCGCGCCACAAGGCGGCAATCGACACCGGCGCCGCGGAAGGCCCTAGGGCGCGCAGCCCGCGCCGGACGAACATCCACGCGAGCGCCGTGCTGGCGAGCTCGCTGGCGATGGTCACTGCGAGCACCAGGTCGAGCGTCGCCTGTCCGCGCCACGCCCATATGAGCCCAAGCGCCACGACGGCAAAAATCTTCGCCAGGGCAAAGTCGAACAGCGCCGCGAGGCGAATATCCTCGAGACCCTGCAAGGTTCCGATCAACTGGTTCTGGATGCCGGCCACGGCGATCCACAGCGCGATGAGAAGGCCCGAATCCGCGCCGTCGAGCCCGCCGTTGAGGCCGAGACCGTTCAACAGCGCCCACATCGCGAGGCAAAGAGCCGCGACGCCGAGCCCGCTCCACGTCGCCATCCTGAGCGCCGCGCGCGCAACGGCGGCGGCCCGCGCACGGTCGCCGAGCGCGTTGGCGGCGGCAATCGCGGCGATGGTCGGTTGCCGCAGGCTGAGGCTCGCGAAGGGGCGGGCGATCAGCACCAGGCTCACCACGACGAAATAAAGCCCAACCTCGCGCGGCGGCATAAGCCGCGTCAGCAGGAGGTTGGCGGCGAAGCCGGCGAGCGCCAGGCCCGACCGCCCGAGCCCGGCCCACATTAGGTCGAGCATCATCTTCCTGCGGGAGGGCTGGCCTCCGGATGGCACGATGCTATCGCCGCTCAACGCCAACCGCCTTGGTCGCCACGATCACCTGCATGTGGGTGGAAAAGAACGGGCGCCGCGCGAGGCGCGCATGCAGCCAATTGGCGCAGGCGCTGGGGCGAAACTTCCAGTTCCGGAATCCGATCAGCAGGCCGAACGGATTGAGCTCGTGGTACACGCCGTCGAGCAGAGCGTGAGGATCATGCGTCTCGATGCGAAAGCCCGCGCCGGAGACCTCGCTGGCGAACTGCTCCCGCGTCATGCGGTATTCGAAGAACGGTCCATAGGTCGGATATACCGCGTATTTGTAGTGCCGGTTGAAGCGGGTCGGCGGCTTGGGCTTGCCCTTGAGGAGCCGCGCGGCCAGGGCCCGCGGTAAATCCGCGACCTCGTTCCAGCCGACGCGGCGCTTGGCGCGCCGCACCGTGTTGAGGCATGGGACCGTGATGATCGCCTTGCCGCCCGGCTTCAGTACGCGCTGCATTTCCCGCAGCGCCTGACCCGGCCCATCGACGAAATGCTCGACGACGCCGAGCGAAATGACGGCGTCGAACGTTCCGTCCGGAAACGGCGAAAGGCTGACATCGCCCTGGACGACGGCGAGGTCGGGCCACACGTCCTTGATGGCGCGCACCGTCTCGCCGCGGTATTCGAGGCCGACGCACGGGAATCCGCGGTCGTTGAGATAGCGGACGTAGCGGCCCAACCCGCATCCGGATTCGAGAACGAGCGCGCCATGGGGAACATGCTTCTGGACGATGGGGAAGACGCCGTCGTCATCGCACGAACCCAATAATTCCAGCGCCTCTTCCTTGTTCCAGGAAAAGATGACGCGGCGTTCTTCCATATCCATCGGGAATGCCCACGCTCGTGCGGTGCGTGCCGGAGTCGGTGGCAAGGCCGGCAGCGGCGGTCTGCCGTTCGCAACCTACAGACTCCTCGCGCGGGGTCAAGATCGCGATTGCCGCAATCCCGGTCTCGCCGGCGACGAACGGGGTGCGCCGGCGGCGATTGCGCGCTAAAAGCCTGCGGGGACGCGCTCACGGAGATCGGAAAAGCGCCTTCGATGACGGTGGGGACGCGATGATGGATCCGCTCAGGAAGCTGGTACCGACCGCGATCAAGGAGCGCATCAAGCAGCTTTTGCCGGGCCGCTTCGACGATCTGAGCGGCTATGTTGGCACCGATGCGGTGAGCGGCGAGCTGCAATTCGAGCTGCTGAAGCGGCAGGGCTGCACGCCGCGCTCGACGGTCCTGGAGATCGGCTGCGGCTGCCTCCATGTCGGAATTCCGCTGCTCGGATTTCTCGACGCGGGCAATTTCGTCGGCGTCGATCCCAACGACTGGCTGCGCGAGCGGGCGATGAAGGACGCCAGCGTCCGCCAGCTCGTCAACGACAAGCGGGCGACATTTCTGAGCGTTGACGATTTCGACGCGAGCGGCCTGGGGCGCAAATTCGACTTCGTCTTCGCCCATTCGGTCCTGTCGCACGCCGCGCACTGGCAATTGGACTTGTTCCTGAAGAACGCCGCCAAGGTGCTGGCGCCGGGCGGGCGCGTTCTCGCGTCGCTTCGTCTGGCGGAGGGCAATGCCTATGGCAGCGCCGGCACTCCGGACAAGAAGGACTCCCTGCATCAGGAGTGGCAATATCCGGGCGTCACCTGGTTCACGCTTCCAACCGTCATCCAGATGGCCGACGCGCACGGCCTGACCGCGCTGCACATTCCCGAATACACGGAATTCTACGCGCGGACGCGTCCCAAGGAGCACCACGACTGGATCGTGTTCGCATGGAAGGCGGCGCGGTGACGTCTCCTTGATCTTCCTCACCGGCGACGTTCACAACTTCCTCGGCTGGCGGCTCGACCAGGCGCACGGCCGGGTCGATGAGCCCGCTGCGGCCACCGAGGTCGCGAGACTGGCCGCCGATGCGGGGCTCAAACTCACCTACTTCGCCACCGGTCGGGCGATTATCGAGGAGCCGGCGAAGTACCGGGCGATCGCCGCTCTGGGCAATGTCGAACTCGGCGGGCATGGGTGGGATTCGTTCAAGAACCGCAACATGCGTACCGCGCTGTGGTGCCTGTTCGGCAGCCGCTACGGCCCCCGACCCTATCAGAAGCACGAGCTCGACAAGACGGTGCGCGCGTTTCGCCGCCATTTGGGATTCGTCCCCAAAGTGTGGCGCGGGCATGCGTTCTACGCCGACGAGAACACCTACCCGCTGCTGAGCGCGGCGGGCGTCCGCGTGGTGTCCGACCACGTCATCACCGATCGCGAGGCGCGCGCCTCGATTGGCGAAATCATGCCGGGCCTGGCGTCGGTCCCGATCAACATCCTGCCGGACCATGACAGCGTGGTTCACGGCAGCATCACGGAATCGTCGTTCCACGAAGGCATGCCGTATTTCCAGGCGATCCGCGATTTGTGCGATCACCCGTCCTTGAGCCGCAACCAGCGGCTGGCGATCTCGACACGGCGTGCTTTCCGGCATCTGTTCGATGTCCGGGTGATGGCGCATTCGGGCGAGCTGCTCTATGCGAGCGCAAGGATCGAGGTGCTGCCGCCGCGCGAGTGGGAGATGCGCCTCCTGGCGCAGATCGAGGAGCGGGTCGCGACCGACGGCTTCGCCACGCTGCTGCTTCATCCGCTGTGCATGAGCGCGCTCGACGGGTTGGCGGCGCTGCGCCGCATCCTGGCGTTCTGCCGGCGCTTCGAGACTCGCTTCGTCAGCGAGGCCGCCGCGATGGCGGGAAACGCCGGCGCCGCTTCGCCCTGACGGGACCTACGGCGTCGCCGGATCGTCGGGGAGAAACGCGGACTTGCGGCGCTCGAACTCCAGCACCGCTCGCTCGTAGTCGTCGCGATTGCCCATGTCGAGCCAATAGGCATCGGACGCGAACGCGCACACGCGTTCGTTCTGCGCGATCATGCGAAGAACGAGGGTGGGAAAATCGAGATGCTTGCCCGGCTCGATGTAGCGCAACGCCCGCGGCTCGTAGACGTAAACGCCCATGCTGGCCGGGAACTCCTTCACCGGCTTCTCGTCGTAGCCGATGATGCGGTCGCCGCTGCCCAGTTCCAGAACGCCGAGCTCGATCTGTACGCGCTTTTTCGTCGCCGCCACCGTCAGGCTGGCGCCGTGGTCGCGATGAAACCGCACGACCTCGGCATAGTCGAGCGTGGTGAGGATGTCACCATTCATGACGAGGAACGTCTCGTCGAGCCCGGCGACGCTCGCCAGGGCGCCGGCGGTGCCGAGCGCTTCCTGCTCGTGGTGATAGGTGAGCTTCAGCCGCCGCGACAGCGGGTTCTGGTCGAGATAGGCGCGAATGAGCGGCGCCAGATAGCCGACAGCGAGCGTGATGTCGTCGAAGCCGTGCCGCTCGAGCTGCCTCAAGACGATCTCGAGGATGGGCATGCCGTCGATCGGCACCAGCGGCTTCGGCAACACCGTCGTGTAGGGCGCAAGCCGCGTGCCTTTGCCGCCGGCGAAAATGACTGCCTTGATCTCACCCTCCCGCGCTTCATATATGATAGCGGTCGGTGTTCAGGCGGTCCATGTTGGCGCGCGCCCATTCGATCGTCCGCCGCAGCCCCTCGTCGAGCGACACGGCCGGATGCCAGCCGAGCACGCGCGCCGCCTTGCCGCAATCGGCGAGGAGCCGTTCGACCTCACTCTTCTCGGGCCTGACGCGCAGCGGATCGGTTTCGATGCGGCAGGGGCGGCCGAGCAGCGCGAAGATCTTGGCGGCGAGATCGGCGATGGAAATCTCGTGCGACGAGCCTAGATTGATCACGTCGCCAACCGACGCCTCGATCTCGGCGATGCGGACCGCGCCGGCGACGGTATCCGCGACGAACGTCAAGTCGCGCAGCGGCGTCACCGAGCCGAGGCGCACGACATCGCCCGCCAACGCCTGGCCGATGATGGTCGGGATCACGGCGCGTGCCGGCTGCCGCGGCCCGTAGGTGTTGAACGGCCGCGCGACAGCGACGGGCAGGCCGAAGGAGCGATGGTAGCTGAGCGCGAGCTGGTCGGCGCCGATCTTGCTCGCGGCATAGGGCGACTGGCCCTGGAGCGGATGATCTTCGTCGATCGGGATATGCCGCGCGGTGCCGTAAACCTCGCTGGTGGAGAACTGCACGATCTTCGCGACCCGCGCGCGCCGGCACGCCTCCAGAAGATGGGCTGTGCCGACCACGTTCGTCTGGACATAGTCGAGGGGATGAACGTAGCTGTAGGGGATGCCGATGAGCGCCGCGAGATGGAACACGATCTCGACGCCGTCCACCACCTGCAGCATCGCCGCCGGATCCTTGAGATCGGCCGCCACGACGGTGACACTGGCGAGAGTCGCGGGCGAAAGCTGGGCGAGGCTGCCACCGTCGCCGCGCGAATTGTACCGCACGAGCGCGGCAACCCGCGCGCCGAGCGCGGCGAGCGCTTCGACGAGATGGCTTCCGATGAACCCGCCCGCCCCGGTCACCAGGACGCGCCTTCCGGCCCAATCCATGAGCAGCCCTCTTGAAACGCCGTATCAAACCTTGGCGCGCCACTCCTCAAGCACGTCCGCCAGTGTGTCGTCGAGCGCGAAAAGCGGCCGCCAATCGGTCTCGCGGCGCAGCTTGCCTGCGTCGCCGCGCTGCGCCGGCACATCGCCGCGCTGCAGCCGACCGGCATCCTGCCGCGTGTCGAACTTCACGCGCGACATCCCGCGCAGACGCTCGATCAGTTCGCCGATCGACGGCGAATGACCGGAGCACACATTGTAGACCTCGCCGGGCCGCCCGCGCGTGGCGGCGAGCAGATACGCGTCGGCGACGTCCCGGATATCCGTGACGTCGCGTCGCGCCGCCAAATTCCCGACCGCCAGGACCGGCGCGATCCGGCCCTTCTCCATCGCCGCGATCTGGCGCGCGAAGGCTGCTGGAACGAAGCTGTCGCGCTGTCCCGGCCCCATGCAGTTGAAGGTGTGCGTGCGAACGATCCGCAGCCCGTGGACGCGATGATAATAGTCCGCCGCGCCCGCCTCGGCGGTCTTGGAGACGCCGTGCAAGGTACGCGGCTTGTAGGGGGAGTCCTCGGTGAGGAGCCGCCGGTCCGGCGGCGCCTCGCCGAACTGGGCGCTCGACCCGGGGACGACGACAATCGCGCCGGGCGCTTGCGAACGGACCGCGTCGAGCAGATGGCACGTATCCACGACGTTGCTTTGGAGCGAGGCTTCGAACTCCTCGACGGACGCGCAATGCGACGTTTGTCCCGCCAAATGAAAAATGTAATCGGGATTCGTATCCGCGAGCAGCGCGGCGAGCCGATCGCGATCGTCGAAGCCGCCCGTGGCGATGCGAATTGGCGCGGCCCCGACCGACGCGTCGACCGCGCGCTTGCCACGATGGAACCCGGTCACCTCCCAGCCGAGCGACGCGAGGCGGAGCGCCATGTGGCCGCCGGCGAAACCGGTAACTCCCGTGACGAGCGCTCGCAATTTCGATCCTTTATGACAGCGCCAAAGTCTAGACAATCCGCCGCTTTCAGGCAACGAATGTAGCGATGGAAGCGACGCGTGCAGGCGAATCCCAAGGGCATCGCGCGATGACCGCGCCCGCCGCGGACGTCACCGGCGCGAAGTTGCGCCTGCTGATCGTGGGCTGGATGATCGGCAAGGGAAGCACCGGCCTCTACGCCAAGGAGCTTGCGGATTATCTGAGCCGTGCCGGGCACGACGTTACGTGCCTGTCGGCGGGCGTGTGCGATTGGCGCTTGAAGCCCCATCTCGTCACAAGGCAGCGTCATCCGTTCACCATCATCGAACTCCGCAATCCGCCGATCGTTCCGTGCACCCGCTCCGCGGAGCCCACGAGCGACATAGATTCGCCCGAGACGGTGCGGCTCTTGCGCGAGGTGCTGGCCACCCTCCAGCCCGACATCGTGGCCATTCTCGATTTGCCGGGATGGCCCGCCCGCGCCATCGAGGCATGCCAGGATGCCGGCAGCAAGGTGATGGTCTTCCTGCAGAACTTCTGGCCGTTCTGCACCCGGTTGTCGCTGTTCGACCGGTGGGGCAAGGTCTGCGGCGACTATCAGGAGGGAAATCGCTGCGTCGATTGCATGGCGACGGTGGTCGGCAGCGAGGCGGCGCGTTGGCGCGCGCGCCTGCCGAGCGTTCTGTGGAAATATGCCGGCCTTCATGCGTCGCTCAAGAGCCTCTATCGCGCCGGAGCGAGCGCGCGCGGTTCGGTTGCGGTGCCGCGCGGCCCGTCCTACGCGGCGCGCCGTCACGCCTATGCCGAGGCCATCGGACGCGCCGATCTGCTGTGCGGCATTTCCGGCCGCACGATCGAGCTCGCCGCGTCCTTCGGCGTGTCGTGCGCGACGACAAGGATCGTGCCCATCGTGCTGTCGCACATGCAGCCGCTACAGCAAGCATGCGCCGCCCGCGGACACAAGGCGAGCGTGCCGCGGCGACCCATACGGTTCGGCTATCTCGGCGCCCATAGCCCGGAAAAAGGCCCCGAGATTCTGGTGGCTGCCTTCGACGGCGTTGCGCGCGAGGATGCGGAGCTTCATTTTCACGGCGGTGGCGGCGCCGACTATGTGCGCCGCCTGACGGCGATGGCTGCGCCCTCCAACCCGCCGATCTTTCACGGACCGTGGCGGCAGGACGATTTTCCATCGATCCTCGGCGCCATCGATGTCGGCATCGTGCCCTCGACCTGCGAGGACACGCGCCCCAGCACCGTGCTCGAATTCCAGGCGGCGGGAATCCCGGTGATCGGCAGCCGCATCGGCGGCATTCCCGAGCAGGTCGATGACGGGCGCAACGGTCTTCTGTTCGAGCCGGGAAATCCAGCCGCGCTGCGCGCCGCAATCGACCGCGTCATCCGCGAACCGGACCTGATCGCGGCGTGGCGCGCCAACTTGCCGACGGATTTCGATCCGGAACTGTCGTGGCGGCAACTCGAGCGGATATTTCTCGAGATGGCGGCCGCGCGATAGATCGCATCACGAGGCCGCGCGCGCGAGGTCGGCGCGGCTCGTGAGCGCCAGCAACGCGCCTTCGAGGCGCGGCAGGATGGTCTCGCGATCGAACTCGCGCAGGGCCGTGTCGCGGCCGATGCGGCCCATCGCGCTGCGGCTTTCGGGCGCCGCCGCGAGGGTCAGGATCGCGCCGGCGAACGCATCCGCGTCATTCGGCGGAACGACGAGCCCGGCGCTGCCGATCGTCTGGGCGACGGCGCTCCCCGCATCGACCGATGCGACCACGGGCCGGCCGCTTGCCAACATGGGGCCGAGTTTCGACGGCATCACCAGATCGGAGGCGGCGGCCGCTTGCGGCAGAAGATGGATGTCCGCGGCATTGAGAAGATCGTTAAGCCGGTCGGCCGGTTGCAGCGGCAGGAAGCGCACGTGACCGAGATCGCGCGCGGCCGCCATGAGAGAATCCTTGAGCGGGCCTGCGCCGCAGATCAGGAACAGGATGTCGTGCCGGTCGGCGAGCAGGCGCGCCGTGTCAACGATCAGCTCGAGCCCCTGCTTCGCGACCAGACTGCCCGAGTAGAGTGCGACGGTCACACCGGCGGGAAGCCCCCAGAAGTCCCGCGACGATGCTGCGCCGGAACGGGGATGGATCCTGGCCGTGTCGATCCAGTTCGGAATGACCAGCGGATCTCGATCGCCGAGTCGTTTTTCCACGAGTCGCGCGCGCATCGCCGGCGTGATGGTCGTGATACAGTCGAAACGTCGCAGCATCGCGCGCTCGAACCGCAATGCCATCCTGGACGGCGCGCCACCGAGCATGCCGAGGCCGACCGCCGCATCCACCTCAAGATCCTGCACGTGCAGCCAGCTGCGCGCCCGGAAAGCGACACCGGCGGCGAGGGCCGCTGGCGCTGCTGCCAGCGTCGGCATAACGGCGCCGACTATGTCCGGTCGAAAACGGGCAGCCTCCGCAAAAACGGCAGGCAGTCCCGAGAGTCCAAACGACGCAGAATGCGCCAGGCGCGTCGCGGCGGTCAGGCGTTTCGGAACATAGAGAGGACAGCGGAGTATTGGGTACGGCTTCCGGTGGTCGCGCCGCCAGAATCGCGTATATTCTGCGGCGTCTATTTTCCAACCCGGATAATGCGGCGGCGTCGTGACGACCGAGACAAGGTGGCCGCGGTCGTGGAGCCAATCCGCCAAGTCCGCTTCGTAGAAACCTATACCCGTAAGCTCCGGCCAGAAATTGCGTGCGAGGAGCAGTATCTTCATGGGCACCCGAAGCGCTGATGAACTCGTGCCCAGGAATCGACGATACCGGGACTCCGTTTAGTACGCCCCGGTTCCCCTTGCGACGCTGGCGATGGTGCGAAAAAGGAGCTTGCAGTCATTGACCAGGCTGATTGATCGAATATAGATGCCGTCAAGCCTCGCTCGTTCGTCGAACGTGGTGGTACTGCGGCCGCTCACCTGCCAGATTCCGGTGATTCCCGGTTGCACGGATTTGTACAGCCCCATCTCGCCCGAATAGTGCTGCACTTCCTCTGCCAGGAGCGGGCGGGGCCCGACCATGCTCATTTCGCCGCACACGACGTTCCACAATTGCGGCAACTCGTCGAGGCTGAAACGGCGCATCAAGGCGCCGAACCGAATCAGACGAGGATCGCCACTACACTTGAAGTTGTTTTGCACATACTGGTCCCATAAATCCGGTTCGTCTTGCTTCCACGATTTGAGAATCGCTTCGGCATCCCGGACCATTGTGCGAAATTTGACCAACGGGAAGGATTTTCCGCCGCGCCCAATTCGCTGCTGAATGAAGAAAACGGGGCGACCATCGACCGCCAGGATCACGCATGTGATCAGTGCGAAAACCGGCGCGAGCACACCCAAAAGGGCAACGGCGAAGAGGAAGTCGAAATGTCGCTTGAAGAACGTTGCATAAATCGGGCCTCGGCCGGCGGTCTCGGCCTTCGACCCATACCCGCGTCCAAGAAAGATCGCGGCTACGTCATGCGGCCTCTCCGACATGACGCCGGAGTCCCTGAAGCCAAGCTCATCCGCCACCGGACGCTCCCCCCACTGACCTCCGCCCCACAACGCCAAGTCTCGGCCCGTAGGTCACCCTCACCGCCTCATCTTCTACAATTGACGCGCGATCGGAGTCAACGGTGCTCGAACTCTTCGTCGACGCGAGCGCCCTACTTAAAGAGTTGCGGCCACATGCCCGAAAGCGTCTCGGAGTCGTACCTGTCCGTCTCCTGGTACAGCGGCTTGGCGATCGCGACATATTGCCCGCCGTCGCGGGTCAGCGGCCGGACGAGGTAGCTCGCCTCGTCCCGGCTCGGGCTCGCCAGCATCAGATCGAGCGGGAACGACACGAAGAACCCCTTGTCGAAGGAGCCTTCGCCGAACTGCGTCGCGCTGACGTTGGTTTTGGTGGCGAATATCCCGGCGCGCACGCCGCCAGCGAATACGCGCGACAGCTCGATCGTCGCGCCCTTGTCGCCGGCGAGGTAGCGGCCAACACGGAGTGTCGCCGTCAGGTTATAGAATGGCAGCTTGTAATAGAAGCTGAGCTGTCCCTCCGTGACCTGGTACGCCCGCAGCCCGAGGCGGTCCCTGAAGTCGCGCTTGAACACGTGATTGACATCAAGTCCGATGGCCAGCCGATTGTCGTAGGGGCGATAAAGAACCTCGCCGTCGACACCGTCATACATGTACTCGAGGATGCCGCCCGAGACCCGGCCATACCAGTCGGGCGCGATGTTGAAGAGCTCATCGCCCTGGAGCTGAAATATGCCGGTCTTGCCCTGCTTGAGATAGAGGTCGATATCGCTGCGGACATGTGGCAGAGCGCTCGCCGATTGCGGATGGAGCGCGTTGAGGTTGTTGAACAGGTTCGCGCCGAGCGAGCCGTCGAGGCTGAGACCCGGCGCCAGGTGCGCGGTGCCGGCGAGCTCGGCATAGATCTCGTAGATGACGAAATTGTCCGGCCCGCCCAGCTGCTGCCGAAGGCGCGGATTGAGGCCCCAGTCGTAATAGGGATAGGCCGCCGCGTTGGCGATCCCCGGCGGTCGGTCGGGGCTCGACCCGGCGAACGTCGCATGCGCGAACACCTCCTCGGGCGAGCCGACCTCCCCGACGGCATTCTCGATGTCGCGGCGCCTCATGGTGACGCTCGCGGCGGTGAGGTTGTTCTCGACCAGCTCGATGGTGACGAGCTCGATTCCGGGCGGCGCATCGGCGGCGACGATGCGCGCCGCGCGCCCCAGCGCGATGGTGTAGACGTGATACTTGTCCTGCGACAGCGAGAGCCAGGCGTGCCGGCCCTTCATCGCGAAGGACTCTCCCCGGAGTCCGGTTTTCTTGAGGTCGGCGAAGACGCGCTCCGCGACCGCTGGTTCGCTGTCGGCGGGCGTCGCGGCTACGCTCGGCGCAACCTGAGTTTCCATTGCCCCTGCCCCGGAGCCGGCGATGATGGCGCGGCTCACGCCGGGCAGGACCGCGACCGCCAGCGCCGCCACTCTCTCGGAAGGCGCGGCATGCGTGCCGCCGGCGCGCGGTGTGATAGAGAGCGTCGCCTTGTCACCATCGATCGCGACAGTGTCGATGTCGTAGCCGAGCTGGCGCGCGCCATCGTAAAGCCGGTCCGAATCCCCAGCGGCGTCGCTTGCGACCGGCGGCGGCGCCAGGCGCGCGATGTCGTAGAAGCGGTCCGAAGCCGCAGCGGCCCGGGTTGGGGCCGGCGCAGGCGGCGCCCGGCGTGGCTTCTTCGCGCGCGCGATCCTGACCGGCGGCGGTGCTTGAGGCTCTTCGTCGGGCTCGGCCACGAGCGGCAGGCCGGTCTCGTCGAGCGGTCGCCCCACCGCGGGCTCGGCCACCAGCGGCAGGCCGGTCTCATCGAGTTTCCGCCCCTCCGGGGGCTGCGGTACCGGCCGCGGCTCCAGCGCGGGCGGCGTCGATGGATCGCGGAAGAAGCCCAGCGAATTGAAGTTCGCGGTGACGGTGGCACGCAGCATGACCGTGGTCCCGCGCTCCAGGCCGGCGGAAAACTCCATGTAGGGAGCGGGCCGATAGACCACGGCGGCATTCACCGGCGAGCGCACGCCGAAGTTATTCTGGAGCGGTTCGTGGTGGTAATCGCTGGGATCGAGCTCGAGCTTGATGCGCACGCCCTCGATCGCGGTATGATATTCGACGCCGCCGAACAACGCGACATTGCGGCCGCGGAAATAGTCGAGCGTGAACGAGCCGGTGCCGTTGGTGGCGGGCCGCACCTTGAACGCGTGGGCGATCAGCCCGAGCGGATTGCCGAACGTGGCCCGGCTCGACATGTAGCCCCAGCCCATGCCGGCGGACACGTCGAAATCGTAATAGCGGCGGCTGAACACGATGTATTCGCTCGAGAACAATCCGGTGCCCGCGATGTCGCGAAAACCGATCGCGGTTTCGGGAAAATCGGCGCTCTCCTGCACCAGCCTTATCTTGGCGTCGAACGATTTGTCCTTGTAGGACTGGCTCGGATTGGCTGGCCCGTACGGCCGGTCGTTGATCGCGGTGTAGCGGAAGCCGGCTTCGAGCCACGGCAGCGGCGTCATGAACACGTTGTAGCGGTCGTAGGGATGGACGTGCGAATAGGTGAAGGCGAAATCGCCGTCCGTGCCGGGACGCGCCGTCGGCGTCTGCAGCAGGCCGTGTTCGCCCCAATCGTCATAGGTCGCCGTGAAGGACGGCGCGCCGGTCTGCAGCTGATTCTGCGCGTCCGCCGGACGCGGCAGCGCGGCCATGCCCAACGCGGCGGCGAAGAGAAGGGGGCGAAGCCGGGCCAGCACGCGACGAGCGCAATTCCGAGGCGCGCCGGAGCTAGCGGCTCGAATTGCTGTGAATCACGGCAAGCGAGGCCGCCGAGATTGCGAGCTGGCTCAGGATCTGGGTCGAATCGCGCAGGAACGAGGTGAGATCGAACGGCGTCAGGTTCTTCGGCACGACGATGGTGCTGCCAGGCGGCACCTCGACCGGAGTGAAGTTCCAAAACGAGGTCTTCACCGGCTGCGCCTGGCCGTTCGGCAGCACGATGAAGACGCGGTCGTCCTCGGCGGTCTGCGTGAAGCCGCCCGCCTGGTTGATATAGTCCATCGGCGACGCGCCGGGGCGGAATTGCAGCGTGGTCGGATTCAACACTTCGCCGGCGACCGTGACATAAAACGGCCGCTTGGGAATGAACACGGTGTCGCCCGGCTCCAGCAGCGGATCGAGCTGCGGCTTCACCTGCAACACGGTCGGATCGGCCTCGATCACGACGCGCCCCACCGGCTCGGTGTTGCGCAATTCGCTGACCAGCTGCTGCGTCGCGGCGAATAGCGTCTGCGACTGATCGCCGGTGGACGCTCTCGGTAGCGCGGCCGTGATTCCGGATTCGAGTTGGCGCGCGGCGCGGGTGAATTCCTCCTTCTCCTGCGTCTTCACGCTGATGCGGGTGAAGACGGCGCCGTAGGGATAGGCCTGCTCCGTCAGGCCGCCGGCGCGCTCCACCAGCGTCGACAGGCGCTCGCCGCGCTGGATCTCGTAGCTGCCCGGGCGACGGAATTCGCCGGCGAGCGACACCGGACCGTTGTCGCGGATGACGAAGACCGGGTTGAAGCGCACGACATCGCCCGGACTGAGCGCCAGCCGCGCGAGATCGGCCGGCGTCATCTGCACCAATTGCCGGTTGCTCTCGGAGCTCCCCCGGGCGTTGTCCACCGCGTAGTGCGTGACCTCGATGCGCTTGAAGTCGACCTCGCGGGCGAGGCCGCCGGCCTCGGCGACGACGGAGGCGAGCGGCGTGCCCGCGAGGACGGGATAAGGACCCGGAATGCGGACCTCGCCCTCGATGGTGGTTGCGTGCTCGACCAGCAGCGGCAGCAGGTCGGGGTATTTGTCGAAGATCGGCGGGCAAGGAAAGACGTTGCCGATCATTTTTGCATCGCCAGCGATGCCGTCGTCGTGCTGCGTCGGCGTGTAGATCGCGTTGGCGAAACGGCCCGGCCGCGCGGTCGCGGCGATCGTCGCCAACTCCTGGAGCCCGCGACAAATCTGCCGCGATTGCTGCGCCAGCAAATCGCGCTGCGCCACGGCGAGGTTCAAGTCCTGCGCGGTCGGGGCGCCCGGAGCCAGCGTCCCGGCTTGCTGGTTCTGCGTCACGTCGACCCGCGGCGACGCGGCCTGTTGCTGGGCGGCCTCGGCCGACCCCGCACGCTGCTCCTCCGCTGCGCCGGGCGGCCCGACGCGGAGCTCGGTCGCGGCGGGGGCGAAAAGAGCGCGTTCGGTTTCGCGCGGATTCTTGGTCACGATCCGATCGCGCAGCAGGGGCGGCTGGCGCCCCTGGAGCACCGCCTGGACGTCGGCCGAAGCGAGGTAGTTTACATCGCCGACGCTCAAGACGATGACCGTGTCGCCGTCCTTCAGCGCCCGGTTCGCGCTGCCGCGCAACGCCGCTTCGAGATCGACCGGCACAAGAACGCGATTGCGCGTCCGCTCGTCGGTCGTCACGACCGCGCCCAAGAGCAGGTAGGGATCGGGCAGGAACGCGTCCGCGGAGCCCATCAAACGACGCAGGTCGGGCGCGGCGGCGAGCGAGCGGATGCCCGGCACGCGCACATTGCCGTCGAGCCGCACCGAGCCCACCCCCAGATCGTCGCGGCGCAGCACCATCAGGATGTCGCCGGCACGAAGGGTCAGCTGCGCGAGCGACGCGACCTCGGTCGTCATGTCGCGCCCTTGCGCATCGAGCGAAAGCCTGACGAAGCGATTTCCCGAAGGCCGCAGCGGACCGCCGGCGAGCGCGAGCAGAAGCTGTCCGCTGATCGTACCGTCGGTCGCGAGCTCGTAGATGCCGGGCCGCACGACCTCGTTCGCGATGGCGACGGTCGGACCGATCGGCGGAATGGTGATGCGGTCGCCGTCGGCGAGACTGAGATCGGGCACGGTCCCCACCCCCGCCATCACGCCGTAGAGATCGATGATCGACGTGGTCGTGCCGCGCACCAGCATGATGTGGCGCAGCGAGCCCGTGTTCTTGACGCCGCCCGCCATCGCCAGCGCATCGAGTGCGCTCGCGAAACCGCCCATGCGACGGATGCCCGGCGCGTTGGCCTCGCCGAGTATGGAGACCGCGATCTGGCGCACCGTTCCGACCGAGACGAACACCGACGTGTTAAGGAACGCCGCGGCGACCGCGCGCTCGAGATCGCCGCGCACTTCGGCGAAGCTGCGCCCCGCTCCCGGCACGGGCGGAAGATCGGGAACCACGATGCGGCCCTCGCTGTCGATCCGCGTCCTGAGCGAGCGCGAGACCTGGCCCTGCAGCGTGATGACGAGCTCGTCGCCGATGCTGAGGCGATAATTGTCGGCGACCGCGCCGGTCTGTATCTCGCCGCGCGAGGGCACGAGCGAACGGAACACGTCATAGCCGTATTGGACGAGCGGCAGCCCCGCGCGGCGCGAGTAATCGAGCTCGATCTGCGATGTCGGCTGCGGCGGTCCGAGCCGCTCTTGGCCCCTCTGCAAGTCGCGCTGATCGAAGCCGTTCGACGGCAGCGACGGCAGACCCGTCTGCGGGTTGGTCTGCTGCTGCTGCTGCTGGCGAACTTGATCGAGCGGCGACAGCAATTGCTCGGCGGGATTGTAGGGCGAGGTCGACTGCGTGCGATTGAGCTGTTCGATGAGGCCGGGAGGAAGGGTGGTCCGCTGCGCGGACGCGGTCGCCGGCCATAGCAGCACGGGCACGACGAGGGCTAAGACGCCTTGAAAAACGGCTCCCCGAGCGGCCATCATACCCCTCCCAAAGCATAATGTTCGCGGGCGCGGAGTTTATGTCATCCCCGGTTGCCATCGCCAGAAGAATATTCCTCGCCGGCGCCGGCGCTTCCGTGTGCGCTGCGTGCGGCCACACCTATGTGACGGAGGTCGCGAAATTCGTGCGCGAAGGTACGGCGAAGGGCGACGACCTGCACGTGACGCGCGCGGACATCGATCGTATCCAATACGCCTGCATCGCGGCGCGCATGGGCGACGGCCCGCAGGCGCTGCTCGTGCTCGGGCCCAATGACGGCATCGATCTGAATTGGATCTCGGCCAAGCGCGAAGTGCTGGTCACCCGCAACGGGCGCGTGGTGAAGACCTACGGCCTGGAGCAGGACGTGAAGGCGACGGTCTTCCTGACCCCGGACCCGGTGGGCGGGCCGAGCGGCGATTTTGCCGCGAGCAAGGAATTCGTGCGCACGCTCGACCTGGAACCGCGCCATCAGGACGGCGTGGTCGTGCGCTCGACATTCGAGCCGGCCGGCGTCGACGAGATCGACATTCTCGGCGCTCGCCTCCGCACCGAGCTGTGGCAGGAACGCGGCGCGGCGCCCGAGATCGACTGGACGTTCGTCAACCAGTATTGGATCGATCCCGGATCGGGCTATGTCTGGAAGAGCCGCCAAGTGGCGGCGCCGCTGCTGCCGCCGATCGAGATCATCATCTATCGCCGGCCCGCCTGACGACCGGGACCCGGACAATGAAAGGAGCGGCCCGGAGACCCGAGCCGCTCCCTAACTCGGAGCCGGACGCTCAGCGCGTCGTGGTGGTCGGGCCTGCCACTGCGGTTGCGTTGGAGCTGCCGCCCGACGCGCTCGCGCCTACGGCGAGGCCGCCCACGACGACTACTGTCGTGGCGCCGACAATCGCGCCTGTGCTCAATCCGGCGCCGCCAACCGTGGTCGCGGTCGTCGTTGCGGTGGTGGTCGTTGTGGTTGGCACGCCGCCAGCAGGTGGGGTGGTGGGGGTTTGCGCGAAGCCCAACGCCGGCACAACCGCGATCGTCATGGCCGACGCGACGCCGATCAGAAATCTAAGCATGCTTCGCCCCCTCGTTATCCACACAAATGCAATTGTGCATCGTTGATACCACAAAAGCCGGCCTGCCGCAATCGCGCCGTCGCCCGCCCGCGCGCCCTGGGCGGGCGCGGTGTTGCGCGCCAACGTGCCTGCGCCTAGTGTCGGCGGCCCATGGGGTTCCTAGCCAGCTTTGGCGACGCGGTCGTGGTGCTTCCGGTAGCGGCCGTCACGCTCCTTTGGCTCGCGACCCTGGTCGGACGACGCGTCGCGATGACGTGGTGCTGGGCCGTCCTTCTCGCCGGCGGCGCCACCGCGCTCCTCAAGATCTGGCTGAGTGGCTGCGCGACGCCGATCGACGGCCTCGAGAGCCCGAGCGGGCATACCAGCATGAGCACGGTCGTCTATGGCGGGCTGACGCTGGTCGCCGCTTCGGAGGCGGAGTCCTGGCCGCGTGTCGCCTTGGGCGCGGCCGGCGCCGCCCTGGTGCTCGCGATCGCGGTGTCGCGCGTAACGCTGGGCGCCCACAGCGCGATCGAGGTCGTCGTCGGCCTCGTCATCGGCGGCGCGGCGCTGGCGCTGTTCGCGCGCGCATATCTTCGCGATCGCCAGGCCGGGCGGCCGATCTGGCCGCTGCTCACGGCGGGAATCATCCTGGCCTTGGCGCTGCACGGCCATTCTGCCGAGCTCGAGCCGCTGTGGCGGCGGATCGCCGCCGCTCTGCGCAACGCCACCGGACTTTGCCGCGCCTAGCGCTGGCTTTGCGGGTAGAGCCGTCGGTAGGCGTCTGCAATGCGCTGCTGATAGGCGTGCTTCAGGGCCGGCGTCGCGCTGTTGTAGCGGCCGATGCCGTCCCACACATCGCCGCGCGCCTCCTCGACCTTGAGCCGCAGGATGTAAGCGGCGGCGGTGATGTTGAAGCAGCCATTGTCGCGGATGGCGTAGAACATCTCGTCGACCGGACGGTGCAGCAGCTGCGCGAAATGCAGGGTCCAGGTCTCGGCGTTGATCTGCGCCGGGCCGCAATCATGGCTGCCGTTGGACTGGACGGTGCAGGCGCCGACCCGGCCGGATTCGGTCTTGAGGATCATCCACAGCGCCGGCTCCGAGACCCCATAGGAGAGCGCCGCGGCGGAGATGCAGGCGGCGGTCAGGGGAACGATCATCTAGCGCCTCGCCGCCGCGCGGCCGGCGACCGGCTCGCCGCGCCCGATCGCCCGCAGCGAGGCCGACCACAGCGGCCAGAAATAGAGCTTCCACACGCGATGCCAGCTCCCATCCGTGCCGTCGCCGAGACCCATGCGGAACGTCTCGCCGCGGCGCGGCAGCGCCAGCGTACCATAGAGCCGGTCCCACAGCGCAATCTCGAAGCCGCGATTGCGCCCGAAATGCCGCGCCTCGGCGCTGTGATGAAGCTGATGGTGCGCCGGGCTGATGAGCCAGCGGTCGAGCACCCGGCCATACGAGATCCAGACCTGCCAGTGCTTCAAGTTGCCGAGCAGGTTGAAGCCCCACAGCAGCACGTGCATCTGCAGGAACTCGTAGAACGTGATGGTGGGGCCGCCGAGCCATTGGAATCCCCAGGTGACGAGCCCGGTCGTGATCGCCGAGCCCCACGCCATCACGCCGAGATCGACCGGATGGACGCGGAACGCGGTGAACGGCGTCAGCACCTCGGCCGAATGATGCGATTTGTGGAATTCCCACAGCAGGGGCACGTCGTGCAGCGCCGAATGGGCGACGAAGCGGCCGAAATCGTAGGCCACGAAGAACAGCAGCGTGAAGGCGAGCTTCATCGCCCAGCCCGCCTCGCCGAGCCCGTGCGGCGTACCGAGGATGGGGCGGAACGCGCCATCGAGACCGCTCGCGATGGCGGCGCCGGTGACGAGCGCCGGTGCCGCGATCAGCGGATAGACGACGGCGTTGACAAGATAGTAGCGGTAGTCGACGCGCGCCGAGGGATGCCACCACAGGGCACGGCCGAGATAGCGGCGGCGGAACTCGCGCCAGCTCGCGCCGGTTTCCTCCTCGTGCCGCGCGAAGCGCCAGACCAGCAGCGCAACCGCGAGCGTCGAGACCAGGAACGGCCAATAGAATTGCGACTGGCGCTGGAGGAACGGCAGGAACGCCGCGAACAGGTAGGTCAGCCCCACCGTGACCGCGTGCTGGACCTGCTGAGCCGTATCCGGCGACATCGCGTTGCTTCGATAACCGTGCCTGAGCCCGAGCCCCCAGCTTATGGGGTTCTGCCGCGCTTGGCAAACCGCGTCATCGCGTCATTCGCCGTTCAGGATCGCGAACCACAACGAGCGATTGCCCTGGTCCGAGCCGCCCTCGGACGGGTCGTTGGCCGCATCATGATGCACGAAGGTTCGCTGCGACTGGAACAGATGGCCGCCGATGCCGGAGAGCAGCGTATCCGGCGACTCCGGCTTGGGTTGCGGCTGCTGGGCGAGCGTGACCGGGGGCACGAAGAAGAGCGGATCGATGAACCCGAGGTCGAAGCCGGCGCCGAAGCCGGGAGAGATGCCGGCAAAGATCTCGCGGCCGACATCGAGATCGGTGACCGAGGTCAGGGCCGGCGGGCCGGTGCCCGTGTCGATGGATCCGGTATCGAACGTGAACTCTTCCGGCGGCGGCGGCGGCGGCGGAATGAAGTCAGGCGGCAGCGGCGGTCCCGGCGGCGGCAGCAGAACGGTATAGATCGGATTTGGATTGTTCAGCAGGTCGCCCGGCTGGTTGATGACGCCCCCCGGATCGGTGCTGCCGACGCCGGTCGCGCCGGTCCCGTTGCTGCTGGGGAAGATGCCGGTCGTGAACTCTTCGTAGGTCAGCGGAGTGTACGGATAGCCGAGCGGGCTGGGGCTGACCGTGCCGTCGGTGGCGATCGTCAGCGGGAAGTTCCCGCTGACGCCACCGTTGAATATCACAGAGGGCTGGTTCGGCGATCCCTGGGAGACCAACGTGGTCGGGCCGGATAGCACCAGCGGATCGTCGATCACCAATTCGCTGCCCACGCCGTTCACCTCCAGCACGACGGTGCCATTGCCCGTTTGGATGGGCGTGCCGCAGCCGCAGTTGACCTGCATGATGCTGCCCGGTCCCGACGCGGTCGCGCTGAGGGTGCCGCCGTTGGTGATGAGGGGGCCGTCGAGCAGCATCAATGAATCGCTGGTGAGAAGCGTGATGTTGCCGTTCCCGGTGATTTGGATCGTGCCGGTGAGGTCCATTTCGGCGAGCGGAGGGCTCATCGCCGTCAGGCTGACGGAGCCCGTCGTGGCCGTGATGATGCCCGCGGAAGTCTCGATCGCCGCCTCGCCCGAGCCGGTCGCCGTCGCCGTGCCGTTCACGTTGCCGATGCCGCTCGATATCGAGCCGTCGATGAACAACGCCGCAGCATAAATCTCGTCGGCGCCAACGCCGGTGGTGCTGGCGGAGAGAGTGACCGTTCCGCCGTTCGTCGTCACCGAGCCGCCCTCGATTCTGATGGTGGCGTCCCCGCTGCCCGACGCGGTGAGGTTCACCGGGCCACCTGACGTGTTCACAGTCCCGTCGATATCGATTTCGCCCGCGTCGGTATCGGTCACGCTCGCGCTGAACGAACTGCCTCCGGTGGAAACAGTGCCCAAGACGGTGACCGTGGGATCGGCCGCCGTCGCCGAGGCGCTGAAGGCGCCGCCGCCCGTCGTCACCGTGATGTTCTCGATGGTGATCGTGGCGCCACTGGTGCCCGATGCGCTGAGAGTGACGGGGCCGCCCGCGGTGGTGACGGCGCCGTTGACGTCGATCATGGGATCGCTGCCCGTCGCCGACGCGCCGAACGCGCCGCCGCCGGTGGTCACGGTGTCGGCAAAGTTGATGTGACCGTCTTCCTCGCCGTCGCCGACCGAGGTCGTAACGTGGAGCGGGCCGTTGGTCGAGACCTTGGAAGATGCGTCGAAGCTGCCGGCGGTCACCGTCAGCCCGCCGAGCGGATGGCCTTGGCCGACCGCGTCGCCGAAGGTGACGTTGTTGACCCCGGCAGTGATGGTGAGGGACTGCGTTCCGTTCGTGCTGTCGACGGTCGAGCCGGAGCCGAAGGACACGATATTACCGTCGGGAACGGCGGTGTTGCCCGTCGTGTCGATGGTCACGTTGGTCGCCAGCGTCACGGGCATGCCGCTGAACGTCACGGCGGACCCTTGGGTAATGATGTTGCCGTGGAGTTGCACGCTCGCGGCCGAGTCGACGGCGAAGTAGGCGATGGGCGTGATGCCGCCGACCGCGCCCAGCATCGCGATCACGCCCGCGCTGCCGGCGTCGAGCGGGATGCCCGCGCTTCCGGGAAAGCCCGGAAGATCGTCGAGCGTGCCGTTGAAGGTGATGTTCGCGCCGCTCGCCACCTCTCCGCCGTTGGTCGCGACGGTGAGATCGTCGGCCATGACGACGGGGCCGTTGAAGGTGATCGCGCCGCCCGCGGTCGTGGCGCTCCCGGCAAGGATGATCGACGCGGCGGTGACGTTCAGCGCGCCCGCCCCGGCGTTGGAGAAGCTGCCCTCGAGATCGATGGTTCCGAGCGGCGCGTTGAGCGTGAGGGTCTGGGCGCTGTCGATACTGATGCTGCCGCCGGTCAGGGAGAGGACGCCGCCGCCGGTGAGGTTGAGCGTCAGACTCTCGCTGTCGGAGACGCCGCCGCCGAGCACGTAGTCGATGAGGTTCTCGACCGCGCCGTTGGCGTTGACGATCGCGCCGGTCGTGAGCGTCACGTTGCCGGCAGCGGTGCCCGACGAGGTCAAATTGCCGATAAAGGCTACAGAATCTCCGGTGTTGGTGAGGGTCGTCGTGCCGCCCACCGTGACCGTGACGTCGCCGCTGACGTTGCCTGTGCTGAACGCCAGCGGGTCGCCGTTCCCGATCATGGCGTAGTCGCCCGAGCCGTCGCTGGGGCCGGCGCTCAAGGCGAGGCTCGAGCCGGCGCCGCTGACCGTCACGGTGACCGCGCCGCCGGTCGCGGTGGCGTTCGAGGAGATCCCGCCATTGCCGATCTGCGCATAGGCGCCGCCGCCGGTTCCGCCGGTCAGCGTGATGCTCTGGCTGCTGCCGCCGAGCGTCACCGCGACGGTCGAGCCGGCGTCGCCGATCAAGATGCTGCCGGACGCCGAAGCATCGATGTTGGCGCTGGCGCCGCCATTCCCGATCTGCGCGTAGGAATGCAGGCCGGAACTGCCGGCGAGCGCGACCTGCCCCGCCGTCACGGCAATGGCGCCGGTCATGGCGATGTCGCCGGAATTCGCAAAGACGCCGGCGTTGACCGAATCGCCCCCATTGCCGATCTGCACGTAGGCACCCGAACCCACGCCGCCCGTGAGCATGAGCGTTCCGAACGAAGCGAGCGGATCGACCGTCACGGTGATGTCGCCGCTTTCGGCGATCGAGGCCGGATCGAGTTGAAGGTTGAAGTTGCTCCCCCCATTGCCGATCTGCGCGTAGGCGCTTTGCCCTTCGCCGCCGGTGAGCGTCACATTGGCGGCTTGGACGGTGATCGTGCCGGTGGCGCTGCCGAAGCCCTCATAGCCGCCATTGCCGACCTGGGCGTAGGAGCCTTGGGCCGAGAAGCCGACATTGCCCTTGAGCGTCAGATTGCCGCCGAGCGTCAGCCCGATATCGCCGGAGGCGGTCCCGAAGTCGAACGCGCCGCCATGGCCGATCTGCGCATAGGCCGCGTTCCCGGCGCCGCCGGTGAGGGTCGCGTTCGCCCCGGAGACGGTGATCTCGCCGCCGACATCGCCGGAAGCGCTAAAGCCGCCATTGCCGATCTGGGCGTAGGCGCCTTGGGTATCGATCTCGTTCCCGCCGGCGAGGTTCACGTCGCCGGAGAGCGTCAGCCCGATATCGCCGGTGGCGCCGAGGACGCTGAAGGCGCCGCCATGGCCGATCTGCGCGTAACTGTCGGACCCGACATTGCCGGTGAGCATGACGCTCTGGGCGGTAATGCCGATGGTCCCGCTCGCCGAGAAGGTCCCCAACGAAAGGCCGAGCGAGCTGCCGCCATGCCCGATCTGCGCGTAGGCGTCGCTGCCGCTGCCGCCGGTCAGCACGATGCTGCCAGTGGGCGCCGACAGCGTGATGGCGCCGCCGAGCGTCAGCGACACGCCATCCGTGAACACGCCGGCGTCGCCGCCGCCATGGCCGATCTGGGCATAGGCGAAGCTGCCCGCTCCGCCCGACAGGCTCATGCTTCCGCCGGTGACCGAGATGAGGCCGTTCTCGGCGAACGATCCGCTCTCGATCGCGATCGATTGGAAGCCGCCATGGCCGATCTGGGCGTAGGACTGCGCACCCTCGCCGCCGCTGAGCGTCACCGTGCCGCCGGCATTGACGGTGATGGAGGCGGCGCTGGTAGTGCTCGACGTGCTTCCCGATCCGCCCTCGCCGAGCCCGCCATGGCCGATCTGGACGTAGCTGCCGATCTCGAAGTTGTGCTGGCCGGCGGTGAGGATCACGTCGCCGGTGACCTGCACGTTGATGGGGCCGGTCGCGGTGACGCCGAAATCGTTCGAGGTGTTGTAGCCGACCTGGGCGCCGGCTTCGGCGTTGACGGAGCCCTGCAAGGTCAAGCTGGCGCCGAGGATCGTGGTCGCGCCCTGCAGGCTGCCGACGGCGATGGTCTCGAGCTGGTCGCCGTTGCCGACCGTGACCGCGCCGCTGTTGTTGGCGAAGGAACTCGGGTGGCCGGTGATGTCGGCGAGGTTGAACGTGGTGCTGGGGAGGGCAAGGCCGTGCGTCCCGTCCCACCCGGCGACGACGTTGACGGCGCCGCTGCCGGCGTTCTGGATGTTGCCCTCGATATCGATGCTGCCCGCGACCAGGGCCGTCAGCGTGTGGGGACTGTCATAGAAGATGTCGTTCTGGATGCCGCTGGCCGACAGCGGCGAGGTCACGCCGCGGGTGACGTCGCCGCCTTGAATGTCGGCTTGGAGGAAATTCTCGAGCGCGCCGCCGCTCGATGTGAGCGCGGCGCCGATCAGCACGAGGTCGCCGCTCGACGTCCCGCCTGTCGTGGCGTTGCCGATGAAGGCGGGCGAAGAATTGCTGGTGACCGATACCGTCCCGCCGGCTGTGATGATGATGTTGCCGGACACGTCGTTGCCGAAGGTGCTCAGCGAGGCGTCGCCGTTGCCGATCTGGGCATAGGCAAAGGGCGCGCCGGTGGCGGTCAGGGTGACATTGCCGCCCGCGGTCACGGTGATGGCGCCGCCCGCGCTGCCGGAGAATTCGAAGCCGCCATGCCCGATCTGCGCGTAGGGCGCGCCGATGCAAGATGCGACGCAGCCGGCGGTGCCGGCGGTGAGCGTCACATCGCCGCTGGTCGCGACCGTGACGGCGCCGGTGGCGCCGGCCCCGGCGAAGCCGATCTGGGCGAAGCCCCCATGGGCGCTGTTGCTGCCTTGGAGCGTCACGTTGGCGGCGGCGATGGTGGTGGTCCCGCCGGCG